>NZ_JBITSN010000005.1:382886-568827 GCF_044540975.1 Streptomyces sp. NPDC085927
GCGGCGGCGCCCGCCCCCGCGCGCGGCGGGCGCCCCGCGCGGCGGGGGGGCCCCGGGGCGGGGGGGGGGGGCGGGCCCCGGGGGGGGGGCCCCCCCCCCCCCGGGGCCCGCCCCCCGAAGCCTCAGTGAGCCCGTGCGAACCGCCGCACCCCGTCCTCCTGCTGCGTCACCACGTGCCCCCGCTCCGCCAGTACGGACAGATGCGCGTCCACCTCCAGCACCGCCGTCATCCGGTGCACGGCGTCCAGTTCGTCCAGCCGCAGGCGCCGACGGGTCCAGGGGACCGCCGCCGCGACCTGCATCGCCGTCGCCCGGCCGTCGCCGACCAGCTCCAGGATCTCCTGAAGACGCTCGTCGTGGTGGCCGATGAGCTCCTTGACCCGGGTGTGCACACTGCCGCCGACGGGCCCGTGCGCCGGCAGCATCACGGCGTCGGGGCGGTCGAGCAGCCGGTGCAGTGACGCCAGGTAGTTCCGCAGCGGACTCGTGGCCGGGTGGCCGTCGTTGCCGACCGCGGGGGTGATGCCGGGCAGTACGTGGTCACCGGTGAACAGCACGCCCGCAGTGTCGAGCGAGAACACCATGTGGCCCCGGGTGTGCCCGGGTGTGGCGATCGCCTCGAGAGCGCCGTCCGCCACCGGTGTGCGGTCCCCGTCGACGAGCCAGTGGTCCGGGGGGCCGTAGGCGATGTCGGTCTCGTACGGCTCCAGCGGCCGGCTCTCCACCTCGGCCGCCAGGTCGTCGGCGCCGGCGGCCCGCAGAAGCGGTGTCCGGTGGGCGTACACCCCGTCCTCCTGGTCGTAACCGAGGATGCTGTCCCGTTCCTCGGCTCCCACCTGGATCCGGCAGCGCAGCGTGTCCCGCAGCTCGGCCGCCATCGTGTAGTGGTCCCAGTGCATATGGGTGATCAGGAAGGTGTCGATGTCGTCCAGGCCGTGGCCGAGCTGCCGGAGGCCGGCCTCGAGAGCGGTACGGGTCTTCGCCGACTGCCAGCCGGAATCGACGACGACCAGACCGTCCGGTCCCTCCAGCACGTAGACGTTGACCGCGGTCAGCCCGGCCAGCGGGAGGGGCAGGGGGATCCGGTGGACCCCCTCGGCCACGGGGTACGCCCCGGGCCGTGTCCAGTCGGGGTCGCGCGAGGAGTTCTGAGCCGAGTTCTGTGCTGACTTCTGCGGGGAGTTCGCAGGCAAGGATTCCGCCTCTCGTGGGTTCTCGGATGGGGTCGGCGCGCTCGCGTCACGGCATCGTGTAACCCCCGCTCACCGAGAACAGCTGACCGGTCATCTGCCGGGCGGCACGGTCCGACGACAGCCACAGCACGGCGTTCGCGACGTCCGCGGCCTCGGTGAGCCGGCGCAGGGGAGTGTCCTTGAGCAGGTAGTCGATCTGCTTCCGGTCGAAGACGTTGTCCTGACCGACCGCCCACAGGCTCCCCGCCCCGACCGCCTCGGGCCCGTCGGGGACGACCAGGCCCGGACAGACGATGTTGGAACGGATGCCGTGCCGGCCGTGCTCGCGTGCGGTCGTCCTGGCCAGCGCGACGACGGCGGCCTTGGTGGCGCCGTACACGCCCTGCCGGATCTGGCCGAAGGCCGCCTCGCTGGCGACGAAGACGATCGATCCGTGCCCCTGCTCCTTCATCGGTGCCAGCACCGCCTGGGTGGCGGCGATCGCCGTGAAGAAGTTGACCTCCACCGTGCGCTGCCACTTGTCCCGGTCGGTGTCGGCGGCGATGAACCCCGGCACGCTCCAGCCCGCGTTGTTCACCAGGACATCCACGCCGCCCCAGCGGTCCACGGCCGCGCCGACGGCCTCGTCGGCGGCACCGGGCACGGTGAGGTCGGCCGCCACCACCTCGGCGGCCGCGGCGCCCCGTTCGAGGGCCTCGGCACGCACCTTCTCGGCCTGGTCCCCGTCGATGTCGCAGATGAGGACGCGGCTGCCCTCGGCGGCGTAGCCGTGGACGATTCCCCGGCCGATGTTGGACGCGCCTCCCGTGACCACCACACGGGCGTCCTGCAGCCCCAGGTCCATCTCGAACATCCTTCCGGCGCCGGATTCTTTTCCTTGACGAGTCACTTACTCTAATTTAGATTCAATTAGAAAAGAAGCCCCTACCCCCTCCCTTGCACCTGGAGCAGGCCTTGCGGATCTTCCACAGCGCCGAGGAACTGGCCGGCTCGGCGGGCGCCGATCTCGGCACGAGCGACTGGCTGACCGTCGACCAGGACCGGATCGACCGCTTCGCCGACGCCACCGGCGACCACCAGTGGATCCACGTCGACCCCGAGCGGGCCGCCGCCGGACCGTTCGGCGGCACCATCGCGCACGGACTGCTCACGCTCTCCCTGCTGCCGCAGTTCCTGCACCGCCTCTACCGGGTGGACGGCGTGCGGATGGCGGTCAACTACGGCCTGGGCAAGGTGCGCTTCCCCGCACCGGTGCCCGTCGGGTCCCGACTGCGCGCCCACTCCCGGGTGGCCGAGGTGACCGTGCTGGACGGAGCCGTCCAGGCCGTTCTGGCCACCACCATCGAGGTCGAGGGCTCCGAGAAGCCCGCGGCCGTCGCCGAGTCGATCGTGCGGTACGTCGCATGAGCGCCGGACTGCTCGCGGGCCGGTCGGCCGTCGTCACGGGCGCCGCGCAGGGCATCGGGTTCGAGATCGCGAGGCTGCTGAGGGAGCACGGCGCCGCCGTCCTCCTCGCCGACCTCGACGGGGACCGCGCCGCCGCGGCGGCCGCCGAACTCGGCGGTGAGGCACTCGGCACGGCCTGCGACGTCACCGACGAGGCGGACGTGGACGCGCTCGCCGCGAAGGCCGTCGCCGAGCTGGGCGGTCTCGACGTCTTCGTCAACAACGCGGGCATCACCCGCGACGCCTCCCTCAAGAAGATGACCGTCGACGACTTCGACGCCGTGGTCACCGTCCACCTGCGCGGCACCTGGCTCGGCGTCCGCGCGGCCTCCGCCGTCATGCGCGAGCGCAAGTCGGGAAGCATCGTCAACATCTCCTCGCTGTCCGGGAAGTCGGGCAACCCGGGCCAGACCAACTACAGCGCGGCCAAGGCCGGCATCGTCGGCCTGACCAAGGCCGCGGCCAAGGAGGTGGCCCACCACGGCGTACGGGTCAACGCCGTGCAGCCGGGCCTGATCCGCACCCCCATGACCGAGGCCATGCCTCCCGAGGTGTTCGCCGAGCGTGAGGCGGCCGTCCCCATGAGGCGGGCCGGCGAGCCCCGCGAGGTGGCCGGCGCGGTCGTGTTCCTCGCCTCGGACCTCGCGAGCTACATGACCGGGGCCGTACTCGAAGTCGGCGGGGGGCGGTTGATGTGAGCGTCGTCGAGACCACCGTCGCCGGCGGAGTGGGCCGCATCCTGCTCAACCGGCCCGACCGGATGAACGCGATCACCGTCGAACTCGGCCGCGCGTTCGAAGCGGCCCTCCGTGACCTGGGCGCCCGCCCCGACGTCAACGTGATCCTGGTACGCGGCGCCGGCGGCAACTTCTCCGCGGGCGGCGACTTCCACGAGGTCGAGCGGCTGCGGGCCGACGGCCCGGCGGCACTCGTGCCGCTCTTCGAGAACTTCGGCCGGGCCTGCGCCGCGGTCGCCGAGATCGAGGCCCCCGTGGTCGCCGCGGTCGAGGGCGTCGCGATGGCCGGCGGCTTCGAGTTCATGCTGGCCGCCGACATCGCGCTGGTGCGCGACGACGCCCGCATCGCCGACAACCACGTCAACTACGGCCAGATCCCCGGTGGCGGCAGCTCGCAGCGGCTGCCCCGGCTCGTCGGACGCCAGCGCGCCCTGGGCCTCCTGCTCGGCGGCGAACGGCTGTCCGGACAGGAGGCGGCCGCGTACGGACTGGCGCACCGCAGTTTCCCGCCACAGGAGTTCGACGACGGGGTCGAGGCCTTCGTGACCCGGCTCGCCGGCCGCCGCCGTGACGCCCTGACCGGCATCAAGCGTCTCGTCCACGACGGCCTGGCGACCTCCCTGGAGTCCGGGCTCGCGCTCGAACTCCAGCGGGTCGTCGCCCACATCTCCGGCGCGGCCGGGGGAGCCGGCGTCGAATCGTTCGGCAGCAAGGGAGCATGACATGACCTCATTGATCGGCACCGGCCCCGTCCTTCTCGACCTCGACGAGGACGGCATCGCCCGGCTCCGGCTGAACCGCCCGGAGGCGGCCAACGGGATGAACGTCCCGTTCCTGCAGGCCCTGCACACCGCCGTGCTCCGCTGCCACGCCGAGCCGGACGTCCGCGTGGTCGTCCTCAGCGGCGAGGGACGCAATTTCTGTGCCGGCGGCGACGTGACCACGTTCGCCGAGAAGGGCGAGGCCCTTCCCGACTACCTCCGCGAGGCCACGGCCTGGCTCCAGATGGCCACCTCGGCGCTCATCCAGCTCAAGGCGCCGGTGATCGCGGCCGTGCACGGATTCGCCGCCGGCGGGGGCGGCTTCGGCCTGGTCTGCGCCAGCGACCTGGTCGTCGCCGCCGAGTCGGCGAAGTTCTTCTCCGGCGCCGTCCGGGTCGGCATGGCGCCCGACGCGGGGGTCACCGTGACCCTCACCCAACTGGTCGGCCTGCGCAGGGCCATGGAGATCCTGATGACCAACCCGACCCTGACGGCCGCCGAGGCCCGCGACGCCGGCATCGTCACCTCCGTCGTCCCCGACGGCGAACTCACCGACCGGGCCCGGGAGCTCGCCGCGACGCTGGCCGCGATGCCGCCCCTCGCCCTGTCCGCCACCAAACGCCTGGTGTGGAACGGGGTCGGCGCCGGGGTCGAACAACGCCTGCCGGAGGAGGCCCGGACGGTCTCCGAGCTCTCCGGCACGGCGGACTCCCGTGAAGGACTCGCCGCCGTCATCGAACGGCGCCCGGCCCGCTTCACCGGCGCATGAGCGCCCCCGGGACGGCCGGCAGGCCCGACACCTCCGCGGTTCCCGAGGCCGGTGCCGGCCGGCCGCCGGTCCTGACCGAGGACCACGGCGCCGTACGCGTGCTCACCATGAACCGCCCCGAGCTGCGCAACGCGATCGACATGCCGCTGCGCCTCGCCCTGGCCGAGGCCCTGGAGGAGGCCGACCGGGCGCCCGGTGTACGGAGCGTCGTCCTCACCGGCGCGGGCGGCGCCTTCTGCTCGGGCGGCGACATCTCCACCATGACCCGGCTGCCGAGGGAGAAGGCGTACGAACGGGCCCAGGCCGCCCAGCGCGTGGTGCGGGCGATCTGGAACACGCCCAAGCCCGTGGTGGCGGCGGTCGAGGGGCCGGCGTACGGCGCGGGCACCGCCCTGGCGCTGGCCTGCGACCGCGTGGTCTCGGCCGCCGACGCGCGGTACGCCACGACGTTCACCGCGGTGGGGCTGGCGGGCGACATGGGTATCTACGTGTCCCTCCCGGCGCGGATCGGGCCCGCCCGGGCCCGGCAGATGCTGATGCTGCCCGAACCCGTCGAGGGGGAGGCCGCGTTCGCCCTCGGGCTGGTCGACGCGCTGGTGGAACCGGGCGCCGCGTTGACACGGGCGCTCGAGGACGCCACCCGGCTGGCGGCGGGACCCCCGCTCGCGCTGGGGACCGTCAAACGGATGTTCTCGGGGGCACCGCGAAGTCCCCTGGACGTCCTCGACGCCGAGGCCGGCCACCAGGCGGGACTGTTCGATTCCGACGACTTCGCGGAGGGCGTCGCCGCCTTCCGCGAGAAGCGGGCCCCTCGCTTCGGCGTGGGCTGAGCGAAGTTCCGCACGGGCCGGGAGACAGGCCCGTGCGGTGCTTGCGTACACCTGTTCAGGCAGCTTAATCTAATCAAGATTAAACAAGGAGCCGAGCATGACGACTTCGATCGACTCGCGCCGTCAGGCGCTGCGGGAGCAGTTCCCCGTCTGGATCCCGCGCACCCTCGATGCCTGGCTCGACGTGTGCGCCGAGCGCTACGGCGACCGCCCGTTCGTGATCACCGACGACGTGACCCTCACCTACCGCGAGGTCGCGGAGCAGTCGCGCCGGCTCGCCGACGGGCTCGTCACCCTCGGCGTCGGGCCGGGACAGCGGGTCGGCATGCTGATGGCGAACCACCCGGAGTTCGTCCCGCTCAAGTTCGCCATCGCCCGCACCGGCGCGACCGCGATCCCGTTCAACTACCTCTACCGCGAGGACGAGCTCGGCTACGTGCTCGCCCAGTCCCAGTGCTCGACGCTGATCACCATGACCGGCTTCGCCGGTCTGGACTACCTCTCGATGCTCGACTCCATCGCCCCCGGCTGGGAGACCCCCGACCGGGCCGACGCCGAGGGGAGCGGCCCGAAGGACCTGCGGCACGTCATCGTCTTCCCGAACGACGGCAGAACCCGCGAGAAGGCCCTGGACCTCGACGGCCTCGCGGCCCTCGGCGACCGGAACCCCGGCGCCGCGGCCAACATGCCGCACACGCCGGACGACATCGGCGACATGCTGTACACCTCCGGCAGCACCGGCTCGCCCAAGGGCGTCCAGGTGCGCCACGACGCCGTGCTCCGCACCGCGTACGCCTCGGCACTGACCCGCGCCTACGAGGACGGCAGGAGAATCCTCTTCTCCCTGCCCTGCTACCACATGTTCGGCTACGTCGAGGGCCTGCTCTCCGTGATGTACGTCGGCGGAGCGATCGTCCCGCAGACCTCCTTCAGCGCGGAGAACTACTTCGCCGGCATCCAGCGCCACCGGGCCACCGACATCCTCTGCGTGCCCACCATGGCCGTGGCCATGGTGCAGACCACGGCGCGCGACCGCTACGACCTCTCCTCCCTCACCGCCGTCCTGTGCGGTTCGGCCCCGGCACCGATCTGGCTCTGGGAGACGTTCGAGAAGGACCTCGGTGTCAGCGAGATCGTCACCGGCTACGGCATGACCGAGTGCGGCGGCGCGATGACCCTGACCTTCCCCGAGGACCCCCTCGAACTGACCTCGACCACCGTCGGCCGGCCCAAGATCGCCGGCTCCGCCGGAGTGGAGGGCGGCGACGACCTGGTGCGCTACCGCACCGTCGACCCGCAGACCGGAGAACCCCTGCCGGCCGGCGGGACCGGCGAGTTGACGTCCCAGGGCCCCACCGTGATGGCCGGCTTCTACGGCAAGCCCGAGGAGACCGCGCTCGCCCTGCGCGACGGCTGGCTCCACTCCGGGGACCTCGGAAGAGTCCGGGAGGACGGCTACCTCGAGATCACCGGCCGCAGCAAGGAGCTCTACAAGAGCGGCGGCGAACTGGTCATGCCCAAGGAGATCGAAGACCTCCTGGCCGCCCGCGACGACGTCAGCCAGGTCTTCGCCATCGGGCTGAACGACGACCGCTGGGGCGAGATCGGCTGTGCCGTCATCGTCCCCACCGCCGGCGCCCGCCTCACCGAGGAGGACGTCATCGCGTACTGCAAGGAGCACCTCGCCCGGTTCAAGGTCCCCAAGCGCGTGCTGTTCCTCGACGCCGAGGACCTGCCCAAGACACCGACCGGCAAGGTCCAGAAGTTCCGCCTGGTCGAACAGGCCACCGCGGCCTGGAAAGGAACCCAGCGATGACCACCACAGTCCCCGCCGCAGCCGCGCCGGGCACCCTCTACGAGCGCCTGATCAAGCCCGAAAAGGTGCACGGAAGCCTCTACACGGACCAGCAGATCTTCGGTGAGGAGCTCCGCAAGATCTGGTACCGCACCTGGGTCTTCGTCGGACACGAGAGCGAAGTGCCGAACCCGAACGACTACGTGCGCAAGAAGCTCGGCCCGCAGGACGTGATCATGACCCGCGACGCCGAGGGCGGCATCCACCTGCTGCTCAACCGGTGCGCACACCGCGGCAACCAGGTCTGCGACGACAACAAGGGCAACTCCAGCTCCTTCCGCTGCCCCTACCACGGCTGGACCTTCCGCAACACCGGCGAACTCCTCGGCTACCCGTACAACAAGGGGTACGGCGGCAAGGGCAAGATCGAGACGGGGATGGGCGCCGTCCCCCGCGTGGACTCCTACGGCGGATTCGTCTTCGGCAGCTTCGCCGCCGACGGCCCGAGCCTCGTCGAACACCTCGGCGCGGCCGCGGGGGAGATCGACCGGCTGGTCCGGCTCTCCCCGGAGAGCCGGGTGGAACTCACGGCCGGCTGGCTGCAGCACCGCACCAAGGCCAACTGGAAACTCCTCGCCGAGAACGAGACCGACGGCTACCACCCCCAGTTCGTCCACGGCTCGATCTTCGGTGTCACCGGCAGCCCGATCGGCGCCCTCTACAGCGACGCCTCCACCGCCGTCACCCGCAACCTCGGCAACGGGCACAGCGAGAACGATCTGCGCCCCGAATTCCGCAAGTTCAACGAACCCATGCGCTGGTTCGGCACCACCGAGTCCCGCGTCCCCGACTACGTGGCGAAGATGCGGGAACTGCACGGCGCCGGCGCCGAGAAGATCCTCGTCGAGGGCGCCCCGCACGTGATGATCTTCCCGAACCTGTTCATCGCCGAGATCCAGGTGTTCAACATCCAGCCCGTCGCCGTGGACGAGTGCGTGCAGTACTCCACCGCCGTCCAGCTGGCCGGCGCGCCCGAACTCAACAGGCGCATGATCTCCCAGTCCATCGGATCCGTCGGCCCCGCGGGGATGCTGCTCGCCGACGACACCGAGATGTACGAGCGCAACCAGCGCGGCGTCCAGGCACTCACCCCGGAGTGGCTCGACGTGCGCCGCGGCCTGGTCCGCGAGCGGGTCGACGAGAACGGCTTCACCATCGGCACCGCCACGGACGAGACCGCCATGCGCGGGTTCTGGTCCCACTACAAGACGCTGATGGAGGCGTGATGACCACCGACGCCCGGGTCCGCGAGGCGGCCGAACCCGTCCCCGACGGCTTCGGCCACCGGGAAGTGGAGCAGTTCCTCTACCGCGAGGCCCGCTACGCCGACGAGAACGACTACGACGCCTGGGAGGCGCTCTGGACCGACGACGCCCTGTACTGGGTGCCGGCCGGCGGCGCCGACACCGACCCGGTCACCCAGGTGTCGGTCATCTACGACAACCGCTCCCGCATCTCGACCCGCCTCAAGCAGGTCCGCACCGGCAAGCGGTACGCCCAGGCACCGCCGTCGAACCTGCGCCGGCTGATCTCGAACATCGAGCTGCTCTGCGGCCGCCGCAACCCCGACGGCGGCACCGACCTCGAGGTCGGAGCGAACTTCCTCGTCTACGAGTCCCGGGCACGCGGCAACGAACTCTGGGGCGGCCGGACCACCTACCGGCTGCGCCGCGTCGACGGCGAACTGCGGCTCGTCCGCAAGAAGGTCGTCCTGGTCGACAACGACAAGGCCCTCCCGACGCTGGGATTCCTGATATGAGCATCGAGATGGGGGACCGGGGCCCCTACGACATCCCCGGCGTGGGCCCGGTCGTGGGCAGCGAGTTCGCCGAGGTGTCGGTCGACGTCGACAACACCGGCAACTCGGTCCGCCTCAGGCTCGAGGACCTGCGCACCGGCCGGGTGCGTTACCTCGACGCACTCGAACTGGAGACGATCGTCTGGCTCGCCGAAGGGCATCTGGCCCGCCTGCTGGACCCCTCCGCCGACCGGTGGCGTGATGACACCGGCGGATAGCACCGGCGCGGAACCGGACCTCGCCCGGTACATCCGCCCGCACGACATGGTGGTGTGGGGGCAGGCCTCCGCCGAACCGCGCACGCTGACCGGGCTGCTGCTCGCCCAGCGGGCGCGGATCGGCCGGCTGAGGTGCTTCGTCGGCATCCCCGCCGAGTCAGCCCTCACCCTGGAGACCTCCGACGGACTGGACATCCACTCGTACTGCGGCTCCGGCACCAACGCCGCCCTGCACGCCGCCGGCCGGCTCGACGTGGTGCCCGTCCACTACTCCGCCCTTCCCCGGCTCCTGACGGACGGCCCGCTGCGCGCGGACGTCGTCCTCGTCCAGGTCTCACCCCCGGACGGGACGGGCCGGCACAGTCTCGGACTGGCCGACGACTACTTCTCCGCAGCCCTGGACACCGCCCGCGTGGTCATCGCCGAGATCAACGACCAGGTGCCGTTCACTCCGGGCGCCCGCACCCTCGGCACCGGCGACTGGACGGCGGCGATCCGCACCTCCCGCACCCCGGGCAGGCTGCCCGCCGGCCGCGTCACGGAGCAGACCCGCGCCGTGGCACGCCGCGTGGCCGGTCTCATCCAGGACGGTGCCACCCTGCAGTTCGGCATCGGAGCGCTCCCCGAGGCGGTGCTCGGAGAACTGGGCGACCGCCGCGACCTCGGCATCCACTCGGGGATCCTCAACGACACCGCGATGCGGCTGATCGAGGAGGGCACCGTCACCGGGGCCCGTAAGTCCGCCGACCGGGGCATCGCCGTCGCCGGCCTGCTCTCCGGCACCGAACCCCTCTTCCGCGCCGCCCACCGCAACCCCCGCGTCCGGCTGCACGCCACGGCGTACACGCACGACCCCGAGGTCCTCGCCGCCTCCCACCAACTCGCCGCCGTCAACTCCGCCATCGAGGTCGATCTCACCGGCCAGGTCAACGCCGAGACGGCAGGGGGCCGTTACGTCGGTGCCGTCGGCGGGGCCGTCGACTTCCTGCGCGGCGCGGCCCGCTCACCGGGCGGCCTGCCGATCGTCGCGCTGCCGTCCACCGCGCGCGGCCGCAGCAGGATCGTCGCCCGGCTCGACGGCCCGGTGTCGACCCCGAGGTCCGAGCCGCTGATCGTCGTGACCGAGCACGGCGTCGCCGACCTGCGCGGACTGTCCGTGGCCGCCCGTGTCGAACGGATGCTGGCGATCGCGGACCCCGCGCACCGTCCCGGACTGGAAGCAGCCGCCGAGGCCATACCGGCCGCCGCCTGACGGCCCGTCCGCCCCGATCCCAGGAGACAGACATGAGACGCGTCGCCATCGTCAGCCCGCTGCGCACGGCGGTGGGCACCTTCGGAGGAAGCCTGCGGCCGGTGCCCGCCGAGGACCTCGCCGCGACCGTGCTCAAGGCGCTCGTCGAGCGCTCCGGCGTCGACCCGGCCGCCGTCGAGGACGTCGCGTTCGCCCAGTCGTACGCGAACTCCGAGGCGCCCTGCATCGGACGGTGGGCGGCACTGCACGCGGGGCTGCCGGTCGAGGTGCCCGGCTTCCAGACCGACCGCCGCTGCGGCGGCGGCCTGCAGGCCGTGATCACCGCCGCGATGATGGTGCAGACCGGCGCGGCGGACGTCGTCGTGGCCGGTGGCGTGGAGTCGATGAGCAACATCGAGCACTACACGACCACCGCCCGCTGGGGTTCCCGGGCAGGCAACCAGACCCTCTACGACCGGCTCGACCGCGGCCGTGAACGGTCGCAGCCGGAGTGGAGGTCCGGCCCGATCAGCGGCATGATCGAGACCGCCGAGAACCTCGCCCGCGAGTACGGCATCGGCCGGGATGCCGCCGACGCGTACGCCGCACGCAGCCACCGACGGGCCGCGGCCGCATGGGAGGCCGGAACCTTCGACGAGGAGATCGTGCCCGTCGAGGTCCCGCGGCGCAGAGGCGACCCGCAGATCTTCGCGCGTGACGAGGGCGTCCGCCCGGACTCCACCCCCGAGTCCCTGGCCCGGCTGCGGACCCTGCTGCCCGGCGGCACCGTGACGGCCGGGAACTCCAGCCAGCAGAACGACGCGGCCGCCGCCTGCCTCGTCGTCGCCGAGGACCGCCTGGACGCACTGGGCCTGGAGCCCCTCGCCTGGTTCGAGGGCTGGGCGGCCGCCGGCTGCGAGCCGTCCATGATGGGCATCGGCCCGGTACCCGCCGTGCACAAGCTGTTCGCCCGCACCGGCGTCGGCTTCGACGACCTCGACCTGATCGAGCTGAACGAGGCCTTCGCCGTCCAGGTACTGGCCGTCCTCTCCGGCTGGGGCGTCGCCCTCGACGATCTCGACGACCGGCTGAACGTGCACGGTTCCGGGATCTCCCTGGGCCACCCCATCGGCGCCACCGGCGTACGGATCCTGACGACGATGCTGCACGAACTGCGGCGCAGGCGCGGCGGATACGCCCTCGAAACCATGTGCATCGGTGGCGGCCAGGGGATCGCCGCCCTGTTCAAGGGAGCGGACGCATGACCCACACCCTCCAGGCGTACGCCACCTACCTGCCGGCCTGGCGGCTGGGCCCGGCCTCCACCGGTGCCCGGACCGCCCGCGTCGTCGCCTCCTTCGACGAGGACAGCACGACGATGGCCACCGAGGCGGCCGGCGCGCTGCTCAGCACCCTCGGCCCCGGCGCCCCCGTCCCGTCGCTGCACTTCGCGACCACCTCACCCGCCTACCTCGACAAGACCAACGCGGTCGCCGTCCACGCCGCACTCGGCCTCGACGAGACGGCCTTCGCCGTGGACGTCGCCGGATCCGGCCGGTCCGCCTTCGCCGCACTGCGCGGCGCACTCACCGACGGCGGGCTCGCGGTCGCCGCCGACGTGCGCGTGGGGAAACCCGGCTCCGCGGACGAGAGGTCGGGCGGCGACGGAGCCGCCGCCCTCCTGTTCGGTCCGGGCCCCGGCATCGCCCGGGTCCTGGCCCGGTACTCGCTGTCCGCGGAGTTCCTCGACCGCTGGCGGGAACCGACGAGCACCACCGGCGAACAGTGGGAGGAGCGGTTCGGGTTCGAGCGGTACGCCGACCTGATCCGCCGGGCCGCGCGCGAAACGCTCGCCGCGGCGGGCGTGGACGAGGCCGACCACGTGGTGGTCACCTCGCCGAACGCCGGTGTCACCAAGCGTGCCGGCACCCTCGTCAAGGGCCGCCTGTCCACCGGTGGTTCCCCGATCGGCTTCTCCGGCGCGGCCGACACGGGCCTCGCCCTGGCGTCCGTGCTCGACACGGCCGGGCCCGGGGAGAGCATCCTCGTCCTCTCCGCCGTCGACGGCTGCGACGCGCTGCTGCTGCGGACCACCGAACGCCTTCCCGCCCGCCGCCAGCGGACACCCGTCCGGGAACAGCTCGGCCGGGGCCGGGAGATTCCCCACCTGACCTACCTCGCCTGGCGCGGCCTGGTCGAACGCGAGCTGCCCCGCAGGCCCGAACCCGACCGGCCCGCGGGCCCCCCGTCCGACCGGGCCGCCGGCTGGAAGTTCGGCTTCAACGGATCACGCTGCACCGACTGCGGATTCGTCCACCTGCCACCGCTCAGGGTCTGCCGCCGCTGCGGAACGGCCGACGCCATGGAACCGGTCCCCGGCACACGGCTGCGCGGCACCGTCGCGACCTACACCGTGGACCACCTGGCCTACTCGCCCTCACCGCCCGTCGTGGTCGTGGTGGCCGACTTCGACGGCGGCGGCAGAACCTCGCTCGAACTCGCCGACCCCGACCCCGAAGCACTCACCGTCGGTTCCCGCGTCGAGCCGGTCTTCCGCCGCTTCTTCACCGCACGAGGCGTGCACAACTACTTCTGGAAGGCGCGGCCCTCGACCGGCGCCGCGCCCGTCGAGGGGAGCACCACATGAGCAGCCGGGGCATCTCGGACCGGGTCGCCGTCGTCGGCATGGGCTGCACACGGTTCGGTGAACGGTGGGACCAGTCCACCGACGACCTCCTCCTGGACGCCGTACAGGAATGCCTGGACACCACGCCCACCGTGGCCAAGGACGACATCGACGCCTACTGGCTGGGCACCCTCGGCTCGGGGCAGTCCGGTCTCACCCTGAGCCGGCCCCTCGCCCTCGACCACAAGCCCGTCACCCGGGTCGAGAACTACTGCGCCACCGGCTCGGAGGCCTTCCGCAACGCCTGCTACGCCGTGGCGTCCGGTGCCTACGACCGGGTGATGGCCGTCGGCGTCGAGAAGCTCAAGGACTCGGGGTTCTCCGGCCTGCTGCGCACCGACCCGCCCTCGGACGGCACCGCCCCCGAACTGTCCATCACCGCGCCCGCCGCCTTCTCGATGCTGGACCCCGCCTACAGCGCCCGGTACGGCGTGGACCCGGCGGGGATGCGGGAGGCGATGACCCACGTGGCCTGGAAGAACCACCGCAACGGCGCCCGCAACCCCAAGGCCCAGTTCCGCTCCGAGGTGTCCAGGGAGAAGATCGAGTCGGCGCCGAAGGTCGCCGGACGGCTGGGCGTCCTCGACTGCTCCGGCGTCTCCGACGGAGCCGCGTGCGCGCTCGTCGTCCGCGCCGAGGACGCGCTCCAGTACACCGATACCCCCATGTACGTGAAGGCGCTCTCCCTCACCGCGGGTCCGATGAGCGGCGGCATGGACCCGGACTACGACTACACCACCTTCCCCGAGGTCGTACGCGCCGCCCGGGACGCCTACGCCCAGGCCGGGATCGAGGACCCGCTGTCCCAGCTGTCGATGGCGGAGGTGCACGACTGCTTCACCCCGACGGAGATCGTGCTCATGGAGGACCTGGGGTTCTCCGAGCGCGGGCAGGGCTGGAAGGACATGCTGGCCGGCGTCTTCGACTCCCACGGCCGCCTGCCGGTCAACCCGGACGGCGGACTCAAGTCCTTCGGCCACCCCGTGGGCGCCAGCGGACTGCGGATGCTCTACGAGGCCTGGCTGCAGTTCCGCGGCCGGGCGGGGGAGCGGCAGCTCCCGGACCCCCACACCGCGCTCACCCACAACCTGGGCGGCCGCCCCGGCGGCTGCGTGTCCTTCGTCTCGGTCGTCGGCAATCGGCTGACCCGCTAGACCCCGTACGCGGTGGCGGGGGCCCCCGGGGGGGGGCCGGGGGGGCGCCCCCCCGGGGGGGGGCCCCGGGGGGGGGGGGGGGCCCGGGCCCCCCCCACCGCGTGGGCCGCTCACGCGGACGGATCAGGGCGTGCGACCCTCCGCGGCTCCCGGCAGTCCCGCCACGACCGTGTCGACGGGCGCGCGTTCGGTGCGGAAGGCGTTCGCCGGGTGCGTGGGGTCGGTGTACCCGAACGAGACGGCGCACACGATGTCGCGGTCCTCGGGGATGCCGAGGTACGCGTGGACGAAGTCGGCGTACATGGCGATCGCCGCCTGCGCGATCGCGCCCAGGCCCAGGCTCTGCGCCGCGGTGAGCAGTGTGGAGACGTAGCCGCCGCAGTCCACGGCGCCGTACACGCCCAGCGACCGGGGCACGCTGACGACGGCGACGTGCGGCGCGCCGAAGAAGCGGAAGTTCTCCCCCGTCTGCCGCTCCCGGCCCGCGAGATCCCCGCGCTCGACTCCGACGGCGTTGTAGAGGCCGAAGCCCGCCGCCCGGCGCCGGGCCAGGTAGTCGCCCTCGTAGGCGGCCGGCGGCTCCAGATCGGGTGCCTGCGGATGCGTACGCGCGTGTTCGCCCAGCTCCTTCGCGAACCGCGCGGTCTCCTCACCGCTCGTCAGCCGCACCTGCCAGGCCTGGGAGTTGCACCAGGACGCGGTGCGCTGCGCCAGAGCGAACAGCAGCCGGACCGTCTCGTCCGGGACGGGATCGGAAAGAAACGCACGACAGCTGTGCCGCGAGCGCAACAGGCGCGCGAGTACCTCGTCGTCCGTCGGGGCCGTGTCCGTCGGCTCTGTCATCCGGTCCTCCCCGGGGCGATAATTTAACCTAACGTAAATTAGAACAGTGTCATGGTCAATCGCTCCGCCCGGTCCGGCCGCAGGCCGGGAGGGGCGTTGACAGGGGAACAGTTTTGAATTTATCTTAAATTCAATAGTCGAGGGGGTTCGGATGACCTACGAGGACCACGTCGCGCTCGCGAAGCGGCTGTACGTCGCGCTCGCCGCCGGCGACCGGGCGGCGCTGGGCGAGATCCTGCACCCGCAGTTCACCGGCCGGACCACGGACGGCCTGCCGCTGGGGCTGGGCGGGAGCTACGAAGGACCGGACGTCATGCAGCGCGAGTTCTGGTGGCGGATCGGGCGGCACTTCCGCGCGCGGGCCGTGGCGGAGTCGTTCCACGCGCTCGACGACGGCCGGCTCCACGTCGCAGGCCGCTACCGGGGGGAGGGCATCGCCTCGGGACGCGAGCTCGACGCGGCCTTCGTCCACCTGCTCGCCTTCAGCGACGACCACCGCGTCCTCGCTCTCGAACAGCTCACCGACAGCGCCGCCTGGAAGGACGCGCTCGCGGGCCCGGCCGCACCCGCCGTGCCCGACACTCCCGCCCCGTCCACCGCCCCCGGCGCGCTCCGGACGATCGACGCGCTCCGGACGATCGACTACGTGGTCCGCGACGGGGTCGCCGTCCTCTGTCTCGACCGCCCCGAGCGGCGCAACGCGATCGACATGCGGATGGCGGAGGAAACGCTCACCGTCGCACGGCGGATCGCCGCGGACCGGGCCGTCCGGGCCGTACTCATCCGCGGCAACGGACCTGCCCTCACCGTCGGCGGCGACATCGACGCCTTCGCCCGGGCCGAGCCGGGGACACTGGGCGCCACGTTCGAGACCATGACCACGCCGTTCCACGAGGCGCTCCGCATTCTCAGCCGCATCGACGCGCCCGTCGTGACGGCGGCCCACGGCGCGGTGGCCGGCGGCGGGCTCGGCTTCGTCTACGCCGCCGACATCGTGCTGGCCGCACCGGACACGAAGTTCGTCGTCGCCTTCCGCGCCCTGGGCCTCACCGGTGACGGCGGCGGCACCTGGCACCTGCCCCGCCTCGTGGGCCCCCGCCGCGCGGCCCGTATGTACCTGGAGAACCAGCAGGTCGAGGCGGCCGAGGCCGCCGACTGGGGCCTCGTCACCGAGGTCGTCCCGGCCGACCGGCTCCAGGAGCGGGCCCTGGAGCTGGCCACCCGGCTCGCCGCCGGACCGACCAGGGCCTTCGGCGGCATGCGCCGACTCCTCCAGGACTCCTGGACGACCGACCTCTCCGGACAACTGCTCGCGGAGATCCGGACCCTCGCGGCCGCCGGCGGCACCGAGGACGCGGCCCACGCCATCGCCGACTTCGCCGCCGGGCGGCGGCCCGAATTCCAAGGACGGTAGAGCATGACAAGTCTCGTCACCGACACGGCGGAGCACCGCGCGATCCGTGAGACGGTCGCCAGGATCGCCTCCAAGTACGGATCGCAGTACTTCATCGAGCGCGGCCGCAGCGGCGAGGACATCGGCGAACTGTGGAGCGACCTGGGAGAGGCCGGACTGCTGGGCGTCCACCTCCCCGAGGAGTACGGCGGTGGCGGCGGCGGCATGACCGAGGCCGTGGTCGTCGTCGAGGAACTCGCCGCGCACGGCATGCCCCTGCTGATCTGGGTGATCTCCCCGGCGATCTGCGGCAGTATCCTGGCCCACCACGCGTCGGACGCACTCAAGCGGGAATGGCTGCCCGGCCTCGCCGACGGCACCCGGAAGATGGCCTTCGGACTCACCGAGCCCGACGCCGGCTCCAACAGCCACCGGCTGTCCACCACCGCCCGCCGGGACGGGGACGGCTGGGTCCTCTCGGGCTCGAAGTACTACATCTCCGCCGTCGACCAGGCCGGCGCCCTCCTGCTGGCGGCACGGGACGCCGACCACTCGACCGGCGAGAAGGGCAGACTCTCCCTCTTCGTCGTCCCCACCGACGCCCCGGGACTCACCTACCAGCGGATCGACACCTCGATCGTGTCCCCCGACAAGCAGTTCACCGTCTTCCTGGACGACGTCCGCGTCGGCCCGGACGCCCTCATCGGGCAGGCGGGCCAGGGACTGCGTCAGCTCTTCGACGGGCTCAACCCCGAGCGCATCCTGGTCGGCGCCATCTGCAGCGGCGTGGGCCGGTACGCCCTCGGGAAGGCGGCCGACTACGCCAGGGAGCGCCAGGTCTGGTCGACGCCGATCGGCGCCCACCAGGGCGTCGCCCACCCGCTGGCGGCCTGTCACATCGAGGTCGAGCTCGGCCGGCTCGCGACCTACCGGAGCGCCGAGTTCTTCGACGCCGGCGAGCCCGCCGGTGAGGCGGCCAACATCGCCAAGTACGCCGCCTCCGAAGCTTCCCTGAAGGCACTCGACCAGGCGATCCAGACCCACGGAGGCAACGGCCTGGCCCATGAGTACGGCCTGTCGGAGCTGTGGTTCGTCACCCGCCTGATGCGGACCGCTCCGGTGAGCCGGGAGATGGTCCTCAACTTCGTCGCGCAGACCTCCCTCGGCCTGCCCCGCTCCTACTGATCCGCCCGATCCGCCCGGCCCGTCGGATCCGTCCCGCACACGGGGCCCGTCCGGTCCGTGTCCCTGAGAGAAGGAAGCCAAGGATGACCACACCAATCGATCACGAGTTCGACGCCGTCGTCGTCGGCGCCGGAGCCGGCGGACTCTTCACCGCCGCGCGGCTGGCGAAGCAGGGCTACCGCACCCTCGTACTGGAACGCCTCGACAAGGTCGGCGGACGGGCCTCCACCGACGACGTCGACGGCTTCAAGGTGAACAACGGCGCGATCGTCATCGAGGTCGGCGGCATCACCCAGCAGACCTGCGAGGAGGTCGGCGCCGAATTCGAGATCCGCGAGCCCAAGCCGCCGATCCTGTACCGCATCGGTGGCAAGGACGTCGACGTCACCGGCGGCGGCTGGGGCTTCCTGCTCGGCAAGCTCTCCCGGCAGGGCGCCAAGCTGGTCAAGGGGATCGGCGCCGCCCGCAACGACAGCGGCCTCCCCGAGGACGAACTGTCCACCGCCGAATGGGTGTCGAAGTACACCAAGAACGAAGGCGTGCACGGCATCTTCCGCAACATGTGCGCCTCCGTCTTCGCCGTCGGCTCCGACGAGCTCCCGGCCCGCGTGTTCCTCACGTACTTCACCCGCAAGAGCGCGTTCAAGCGTTTCGGCTTCCACCCCGAAGGGACCATCGGCCTCTGGCTGGCCCTCGCGCAGGCGATCGAGTCGCACGGCGGCCAGATCTGGCTGTCCAGCTCCGTCGAGAGGATCACCACCGACGACGGCAGGGTCACCGGCGTCGAGGTGGTCCGCGACGGCCGGCGGACCGTCGTCACGGCGCCCGTCGTCGTCAGCGACGTGGGCCCCGCCGCGACCAACCGGCTCGTCGGTGAGGAACACCTGCCCGAGGACTACCGGACGCTCGTGGCCAAGAGCGACCGTCCCACCTCGATGATCACCGTCAACTTCGCCAGCCGGGAGCGGCTGGTCGACGTCCCCGGCATGCTCAGCTTCGCCAAGTCCCGCCGGCTGGCCTACGTCGCGAACTTCACCGACATCTGTCCGGAGATGGCCCCCGAGGGCTGGAACCTCTACGTGGGCACGGCGGTGCCCAAGCCGGCGACCGGTGACTTCGACGAGGCCGCGGAGACCGAACTCCTGATGCAGGACCTGCGCGACGAACTCCCGGGATTCGACGACAAGGCCCGCATCCTGAGCGTCAACGTCACCCGGGACGGCTGGCCCCCGCAGCGCGCGGTCGCCGGCTTCGACCTGCCGCACGACACCCCCGTCACCGGACTGTGGAACGTCGGGGACGCGGTCAAGGAGTACGCGAACGGCGGGACCACCGCGTGTGCCGAAACGGCACAGATCGTGGTCGGCAAGATCACCGCGGCCTTCCCGGTCGCCTGACAGCACGGTCGCCCACCGGCATCCGGGGGCGGAGAAGCAAGAGGTGGAGAGATGAAGGTCGAAGTCGACTACGGCAAGTGCACCGGGCTGGGCATCTGTGAATCCCTGGCCCCCGCGTTCTTCGAGGTCAACGACGAGGGCGAACTGGTGCTCATCAAGGACGACATCACCGACGACGAACTCCAGGGTGTCGAGGAGGCGGTCGCCGGCTGCCCCACCGAGGCCCTGCGCATCGTCCGGGACTGACGGGAGGACCGCATCGTGAATGTCGAACACCTGGTGGTCGTAGGGGCGTCACTGGCCGGCCTGCGCGCCGTCGAGGCGGCACGGAAGACCGGATTCTCCGGATCGATCACCCTGATCGGTGCCGAACAGCACCTGCCCTACGACCGCCCGCCGCTGTCGAAGGCATTCCTCGACCCGCTCGACGGCGACGCCCGGCCCGAGCAGCCGTACTTCCGCTCCCCGGAGATCTACGCCGACGAACTCGCCGTCGACCTGATCCTCGGCGAGCCGGCCACCGGACTCGACACCGCACGACGGGTCGTACAGGTGGGCGAGCGCACCGTGCCCTACGACGCCCTGGTCATCGCCACCGGCGCGTGGGCCCGCACCCTGCCCGGCACCGAGCACCTGGCCGGAGTCCACGGACTGCGCACGCTCGACGACGCCCTCGCCGTACGCACGGCGCTGGACGCCGGGGCGCGCACCGTGGTGATCGGTGCGGGCTTCATCGGCTCGGAGGTCGCCTCCGCGGCGAAGAAGCGCGGCCTGGACGTCACCGTCGTCGAGGCGCTCCCCACCCCGCTGGTGCGGGCCACCGGAACACGGATGGGCGCCGCGATCGCGGCCCTGCACGAGCACAACGGCACGCGGCTGCTGTGCGGCAGCGGAGTACGGTCCGTCGAGGGGACCGGCCGCGTCGAACGCGTCGTCCTCGACGACGGCACCGTCCTCGACGCGGACCTGGTGGTGGTCGGCATCGGAGCGACACCCGCCGTGCAATGGCTCGAAGGCTCGGGCCTGAAGCTCGACAACGGCATCGTCTGCGACGCCTACCTCAACACCGGCGTCGACGGCGTGTACGCGGCGGGGGACGTCGCCAACTGGTTCAACGGCGTCCTGGACCGCAGGCAGCGGCTCGAACACTGGACCAGCGCGGCGGAACAGGGCGCGGCCGCGGCCCGCAACGCCCTGGACCCGGACCACGCGAAGCCGTACGGCACCGTGCCGTACTTCTGGTCCGACTGGTACGACAGCAGGATCCAGTTCGTCGGCTCGCCCCAGGCGGACGAAGTGCGCCTGGTGGACGGAGCGGCGGACCGGGACCGGCGATGGGTGGCGCTCTACCGCAGCGGCGACCACGTCATCGGCGCTCTCGCCGTCAACGGACAGACCGAGATCATGAAGTACCGCGGCCTCATCCAGCGGCGGGCCCGGTGGGACGAGGCACTGGCCTTCGCCGAGAAGCGCAGGGAACTCGCCGCCGCCAAGGCGGCTGCCGCCCAGGCCGGCGCGGCGGCCTGACGGGCGCACCACCGCACCCGCGCACGGCACCGCACGGCGCGGCACGGTCCGACGGCGCGACACACCACCGACCAAGGAGAAACCCCTGTGAGCACCCTGGACATCCTCTCCGCCGACGAGAGGTTCGTCGTCGAGACCGTGCACGACTTCGTCACCAAGGAGGTGAAGCCCGTCGTCCAGGAGCTCGATCACACCAACACCTACCCCGAGGCCCTGATCGAGCAGATGAAGCAGCTCGGCATCTTCGGTCTGGCCATCCCCGAGGAGTACGGCGGCACGCCCGTGTCCATGCCCTGCTACGTCCTGGTCACCGAGGAACTCGCGCGCGGCTGGATGAGTCTGGCCGGCGCCATGGGCGGACACACCGTGGTCTCCAAGCTGCTGCTCCACTTCGGCACCGAGGAGCAGAAGCGCAGTTACCTCCCGCGCATGGCCACGGGCGAGATCCGGGCCACCATGGCCCTGACCGAACCCGGCGGCGGCTCCGACCTCCAGGCCATGCGCACCGTCGCCCGCAAGGACGCCGAGGGCTATGTCGTCAACGGCGCCAAGACCTGGATCACCAACTCCCGGCGCTCCCAGCTGATCGCCCTGCTGTGCAAGACGGACCCGGAGGCCGAACCCGCGCACCAGGGCATCTCGATCCTCCTGGTCGAGCACGGCCCCGGCCTCACCGTCTCCCGCGACCTGCCGAAGCTCGGCTACAAGGGCGTCGAGAGCTGCGAACTCGCCTTCGACGACTACCGGACACCGGCCGACTCCGTACTGGGCGGCGTCGAGGGCCGGGGCTTCGCCCAGATGATGAAGGGGCTGGAGACCGGCCGCCTCCAGGTCGCCGCGCGGGCCCTCGGCGTGGGCCGGGCGGCCCTGGAGGACTCGCTCGCCTACGCCCAGGAACGCGAGTCCTTCGGCAAGCCGATCTGGAAGCACCAGGCCGTCGGCGGCCACCTCGCCGACATGGCCACCTCGCTGACGGCGGCCCGCCAGCTCACCCTGTACGCGGCCCGGGAGGCCGAGGCGGGGCGCCGGGTCGACATGGAGGCCGGCATGGCCAAGCTGTTCGCCTCCGAGACCGCCATGGAGATCGCCCTCAACGCCATGCGCATCCACGGCGGTTACGGCTACTCGACCGAGTTCGACGTCGAACGCTACTTCCGCGACGCCCCCTTGATGATCGTGGGGGAGGGAACCAACGAGATCCAGCGCAACGTGATCGCGGGCCAGCTCGTCAAGCGCGGCGGTCTCGACGCCTGAGCGTGCGAGCGGCCGGGCCGGTGCCGGCCCGGCCACGGAGGGGCCGGGCCGGCAGTCGGTCCAGCCGGTGTCAGACCCCGACGCCGAAGTCGGCGGCGATTCCGGCGAGCCCGGAGGCGTAGCCCTGGCCGACGGCGCGGAACTTCCACTCGGCACCGTTGCGGTAGAGCTCACCGAAGACCATCGCCGTCTCGGTGGAGGCGTCCTCGGAGAGGTCGTAGCGGGCGATCTCCTGGTTGTTCGCCTGGTTGACGACCCGGATGAAGGCGTTGCGGACCTGGCCGAAGCTCTGGCCGCGGTTCTCCGCGTCATGGATCGAGACCGGGAAGACGATCTTGTCGACGTCGGCGGGCACGCCGGCGAGGTTCACCTTGACGGACTCGTCGTCGCCCTCGCCCTCGCCGGTGAGGTTGTCCCCGGTGTGCTCCACCGAGCCGTCCGGGCTCTTCAGGTTGTTGTAGAAGACGAAGTGCTGGTCGGACGGCACCCTGCCGGAGGCGTTGAGGAGCAGCGCGGAGGCGTCGAGGTCGTAGTCGGTGCCGGTGGTGGTGCGTACGTCCCAGCCGAGGCCGATCACGACCGCGGTCAGACCCGGGGCCTCCTTGCTGAGAGAGACATTGCCGCCCTTGGAAAGGGAAACTCCCACTTCGTACTCCTTCTCGGTCGTTCTCGGTGGTTGAACGTTTGCGACGCTCAGGACGTTCCGGGCCGGGTGCTCAGTTGCGTGAGTTGCCGAAGAGGACGCGGTAGGCGATGAGCAGGACGAGCGCGCCCACGATCGCCGATCCCCAGGTGGCGGCGTCGAAGAACTCCCGCTGCACCGGCCGGTCCAGGAACTGCGACGACAGCCAGCCGCCCAGGAAGGCCCCCGCGACGCCGATGACCGTCGTGCCGATGAGCCCGCCCGGGTCGCGCCCGGGCAGGATGGCCTTGGCCACCGCCCCTGCGAGCAGTCCCAGCACCAGCCATGCGATGACGCCCATGACGCCCCTCCTAGTCGTGTCGCCGTGCCGCGCCTGCCGTGCCGACGGTGCGGCACGGCAGGCGTCCGTGCGGGGCAAGCCTAACCTCTACAATTCTGTAGAAGCTGTGGGGTGGGGGTGTCGTACGACGAGGAGTCCCGGCAGGCACCGGGCGATGCCCGTGGCCACCGGCGGGACGGACAGGGCGGGCCGGGCGCGTGACGTGCCCGGCCCGCCCCCGTGCGGTCAGCCCTCGTCCTCCGCCTCTTCCTCTTCGCCCTCGAAGAAGTCCCCGACCTCGTCGACGACTTCGGCCGCGACCATGCCGCCGACGACCCCCACGGCCAGTCCGGCCGCACCCGCCGCGACGACCGTCCCCATGCCGGGGCCGGAGCGCTGTCCGTCGTGGTGGTGCTCGTCGTGCCCGTGGTACCCGGCGTGCCCGTGATCGCCGTGCGAGCCGTACGGGGCCCGGTGCTCCACGAGCCGGCGCAGCCACTCGCCGACGATCGCGTTCCAGTCCTGGTGCTCGACACCGTCGTGGGAGACCGTGAACCGGTTCACCGCGTCGTGGCCGGAGGAGAGGAGCCCGCCGCGCTTGTCCGCCTCCAGCACGACCTCCATGCCGCCGGGACCGGCGAGGAACGTCACCTCGACCTCGGTGATCCGGTGGGCGTACTGCGCCCCCGGGGTCAGCTCGATCTCCTGGTAGAAAGGCAGTTGCTGGCCGGTGCCGCCGATGCGGCCGTACTCGAGATCGGCGGACCGGAAGCCGAACCCGAGCCCGCCGAACGCCTCGAGGATCGCTTCCTGCACGGGCAGCGGCCCGACGCTCAGCCGGTCCAGGTCGCCCTTGTCCCTGGCACCCGCCACGGCGAGCTCGGTCCGCACGCCCAGGACGATGCCCAGGTCCTGGCCGTGGAGCTCGGTGACGGGGGTCTCCCAGGGCAGCGCCACGGTGAACGGGACGCTCCGCAGTTCGCCGGCGCCGAGCCGGAAGCCGCCGCCCACGGTGAACCGTTCGAAGGTGACGACGCCCTCGCTCTCCCCCTCCTCGTGCTCGGCCTCGACCCGGGCCACCAGCTCCAGCGTGATGTGCTCGATGTCGAAGTCGGCGTCACCGCCCTTGAGATGGACCTGCCCGGTCAGTGCGGCTCCGGGCCGGGGCGCACCCGGGTCGAGGACCGTGTCGACCGTGGGGCCGCCCACGCCGAGCGAGCCGAGCAGTCGTTTGAACACCATCGCGGCGTCCACTCCTTCACGTGCGAGTGTTCGGTAAGAGCAGTGCCGCACGCCCCGCGGGCGCACGGCACAGGCCTTCTACAGGCATGTAGAAGCATAGAGCGGCGATCTCCGGGCAGGCGTGCACTCGGTGCCGACACGGCGGGAATGGCCGAAAGTGGGCACCCGCGCCGCCGGTGGACACGGGGTCCCCCTCACCGCCACCGCGCACGATCGCGAGCGTCACATGTCCACGGGTTCGGGTTTACCCGGACGTCGGCCGCGGCTACGGTTTCACGGGTCACTACTCTCGTGTCACTTCCGCAACTCCTGTAAGAGGTGTTCTGCTCTGTCTGGGTTCCCGAAGGAAGGAATCGTGAACGAAACGCTGCCCTCGCGCAGCCCCGGGGAGACGGACGGGCCGCCGACGAGACCGAACGGAGAAAAGATCCGCACCGCACCGGCCGGCGGCAGGACCGGCGGGGAGGCCCGGTCGGCGAAGCCGCGGGACGCGCTCTTCGACAACGCCAAGTACCTGGCGATCGTGCTGGTGGCGGTCGGCCATGCGTGGGAACCACTGCGCAGCGAGAGCCGCACCGTCACGGCCCTCTACACGCTGGTCTACGCCTTCCACATGCCGGCGTTCATCATCATCTCCGGCTACTTCTCGCGCAGCTTCGACTGGAGCCCGGGGAAGATCAAGCGCCTGATCACCGGCGTCGCCGTGCCGTACATCGTCTTCGAGGTGGCATACACCTTCTTCACCCGGTGGAGCGACAACGAACCGGACCGCTCGATCAGCCTGCTGGACCCCCTGTATCTGACGTGGTTCCTGGCCGCTCTGTTCATCTGGCGGCTGACCACTCCGATCTGGCGGGCCCTGCGATGGCCGCTGCCCATCGCCCTCACCATCGCGGCCCTGGCCACCCTCGCCCCGTCCATCGGCAAGGACCTCGACCTCCACCGCACCCTGCAGTTCCTGCCGTACTTCGTGCTCGGCCTCTCACTGAAGAAGAAGCACTTCGAGATGGTGCGCCGCCGGGAGGTGCGCATCCTGGCCGTGCCGGTGTTCGCGGGCGCACTGATCGTGGCCTACTGGGCCGTGACGCGGATGAACTACGCCTGGTTCTTCCACAAGTCCAGTGCCGAGGATCTCGCGGCGCCCGCCTGGTACGGGCCGGTCATGACACTGGCGATCTTCGGCTGCTCGACGGTTCTCGTCGCCGCCTTCGTGGCCCTCGTCCCGCGGCGCCGGACGTGGTTCACCGCGCTGGGCGCCGGCACGCTGTACGGGTACCTGCTGCACGGCTTCTTCATCCAGGCCGCCAACCACTGGCACTGGTCCCACAACGACTGGTTCCACACCCCGCTCGGCGCCGTCACCGTCACCGTGATCGCGGCGGTGGTCGTGACCGCCCTGTGCACCGCACCGGTGCGGCGGATCTTCCGCGCCGCGTTCGAGCCGAACATGGACTGGGCCTTCCGACGGCAGACCCCGGCACAGGAACAGGCGCAGGTGCAGGCATCGAAAGAGATGCCGGTACCGACACCGGCACCGGACAAGTCCCGCTGACGCCCGAGGGGCGTACGAACCCCGCTTTCGCAGGGTCGTACGCCCCTCTTGTGTACTCCGCTGGTGACCGCGGGGCCGGACAGGACCGTCAGAAGACGACGACCGGTTTGATCGTCGCCCCGTCGGCCGAGTCGGCGAAGGCCTCGTTGATCGCTTCGAACTCGTAGGTCTTCACGAGCTCGTCGAAGGGGAAGCGGCCCTGCTGCCACAGTTCGACGAGGTGCGGGATGAAGACCTGCGGGACCGAGCTGCCCTCGATGACGGTCTTGAAGGTCCAGCCCTTCAGCAGGGACTCGCCTATCTCGAAGGGAACCGTCGTGCCCGCCGCGGCGGCGCCGACCAGGACGATGGTCCCGCGGATGGCGAGGGCGTCCAGCGCCTGGGTCAGCAGCCCCGGTACGGCGGTGGTGTCCACGACGAAGTCCACCCCCTTGCCGCCGGTGATCCTCTTCAGCTCGGACACGACGTCGGCGCTGCCGGAGTTGATCGTGTGGGTGGCGCCGATCCGCCGGGCCAGGTCCAGCCGGGAGTCGTGCAGGTCCACGGCGACGACCGTGGTGCAGCCGGCGACCTTGGCCGCCATGACGGCCGCCGAACCCACCGCCCCGGCCCCGAAGACCACCAGGGACGTGCCTGCCTCGGGCCGCAGCTCGTTGAGCACCGCTCCGGCACCGGTCTGCAGGCCGCAACCCAGCGGGCCGAGCTTCTCCAGGGGTGCGTCGTGGGGGACCTTCACCACGCTTCGTTCCACGACATTGGCGTGGGTCGCGAAGGAGGACTGGCCGAAGAAGTGGGAGGAAACGGCCTCCCCGTTCGACGAGAGAGCGGTGGTGCCGTCCGGGCGACGGCCGCCGAAGCACTGGTCGTAGGCGTTCTCGCAGTACATCGGCCTGCCGCTCAGGCATTGTGCGCAGACGCCGCAGGACGCGGCCGACAGGACCACGTGGTCCCCGGGCACCACGCTGGTGACCGCACTGCCTACCGCCTCCACGACTCCGGCGCCTTCATGGCCGAGGACGGCGGGCAGCGGCGTCGGATACACCTGGTCCCTCACGATCGCATCCGTGTGGCAGACGCCGGTGGCGACCATCCGGACCCGGACCTCGCCCGGACGGAGATCGTCCAGTTCGAGCTCCTCGACGGCAAACGGCATCGACTGGCCCCGGACTACGGCGGCGGTGACGTTCATGGCGCAAACCATCCCTTTCTGCGTAGATCCAACAGATAGTTGAACCGTAAACGAATTGGGGGGTGAATGCGAACCGAGGGTCCGAGGGCCCGGAACCCGCGACGGTGAAGCGGGTTCCGGGTGTTCGGCCGGTCCCGGCCGACGGCAGGCCTTCGAGGCCGTCGATGACGAGGCCGAGACCGGGGGCGGACTCGTAGGCGTGGCCCGGCCCCAGGGCGTGCTCCGTGAACACCTCGGTGAGGCGGGGGCGCCGGTCGGCGGGCAGTTGCCGCGTCATTCCGTCGGCCACGACGCGGTGCTGACGGTCCTGGTGCCCCGGGGAGTCCGGGGCTGCGCGAGCAGGACGGCCCAGGCGGTGCCCGGCCTGGCACCCGCGGGAGCGCGGCCGGTGTTCTCCTGCGGCCGGCACATCACACGCGACGGCAAGGACGTGCACCGGCTGGAACTACGTGTGCTCGTCGCGGTCTTCGGCACTCTGGCGAGGCCGGCGCGCTTCGCCGGCCTGCGCGACCAAGTGGAGGCGGTCACCGATGACGAACCGGCCCCGAGACCCCGGCGATCGTCGGCTGCCGGACACCCGCGGCCCGCACGCACGCCGGACGGCCGTGTGAACGCGGTCCGGGTGCGGGACCGCCCGGTCCGTCCGCCTGTCCCGCCTCCCTGCCGGGTCCGCCTGACCGTTCTTCCCCGCGGGTCGGTCCTGGGCGTCGCCGTCAGGCCGTCTGCCGGGATGCCGGCTGCTGCGAGCCGGTGACGCGCGCGCGGCGGGCACGGGCTCGCAGCACGGTCTTGAGCACTTCGCCGGCCCACAGGATCGCCGAGCCGACGGCAGCGCACGCCAGCCACTGACCGGGGGTGAGGTCGGTGGTGGTGAAGAAGCCGTGCAGCGCGTCGGTTTCGACGATGACGACGAGCAGGGCGATCACGGCCGCCGTGGCGACGAACGCGGAGCTGTTCTGCAGCGTTTCGCGGCTGAACACGCTGCGGGTGTCGTGCCGCACGTTGAGCAGGTTGAAGACCTGGAAGAACACGAAGGTGACGAAGGCCATGGTGCCCGCGACGGTCGCCTCTCCCAGTTCCGCCTCCGGGCCCGGAGCCCAGAACAGCACCGCCAGCGTGCCGGCCGCCATCACCGCGCTCGCCAGCAGGATCCGGGTGAGACGCTGCTTGCTGAGGATGCGTTCGTCGGCGGCACGCGGCGGGCGCTTCATCGCGTCAGGGTCGACCGGGTCGACGCCCAGGGACATGGCCGGCGGGCCGTCCATGACCAGGTTGACGAACAGGATCTGCAGGGCGGTGAACGGCGCCCCGCCGGCCAGACCGGTCAGTGAGGCGATGAGGAAGGTGGCCACGAAGCCCAGGGCGGTGGAGACCTGGAACCGGGTGAACTTCACGATGTTGCCGTAGATGCCGCGGCCTTCACGGACCGCGGACACGATGGTGGCGAAGTTGTCGTCGGTCAGCACCATCGTGCCGGCCTCCTTGGTGACCTCCGTCCCGGTGATGCCCATGGCCACCCCGATGTCGGCCTTGCGCAGCGCGGGGGCGTCGTTGACACCGTCGCCGGTCATCGCGACGACGTCCCCGCGGTCCTGCAGCGCCCGGACGATACGGATCTTGTGCTCGGGGGACACACGGGCGACGACGCCCACCTCGTCCAGCCGGTCGGCGAGGGCGGCTTCGTCGTCGATACGGTCCAGCTCGGCGCCCGTCACGGCGGCCCCGGGGATACCGAGTTCGCGGGCGATGGCACCGGCGGTCACCGCGTGGTCCCCGGTGATCATGCGGACCCGGATTCCGGCGTCGATGCACTCGGCGATCGCCGTACGCGCCTCCGGGCGGGGCGGGTCGACGATGCCCACCATGGCCGTCAGCACGATCCGGTCGAGGAGATCCTTGGGGTCCTGGGGGGCCTGGAAGCCGTCGGCGGGGAAATCCTCCATGCCCAGCGCCATCACCCGCATGCCCTGCTCGGCCAGCGAGGCGTTGCCCTCGTCGAACCGACGGCGGGCCGCGTCGTCGAACGGCAGGATCCCCTCCTCGCCCACGAGACGGTCCGCACGGACCGCGAGGACGTCGGGGGCGCCCTTGACGAAGCACCGGATCACCGCACGCCCGGAGTCGTCCGTCCAGTCGTGGAAGGTCGCCATGAACTTGTAGTCGGAGTCGAAGGGGACCTCCAGCCGCCGCGGCCGTTCCTGCCGCAGCCCCGTCACGTCGATGCCGCCCTTCTCGGCCAGGACCACCAGGGCACCCTCGGTCGGGTCACCCACGACCTCACCGTCGCGGATCACGGCGTCGGTGCACAGGGCCATCGCGGTCAGTGCGTGGTCCAGGGTCTGCGGCAGAGGCTGCCCGTCGGTGGTGCGGATCCGCCCCTCGGAGGAGTAACCCTCGCCGGAAAGGGTGAGCCGGCGGCCGGCCAGCAGCATCTCCCGCGCCGTCATCTGGTTCAGCGTCAGCGTGCCGGTCTTGTCCGTGCAGATCTGGGTGGTGCTGCCGAGAGTCTCGACCGACGCCAGCTTCTTGACGATCGCCCCCTTCTTGGCCATCCGGCCCGTGCCCATCGCGAGGGTGAACGCGACCACCGCGGGCAGGCCCTCGGGGATGGCCGCCACCGCCAGTGACACGGCACTGATGAACAGATCGCCGAAGTCCTGCCCGCGCACCAGCCCCAGGATGAACACCAGGGCGATGACCAGCCCGGCGATCAGGGCGAGGGTACGGCTGAGCGCGTCGATCTGACGCTGCAGCGGCGTCGGCCCGGGCTTGGCCGAGTGCAGCATGTCGGCGATGCGGCCGGTCTCGGTGCTCATGCCGGTGGCGGTGACCGTGACCTCGCCGCGGCCGCGCGTGACGGCGGTGTTCATGAACACCGCCGTCACGCGGTCGGCCAGCGGGGCGTCCTCCGCGACCTCGGCATCGGCGTCCTTGGCCACGGCCTGTGCCTCGCCGGTCAGGACGGACTCCTGCACCTCCAGGGAGGCCGACGTCAGCAGCCGTCCGTCCGCGGGCACCCGGTCGCCGGGCGCCAGGGTGACCACGTCCCCGGGGACCAGTTCGCTGGCGGCCAGTTGCATCAGGCGGCCGTCACGGCGGACCGTGGCGTGAGTGACCGTCATCTCCCTCAGGGCGTCCAGCGCCGCCTCGGCGCGGGACTCCTGCACGAACCCGATCGTCGCGTTGAGCAGCACCACCACCGCGATCGCGATCGGGGTCTCCCACTCCTGGGACACCACCAGGCTGACCACGGCGGCCACCAGCAGAATGATGATCAGCAGATCCTGGAACTGCCGGAGAAAGGCCCGCCACCGGGGCTCACGCGGAGCCTCGTCCAACTGGTTCGGCCCGTGCTCCGCCAGCCGCCGGGCAGCTTCGTCCGACGAAAGTCCCGCACCGGGGTCGACCTCGAGCCGGCCCGTCGCGTCAGTCGGGGGCAAAGCATGCCAGGGCAGGGGCGTGGCGGAATCGTCGGAAGGCACCATTGCTCCATTCTGCATGCGGCGACGTGACCGGGCATGCGCGTACAGGAAGAATCCGGAGGCCGGCCCGGGGCCGGGAGAATTGCCCGGACCCGCCCTCGACCGGCCCGTCCGGTGCGTTTGTTCCTCGTACCGGACGACGAAGCGGAGCCGGTCACCGCCCAGCCGGTCTGCCACCGGTCTGTCACCACCCCTGCCGGTGTGCGGCAGGGAAAGATCTTAATCGCTCTCTGCCAGGTCAGTCCCGGCGGCTGCCGGACGGACTGGCCCCAGGGGTGCCCCGATCCCGGCTCCCGAGACCGCCCGGTGCCCTCGCGCCACGCAATCGGCGGCGCCCTACGGGCGCCGGGCAGCCACTGCCGCCCCGCGAAGCCACCGGCACACCGCGCCGCCCGCGCCCCTCGGCAGGCCTCGGTCACTCCGAGGACCGGGAGGCGTCCTGGCCACGGCCCCGCATCAAGGGCCTGTGGGGGGATCGGGTCGGTTCCAGGGCCGGAGTTTGTCCGGGTTGAGAGTGACCCACACCTGTACGACGTGGGGGCCGGCGACGTCGAGGCCGACGACGGCGGCCACCTGTCCGCCGTAACGCACCACGAGGCCGGTCCGTCCGTTGACGGCGTGGACACACACGGTGGTCCGCGGATGCGGAGCCAGCAGGGCCAGCAGGCTGCGGGCAACCCGCCGGTCGCCGTGCACCGGATCAGCCGGAGCGCGGACCTTGCCGCCGCCGTCGAAGAACACTGCGGCGTCGGACGTCAGCAACGACGTCAGGAGTGCCGCGTCCTCCGCCATGCAGGCCCGCAGAACGGAACGGGCGACCACGTCCTGCAGCCGCGGCGGCGTCGGCCGCGAGCGCTGGGCCCGGCGACTGCGACGTGCCGGGCCGGCCGGATCGGCGCGCTCGGGCCGCCGCTGCCCGACGATGCGGACAACCCCGTCCGGAGGAGTTCCGAAGTCGTCGTCAAGGCCGCTCTCCTTCCCGCCGGGCAGGCCCGGCCGAGCCGGGCAGAGGGCGCCCGTGACCTTCACGAGCCAGGTACGAGGCACGGCGATCGCAGCCCGGGCCGGCCCTGGCAACTCGTACCACCGCCGGTAGGCCTCGTTGACGACACGGTCCGCACCGGTGCTGCCGCCCAGCAGTCGGCAGGCGACTTCCAGAAGACACTGTCGCTCGTCGACCAGCTCAGCGATCGGCATCCCGTCATTGTCCCGATCGTCCATGCCGGCCTCCTTCCTCTCGCACAGTCCCGTGCCGGGGCGGCGATGCCGTGGCCGGCGGGGCGCCGTCGGTACCCTCTGGCAGAAAATTCCCGCAAAGGGCTGGTGAGGCCGGCCGGTTGGCGGAATACGGGGCTGCGTCACCCAACAGGAACGTCGCGCCACGAGGCGGCGTCTGCTGAACCGGGAGAACCAGGAGAACCGGGCTGACGGAATCCCGTTGAACTCCATTGAATCCCGTGTATCGAAAGCGTCGGGGCGGCCCTGAACGCAGGGCCGCCCCGACGCTTCACTTCCGACGGTTCATCACTGCTGCGCGGCCCAGTCGGCGAAGCGGGTCTTCGCGAGGTGCGCGTCGGCACCGGGCAGGAGCGTGGTCTCCTGCAACTCGGCACCGAAGTACGGGGCATGCGGATCCGCCACGACCGTACGGGGGTCGTCCTTGTCGGCGAGCGCCCTGCGGATGAGCTCGTCGAGCCGGAACGTGTCGGGGCCGGCGACCTCCACCACACCGTTCACGGGTGTGCCTACGGCGGTGCGGCCGACGGCGGCGGCCACGTCGTCGGAGTGGATGGGCTGGATCTTGACGGGGGCCAGACGCACCGTGTCGCCGTCGGTCGCCCCGTCCGCGATGCCCTTCATGAACTCGAAGAATTGGGTGGCGTGGACGATGGAGTACGGAATCCCGGAATCCTCGATCAGCTTCTCCTGCGCCAGCTTGGCACGGAAGTAACCGCTCTCCTGGAGCCGCTCGGTGCCGACCACGGACAGCGCGACATGGTGGGTCGCACCGGCGTCGGCCTCCGCCTCTAGGAGGTTGGTGGTCGAGGTGCGGAAGAACGCCATGACGTCGTCGTCCGCGAAGGAGGGGGAGTTGGAGACGTCGACGACGACCGGGGCGCCCTTCAGGACCTCGGCCAGGCCCTCACCCGTCAGAGTGTTCACACCGGTGTGGGGAGCGGCCGGCACAGCTTCGTGACCATGCTCGTTGAGCCTGGCGACCAGCTTCGAACCGATGAGTCCGGTACCACCGATCACTACGACCTTCATGACGGGGATCCTCTCGGAGTTTCCTCGGGTGCGGCGGGAGGAGTTCTGAGAAGATCCGCCTGCTCGCACCGGGCTGCTCTGCCTGCACGAGGAAAGACAGGACAGCGACCGTATGTGTGACAGGCTATTTCCGTCCCGGCGAATCCGCAGGTTCCGAGAAGCCGGTTCAGCTGCTCAGCGAGGCGACATAGGGGGACAGCTTGTCCGGGTTCATCACCCACATGATCTGTTCGATCCCCTCGGCGGACGCGTCGACGGACAGGAGGGCCACGGCGTCCCCACCGTGCGACACGAGAACGGCCGGCCGGCCGTTGGCCTCGACCCACCGAATGCCCGCCTCGGGCCAGAACCGCGGCGCGAAGGCGACGAGATACTTCGTGACGTGCGGCAGCCCGACGACCGGAATGCGCGACGCGCCGCGGATCCCGCCACCGTCGGAGTAACTGACGACGTCCGCGGCGAGCACGTCCTCGAGCGCGGCGAGATCACCCGTCCGCGCGGCGGCGAGAAACACCTCCAGCAGCCGCTGGTGATCGGTCGCACTGACGCGTTCCCGGCGTTCGGCGGCCAGATGCTTGCGCGCACGGCTCACCAGCTGCCGCGTGTTGGCCTGCGACGTCTGCAGGATCTCCGCGACCTGCTGGTAGGGATAGTCGAAGGCCTCCCTCAGCACGTAGGCCGCTCGTTCCACCGGGTTCAGCTTCTCGAGGAGCAGCAGGACCGCCATCTCGAGGGCCTCCGCCCGCTCTGCTCCCATCTGCGGATCCTGGCTGGTGTCCACGGGCTCGGGGAGCCACGGCCCGACGTACGACTCCCGCCGGACCCGCGCGGACTGCGCGAAATTGATGGCCAGGCGGGTGGTGATCGTGGCCAGGAAGGCCGCCGGCTCGATGATGTCCGACCGGTCGGCGTTCTGCCACCGCAGCCAGGCGTCCTGCAGGATGTCCTCGGCCTCGACCGCACTGCCGAGCATCCGGTAGGCGATCCCGAAGAGCTGCGGGCGCGCCGCCAGAAACGCCTTCGTCGCCCGGTCGAGGGAGTCGGCGCCGGCCTCGGCATGCATGGGCGTTCCTCCTGGCTCCGAGGCCACCATGCTACAAGCCGCCGTCGCGACCTGCCCTTGGGGCCGAACACCGCGGCTGCAGCCCATTCCCTCTGTGAACAGGGAGCGTCAGCCGCTGTTCGGTGAAGACCCGGCCCGGACGACGTGCCGCCGACACCTCCTGGTCCTCCATGGCCGGCAGCTTGCGGCGCCGCCATGACCGAACACCGATGAGTTCCCGGCTCGGGACCGGTCCGCACCGTCATGAGCGCACATGCACAGACCCTCAGGACTTCCGAAGCCGACCTCGTCCACGACGTCCTCGGCCCGTTGCCGACCGCCGAGGACGCCCACCGCTGTTCATGATCGGCCAGCCCATGGACGCCACGGGCTTCCGTGCACTGGCGTCGTACTTCCCCGAGCGCACCGTGGTCACCTACGACCCGCGTGGTATCGGCCGCAGCGCCCGAAGGGACGGCCGGGTCGACCACAGCCCCGCCCTCCAGGCCGCCGACGTACACGCTGTCATCGAGGCACTCGGCGCGGGCCCGGTCGAGATGTTCGCGAGCAGCGGGGGAGCGGTGACCGCGCTCGCCCTGGTGGAAACGTATCCCGGCGCCGTGACCACCCTGGTGGCCCACGAGCCTCCGCTCATCACCCTGCTCCCCGACGCCCGGGCTGCCGTACGCGCCCGCGCGGCCGTGCGGGATGCCTACGAGGAGAAGGGCTGGGGCGCCGGCATGGCCGCGTTCGTCATGATGGCGTCCTGGCAGGGCGAGTTCACCGAGGACTACTTCGCCCGGCCCGCACCGGACCCCGCCGCCCTGGGGATGCCGGCCGACGACGACGGTTCCCGTGACGATCCGCTGCTCTCCGACCGCTCATGGGCGGTCAGCAGCCACCGCCCCGACACGGACGCGCTCACCGGCGCCCCGACGCGGATCGAGATCGCCGTGGGCGAGGAGTCCCTGGACACCCTCACCGGACGCACCGCGATGGCGGCGGCCGGGCTGCTCGGCCGTCGGCCCGCAGTGTTCCCGAGTCACCACGGCGGCTTCCTGGACGGTGAGTTCGGCCATGCCGGGCAGCCCGAGGCATTCGCGCGCAAGCTGCGCGAGGTCCTCGACCACGCCGGCTGACGGTCCGCCGGCCCGACTCAGGGGGTGCCCAGGTACGCAGTGGCCTCGACCTCGTTGAGGTGGACGAGGATGTCGTGCGCCTCGCCGAGGGCGATCTTGTACTCCGTGGGGTCGGGCCATCCGGCACCGATGTTGTAGGTGACGCGCGGCTGGTCCAGCCAGTCGCGCACGGAGCGGGGTGCGGTGTGCGGTGTGCGTGTCGAGGATGTAGTCGCGTTGGCGGGCCCGGTCCAGGGTGCGAGGTAGTCCTGGTTGTGCCAGGCGCGGTACGCGCCCTGGAACTCCTCACGCGCGATGTCCTCCAGGCTGCCCTCGCCGTTCACCACATAGTCGTCGATCCGCACACCGCTGCTCCAGGGGAGCTCGAGGGAGAGGGCCCGGAGGCCCTTCTCCTCGACCAGGTAACGGAAGAGCCGGTGCTTCATGCGGAAGAAGTCCCGCGACCCATGGGTGGCCTCACCCAGACCCACCACGTCGGCCCCCTTGACCATACGGCCCAGCGCGTCGAGGTCCCGCAGGCTGCCCTCGGGCTCAACGCTGCGGAGCGTGTGCGCACTGCGCTCGATGGCACGGACCACCGGCTCTCCGTGCTGCCCGGACCTGATGGTCTGCGGTGCCGAAACCGGAGCCGGTGTCTTCGCCCCCTCGTCCCCGACGGCCGGGGTGGTCAGGGCGACGGCACCGAGGGAGAGCAGGACCGAGGGAATGATGACTGCGCGGCGTTGTGTCATACCCCTGGATTTCCGTGCGCGCAGGGGCCTCACCAGCCCACACGCTGCCCGCCTCGAGGTATCGCAGGCACTACCACCGGGCGCCCCGACACCGTCGCGCACAAGGGAGCCGTGCCGTGCCGTCCCGGTTCGGACGGGCCGACGGTCAATGGACCGGGCCCGTCGGCAGGACACCCGCGGAGACCGGAGAATCCTCGTGCACCTGCGCCGCGGGGACGTGCCCGGTCCCACCGCCACCGACGTCAGCGATGGAAGGCCGAGCCGAGGCGGGCGCCGGCCATGGGCGCGGCGAGCGTGCCCGGCCCGAAGCTCACCGATCCGGTGGCGGTGATCCCCGCTGTGGTACCGGCGAAGGCCCACACGGCACCGGACCCGCTGTTCTCACCCGGCGCCGAGACGACGACGTGCCCGCCGACGACGGCGGTGGCGAGCCCGCCCTCGCTTCCCCACAACACGGTGTGCCGCCCGACGTCACGCGCACCGTCGACGTCCTCGCCGGGGGCTCCGGCCACCAGGTCGGTGAAACCGTCGCCGTCCAGGTCGGCTGCCGTGAGATGGCTGCCGAAGCGGTCGCCCGCCTCCGCCGTGCCCGGTATGCCGTAGCGGTTCTGGCTGATCAGCTGGTGCCTGACACCGTTCGGCCCTTCGGCCATTCCGTAGACCACGGCGGTGTACCCGGCCTCCGCCCTGCCGTTGATGGTGCCTCCCGGGGCGGCGACGGCCACGTCGGGGTGACCGTCGGCGTCGAAGTCGGCCCGGGCCACCGACGTGACACCGGATGCGACGGGACCGGACGAGAGGGCATCGGCACGGGACACCGCGGGCGCCGCCCCCGTGACGGTGACGACGGCTGCGACCGCAGTGACGGCGGACCGGTGCAATGCACGGGAGGACAAGGCGGACCCCTGACTGTGGGCGGGCGGCTGGCCGCGGCCGTGAGGGACTCGGCGACGACGGGACTCGCACCGCGGGCCAATGGTTGTAGCCCGCCGGAGCGCGGGGCGGCGCACGAGCACACTCCGCCGTGCGCCGTGCGTCGAGCGCCGCCACCGGATCGACCGGTCCCGACATCGGCCGGTCCGACGGCGGGCAGCATCGCGGTATGTCTGCTGACGCGACTCCCGTTCCAGGAGTACAGGTGTGCTCCCTCAAGACCGACACGCACCAGCTGATCCAACCCGGCAGCACGTACCGAATAATGAGGTTTCCGTTCGGTGCGGCGGAACCGGCCGACCGGTTCGCGATGCACCAGGCCGTTCAGCCCGACGGGTACGTGGTGAGCAACTGGGCGACGGACGACCGCAGTGGGCTGATCTGGCCGTCCAAGGCCGGCTGGGGCCATCTGTACGCCATGATCCAGTGGGAGGCGGCCGGTTCCTCCGGTGGCTACACCGAGCTGCGCGACCAGTTCGTACGGGACCCGTTCGGCCTGACCACGAACCCCAACGACACCACGGCGACCGAGCACCGCACCCCGACACCGGGCGGCCAGTACTACGCCAAGAACCACGGCATCTTCGTCGAACCCGGCACACCCCTGGCGTTGCGCGTCACGCACAACGACGCCGCCTCCCGGCTGGTGACACTCGCCGAGTTCAAACTGGTGATCCACGACGCGGCCCCGTAACCGGGCGTGCGCAGGCGTGTGCCAAAAGCGTCCCGTCCGCAGCAGTCACCGACGAGGACACACGTCTCCACCCGCGACGCGCGTCCGTTTCCCGCCCCACGAGCGCTCCGGCACAGGGTCGGGGGCCGCCCTCCACCCGGCGCGGCCCGTCCGCGCCGCACCGCCGACCGGGCCCCCACCTCCCTCGTACCGGTGGCCCCTACGGGATCGGCGGCTGCTCACCCACGAAAGCCCGCACACGGGGCGGCTGTCACCGCACACCACTCTCCTCGCGGTGTGCGGTGTGCGTGCGGAAGACGGCAGGGTGGGTCACGATGTTCTCGGATGCGTGACATCGGCACCACGCCCAGCGTGCGAAAAGAGGTGGAACACGGTGGCCCGGGACGACGGCCGGTGGCGCCCGGAGTCTCCACGCCCCGGCGAGGAGAAGCACCTGGACCGCCTCACCGAGCAGAGGGATCACCTGGCCGGAGCGCAGCAGCGCATGCGGGGCCTGCTGAGCGCGGTCCTCTCCATCAGCCGGGAACTCGAGCTGCCCGTGGTACTGCGGCGGATCGTGAGTACCGCGATGGAACTCGTCGACGCCCGCTACGGGGTTCTCGGCGTACTGAACGACGACGGCACAGTCCTGGAGGAGTTCATCCCTCTCGGCCTGAGCACCGAGGAGTACGAGGACCTGGCCGGATCCGAATTCCCGCACGGCCGGGGCCTGCTGGGGCATCTGATCCACCATCCCGGGCCGCTGCGCGTGAAGGACCTGACGCGCCACCCGGACTCCTTCGGCTTTCCCCCGGGGCACCCGCCGATGCGTACCCTGCTCGGGGTGGCGATCAGCGTGCGCGGCCGGATCTACGGCAACCTCTACCTGTGCGACCGGCGTGACGGCAAACCGTTCGACGACCAGGACGAGGACGTGGTGACGGCGTTGGCCGGTGCGGCAGGCATCGCCATCGAGAACGCCCGCCTCTTCGATCAGACCCGCGCTTCCGCGGAGCACTTCCAACGGATGCTGCTGCCGACGCTGCCCGACCTCGAGCCCTTCGCCGCGGCCGCCGTCTACCGGCCCGCCACCGCCCCCGGCCACCACCTGGGAGGCGACTGGTACGACGCACTGCAGCTCCCGGACGGCAGCTGCGCGGCCATCATCGGCGACGTGCTCGGCCACGACCTGGCCGCCGCCGCGGCCATGGCACAGATCCGCAACATGCTGCGCGCTCTGCTCTACGACCGCCGCACCCCGCCCAGTCTGGTCCTGGACCGCCTCGACCACACCCTGCACGCCATCACCGAAGCCCCGGTCACCACCGCCTGCCTCGCCCGCATCGAAGCCGAGGGGAACGGCTGGCGCCTGCACTGGTCGACCGCCGGCCACCTCCCGCCCCTGGTCTTCACTGCCGAGGGGCGCACCCGCTACCTGGATGCCGAACCGGGTCTGCCCCTGGGGGTGGACGAGGCGCTGCCGCGCCCCGACCACATCCACCGGCTGCTGGCCGGCGACACGGTCCTGATGTTCACCGATGGCCTGGTCGAACACCCTCAGCGGTCCCTGGACGAATGCCTGGAGGCGCTCGCCGCCCTCGCCTCGGCCCACAGCGGGCTGCCGCTCGACGCGCTCTGCCGGGTCCTGGCCGACCGGCACCCGAGCGACGGGCACGACGACCTCGCTGTCCTCGCCCTGCGCCCGCCGCCCACGCGTTGACGCCGCTGCTTCATTCCGTCGGGCAGCCGTCCTCACTCCTTTCGGAGGTCGCGTGTGGGGTCCTGCACCGGGGCATCCAGCTGGACCGACCCGGGGGCGGCCCGGTTCGGGGCGGCGGGGCTGTACGAGGACTGCGGGGGTGGTCGGCCGTCGCCGTGAGCGCCCGCGTCGGCAGGGCACAGCCGCAGGGCGAGCAGGGCGACGTCGTCGCCGCTGGGGTTGATGCGGGCCAGCAACTCGTCACAGAAGTCGTCCACGGTGCGCCCTGCCAGGATGGAGGCGTGATGGCGGAGCTTGGCCAGGCCGAGGTCGATCGGACGGCCCCGGCTTTCCACGAGGCCGTCGGTGTAGAGCAGCAGGGTGCACTCGGGAGGCAGGTCCTCATATGTGTCCGGCCACTCCAGCCCGAGGTTCAGGGCGGCGCTCATCCCGATGAGCGGTCCGTGTCCGGTCAGAAAGCGGGCGTCTCCCTCATCGGTGACCAGCAGGGGAGGAGGATGTCCCGCGTTGACCCAGTGCAGTCGCCAGGGGCCGCCCTCCGGGCCTTCGACCCGGGCGAAGACGACCGTGGCCATGGGGGCGTCGCTGGTGTTCGTCACCGCCTCGTCCAGGCAACGCATGATCACACTGGGTGGCTCCTGGTGGACCCAGGCCAGGGCGCGCAGCATGTTGCGGGCTTCGGCCATGTGGGAGGCCGCCTCAAGATCGTGGCCGACCACGTCCCCGATCACCAGGGCCAGGGCACCGTCGGAGAGCAGGAAAGCGTCGTACCAGTCGCCGCCGATCTCCATGGTGCTCTGCGCGGGCTGATAGCGGGCGGCCATGCGCAGGTGGCTCACCTGGGGCAGCGGGGCGAGCAGTTGGCGCTGCATGGTCTCGGCGACGTTCCGCTGCTCGTGGTAGAGGCGAGCGTTGTCCAGCACCAGGGCCAGACGCCGGCCGATGTCCGTGAGCAGCAGGATCTCGTCGTCCGTGAGGGAGGGGGCTTCACCGGCGCGGGCCACGGTCAGCATTCCGTAGTGGCGCCGCCGGGCGCGGAGCGGCACCACGACGGCCGAATGGCCTCCGAGCCGGTCGAACAGCGGTCGGTGGGTGGCGGCGAGCGGGGCGTCCGGGTTGCCGAGCACCTCACTGGCGCTCAGCCTCGCGGGCTCGTCATCGCCGGTGGCTCGCGCCACCGGTGGGCGGGACCTGGGTGGCAGCGGGGGCAGCGGCCCCTCCAACCGCCGCGCCAGCCGAGGGTGGGTGTGACTGCGCACGGCAACCCGCTCGAGTACTCCGGCGGCCCTTTCCCGCTCGGAGCGCAGGTCGATCGCGGCCCAGTCGCCGAGTGCGGGCACCAGCAACCGCAGCAACTGGGTGATCCGGCCGGAAGCGGCCACGGTGGACATCAGTACCGACGACACGTCCGCCACCAGGTTCAGCCGGGTGGTCAGGGCTTCCAAGGCCGCTGTGTGCGCCGCAGCCCGCTCCTCGGCGTCGCGGTGCAGGCTGAAGTCGTTGAAGACGACCACCAACCCGGCCCTGCGGCCCGCCAGCAGCAGGGGAGTGGTGGTCCAGATGATCGGCACGGTCGTGCCGTCGGCCCGAAGGAAGTGCTCCTCGCTGCCCTCCTCGGCGGATCGGCCACCGTCCAGACGGGCCAGCATCGTGCACTGGTCACGCGGCACCGGGCCACCGTCGGGACGGCGGTGCAGCAGATCGTGCGCGTCCCGGCCGACCAACTGCGCGGAAGACCTGCCCAGCAGCCGCTCCGTCCACGGGTTGACGAACGTGATGCACCCGGAGGCATCGACAGTGAACACGCCGGTGCCCAGGTCCCGCAGGACCGCGCACGGGAAACCCGGATCCAGCACTTCACCGGCCCCGCTCACAGCCTCTCCCTCGACGCCCGGGACAGCCGTCCGATGTGAGTCCACGGCGATCACCATTTCTCCGTAACCGTCCCCCCTGGGTACCCCACCTGTGCTGAAACGTTCCGCCCCGCCATGACCGACCTCATGCGAGCACGCGCCCGGCGCCGCGTAGTCCCGCCGATGGGCCGGGGAGAACCTCCGCCGGCGGCGGAACGCACCGGCGGCGGAACGCACCGGCGGCCTGAACGCATGGGCTCCTGACCGGGCCGTGGCCCGGTCGCGGTGCTGTCGGCGTGCTGTGGTCCCACAGAGGCTCGCCGCGAGCGCACGCCCCCTTTCCATGCGCCCGGTCGAGTGGTGTACCCAGGCACGCCCTGATCCGCCGTCCAGGCAGCCCGGTCCCGTACCGGGGCAGGCGGTGTCGGCGCGTCCACGCCTGCCCGAGAGGAAGGACAAGGCCACGAACACGGCCTCGGCACGCCGACCGCTTCCGGTCCCAGCAGGGGCGGGTACTCGTTACGCGGCGGCACCGGCGGGTACCTCTGAGCGGACGAAACGCCCACGGGGCATGAGGAAAGAGGAACACGTGAAGGTGGGTTACAAGCTGGCCGCAGAGGCATTCGGCCCGGCGGAACTGGTAAGGCAAGCGGTTCTCGCGGAGCAGGCTGGGTTCGACTTCGTCGAGATCAGCGACCACTACCACCCCTGGCTCGACAATCAGGGTCATTCACCGTTCGCCTGGACGGTACTGGGGAGCATCGCGGCCAAGACCTCACGGATCGAGTTGGCGACCGGCGTGACGTGTCCTACGGTGCGCTACCACCCGGCGATCATCGCTCAGGCAGCGGCGACCCTCGCCCTGTTGTCGGAGGGCCGTTTCGTCCTCGGCGTCGGCTCGGGCGAGCGGCTCAACGAGCACGTCGTAGGCCTTGGCTTCCCGGACGCGGTGCGCACGCGACATGAAATGCTCAAGGAAGCCCTGGAGATCATCCGATTGCTGTGGAGCGGGGGGTACCGTTCCTACGAAGGGAAACACCTGCGGCTGGAGGACGCCCGGGTCTTCGACCTCCCGGAGGAGCTTCCCCTGATCGCGGTGGCCGCCAGCGGCCAGGCGTCCACCCGCATCGCCGCGGAACTGGGCGACGGCCTGTTCGCCACCGAGGACAAGCCGGAGATCGTCCAGCAGTACCGTGACGCCGGCGGTACCGGGCCGGGGTATGCGGAGATCCCGATGGCCTGGGCGAGCGACGAGCACACCGCGGCACAGGCGGCCCTGGAGACGTCCCGATGGGCACTGACCGGATGGAAGGTCATGAGCGAGCTGCCCAATCCGGTCAACTTCGACGCCGCGACCACGACCGTGCGCGAGGACGACATCCTGGAGAAGTTCGCCTGCGGCACAGACCCCGCCCGGTACGTCGAAGTAGCGCAGAAGTTCGTCGACGCGGGCTTCGACAGGCTGGTCATGCAGAACGCCGGCCCCGACCCCGACGGCTTCATCGACTTCTACCAGCGCGAACTCGACGGGCGCATGCGGCAGCTGGAGCCGAACGGCACGTAAGCCTGAACCACACCACCACGAACCCGGCGGCGAGCGGTGCCCTCCGCACCGCTCGCCGCGCAGTGCGCCGTACTCGATCCGCACTCCTTGTCCAGCCTTCTGCCACTGTCTGTCACCCCGGCTGGGCGGTCCACCCAGCAGGTGGGAAAAAGTTCACCGTCTTCGTCCGGAGTGTTTGCCCCTGTGGCAGCGGAGAGACCGTCTGGATCTGCGCCTGGGCACGGCTCCGTCCGATGAACTGCTCTGCGCAAGGATGCACCCGCCCGGGTCAGCAGTGATGGCGGTGAGAGTGGGGCCGGGTGAGGGTGGGGGAGTGCTCGATACCCCTGTCGGCTCACCCCCTTTCGAAGGAGCGCTCTCGTGACCGAACGCAACACCTGGATCCGCAGCCTGCACGATCTGGGCCTGGCTGCCTGGTTCGGCGGCTCACTCATGGGCGCGGTCGGTCTGAACGGCGCGGCCAAGGAGGAAGGCGGAACGAGCCAGGACAAGGACCGGATCGCCTCATCGGGCTGGGCGAAGTGGACGCCGGTCAACGCCGCTGCCATCGGCGCGCATCTGTTCGGCGGCGGCGGGCTGCTCGCTGCGAACGCCCACCGCGTCGCCGCCCAGCAGGGAGTGGCCGCCTCCACCGCGGCCAAGACCGTCGTCACCGCCGTGGCCCTGGCCGCCACCGCCTACGCCCGCATCCTGGGCAAGAAGGTCGAGCTGGCCTCCTCGTCGGACCCGCAGGACATCGAGAAGGCGGAGCAGCACCCCATCGACATCGACAAGGCCCGGCGGCAGCTGGCCTGCGCGCAGTGGGCCGTGCCGGCCCTGACCGGATGCCTGGTGATCCTCAACGCCCTGCACGGCGAGCAGCAGCGTCCCGAGGAACAGCTGCCCGGCATGTGGGAGCGGGCCCGCTCCGCGACCCACTTCATGTCGTGAAGACCGTGGAACGCCGGCAGGCCGTCTCCCCCGGGTGAGGCGGTCGTAGACACGGAGTCGGCGAAGGGCGCTCGCCCTGTCGGCGCCGGTGGTGATCTCCGTGCCGCCAGGGCCCGTCCGGCAGCACGTCTGCAGCGGCCCGTTCATCGCCGAGGCCGCCGGAACCCGCTCCGGAAAGGGGCACTTCGGGGCCTGCGGCACCATGGGGCCTTCCCGTCGCGCACGGCGACGGCGGACGTGGCAAGGCCGCCCCGCACAGCGTGGGGCTCGCCGCTGGGCAGGGCCGCAGTGGGGAGGAGTCCCGCCCGTTCAGGGTGAAGCGGGCCTGGGACAGGAACGCCCTCTGGCCCTGTTGTTCGGAGCCGGAGGGCTTCTCACGTCCGGTCGGCGAAGTTGTTGTGGAGGGAGCTGCCACGGTCGCGTATCGGGGAGGGCAGGTCCTTCACGCTCCCGTCGACCGCGCGCCCGATCCAGGGCTACCTGCCGAAATCGCTCTCCGAGTCGATGCACACATGGCCGGACGGGCAGCCGATGCCGGTCCGCGCCGTCCCCACACCGGTCGACACGGGGGAGCCGCTCTCCCCGACCTCGTCGCAGGCCGGGGCCCCCGGGGCCCGCATCGCCATGTCCTGCGCGAACTTACGCCGCCGCACCCGGCCCTCCACCACCGAGCGTTCGTCCGGCAGCGGCTCTTCAAGCGGTGATGCGGCCGGCACAGCGGCGCGGGCTTCGTCGACGGTGGGGAAGCGCGGCGACCCGGGTGGTCGCACCGGTTCGATAGAACCTCCCGTACCTGGGCAGACGCTTCTTGATCTTCGTTGACGTCCTCGGAGAGGAAGCATCACCATGGCCGTACCCGCACGTGCTTCGCGTTCCGGGCGCCGCTCCCACCGGTTCGAACTCCGGGCGACGGCACTGTACTTCGTCCTTCTCGCCGTCATCCTGATAGTGGTGGGCACGGCTGTCCGTACCGCGACGGCCGCCGCCGAACGCCATCCTGTCTGGGCCGTCGCGCTCGTCCTCGTGGGCGTCAGCGGTGTCGTGGCCGTCTGCCGCAGAGGGCGCCGGATATCGGCAGCGAGGCTCGCGCGCCACGCCGCGGAAGCCCTGGACGAGGCCACGGAGACGGCGGTCGAAGCCCTCGACACCGCTCCACCGACTCCCGTCGCCGGTCCCGTGGCAGCACGGACCGATCCCTGCGGCGGTCGTCTCGACGTGGAACGGACCGTCCCTCTCCTGGACCCCGTGAACGAGGTGTCCGCGGACACCGGGGAGATCGGCTACGAGGAGCTGGACCCCGCCGAGTTCGAGCAGGCGATAGCCGAGCTGTGCCGACGCGACGGCTGTCTCGACGTGGACGTCGTGGGCGGGGCCGGCGACCTGGGCGCCGACGTCGTGGCGAGGACGCCGGACGGGCGCCTGGTCGTCATCCAGTGCAAGCGGTACTGCGACGCCAACCGAGTCGGTTCCCAGGACATGCAGCGGTTCGGCGGCACGTGTTTCACCGTTCACGAGGCCGATGTCGCCGTGGTGGTCACCACCAGCGACTTCACCGCCCCCGCGATCGAGTACGCCGAACAGTGCGGCATCGTGTGCATGGACGGTCAAGAACTCCTGCGCTGGCAGGACGGCGTGGGGCCGCGGCCGTGGGAGCCGGAGTTCGTGGCCCACTGAGGCGGGTGAGGACGGGCGTCCGGTGAAGCTCCCATGGATCGTCGAGCGGTCTGGGGGAGCGATCCGGCGGTGGGGGCATGGGAAGCAGGCGGCGGTCTCGCTTGCTGGTGCGGCTCGGCCACACGGCCACTTCCGGCGGTTCTGAACCGGCGTGTTCCTGCCGAGGATCCCGGGTCGGTTGGAGAGAGGGGGGCAAGCCGCTTGTCGAAGCGCCTGCGGGATGACGGGCAAGGGGCCACGGCGGCAGGCGAAGGCGGCAGCGCTCCGGCAACCACCGCGCACCCGAGCGGCACCGGCCCGCTCCGGCCCGTCCACCGTGCGTCGACATGCTTCCTCCTCCGGGTCCCCCGGCCGCCGGCGCACTGGCCGCCCGGCCACCCGCGGACGCCACCCGGCGGGCCCGGGACCTCCCCGCACCGACCTGGCTCACCGCCCTGACCAGGCAATTTGGGCGCGTCAGGTGATCTCGCGAAAACTTGGGGAAAAAGTTGTGGCAGCCGATAGGAGGTTGCCGTGGAGGGTGGAGATCTGGAACTGGGCGAGTTGCTGGCCGCTGCGGAGGCGGCGCCGCCCGGGGAGTCCGTAGACGTGGTGGCACACGACCTGCAAAAGCGGTTCGGCGCGGTGTGTGTGTCCTTCCTGTTCGTCGACCTCATCGGTCAGCGGCTGGTACGGCTCACCGCGGCCGGCGGTGATGCCGCGGGTGATGCCGAGCCGATCGACCTGCAGGGCAGTGTCTACGACAGCGTTCTGCAGAGCCAGCGCCAGTATGTGGAACCGGACGGCCAGGGCGGACGGCGCGTCATCACGCCGGTCACCAACCGCGGCGACTGCATCGGCGTCCTGGAGGTGACCCTGCAGTCCGCCGACGACACCGTGCTCCGACAAGTGCGCGAGGCGGCACACGCGCTGGCCTACATCATCGTCACGGACCGCCGCTTCACCGATCTGTACCACTTGGGCCGGCGCACCACCGAGACCAGCCTGGCTGCGGAGATCCAGCACCAGCTGCTTCCCTCGGCCCCCTGCTGCGAGGCGGCCCAGTTCACCCTCGCCGCCGGGCTGGTCCCCGCCGACGACATCGGTGGCGACACCTACGACTACACGCTCGACCGCGGCACCCTGCACCTGTCCATCACCGACGCCATGGGCCACGACACGGACTCCGCTCTGCTGGCCACCTTGCTGGTCGGCGCACTGCGGCGGGCACGCCGCAGCGGCTGTGACGCCCTTAAGCAGGCCCAGCACGCCCACCAGGCCCTGCTGAGCCACAACCGCGGCCTGGCCACCGGACAGTTGCTGTGCGTCGACCTCGAAACAGGTCTCTGTGAACTGGTCAACGCCGGTCACCCCTGGCCACTGCGGCTGCGCGACGGCACCGTCGAAGAGGTCGGACTCGCCGTCAACCTGCCATTCGGTGTGGCGGCACCCACCCCCTACCGTCTACAGGAACTGCATCTGCAGCCCGGAGACCGCCTGATTCTGCTCACCGACGGAATGCAGGAGCGCGGTGCCGCGGCCGTCGACCTGGCCTCGGTCGTTCACGCCACCCGCGCGCTGCATCCAAGAGAAGCCGTCCGGAGCCTGACCGCCGCGGTGCTTGATGCCTGCCATGGCAACCTCAAGGACGACGCCACGGTCCTGATACTGGACTGGCACGGCGAACGTCGCAGACCGGCCGGCACACCGTCCCCTTGAGTGCCGGGCCGCTCGACAAGTGCGGCCCCTTTTTGTTCGTGCGAGTGCAGGCATGGATGCAAGATGAGGGGGTATCCGCCTGGCGGCGTCGGCTGCATTCGGCCGGCAGCGCGGTTGGCTTCGACGGTGGGAGGGATATGTCATGGCGCTCATGAACGTGACGGAAACGGACACGCAGGCGCACGAGTTGCCGGAGGTCGCTGATCCCTCTCAGGTGGCGCCGAAGGACGCCCGCGAGCTGTCCAAACTGTTCTTCGACCAGCTGGCGGTGCTCGAGGAGGGCACGCCGGAGTACAGCTACGCGCGGAACACGCTGATCGAGATGAACATGTCCCTGGTCCGCTTCGCGGCCGGCCGCTTCCGCAGCCGCGGGCCGGAGGAGATGGAGGACATCGTCCAGGTGGGCATGATCGGCCTGATCAAGGCGATCGACCGGTTCGACCTCTCCCGGGAGACTGAGTTCACCTCCTTCGCCATCCCCTACATCGTCGGCGAGATCAAGCGGTTCTTCCGCGACACCACCTGGGCCGTCCACGTTCCGCGCCGGCTCCAGGAAGCCCGCGTCCAGCTCGCGCGCGCCACCGAGGAACTCCGCAGCCGCCTGGGCCGCACCCCGACGGTGAAGGAACTGTCGGAGCTGATGAGCCTGCCCGAGGAAGAGGTACGGGAGGCCCGCCTCGCCGCGAACGGCTACAACTCCTCCTCCCTGGACGCCACCATCAACGGTAACGAGGACGGCGAAGCCGCGCTGCAGGACTTCATCGGCACCCAGGACCAGGCCCTGGAGCTGGTGGAGGACTTCCACGCCCTGGCTCCGCTCATCGCGGAACTCGACGAGCGGGACCGGCAGATCATCCACATGCGGTTCGTGGAGGAACTCACTCAGGCCCAGATCGGCGAACACCTGGGCGTCTCCCAGATGCACGTCTCCCGGCTGCTGTCGCGCACTCTCGCCCGGCTGCGGGAAGGCATGCTCACCGATCACTGAGAAGGCGCCCGAGCGAGGCGGGCACTGCAACCGCCCGCCGGTGGGCCGGCGACTTCCTGAGTCTTCGGGCCTGCGCTGCCGCAGACGCCGGCTAGTGAGCGGGCTTGCGCAGGCGGAAGTGAGCGACGACCTGTTTGCCGGTTTCCCGGACGATGGTGTGCACCTGGTCGCACAACTGGGCGACCAGGTGCAGGCCGTGTCCGCCGACGCGGCGGGCGTCGCGTGCTCGCAGTTCGGGCGGGCGAGGGGAGCTGTCACTCACGGTGACGCGCAGCAGGGCGGCGTCGGGTGCCACTTCCAGCGCCAGGCCGCCCGGACCGGGCGCGTGACGCAGCGCATTGGTGACCAGCTCGCTGACGATGAGCTGGGCGTCCTGGCTCGGCCGGTGGCCGGGGTCGTATCCGGCCCGGGCCAGCAGTGTGCGTACGGCCGCTCGGACTTCGGCGATCGATGCATCTGCCGTGTTCCAGGCGGCGCGGTATCGCAGGGGCGCTGCGGATCCCTGTTCGTCCGATGCCCGATTTTCAAACGGGGTGACCATAAACTCTTCCCGTGGGTCGTTCCTCATCATTTCGGTACAAGTCATCGCTATCGCGTAATTTCGCTTACCCGCTGTCGTCCTGTTCATGGGGCGTCCACTGGGTTTTCTGTTCGGCGCGGGGCCGGTGCCGGCGATCGTGAACTGTTCGAGCGTGCCGCTGACGGTGGGCGGACCGCACCGCTCCCGACGACTTCGTCGCCTGGTGTGCGCTGCTCAGGAGATCGCATCCGGCAGAGCCGCAGACCGCGCTGTCCCAGGGACCGGACTCCGTGCGAACCGTGCCCCCGCTCTCGATGCGACGGCCGTTTACGCCGCGGTGTGCCCGTGAGGAGTTGACCGCTCGTCTTTGTGAGGGCGTTGTGCGGGTCGGACAGTGGGTTCGCAGCCGTGGGGGAAGGGTGAACGCGGCCTGGGAGACTGGCCGGATGGATATCGGCCGCAGGAGCAATGTCAACGTCATCGGCAACCCGCAGGGGCGAACGGTGGTGCTGGCCCATGGATTTGGCTGTGATCAGAACATGTGGCGGCTGACGGTGCCGGCGCTGGTCGAGGAATACCAAGTGGTGCTGTTCGACTACGTGGGTTCGGGCCGTGCGGATCCGTCCGCTTTCTCGGAGGACCGTTACGCCTCGCTGGACGGGTACGCCCGGGATGTGGTGGAGGTGTGCGAAGCGTTCGACCTGCGCGATGCGGTGTTCGTCGGGCACTCGGTCAGCGCGATGATCGGGGTGCTGGCCGCCGGCATGGCTTCGGAGCGCGTCGGGGTGCTGGTGATGGTCGCTCCGTCTCCGCGGTACATCGACGACGACGGTTACCGGGGCGGGTTCAGCGCCGAGGACATCGACGAACTGCTGGCGTCACTGGAGTCGAACTATCTGGGCTGGTCGGCGGCGATGGCGCCGGTGATCATGGGAAATGCGGAACGGCCCGAGCTCGGTGAGGAGCTGACGAACAGTTTCTGCGCCACCGACCCGGACATGGCACGTGTCTTGGCCCGGACCACGTTCCTGTCGGACTCGAGGGACGATCTGAAAACCGTGCAGGTGCCGACGCTGGTGCTGGAGTGCACCCAGGACGTCATACGCCCACGTCGCCCAGGCGGACATCGCGCTCGCAGCCGTCCCTCCCCACACACTGCGCGTGCTGCGCATCGTCGGCCTCGGCCAGATCTTTCCTGTCCACCCCGACAGCGACTCCGCCACTCGGTCCTGACTCCAGCGGCGTTCTGAACCTGCGCAGCCGGCCTGGGGGGGCAGGGGAGAGGCGCAGCCGGCCTGGGGGCAGGGGAGAGGCGCGGCAGGGACGGACCACGCAAGGACCGCATGCATCGACCAGTGGTCACTCCCGGACGCCAGGGAAGCCTGCCATGCGGGAACGGGGTCACCGTGCAGCCGAGACGGACGATCACGGCTGGTCGGCCTCCCGTGCGGCTGGGGGGCGACTGCCGACGGCAAGCGCCCGGAACGCAATGGGCACGTGGCACTCGCCGCAACAAAACGAGGGCCTTCCCGGAAAAGATCCGGAAAGGCCCTCGACCAGTACAGCGCGTCAGTGCTTGAAGGCGTCCTTGGTCTTTTCCTTGGCCTCACGGGCGTCGCCCTTGCTCTTCTGCGCCTGCCCCTCGGCAGCCATGCGGTCGTTGCCGAGGGCGCTTCCCAGGGCCTCCTTGGCCTTTCCCTCGGCCTGCTCGGTCTTCGCCTTGGCCTTCTCGCCGGCAGTCATGGAACGCGCCTCCTCATATCCTTTGGTGCCGCTGTCGCGGTAAATCCGCTTGTGCCCCGCCTCTCCCTTCACAAACAAGCCAACGCCCAGGAATGGAGGGGCATCGGCAGGGCAGACGGAGCCGCAGGAGGTCGATAACTATGGTTCCCCTGCTTCTTGTTCTGCTTCTCGCAGTGCTCCTTTTCGGTGCGGGTTTCGCCGTCAAGATTCTGTGGTGGGTGGCCCTCGCCGTGCTGGTGCTGTGGCTGCTGGGCTTCGTGATGCGCTCCACCAGCGCCGGCGGTGGCCGCGGCCGCTGGTATCGATGGTGACCTGACCCGCACCACACCTCCTTGTGGGGCCCGGCCATCGTGATGGCCGGGCCCCACAAGGAGGTGTGGTGCGTAGGGGAGCACACCGCGCCGGACCTGACCAAGACCGTGCCCTATGGGGTGAGGCGGAACACCTCCCAACAGGCCAGTTGGGTGGTTTAGCCGTCCATATGGTCTGTTACGGTCGGTGGCGTGACTGATCTGGATCTGACACCGCGGCTCGCCGGCCCTCGCGAGTGGGCCGCGCTCGCTGTACTCGTGCTCGTCGTGATGCTGCTCGCTGTCGACGGCACGGTGCTGTATCTCGCCGTTCCGTCGCTGACCGAGGACTTGGCACCGACAGCCACCCAGGTGCTGTGGATCGGTGACATCTATGCGTTCGTGCTGGCGGGGTTGCTGATCACGATGGGCAATGTCGCCGATCGGATCGGCCGTAAGCGCCTCCTGCTGATGGGGAGTGCGGCGTTCGGCACGGCTTCCGTGCTCGCTGCCTTCGCGCCCAACGCGGAGGCCCTGATCGCGGCTCGAGCCCTGCTCGGCGTGGCCGGGGCCACGTTGATGCCCTCGACCTTGTCGATCGTGCGCTCCGTGTTCGTCGACCCCGTGCAACGGACGCGCGCGATCGCGCTCTGGTCGGTCGGTGCCACCGCGGGGGCTGCTCTGGGGCCGCTGGTGGGCGGCGTACTCCTGGAGAACTTCTGGTGGGGGTCGGTGTTCCTGATCAACGTGCCGATCATGGTGCTGGCGCTGGTCGGTGGATGGTTCCTGCTGCCGGAGTCCCGCGGCACCGCCGGCCAACGGATCGACCTGGCCTCCTCGGCGCTTTCGATCCTGGCGATCGTGCCCTTGGTGTATGCCGTCAAGCGCTGGATCGGCAGCGGGCCCGACGCGATCGTGCTCCTTGCCGTCGTCGTGGGAGTGCTGGCCGGATGGACCTTCCTGCGCCGGCAGACACGCCTCACCGTTCCGTTGCTGGACGTCTCGCTGTTCCGGCTCCCCGCTTTCGCCGGCGCCGTCGGTGCGAATGCGCTGGCCATCTTCGCCTTCCTCGGCCTGCTCTTCTTCTTCTCCCAGTACCTGCAGATGGTGCGGGACTACGGGCCGTTGCACGCCGGGCTCGCCGAGCTGCCCGCGACCCTCGCCTCCATCGTGGTGATTGCCGTGATCGGCTTCCTGGTCGCCCGGCTGGGCGCTGGGCGCTCCATCGGCCTCGGCCTGGGCCTGGGGGCCCTCGGGCTCGCCGGGATCGGCGCGACCGCACCCTGGGCGTCCTACTGGGGACTGGGAGCCTCACTGGTCGCCCTGGGGCTCGGGATCGGGATCGCGATGACGCTGTCGACCGACGCCGTGGTCAGTGCGGTGCCGAAGGAGCGGTCGGGTGCTGCGGCTGCCATCGCGGAGACCGGTTACGAACTCGGCGGCGCCCTCGGTATCGCGGTCCTGGGCTCGCTGCAGACGGCGATGTACCGCTCCCGGCTGGAGTTGCCACAGGACCTGGGTGCGAGGGAACACGCCACCGTCAATGAGTCGCTGGCCTCGACGCTGGCCACGATCGATGACAGTGCGGTCATCACTGCCGCGCGGGACGCGTTCGCCTCGGCGATGCGGACGACGTCGTTCATCGCAGCCGTCCTGCTGCTGGTGGCGGCCGTGATCGCCTGGCGGGTCATCCCGTCGGTCCCCGTGGCTAAGGTGCACCATGACGCTGCCTGAGCGAGAGCTGGTGCGCGACCGTGAGCGCACGCGCCGCGCGATCCTGGAAGCGGCGGAGCGGGCGTTCGAACAGCGGGGGGCCAAGGCCAGCCTCGCGGAGATCGCGGCGCTCGCCGGAGTCACCAAGAGCGGACTGATGCACCACTTCCGGACCCGGGAGGAGCTGATCGGCCAGGTGATCGAGCACACCATCAGCCGGTCCTGGGAAGAGGTCCGTGCCCACATCGATCTCGCCGAGAACCGCCCCGGCAAGTTCACCCGCGGATATGTACGCGCCTTCGCCGGAGGGAGCGAGTACCTGACCCGCGTCTTCAGCCCCAGCGGCCTGCTCGCCGCACTGGGCACCCTGGAAGCCGCGGAGTCCGCCGAAGCGCTCCAGCAGGCCGACGCCCGCGCCTGGAACGAGGCGTTCGACGCCGATGGCCTGCCACCGGGACGAGCTCTGACCATCCGCTACGCCGCGGAAGGGCTGATCGCCGCAGTGAACACGCCGTACCTGACCCCGGACCAGCTTGCCCAAGCCCGCGCGGAACTACTGGCGCTCACCGAGGTGGGACAGGCTTGAAGCCCACGACCGAGACCTGTGTGGTGAGGCGGGCGAATCGTTTGTAGCAGCACAGGGCGGCGGCGAGTCCGAGGGAGGCCAGGCAGGTGCGGGGTTGACGTTCGTAGCGGTGGCTGAGTCTGCGGTGGCCGGTCAGCCAGGACCGGGACCTGGTCCGCTCGATGCCCCATCGTCGGCGCCCTGATCGTTCGCTGGACTCGGCGCCCTTGCGGGCGATGCGCACACCGATGTGCATGACCCAGAGCCGTTTCCACAGGTGAGGGACGCCGTATGCCTTGTCCGCGGGTGGACGCCGGGGCTTGAAGTACCGGCCGCGGCGCGGGTCGTGTCTCGTTTGGCGCCCCTTGACCCTCGGCTTCGGCGCGAGGCTGTCGTGGGTGTCGGCCGTGGAGAGGCCGACGAGGAGGGGCAGTCCGTTCGGGTCCGACAGGAGGTGCGTCTTGGAATCCGGCCTGCCCCGGTCCACGGGGCTCGGGTCTGTGAGTTCGCCCCCCTTTTTTCCAGCCCTGATGTGGGCCGGGTCGAGCACTGCTCGGGACGGGTCGAGGAGACCGGCGTCGTCCAGGCGGTGCAGGATCTCTTCGTGCAGTCGGCCCCCAGACACCGGCTCTTGACCAGATCAGGAACCTGCGGTGGGCGGTCGACTCCGATGCCAGTGCGAGCCGACCACCGGGAGCCGCGTTCGGGCGGCTCCCCGCCGGGGCGGGGCCCGCGTGGCCATCACGCCTCCTCGCACAATTGTTCGAGTTACTATGAAGTCCAGGCCAGGTCGGACATGTACGGAAAATCGTATATCGCCGGCTGGGGCCCACGGAAAATCCCTCCATGTCCGCATCGAGCTTCGCAGGCGGACTCCGTCTGCGTCGCGCGATGCCCCCGGAGGGCCCGCCCTGCGTCCGCAGAGCGGACTCGCCGCCCGACCAGCGTCAACACGACCCCCTGCACAAGCTTGGCTCGATCATGAATGCTTTGACCTTCAGGGAGAGCGCCGTACGGGTGCTCGGCGTGGACCCGGGGCTGACCCGGTGCGGCCTCGGAGTGGTCGACGGCGCCCCCGGACGGCCGCTCACGATGACGGGCGCCGGCGTCCTTTGCACCCCGGCGGACGCGGACCTCGGCCACCGCCTCCTCCTCATCGAGTGCGGCATCGAGCGGTGGCTGGACGAGTACCAACCCGAAGCCGTCGCCGTGGAGCGGGTGTCCAGCCGGTACAACGTGCGCACCGTGATGGGCACCGCGCAGGCGAGCGCGGTCGCGATCCTGTGCGCGGCCCGGCGCGGCCTGCCCGTCACCTGGCACACCTCCAGCGAGGTGAAGACCGCCGTCACCGGTGGCGGCGGCGCCGGCAAGGCCCGGGTCGGCGCCACGGTCACCCGGCTGCTGCGGCTCGACGCCCCGCCCGAGCCGGCCGACGCCGCCGACGCCCTGGCCCTCGCCATCTGCCACATCTGGCGCGCCCCGGCCCTGAACCGCCTGCAGCAGGCGCATGTCGCCGCCCGCCCCGCTCCCGCACCCGCACGACTTCGGAAGGGCACGATCCGATGATCGCCTTCGTCAGCGGCCCGGTCGCCGCGCTCGCCCCCGACACCGCGGTCGTCGAGGTCGGCGGCGTCGGCATGGCCGTCCAGTGCACGCCCAACACCCTGTCCGGGCTCCGCATCGGCCGGCAGGCCAGGCTCGCCGTCTCCCTGATCGTGCGCGAGAACTCGCTCACCCTCTACGGCTTCGTGGACGACGACGAGCGGCAGGTCTTCGAGCTGTTGCAGACCGCCGGCGGCGTGGGGCCGCGTCTGGCCCAGGCCATGCTGGCCGTGCACACCCCGGACGCGCTGCGGCGCGCGGTCGCCCAGGGCGACGAGAAGGCGCTCACCGCCGTGCCCGGCATCGGCAAGAGAGGCGCCCAGCGGCTGCTGCTGGAGTTCGCCGGGCGGCTCGGTGAGCCGACCGGGGCCACCGCGACCGGCCACCCGGCCGGCGCCGCCGCTCCCGCGCCCTGGAGCGAACAACTTCGCGCGGCGCTCGTCGGCCTCGGGTACTCCGCGCACGAGGCCGAGGAGGCGATCGCGGCCGTCACCCCCGCCGCCGAGGCCACCGCGGCCGACGGCGCCACCCCGAAGGCGTCGCAGCTGCTGCGCGCCGCCCTGCGCACGCTGAACCGTGCCCGCTGAGAGGAGTGGACCGCATGACCTGGGACGAAGCCGAAACCGCCGCCCTCATCGGGCGGCTCGTCGGTGCGTCCGCCGAGGGGGAGGACCGGGCCGTCGAGGCCGCCCTGCGCCCCAAGGACCTGGACGAGTTCATCGGTCAGGAGAAGGTCCGCGAGCAGCTCGACCTGGTGCTGCGCGCGGCCCGCGCGCGCGGCGCCACCGCCGACCACGTGCTGCTCTCCGGCGCTCCCGGCCTCGGCAAGACCACCCTCTCGATGATCATCGCGGCCGAGATGGAAGCCCCCCTCCGCATCACCTCGGGACCGGCCATCCAGCACGCGGGCGACCTGGCCGCGATCCTCTCCTCCCTCCAGGAGGGCGAGGTCCTCTTCCTCGACGAGATCCACCGCATGTCCCGGCCCGCCGAGGAGATGCTCTACATGGCGATGGAGGACTTCCGCGTCGACGTCATCGTCGGCAAGGGCCCCGGCGCCACCGCCATTCCCCTCGACCTGCCCCCGTTCACCCTGGTCGGCGCCACCGTACGGTCCGGCCTGCTGCCACCGCCGCTGCGCGACCGCTTCGGCTTCACTGCGCACATGGAGTTCTACGAGCCCACCGAGCTGGAGCGCGTCATCCACCGCTCCGCCCGGCTGCTGGAGGTGGAGACAACACCCGAGGGTGCCGCGGAGATCGCCGGCCGTTCGCGCGGCACGCCCCGCATCGCCAACCGCCTGCTGCGCCGCGTCCGCGACTACGCCCAGGTCAGGGTCGACGGTGTGGTCACCCGCGAGGTCGCCTCCGCGGCCCTGGCGGTCTACGAGGTCGACGCCCGCGGCCTGGACCGGCTCGACCGGGCGGTGCTCGGCGCGCTGCTCAAGCTGTTCGGCGGCGGGCCGGTCGGCCTGTCCACGCTCGCGGTCGCGGTGGGGGAGGAGCGGGAGACCGTGGAAGAGGTCGCCGAGCCGTTCCTGGTGCGGGAGGGACTGCTCGCCCGCACCCCGCGCGGCCGGGTCGCCACGCCCACCGCGTGGGAGCACTTCGACCTCGTGCCGCCGAGGCGAGACGGTCCTGCCGACGGGCGGGGAGGCCCGTACTGAAGATGATCGCCGTGCTGCGCAAGCAACCAGTCCGGCAGCCATCGGGTCTCCGCCGTCCCACGCTGTACGCACGGGTGCCGTCCTCGCCGTCGGTGAGGGCAAGGAATCCTGGGAGGGCGAGCTGGTCTGCGACGGAGAGGCACACGAGGAGGTCGGATGCGCGCCGCGGCCGATCCGGCCGCGGCACTGGCGCAGGCGTGCCCATTCCGGACTCGGATGCGGACATTGAGGACGTTAGCGATTTTTTTGGGGCAAAGTGTTGATTTCCGCCTCCCTCGGTGCCTAGCGTGGGGTTCCAGGCAATTTCGAACTAATATTCGAACTGAGGCTTCGGCCGTGTGGGTGCACGTCTTGCCGGGTGAGGACCGCGTCCCGTCCCTCCCCAAGCCCACCCCGAACCGCCGTCGGATGCGCCAGAGGAGAACGGCGTGAACAGCTTCACCTTCATCCCCGCCACCAAAGAACAGGCCAAGGCCCGCATCGCGCTCACCGGACCCACCGGGTCGGGCAAGACCTACAGCGCGCTCGTCATCGGCACCGGGATCGGCGACCGGGTCGCCCTGATCGACACCGAACACGGCAGCGCTTCCAAGTACGCCGACGAGTTCGCCTTCGACATCCTCCCGCTCACGACGTTCGAGCCACCCGCGCTCGTCGAGGCGCTCGCGGTGGCCGCCCACGACGGCTACGACGTCGTGATCGTCGACTCGCTCTCGCACTTCTGGTCCGGCTCGGGCGGGATGCTGGAGCAGGTCGACAACGCCGCGAAGCGCGTCGCGGGAGGCAACACCTTCGCCGGCTGGAGGGAGGCCCGCCCCCTGGAGCGGGCGATGATCGACGCCCTGCTCGCCTATCCCGGCCACCTCATCGCCACCATGCGCACCAAGACCGAGTACGTCGTGGAGGCAGACGAGCGCGGGCGCAAGGTGCCGCGCAAGGTCGGGCTCAAGCCCGAGCAGCGGGAGGGCATCGAATACGAGTTCGACATCGTCGGCGACCTCGACCACGAGAACACCCTGGTGATCTCCAAGTCCCGGGCGAAGCCGCTCTCCGGGCGCGTCATCCGCAAGCCGGACACAGCGTTCGCCGAGGCCGTCCTGGAGTGGCTCAACGCCGGCAAGCCCACCCCGAGTGCGTCCGACTACCTCACGATCGCCACCGCCCCGCACGCCACCTACGAGGAGCTCCGCGGCCTCTACGAGGAGGTGCGCCGGCACAATCTGCTCGCCGCCGCCGTCCTGGACCCCGCCGGAGGTTCGACCACGCTGGGCGAGCTCATCGTGCGCCGCGGCACCGCGGCGAAGAAAGAGGCAGGAAAAGGGACCGAGCAGAAGGGTGAAGCCGCGTGAACCTCCGGGACCGCGCCACCCGGGTCGTCGTGCTCAGGGTGCTGCGCGACGCGGTGGAGGCCGAGTACCGGGCCGAGCGCCGCGCGGTCCTCGACGGGCTGCGCGCGGCTCGCGCCGAACTCGCCCTCAAGTCGATGCGGGTGACCATGCCGGATGACACCCCGATCGCCACCCTCACGCTCATCGACCCCCGGCCGGCGGTCATGGTCGCCGACGAGGATGCCTTCACCGGCTGGGTGGCCACGAACCACCCCGGCGAGGTGGAGACCCTGGTCCGGGTGCGCCCCGCCTGGCAGCGGGAGTTCTTCGCCCGGCTCGCCTGCTCCGGCCCGGTCGCCGACCCGCACACCGGAGAGGTGATCCCGGGGCTGACGGTGGCGCCGGCCCCCGAGCCGCGTTCGTTCAGCCTGCGGCCCGTGCCCGGCGGAGCGGAGCGGGTCGCCCGGGCCTGGCGCACCGGCGAGATCGACCTGCGCCGGCTGCTCGCCCTCGGCGGTGGTGAGACGTGATGACCACTGCCACAGTGCGCTCCGACAGGGAGTTGCCCGCCACCCTGTGGTTCCTGATCTCACAAGCCGGTCACCTCGGCTGCGGCCGCTGGAGCCTCGGGGACGACGGGCGGCTGCGCTGCGCCTGCGGGACCGTCCTGTACCTGTACCGGCAGCCGGCGGACGGGGCGGGGAGCGGGGTACCGGAGTCGCCCGGGGTGTTCCCCCGCGGAAGGGAAGAACGGATGACACCGGCTGAGACCGCGGGGCTCGCCGCCCTGGTCGCGGCGATGTGCCCGTCGATGCATCTGGAGGAGAGCACGACGGACGCCTGGCACCTCCTGCTCGCCGACCTGGACGTCGCCGATACGCGGGAGGCCGTGATCCGGCTGGGCCGCACACAGTCCCACATCGACGCCGCCGACATCCGCGCCGAGGTGCGCGCGATCCGGGAGGAGCGGCTCGCCCGCGACCCGTTGCCACTCCCGGACACCGACCCGGACGACCCGCACCGCTATCGCGCGGAACTCCTCGCGATCGTGACCGCGATCGCCTCGGGACAGCGCGTCAAGCGGACACCCGCCGCCCCGGCGCAACCACCCCCCGCCCTCCCCGGCCGCCCGAGGAACGACCTCCGCGTCCACGCCCTCCGCGTGCCCTGCCCCTGGTGCCGGGCTGCCGCCGGCCGTCCCTGCACCATTCCCCGGCTCGGCATCCCGCTGCAGAACGCGCCGGCCCACGCTTCGAGACTCATCGCGGCGGGGCCTGCCGGACGAGAAGAAAAGGGGCCGGGCACTGAGCCCGAAGACACACCGAAGCGGCAGCGTTGTCGTCAGACATCCAACTCCACCCGTCCGTAAGTACGTTAGGAGTACCTCTCATGGTCGGCGAGACCGTCGTCACCGTCGTCGGCAACCTGACCGACGACCCCGAAGTCCGCACCACCCCGTCCGGCGACGCGGTCACACACTTCACCGTCGCCTCCACGCCCCGCACCTTCGACCGGCAGAGCAACGAGTGGAGGGACGCCGACACACTGTTCCTGCGCTGTTCGGTCTGGCGGCAGATGGCGGAACACGTCGCCCAGTCCCTGGCGCGCGGCACCCGTGTCATCGTCCAGGGGCGGCTGCACCAGCGGACGTACGAGACCAAGGAAGGCGAGAAGCGGACCGTCATCGAGCTGGAGGCCTTGGAGATCGGCCCCTCCCTGCGCTACGCCGCCGCGACGGTCAGCAAGATCCCGCGCGTGGGCGCGCCCGGCGGCACCCTCTTCGACACCGCCCCGTCCGCGCCGAACGACGCGCCGGAGGCCCCCGGCGGGGACAAAAGCGCCCCCCACAACCGCAACAGCCCCATGTTCCCCTTCTGACCCGGTCGAAGATTGCCGGGTGATCGTCATGAATGTCCTGCCGCCAAGCGGCCAGGAGCAGCCCGAGGGCTGGAACCCGGCAGCCGCCATCGGCCTGACCTGCGCCGACTGCCACCCCGAAGGCCGGGACACCGCTCCCGAGGTCCGGCCGGACAACGGGAACGAGACGGCCTGTCGCGAGGTCTACGACGACAGCGCGGACGAGCCGTTCACCGACCTGGACTTCCCAAGTGCAATGGACGATGTACCGGCCTTCTGATCCGACAGCGTGCCGCCGTCGACACCCCCCCACGGGACGACGAGGCGAGGACATGAAGTTTTTGCACACATCGGACTGGCACGTCGGAAAGGTGCTCAAGGGGCACAGCCGACTCGACGAGCAGCGGGCCGTCCTGCGCGAGATCGTCCAGGTGGCACGGGACCACCGGGTTGACGCAGTCCTCGTTGCCGGTGACCTGTACGAGTCGTCCGCCCCGTCGGCGGACGCCCAGCAGCTGCTGGTACAGGCGCTGCTCACGCTGCGACGCACCGGTGCCGAGGTCATCGCGATCGCCGGCAACCACGACCACGCCCCCACCTTCGACGCCTACCGGCCGCTCATGGCGAGCGCGGGGATCACCCTGGTCGGCAATGTGCGCGTCGCGGCCGACGGCGGAGTGGTCAAGTTCACCGCGCGCTCGACGGGAGAGCCGGTCACTGTCGCTCTGCTGCCGTTCCTGTCCCAGCGCTACGCGGTACGTGCTGCCCAACTGGTCGGCAAGACGCCCGGGGAGGCCGCAACCGGCTACGGTCGGCTGGTGCGGGACCTGATTGCCGCACTCACGGCCGGTTTCCGCGACGATGCGGTCAACCTGGTGATGGCGCACCTGACGGTGGCCGGGGGAAAGCTCGGCGGGGGAGAGCGGTCCGCCCAGTCGATCCTCGAGTACTGGGTGCCGGCCGATGCCTTCCCACCCGAGGCGCACTACGTCGCGCTCGGGCACCTGCACCGCCGGCAGTCGCTGCCCGCGCCGTGTCCGGTGCACTACTGCGGCAGCCCGATCACCCTCGACTTCGGCGAGCAGGACGACCCCTCGATGGTCCTCGTCGTCGAGGCCGAGGTCGGCGCGCCCGCCCGTATCGTCGCCGAGGTACCCATCGGGTCCGGACGGCGGCTGCGCACCGTACGCGGCACCGTCGACGAGCTGACCCGGCGCGCCGACTCGCTCGGCGACGACTACCTGGACGACTACCTGAGGGTATTGCTGTGCGAACCGGCGCGTGCGGGTCTGCGGCAGGAGGTGCAGCGGCTGCTGCCGAACGCGCTGGAGGTGCGCATCGATCCGGAGTTCGCCGCACCCGTGCACACCGCCGGATCGTCCGCGCCGGCCGACGGCGTGGAGCGCAGCCCCGCTGAGCTGTTCCACGAATACTGCGTCACCCGGAACCTGGTCGACGAACGGGTCGAAGCACTGTTCGCCAGGCTCCACGACCAGGTCACCACCGCGAACGCCTGACGGCGGGGAGGAGCCTCGATGAGGCCGGTGCTGCTGGAGATGAACGGCTTCGCCTCATTTCGGGAGCCGACCATGATGGACTTCCGCGAGGCGGACTACTTCGCGCTCGTCGGCCCCACCGGCTCGGGCAAGTCCACCGTCATCGACGCGATCACGTTCGCGCTGTACGGATCGGTGCCGCGCTGGGGCGACCGGCGTATGGTCGCGAACGCGCTCGCGCCGACCACCCGCCGGGGCATCGTCCGGCTCGTCTTCGACCTCGCCGGACACCGCTACGTCGCCGTCCGGGAGCTGCGCCGCACCACCGGTGGCGTCAACGTGAAGAATGCCCGGCTGGAACAACTCGCCGACCCGGCCGCGTTCGGCGCACCGGACGACGTCACCAAGGTGCTCGCCTCCGACTCCGAGGTCACGCCCGCGGTGGAGAAGCTGATCGGGCTGCCGTTCGAGCACTTCATCACCTGTGTGGCGCTGCCGCAGGGTGACTTCGCCGAGTTCCTGCACGAACAGCCTGCCAAGCGGCAGGAGATCCTCGTCAAACTGATGGGACTGCAGTTCTACAACCGGATCGCGCAGGCGGCGAATGCGGAGGCCGAGAGCGAGAAGCAGCGCGCCGAACTCCTCGCCCGGCAGCTTGAGGAGTTCACCGATGCGACCGAACCCGCCCTCCAGGCGGCACAGGGCCAGGTGGCCGCGCTGGAGAAAGTCGCCGAACGGGTTCGTGCGATGCTGCCCGAACTCGCGAAGCACGGCGCGGTGGTGGCCGAGGCGCGACAGGCGTGCGTGGCACTGACCGAGGAGCGGGACCGGCTGAGGGCGGTTGCCGTGCCGGCCGGGTTCGAGGAACTCGGGGAGAGGGAAAGCGAGATCAGGGCCGCGTGCGAGACGGCCGACGAGGAGCTCGCCGCAGCCGAGACGGCCGACACGGCCGCCCGCGAGCAGCTTGCGGCGGCACCGCCCCGGGCCTCACTCGAGCGAGCCCGCCGCGATCATGCCGAGCTCGACGAGACGGAAGGGAGGCTGCTCACCGCGCAGGCGCTGCGGCAGCGGCGCGCCGCGGCGCTCCGCGAGGTCATCGCCGTCAGTGAGGAGGCCGAAAGGTCCGCCCGGCAGGCACGACAGGCGCGGGAGGTCGCGACGCGGTCGCATCTCGCCGCAGCGTTGCGGCCGCACCTGCGGGTCGGCGCGTCGTGCCCGGTGTGCGAGCAGCGGGTCACGACGATGCCCGGCCCTCCGACCGAGCCCGACCTCGATGCCGCCGAACAAGCACGAATCCAGGCCGACCGTGAGGTGGAGCGGTTGCGTGGCGAGTGGACGAAGGCGTCCCGGGCCGAGCAGCAGGCCACCAGCGAGCTGAACATGCTCATCGGTCGGGTCGCCGCCCTGCGTGCCGATCTCGCCGACGCCCCCGCCCTGGAGCAGGTGACCGCTGCGCTCGCCCGCCGGGAGCAGCTGGAAAGGGCCGCCGATGAGGCGGACGCACGGCTTCGGCGTGCGCGGACCGCCAGGGCGAGCGCCGAGAAGACCGCGGCGGGTGTTCACCAGGAAGTACAGGCGCTCTGGTCGGTGCTCGAGCAGGTCCGCGACCCACTCGTCACGCTCGGGGCTCCGGCGCTGGTCCGTGATGACCTGACCACGGCGTGGACGACCCTCGTCTCCTGGGCGGCCGACGCCGCCGCCACCCGCACCACGGCGCTGTCCGGTGCGCACGAGAGGCTGACGAGGGTTCGTGACCGGCTCACCACTGCCGAGGACCGGCTCGCCGACGTACTCGCCGCCCCCGGCGTGGAGGTCGCTACGGAACGGCCGTTCACCGAGACGGCCGAGCCGGCGGTCGCGGCAGCGCTGAGGGGAGCCCGCCAGGAGGCACGGCGCCTCGTCGAGCGACGGGAACAGGCCGCGAAGCTCGACGCGCGGCGGCAACACGCGGAGCAGGCGCATCAGGTGGCAAAGACGCTCGGCCACCTGATGCGCGCAGACGGGTTTCCTCGCCGGCTTGTCACGACGGCCCTCGACGCACTCGTCGCGCATGCCTCCGAGATGCTTGCCGGACTGTCCGACGGGCAGTTCGAGCTGGTCCACGACGACGGGAACTTTCTCGTCATCGACCACACCGACGCGGACGGCCGTCGGCCGGCCAAGACGCTGTCCGGAGGTGAGACGTTCCAGGCCAGCCTCGCCCTCGCCCTGGCGCTTTCGGAGCAGCTGCCGGCCATGGCCGCAGCCGGCGCCGCCCGGCTGGAGTCCATCTTCCTCGACGAGGGATTCGGCACGCTGGACGAGACGACACTGGAGACGGTCGCCGCCACGCTGGAAGAGCTCGCGATCCGCAGGGGCCAAATGGTCGGCATCGTCACACACATCAGCGCCCTGGCCGAACGGGTGCCGACCCGCTTCGCCGTTCACCGAGGCCGGGGGACCTCCTCGGTACAGCGGGAAACACCGTGACCGACCCCGTGGACCCCGGCCGGGTGGCCGAAGGCCGCTCCAGCACCGCGTGCACCACGGCGCTCCTCAGCCGCCCACAGCCAGGAGCCGGCGTCCGCCCTCCAAGATCACGAACGGAGGCCCGGCGTCGGTCTCTGACCACAAGGAAAAATGATCGGCCGGCAGCTCCACGCGTCAGCTGACATCGGTTGCAGGCGTAAAGCCCGGCCTGCACAGGTCTTCGAGGTCGGAGCCCCCACCACCCCACACCAGAGTGCGGGAGTCCCAGTCCAGCTCCACCTGGTCCAGCCCTTGGTGACGGAGCATCCAGTCGTAGTTCTTCAGCACGATCTCGGCCTCTTCGGTCATGGTGTGAGGCTACGTAGCGACCAGGACCGGAAGTCGTATCTCCGACCCGGGACACACCGAGATCCGATGACGTCGAGCACCTGCGCAACCGTTCGGCCATTGGCTTCTCGTTCGGGAAATCCGGAACGACCAAGACCTCGCTCTCCATGCCCCCAGCGTCGCGCGCGATCGCGTCATAGGGACCGAAGGGGGCCCGTCTTGGCGGGCCTCGCGCCGAGCCGCAGGGCGTCACCCGGCGTCACCCTCATCCGGTGGCGGCCGGGAACCATCGCCCCACCGTACGGCGCCTTCTGAGAGGGCGCTTCGTGAGTATTCGAAGACGGTTTGCCTGCGGTGCGACAGCGGATTCGCTCAGCCGCGCCAGGATGCGCAGCCGTGTCCCGTCGACGGGATTCCTCAGCATCCCGTACACCTCCGCACCGGGCTTCCTCTCTCCGGCGCCCCTCCACTGTCCCGCGGGCAGGGCCCCCGTGTCCCGGACTGTCGCCCCCTCGTCCGGGAACCGGAGGCCTTCTGTCACAGGGCCGTTCGGTGCCCGCTCCGGTGGAGGCCGCCCATGTGGTCCGGCCTCACAGCCACGTCGTCGCCAGCCAGGTGGTGACGGCAGCGGTGAGGAGGAGCGTGATGTTGAGGGCGATCCTGCGGTCTCCGCGCGCCAGGTGCACCCCGGTGGCACCGATCTGCAGGACCACGAACCCGATGGCCGCGGCGAGGGACAGCCAGGGGGCGATGCCGGTCAGCGGCGGCAGGAGCAGACCGGTCGCGCCGAGCACCTCGACCAGTCCGATGGCCCTGACGGCCGGCATCGGCATGCTGTCCACCCAGGCCATCATCGGCAGCAGCTGTTCACGGCTCCGCACCACCTTGACGCCGCCTCCGTAGAGGTGGAAGAGGGCGAGCAGGCCGGCGACGCTCCAGTAGGCGACGTTCACGACACCCCTCCGGCGGCCGGCCGCGCGGCGAAGTCGGTGGCCGGCTCGGTGGCGTAACGGCTCATCGTCTCGATGTTCGCCTCGGGGGTCGGTGCCCGGCCGCCGGTGAACATGGCCTGCAGGTCGCGGAAGTACTGTACGTACAGGTCCGGCGTGAACGTGCTGAGCATGACGGCCGGTTCGCCGGTCGTGTTGGCGAACGTGTGCGGCGCTCCCGGCGGGACCATCACCAGCGTGCCCGCCGTCGCGTCGTAGTCCTTGTCCCCGACGGTGAACCGCACCGTTCCGGAGATGATGTAGAAACCTTCGTCGTGCTGGGCGTGGCGGTGCTGCGGCGGTCCGGGGGTGTGCGGTGCCAGGACGGACTCGGCGATGCCGAGCCGGCGTCCCGTGGTGCTGCCGTCCTCCAGGAGGCGCATTCGCGTGGTGCCCAGCATGATCGTCTCGCCGTCGTCCGGCCCGACGACCGACACGGCGGGGTCCGCGGCCGGCACAAGGGCCTTCGGTTCATCAGTCATGCGGCGATTCCACGTCCGGCGGGCCCCGACTGTCCAAGACCCGTTGCGCAGCCCCGATACCGTACGGGTATCGTCGCGGGCATGGAGCTACGCACGCTGCGCTACTTCGTGGCGGTCGCCGAGGAACTCCACTTCGGCCGGGCCGCCGCCCGGCTGCACATGAGCCAGCCTCCGCTGAGCCGGGCGATCAAGCAGCTGGAGGCCGAGGTCGGCGGCGCGCTGTTCGACCGCTCCCCGGCCGGTGTTGCCCTCACTCCCGCCGGGTCGGTGCTGTTCGACGAGGCGCGGGCCCTGCTCGACCGGGCCGATCGGCTGCGCACCCGTGTGACCGCGGCGGCCGGCGCCGCGACCATCACCGTCGGCTTCCTCGGGGACAGCGGCGACCCGAGGGCGATGCGGCTGGCCGACGCCTTCCGTCGGCTCCATCCCGGTGTCGAGGTCCGCATCCGCGAGACCGGCCTGACCGATCCCACCTGCGGGCTGCACGCCGGGCTGGTCGACGTCGCCCTGACCCGGGGACCGTTCGGCGAGACGGGTCTGACGGTGCGCGAGCTGCGCGCCGACCCGGTGGGCGCGTTGCTGCGTGCCGACGATCCGCTCGCCCGCCGGGACAGCCTGACGCTCGCAGATCTGGCCGGCCGCCGCTGGTTCGTCTTCCCTGAGGGCACCGACGCCCGCTGGCAGTCGTACTGGAACGGCGGTGAACCCCGCGAGGGCCCGGTGGTGCGTGCCGTCCAGGAGTGCCGGCAGGCCGTCCTGTGGAACGGCACGGTCGGCGTGACGCTCGCGGACCACAGGCCTCCGGAGGGTCTCGCCGTGGTGCCGCTGACCGACATGCCGCCGAGCCGCATGGTGGCGGCGTGGAACAAGGGCGACACGAATCCGCTGATCCGCTCCTTCGTCCGGAACGCGACCGCGGCATTCCGGGACTGAGCGCGGAGCGTGCCGACTGGTCGGATGGATCTTCAGGGTGTGCTCCCCGCCGCCTCCGTCAGGCGGACGTGGCGTCGTGGGGTCGGCAGATCGCGCGGGGCCTGTGGGACGCCCATGCCGCCGGGGTCGTCCATCGGGACGTCAAGCCATCGAATGTGATCCTGTCTCGACAGGGTGCGACCAAGCTCATCGACTTCGGCATCGCCCGCCTCAGCACCGGCCGCGAGACACTCACTGAGAACGTGACGTTCCGTGGATGGTTGCTTGCGAAAGAAGATCTCCGTCCACGCCGCCCAGCGGCCCGAGCCGGACAAAGCCGTCACGCTTGCCGGAGAACCGCGCGCCTCCGGCGTCAGAGTCACGCTCGTCGTCCACAAGCACAAGCACAAACGGCTCGGCCGAGGCATCGAACCGGCGACACCAACGAGTTCGTGCACGTGCGTGATCAGCGCCGGGCGGCGCCTGTTGCTCCGGCATGCAACGAAGCCGGGCGGGCAGACGAAGGTCGGGAACGGGAGGAAACATGAGCTTGACGGTGGAGTCGATCGAGCGGTCGGAAGCGGAGACCGGCCGGTGCGGTGAGTGCGGCGGTCACGCCATCGCTCCTGGGGACGAGGCGCCGGAAACCCCACGTGAGCGCGTCAATCGCCGGTGGAACGAGATCATGCAGGAGACGCGCGTCGCGCAGACGGGAGTCCAGATCCTCTTCGGCTTCCTGCTCAGCGTCGCCTTCACGCCCCTCTTCCACGACTTGGGCACGTTCGACCACGTCGTCTACGTCATCACGGTGGTGTCGGGCGCGGCGGCGACCGCATCCCTGATAGCGCCGGTGTCGATCCACCGCTTCCTGTCCGGGCAGCGCATGAAGGACGAGATGGTGGAGGTGGCGCACCGGCTCATGATGTGCGGCATGGCTCTGCTGGCTGTGACGATCGGCTGCACCCTGTTCCTGATCCTGCACGTCGTTGTGCCCGGCCTGATGGCGAAATTCCTTGTCGGCGCGGTGATGCTGTGGTTCGCGCTGTCCTGGTACGCCCTCCCCCTGTGGCTGCGCCGCCGCTCGACCCGCCGAGCGGCACAGCAGGGCTCTTCCTGAGGGATGCTCCGCAAACGTCGCTTCGATTGCTGGTCTGTCGACAGCTTCCGAGTCCCGCCCACCCCGTACGGTTCCTCGGAGCGTGCCGCAGAAGACCGTATGGACACCCCGTTCCAATAAGTGGACGCCTCTTGGCGCGGAGCCGGGGCTGCTGTAGAAATGGGCCATGATTCCCGAGCCCTTGGTGCGACGCCTGGTCATCGACCTGTGCCGACGCACGGGCTCGTGTTGTTGATCCAGCCTTTCTGACGCACCGCGCCGTCCGGTGATGCCACCCGGCGGGGCCGTTCACGCACCCTGACGCAGGGTGCCCCCTCTGCTTCGTCCAGCATCACTCTCGCCCGGGGCCGGCCGCCCCTGTCGGCCGACGGCATCCGCCCATGTCCCGGCGCCCCATGAAGGACGCCACATGTCCACGACTTCTCGTCTGTCCGAGCCCGACACCTCGGAGACACCCGCCGACGTACCGCCCGAACGCCGCCTCCCGTCGGGGAGGGCGTGGGCGCGCGTGCGCCGTGCCGCGTTGCCGTTCGGCTCGCTGCTGCTGTTCCTCGCCCTGTGGCAGCTGCTGGCAGTGAGCGGGACGTGGAGCGAGACACTGGTTCCGCCGCCGGCCAGGGTGTGGGACGCGTTCGTCACCGTGTCCACCACCCACGACGGCGTACGGGGCTACAACGGCACCACCCTCGTTGAGCACTTGGGCATCAGCCTGCGCCGCATCGCGATCGGAGCCGGCATCGGCATCGCGCTCGGGGTGCTGTTCGGTCTGCTCATGGGCACCGTCGGCCGGCTGCGCTCGCTGTTCGAGCCCTGGATCACTTTCCTGCGGACGCTGCCGCCGCTGGCGTACTTCTCACTGCTCGTCATCTGGCTGGGCATCAACGAGGAGCCGAAGGTCACCCTGCTGGCGGTGGCGGCGTTCCCGCCCGTGGCGGTCTCCACCACCACCGCCGTCGCCGCTGTGCCCAAGAGCCTGATCGAGGCAGCCCGGGCACTCGGCGCGTCACGGTGGGACACCGTCAGGGACGTCGTCGTACCGTCCGCCCTGCCGGAGACGCTCACCGGGGTCCGGCTTGCCGTTGGTGTGGCCTACTCCTCCCTCGTCGCCGCCGAGTTGGTCAACGGCCTGCCCGGCATCGGCGGCATGGTCAAGGACGCCGCCAACTACAACAACACCCCCGTCGTGCTCGTCGGCATCATCGCCATCGGCATCTCCGGCCTGGTCATTGACGGCCTGCTGCTGCGGCTGGAACGCGCGGTCGTTCCCTGGCGCGGTCGCGCGTAGAACCCTCACTTCCCTTTGCACAGAAACGGCTCCGCCATGCCCCGTGCCCCCCAAGGCCCGTCCCGCCGCCTCCTCCTCACCGGCGCGCTGGCCACCGTCTCCGCGGCCGTCACCGGCTGCTCCTCCGACAGCGAGGCCTCCACGCCAGGCGGCTCCAAGCGGCTGCGTATCGGCTACTTCGCCTTCCCCAGCGGCGACTTGATCGTGAAGAACAAGAAGCTGCTGGAGAAAGCACTGCCCGACCACACCATCACTTGGATCAGATTCGACTCCGGCGCCAGTGTGAACCAGGCCTTCCTCGGCAAGTCCCTCGACATCGCCGCGCTTGGCTCCAGCCCGTTCGCGCGCGGCGTGTCGGGCAGCTCGCCGATCCCGTACAAGGTCGCCTGGATCCTCGACGTCGCCGGGGAGAACGAAGCCCTGGTGGTGCGCAAGGACACCGGCATCCTTGACGTCGCCGGGCTCAAGGGCAGGACGATCGGCACACCGTTCGCCTCCACCTCGCACTACAGTCTGCTGGCCGCGCTGGAGACGGCCGGGCTCAAGACGTCCGACGTCAAGCTCGTCGACCTGCAGCCGCAGGCCATCCTCGCCGCCTGGCAGCGCGGCGACATCGACGCCGCCTATGTGTGGCTGCCGACCCTGGACGAGCTGCGCAGGACCGGCACCCAGCTCACCAGCAGCAAGGAGATCGGCGGAGCGGGCAAACCCACCCTCGACCTCGCCGTCGTCTCGGACGACCTGATCGCCAAGGACCCGCAGGCCATAGACTCCTGGCGCAAGGCGGAGGCCGAAGCCCTGCGCCTGCTCGAGTCCGACCCCGACGGCTCGGTCAAGGCCGTCGCGGCCGAACTCGGCATCAGCACCGCGGACGCCAGGGCGCAGCTGAAGCAGGGCGTCTTCCTCACCCCGGAGCAAGTGACCTCAGCAGACTGGCTCGGCACCGACGGCAGCCCGGGCAAACTGCTCACCTACGTCACCGACACCGGTCGGTTCCTGGCCGGCCAGAAGCAGATCGACGCCGCACCGTCCGAGAACGCCGTCCGCAAGGCCTTTTACCTCAAGGGACTGTCCGATGCCGTCAAGTGAACTCACCAGCACACGGGACGAAGCGGACTCCACGCGTGCCGGATCCGTCCGCCTCGACCACGTCACCCACCGGTACGGCCGGGACGGCGAGGCGTTCACCGCCGTCGGCCCGGTCGACCTGACCGTGCCGGCCGGAGAGTTCCTGGTCCTGGTCGGCGCCTCCGGCTGCGGCAAGAGCACCCTGCTGCGGCTGATCGCCGGGTTCGAACGGCCCACCGACGGCTCGGTACGTATCTCCGGGGCTGAGCCGCGGCCCGGCGAGGCGGCCGGCGTGGTGTTCCAGACGCCGCGGCTGTTCCCGTGGCGGACCGTGCGCGGCAACATCGACCTGGCGCTGCGGTACGCAGGGGTGCACCGCGCGCAGTGGCCCGGGCGCCGCGCGGAGCTGCTGGCCCGGGTCGGCCTCGAAGGCACCGAGGAGCGGCGCGTCTGGGAGATCTCGGGCGGCCAGCAGCAGCGCGTCGCCATCGCCCGGGCGCTCGCCGCCGAGAACCCGCTCTTCCTCCTCGACGAGCCGTTCGCGGCGCTGGACGCCCTGACCAGGGAGCGGCTCCAGGAGGACCTCCGTCGGGTGACCGACCGGACCGGACGGACCACGGTGTTCGTGACGCACTCGGCGGACGAGGCGATCTTCCTCGGGTCCCGCATCGTCGTGCTGACCAGGAGCCCGGGAACCGTGGCCCTGGACCTGCCGATCACCCTGCCCCGTGGAGACGTCGACGCAGAGGAACTGCGCGGCTCCCGGGAGTTCGCCGAGCTGCGCGCGCAGGTCTCCCACGCAGTCAAGGCCGCCGCGGCGGCCTGATCTCCGTACCACACGAAAGGAAACACACGGATGAGCATCCTCAGCGAGCGGCCCGCCGCGACGAAACTGCCGGTCATCGAACTCGGCCCCCACTTCGGCGCCGAGGTCCACGGCATCGACCTCGGCCGCCTCGACGACGACCAGGTCCTCGCCCTGCGCGAGGCACTGGTCAGGTACAAGGTGCTGTTCGTGCGCGGCCAGCACGGCCTCGACGACTCAGCACAGATCGACTTCGGCAGGCGTCTGGGCGAGGTCACCGCCGGGCATCCCGTCCACGACTCCGGTGACGTGGCTCCCGAGGTGTACTCCCTGGACAGTCAGGACAACGGGTTCGCCGACGTGTGGCACACGGACGTGACATTCGTGCGCAGGCCCCCGGCGATCTCCGTGCTGCGAGCCGTGGTGCTGCCGCCCAATGGCGGCGACACCAACTGGGCCGACAGCCAGCTCGCCTACGAGTCGCTGTCGCCGGGCCTGCAGGCGTACGTCGACACGCTGACCGCCGTCCACGACGGCACCCGTGAGTTCGGCTACTACCTGGCCCAGCGCCGGCAGGGCCGCGGCAACGTGTGGGAGGGCGAGGTGTTCACCGGTCTGACGCCGGTGGAGCACCCGGTGGTGCGGGTGCACCCCGAGAGCGGCCGCAAGGGCCTGTTCGTGAACCCCGGCTTCACCTCGCACATCGTGGGCGTCTCGGAGTACGAGAGCCGGGGCGTCCTCGACATCCTGTACGCCCACCTCACCAAGCCCGAGCACGTCGTGCGGCACCGCTGGCAGCCGGGTGACGTCACCCTGTGGGACAACCGCAGCACCGCCCACTACGCCAACCGCGACTACGGCGACCGGCACCGCGTCATGCACCGCATCACACTGCGCGGGGACACCCCCGTCGGCCCCGCCACCGCCGCCCGCTGACCCGCGACGCAGCCGATGGCCGCGCCGGTCCGCCGGGACGGGAATCACCGCGTGGATGCCGGGCTTGCGCAGGTGGTCGCGGATCACGCGGGAGGAGTACGCCCTCTCGGCCAGGACCATGTCCGGCCTGGTGCGAGGCCGACCACGCGGTCGGGGGACACGCAGACGGGCCATGCCCAGAGAAGAATTACCGGTGGTGGGTGCGGGGACCGTTGTACTGCAGGGGGATGACCGGCTCGGCCCAGGTGGTCTCGGGGGTGCCGTCTGTCGTGGCTTCCCACAGGGCGATGTGTTCCATGAAGCGGTCGGGGGCGGCGCCGTGCCAGTGTTCCTCGCCGGGCGGGCAGGTGACGGTCTGGCCGGGATGGGCCTCGAAGAGGGTGCCGTCGCGGGTGCCGATGAGGGCGATGCCGGAGGTGACGTGGAGGGTTTGGCCGACGGCGTGGGAGTGCCAGTTGGTGCGGGCGCCGGGGGAGAAGCGCACCAGGTTGGCGCGCATGCGGGAGGGTTCCTGGCCGGCGACGATGACGTCCCACCAGACGTCGCCGGTGAACCATTCGGCCGGAGCCTTGCTGGTGGACTGCTGCTCGACGAATTCCATGCTGCTTCTCCTGCTGGTGGTGAGCGGGTGCTTACTGGGCCACGTATCCGCCGTCGACGGGGAGGGCGACGCCGATGACGAAGCTTGCGCCGGGGCTGCACAGCCACAGGACGGCCTGGGCGATCTCGTCGGTGGTGCCGAGGCGGTTGATGGGCTGGCCCGCCTCGGCTTGGGCGCGGTCGAGATCGCCCTTGGCGATCATGTTGCTGACCATGGGGGTGTCGATGGTGCCGGGGCAGATGGCGTTGATGCGGATGCCGCGCGGCGCGTATTCGAGGGCGGCACTGCCGGTCAGGCCGATCACGCCGTGCTTGGAGGCGTGGTAGGAGGCGCGGCCGGGGATGCCGACGAGGCCGCCCAGGGAAGAACAGTTGACGATGGCGCCGCTGCCCCGGGTCCGCATATGGCGCAGTTCGTGCTTCATGGAGGCCCAGATGCCGCGCAGGTTGACGGCGTTGACCCGGTCGAAGATCTCGGCCGACTCCTCTGCGGCGTCGGCAGGCGGGATCTGGACGCCGGCGTTGTTGTAGGCCATGTCCAGACGGCCGAACGTGTCCACCGTGCGGTCGACCGCGGCGGCGACCTGGTCCTCGTCGGCGACGTCGCAGGTGAGGGCGAGCGCCTGGTGGCCTTCGTTGGTGAGCTGCTCCACGGCCGCTTCCAGGGCGGCTTCGTCGATGTCGGCCAGCGCCACGGCGGCGCCCGCTTCGGCGAAGGCGGAGGCCGTGGCCAGGCCCATGCCGGAGGAGGCGCCGGTGACGAAGGCGACCTGGCCGTGGAAGTCGTAGGTGGGATTCAAGATGTTCTCCCGTCGAAAACTGAACGGACAGGTCGCGGGGCGGCGCGGTGCCGGGATCAGGAAACTTCGATGCGGATCCGCTCGGCTGTGGCGAGGCGGCCGAGGTCGTGGTTGTCGGCGAGGCGGCCGAGGATGCCAGGCCCGGGGGATGCTCGCCGTCGCGATGGAAGAAGGCGAGGTTCCCCCAGGGCGTGCAGTGGGCGAGATCGTCCGCCTTCGGTGTGACGGCGCCCGCGACGGCGGGGCCGTCGGGGACGGGGGCGCCGCAGGCTGTCAGGGCCGGCAGGAGCGCGGCGGCGGGGACAACACGGCGGGCGGCGCGGAGCATGGGAGGCGTCCCGGTTCGGTCGGGCAGGGGCTCGGCGCGAGGCCGGGACCCGTTGCGCCGGACGGACGATGCCGGGCCGTTGGGCCGGGCCGGGGACGTCGTCGGTGTACGGGGTCAGGGCTTGAGGAGCGTCTTGATGGCGCGGCGCTCGTCCATGGCCGTGTAGCCCTCGGCGACCTGGTCCAGGGGCAGGATGAGGTCGAAGACCTTGCCCGGGCCGATCCGGCCCGACAGGACGCGGTCGACGAGGTCGGGCAGGTAGCGGCGCACGGGGGCGGGGCCGCCGCGCAGGCCGACGTGGGAGAAGAACAGCTCCTGTCCGTCGACGGCGACCTCGTGGGGGACGCCGACGAAGCCGACGTTGCCGCCGGGCCGGGCCGAGTGCAGGGCCTGCTGCATGGCTTGGGCGGTGCCGACGCACTCCAGCACGCTGTCGGCTCCGATCCCGCCGGTGAGGTCCTTGATCCGGGCGATGCCCTCGTCGCCGCGCTCGGTGACGATGTCGGTCGCGCCGAACTCCCGGGCCAGCCTCTGGCGGGACTCGTGGCGGGACATGGCGATGATGCGCTCCGCACCCATCTCCTTGGCCGCGATCACCGCGCACAGGCCCACCGCCCCGTCCCCGACCACGACAGCGGTGGAGCCGGGCTTGACCTCGGCGGCGTCGGCGGCCCACCAGCCCGTGCCCATGACGTCGGAAACGGCCAGCAGACCGGGCCAGAACGGCTCCTCGGGCACTCCGTCGGTGGCGACGAGGGTGCCCTGGGCGTTGGGGATGCGGACGTAGTCGGCCTGGCAGGTGCTCATGAACTCGCGGTGCAGGCAGTTCGACTGGAAGCCGTTGCGGCAGTTCACGCAGGTGTTGTCCGAGGTGGCGAAGGAGCCGACCACGAACTGGCCCGGCTTGACCGAGGTGACCTCACTGCCGACCTCCTCCACGAAGCCGACGTATTCGTGCCCCATCGGATGAGGGTCGCCGATCGGCTCCGCGCCGCGGTAGGGCCACAGGTCCGAGCCGCAGACACAGGTGACGGCCGTACGGATGATCGCATCGGTCGGATGGACGATCTTCGGGTCGTCCAAGGTCTCGAAGCGGACGTCGCCGGGGGCGTGGATCACTGCTCCGCGCATGAGAGGGATTCCTTTACGTGCCGGGGTGCTCCTACCGGGGCCGGTAGGAGCCGTGTGCTGGGGCGGTCCCGATGCGAGCAGCGAAGCGCCGCCCGCAGAACGGGTCCGGGCCTCTCCCCTCAGTCCGGTGGGCCGGACGGGAAGTGCCTCCTCATCCAGGTAACCCGCTCTTCGGGCGCGCAGCGAGTCACTGTCAAAGGGTGTACTGGCAGTACATCCCTCCGGCAGCGCGCGGCACGTACGGTCGAAGGGTGGACAACCAGCAAGAGGTCCGTGAGTTCCTCACCTCGCGGCGAGCCAGGATCACCCCCGAGCAGGCCGGTCTGCCCGCCGGCACCCGGCGCCGCGTCCCCGGGCTGCGCCGCAGCGAGGTCGCAGCCCTGGCCGACGTCAGCGTCGAGTACTACGCCAAGCTCGAGCGCGGCCACCTCGCCGGTGTCTCACCGGCCGTCCTCGAAACCGTCGCCCGCGCCCTCCAGCTCGACGACGCCGAACGCGCTCACCTCCTCCACCTGGCCCAGGCCGCAGACGGCTCCGACGCCCTCACCCGGCCCCGCCGCCGCACCACCCGGCAGTGGAAAGCGCACCGCAGCCTGCAGTGGACCCTGGACGCCATCACCGCCGGCCCCGCCTTCGTCCGCAACGGCCGCATGGACCTGCTCGCCGTCAACCAGCTCGCCCGCGCCTTCCACGCCGACGTCTACGCCAACCCCCACAACCAGGCGAACCTCGCCCGCTTCAACTTCCTCGACCCGGCCTCCCGCCGCTTCTACCCCGACTGGGACCAGGCCGCCGACATCGCCGTCGCCATCCTGCGCACCGAAGCCGGCCGCAACCCGCACGACAAGGACCTCCACGACCTCGTCGGCGAGCTCTCCACCCGCAGCGATGCCTTCCGCACCCGCTGGGGCGCCCACAACGTCCGCCACCACGGCACCGGCATCAAGCGCTACCACCACCACGCCGCCGGCGACCTCACCCTCGCCTACGAGGGCCTGGAGATGGCCGCCGAACCCGGCCTCACCCTCACCATCTACGCCGCCGAACCCGGCTCGTCCTCCGAAGAGAGCCTGCGCCTGCTCGCGTCCTGGGCGGCCACTCAGGAAGCCGACGTCCCCACCCACCGGGCAACCGGCTGACCGCACCGCCACGGAAACTGTGCCGCCGCCCGAGCCGCCGGGGCCACACCCGCCCACCGCGGTGACCCGGCCACGGCAGCCGGCACCATTTCGTCCACGCCGGACGGACGGCGCTGCCGCTTCTTGACGATCTGCGGCTCGAAGCCGCCGACGGCGCCCCGGGGCACCCCGACCTCGACCGGGCCGATGCCGGTCGGCACGGTCTTCGCACGAGTGCCGTTGCGACTGTTGCCGTTGTTCTTCCCGGCCGGATCGTGCTTCCCGCGTGACCACGGCCGGGCAGCGTGGCGACTCCCCGCAGTTCGAGCCCGTCCTGAAGGCGATCTGTGTGCCCCGCACCGGGCCGGGAGGGCCCCGTGTCCGGCCCGGCCGCGTGCGTGCCGACAAGGCGTACGCCTCTCGGAAGAACCTGGCCTACCTGCGCAGACGCGGGATCCGCTGCACCATCCCGGACAAGGCCGATCACGTCCGCAACCGCAGGAAGCTCGGCTCCCGCGGCGGCCGTCCGCCGAAATCCGACAGGACCGACTACCGCAGGCGTCACGCGGTCGAATGCGGCGTCGACCGCCTCAAGAGGCACCGGGCCGTGGCCACACGGTACGAGAAACCCACGGTCCGCCACGAGGCGACCGTTCGCATCGCGGCCATCAACGAGTGGTTGTGAGCAGCTGCCATACGAAACCGGCCAGGACGGCGCGTGAGCTTCAGAAATTTATCGCGGCCCGGTCGGACTCGCTGCGAGGAACGCAGAATTCGTTGCCTTCGGGGTCGGCAAGGACTGCCCAGCCAGAGCCATCGGGATTCCGGTGATCGGTGACAAAGATGGCACCGATCCCCAGCAGCCGCTCCACCTCCTGCTCACGCGAGGTCTCAGGGCGCAGACACAGATGGATCCGGTTCTTGGTCTTCTTGGACTCGGGCACCTGGTTGAAGTACAGCACCGGGCCCTCCGCCAGCAGCACCTGAGTCTCCCGATCACCCGGTTTGTCCTCCGGATGCAGTAGATGGCCGGTCACCCTGCTCCAGAACCGTGCCGGCTCGTAGGCATCCGCACAGTCAACCGCCACGTTCTGCAATACCGAAACCATGCGCGCCGGCCTTCCCGGCTTCCACTCCAGACGCCACCGAGTTGCGCTCATCGTTCGCACACACACCTCAGGCACATGGCAGCACTTCCGATACACGCTCCAGGACTGCGCCCGTGTACGCGAGGGGAAAGGCCACCCGCCCTGGCGTCGATGCGGTCGGCGCCGGGTAACGCCCCGGGCGGTGTCACCGGCCGTGGGTAGCGTGACCGCCGTGAGGGTGGGAACCGAAGAAACCCGGCTGGTCGTGCTGCGCGGCAACAGCGCCTCGGGGAAGTCGTCCGTCGCGGCCGGCCTCCGCGAGCGGTTCGGCCGCGGACTGGCCCTGGTCGGCCAGGACAACCTCCGTCGCATCGTGCTGCGCGAGCGGGACCGGCCCGGCGCCGCGAACATCGGCCTGATCGACCTGACGGCCCGCTACGCCCTGGACGCCGGGTATCACGTCGTGGTCGAAGGCATCCTCTACGCCGACCGCTACGGCGACATGCTCACCCGGCTGCGCGCCGACCACCGTGGCCCGACCCATAGCTACTACCTGGACGTGCCGTTCACCGAAACCCTCGCCCGGCACGCCACCAAGCCGATCGCCGATGACGTCCATGAGACGCAACTGCGCGACTGGTACCGGGAACGCGATCTGCTGCCCGACGGGCTCGAGACCGTCATCGGTGCCGGCAGCACCTTGCAGAAGACCGTCGACCGCATCATGTACGACACCGGCCTGGCCCACCTGCCCGCACTGGACCGCTGACCGGGGCACCCCTGCGACCAACTCGTCGAGCCACCGCGATGAGAGGGCGTGTCCGGTTCCCCGACACCCGCCCGCTGTGAAGCAGCCGACCGTTTCGCGACCTGTGTATCGGCTCCTCGGCTTCCCGACTCGGCGGGCATACAGCCACCGTGGCGGTGCTGGCCCAGGTCTGGGACCTGACCGGCAGCCCGGTGGGCACCGGGACCTCCGGCTACGACGGTCTGCCCGGCGCTCACAAAGGCAGGCTTGTCATTTGCGGTCGTTGCCCAGCGTCTGCGGGGTGCCGGACAGGGCGCCCCCGTACAGGCCACACCGAACCCGAAGCTGCCGGTGGCCTCGCCGTATTCCTCGCCCGCGCCCGGTCCGACCAGAGTTGACCTCACCCTCCGCCAACTTCCCAGACCCCCGGGCTCACCTGTGAGAACCGGGGGCCGAAAATACCCGGAATGCCTGTGAGGCAGGAGGCTGTTTCCCCAGGTAGAGGGCGTTCCTGGAAGGTGACCTGTGAACCTGTGACGCAGCGGGAGGCTGCGTGGCATCTGTCCTGTGACAGCGAACCCGGCCCGTTTGCCACCGTGGCTTGCCGACAGGCCGAGCTGTCGTGCAGCGCATCGCCGTACTCGAATTCAGTGGCAGCGCCGCCGCGCCTGGAGGAGCCTGCCTCCCCGACCTGTCCGCAGGCCGACAGGTCAGGGAGCCGACGGTGCTGCGAAGGCCGCGCCCCCGCCGCCCGCGAGACGATGCGTGTGGACGAAGACACGGCCGGGCTCGGAGCCCGGCTCGCCAAAGCCCGCACCAAGCACCGCGCTGGTCAACTCCCCGACGAGAATATGTGCCTGGTCGCGGCGCTGTTCGACGGGGACCGGACGCCCGAGGACACCGTCCCGGCCGATCCGTGTGCCGACTGCCCTGACGGGTGATGCGCCGGATCTGCTGCGCGCCCGCTGGGGGAGAGGGCCTGGCAGGCCGGACTCCGAAGTGATGTGCGGCGGCTGCGGGGGTCGCTGACCACAGCGCGGTGAGGACCGCAGTGTGGACTGGGTCCCCGGCCGGCCGCAGCCGGCCAGGGCATCGGTGCGGTCTGTTCCTTTGAGTTGCCCGTACTCGGTGCGGGTGGTCCCGGGCGCGGAGATGAGGATGTCACCGATCCGGTTCGGTGCGGCGGTGCGGGCCTCACCCGTGCCTGCGGTGGCTTCGTCCCGCGCGACGACGCCCGCCTCCACGCCCGGCTGCGGCAGCACCCTCGCACCCGCGCCGCCTTCACCGCGCCACCCGCGCCGCCGACCCGTACCCTGGACGCAGCCGCCCTGGACCAGTTGTGCGGGTGGGAGGTTCTCGGTGCCCTCCAGAAGCGTGATGACCCGCTAGAGGGTAATGTCCGACAAGACCGCAGTCGTGACCGACTAGGTCGGCATCTTGTGTCCTGACTTCCCTGCGCGGCTGCCGGATCCCCGCGAGCCCTCGATGAGCACGCAAGTCGGAAGGATCTGCCATGGGCACGGTCGCCACCAATGACGGCACAAGCATTTTCTACAAGGACTGGGGCTCCCGCGAGGCCCAGCCGATCGTGTTCCACCACGGTTGGCCACTCAGCGGTGACGACTGGGACAACCAGATGATGTTCTTCCTCGCCGAGGGCTATCGTGTCATCGCCCACGACCGGCGAGGGCACGGCCGCTCCTCCCAGAGCGCGACCGGCCACGAGATGGACACCTACGCCGCCGACGTGGCGGCACTGACCGACGCCCTCGACCTGCGGGGAGCCATCCACATCGGCCACTCGACCGGTGGCGGTGAAGTCGCACGCTACGTCGCACGCGCCGAGCCCGGCCGGGTCGCCAAGGCGGTCCTCGTCAGCGCTGTCCCGCCCATCATGGTGCAGACGCCGACAAACCCGGGCGGCCTCCCGATCAGCGTCTTCGACGAGTTCCGCGCCGCCCTCGCCGCCAACCGGGCACAGTTCTACATCGACGTGCCGACCGGCCCGTTCTACGGATTCAACCGGCCAGGTGCGGAAGTGTCCCAGGGCGTGATCGACAACTGGTGGCGGCAGGGTATGGAGGGCGCGGCGAATGCCCACTACGAGTGCATCGCGGCGTTCTCGGAAACAGACTTCACCGAGGACCTGAAGAAGATCGAGGTCCCGGTGCTCGTCGCCCACGGCACCGACGACCAGATCGTGCCCTACGAGGACTCTGCTCCGCTGTCCTCCAAGCTCCTGCAGAACGGCCGGCTGAAGACTTACGAAGGGCTGCCGCACGGCATGCTGACGACACATCCCGACGTCGTCAACCCCGATCTTCTGGCGTTCGTGAAGGAGTAGCCGCACCGCTGTCACGCCCTTGAGGAGAGCAGCCGGCACCTCACCGGCAACGTCGTTCGGACTGTTCCCCGGCATGGCCAGACCAAGGTGCCGCCGCCGTTTTCCGGCCGAGGGCCGGCGCGAAGGCCTGTGCGACGCGCAACAGTCCGAGGACATTGACGTCGAGGACCGGCCAGTGCGTGCCGCGCGATTGTCTGTGGGGGTGTGACGGCGCCGCCCGGCACCGACGGGGTGAAGCACCGTGCCGACGGGGCCTCCACCTACAAGCTCACGGCGTGCCTGCCTCCGCACCCGGGGGCAGCGGCGGCATCCGCTGCTCCTCCACTCCCGGCGCGATCCGGTCGCGGTTGCAGTCGGCGACGGCGGTGGACGCTGCCTTGGGTTCCCATGGCATGTCGGGGCAGGTCGCCCCAGGTGGTCCTTGAGGACTTTGACGATGCCGCAGCTGGCCAGATCCAGGTCCTCGCGGGGGGTCGCCGCCGGTGCGGTGCGGGTGGTCGTACAGCGCGAAGGCGGACACGAAGGTGCTGTCGATGCCTCCGGCGTCGAATGCCTCCAGCAGCTCGCGCGGATACGCTGCCCGGCCGGCTTCGTCGCGAGCGTACTCTCCGTTCAGTCGAATAGGCTCACGGGTGTCCTTGTCGTACTTGACGATCTCCAAACCGCGAGCGTCCCTGTCACCCGCGCCATGGTGGCTGGCCGCGCCGAACTCGGTGATCGCGACCGGCTTTTCCTGCGTGACGAGGTTACGGACGCCTTCGGCGAATTGGCCGGCGATCTCGGCCGACCGGTAAAGATCCATGGAGATGATGTCGAAGGAAGCCCAGTCGACGCGCTCAAACAGTACGGCGGCGTAGGTCGTCTTGCCGCCGAAGCGCTCGCGCACGAGTGCCGTGGCCTTGTCGAGGACGTCGTTGACGCGCGCGCTGACCCCGCCGATGTGCTCGCGCACGCGGTGCGGTCGGCTCAGCAACGCGATGCGTTCGTCGACGCTGTCGCCGGGCAGGAATCCTTTGCTCATCAGGCTCAGCTCGGCGCCGGTGACAAATATGACTTCGGCTCCCGCCGCCTGAGCCGCTCCGCACGCTCGGTGCAGTCGACAGGGTTGTCCCCCAGCCCGGGCGGCCTGTTCGATGGCGCTATCCTGCGCGGATGACACACGCATCGGAGCTGACCTCGCTCGTGGAACTGTGTCTGCCCGACGGGCGGTTGAACCCGGCTGCGGTCGGCTGGACCCGGCGCCCCCTGCACACCGCCAACCTGCGCGGGTGGGGGCGGGCGAAGCGCTGGGAGTACTGGGGCATCGTCACGCCGGACCACATCATCGGCCTGGTCGCCTCGTCGCTGGACTACGCGGGCGTGCACGGGCTCTATGTGCTGGACCGCGCGACCGGCCGGGAAACCAGTGCAGACGTGGTGGTGCCGTTGGCCCGTGGGGCGCTGTTCCCCCCGCGCAGCGGTGAAGGCGAGGTCTCGGTGCGCGGGGGCGGGCTGGCGATCAGGATTTCGCAGCGTCCGGACGGCTCCACAATCCACGCGGCGGCTCGCGGCGTACGACTGGATGTGGAGGTGCCGTTGCCGCAGGGGCACGAGTCGCTCGGTGTGGTCGTGCCGTGGAGCGGCACGCGGTTTCAGTACACGCTCAAGGATATCGGCCGGCCGGTCCACGGCACGCTGGTGCTGCAGGGGCGGACATACGAGGTGGGCGGTCCGGACGCGTTCGCGGTGCTGGATCACGGCCGCGGCAAGTGGCCGTACGCGATCACGTGGAACTGGGCGGCGGGAGCGGCCCCGGGGCGGGCGATCCAGCTGGGCGGGAAGTGGACCGACGGAACCGGTGTCACCGAGAACGCCCTGTTCGTCGACAGTCGCCTGCACAAGATCGGTGAGGAGCTCCGGTGGAGCTACGACCGGTCGGACTGGCTGCGCCCCTGGCGTATCAGCGGAGAGCGGGTGGACGCGCAGTTTCATCCGTTCCACGAGAAAGTCGCCCGGACGAACCTGGGCATCGTCGGAAACGAGACGCACCAGTGCTTCGGACACTTCACCGGCTGGGCCCTGACCGACGACGGGACCAGGACGAGTCTCGACGGGCTGGTCGGCTGGGCCGAGGAAGCACGCAATCGCTGGTAGGGGCCGGGGCCTTCCGCGCACTCCCTGTCCCACTCGGAAATATGATTCTTGCTCTGGCCTGGTGCTTCTCCGTGCGGGGTCACGGCCTCCGCGACGCCCGGGACGATCCCCCGATGCCGCTGTCGATCAGGCCGGCGACGTGCAGATCCTGCTCAGCCCGCCGCAGGCACCCAGAGCGAACGCGATCGGCGAGAGCCGTGAGCACTCTCGGCACGAGCGCCTCGCCCGGATCCTGATCCACAACGAGGCCCACGCCCCAGCGGTCCTGGCCGAGTACGTCCGGTACTACCACCAGCACCGCCCCCACCGGTCTCGGCGGCAACTGCCCCCGGACAGCACCAAACCGCCCGCTCCAGCCACCGTCATGACCTCCAGGCCCACCGAATCCGGCGACAACCCCCCTCGGCGGCCTGATCAACCAGTACCAGAGAACCGCCTGACCGAATGACCTCGCCATACGCCTACTTCCCTCTCACCCTGCGTGGAGGTGCCCGGTGTCGAGGAACCGGCCGATCATGCGGGCGGCCGGCTCCGGCTCGGTCACGAAGACGGTGTCGTCGCCCAGCCCTGCTGTCTGGCAGCGGTCCGGGTCGCACGTCCACGAGCGCGGGATGTACAGCTGACGGCCCACCGCCGGTTGCCCGCACAGTCCCGCGCAGACCAGGTAGAGGGCGACCTGCGCGTTTTCGATCCTGTCGGCGGTGCCGGTGTACTGGCGCTGGACACCGACGGTGTGCGTGCCCTTTTCGCGTCCCCGGTCTCGTCGACCACCGGCACCGCGTCCGTGTCGTGCAGATGTTCCAGCACGTACTCACGTACGTCATCACGCATGCAGTCGGCATCCCACCTGGCCTGGCCGAGCAGGTGTTGTATACCGTCCGGACTCGCCTCCCTGGCCCACTCGGCGATCGACCAGCAGTTCTTGCGCGGCAGGTCCGACAGCAGCCCGAACACCAACCGCCGTACGCGGCGGCGGGGTTCGACCTAGGCGAAACGTCCTGCGATCTGCCCCGTCAATTCCTCGAACGCCTCCTGCCAGCGGGCAGGGTCCATGCTGCGACCTGCGGCCGTCGCTTGATCGTTTGTCTTCACACACCGATGACCAGCGGCGTCCGCACCTCTTGCCCAACGGCAGGGCCGTCCCCGACCAGCATGGTCACGCGCTGCGAGGCTCCTCCGGCATGTGAAGGACCTCCTGGGCGGCAACGGCCGCGCGGAGGCGTGCGGCCATGTCGGCCGCCTCCTTCGGTGGCACGGACAGGACCCCGTTCTCGGTCATCAAGGCGTGGAACTGCTGCTGCTCGTGGGGGACGTCAGCCGGCAGGGCGGCGATGTGCCAGTGAAGGTGTGCGTCCCCCTGCTGACTGCCGAGGGAGTACAGGTACGTCCGCTCGGATCCGCAGACACTCTCGACGGCCAAGGCGACCACGCGGACGACCTGCATGAGCCGGAGGTGGGCCACTTCGGCCAGGTCGCGGACGACGTGCTCGATGTGGGCCTTCGGCGCGACAAGCACCTTCCCCTGCACGGTGGGCCACCGGTCGAGGAACGCCACGTGGTCCCGGTCCTCAAAGACCGTCTCGTGCGAGTAGTCCGGATGCCCGGTCAGGAACGCACAGACGAAGCACGGCCCGTTTCGCGTGCGGGCCGCGTATGCCGCGAGGTCCATGGGCTGCCGGCCAGTCGACACCTGCACTCCTCTCATCTGAGTGCCTCAGTCTGCTGCAACCACCCGACCCCACCACGCAGCCGACGGCACCGGCCGGCAACCTCACTTCCCAGGACGGCAGTAACACCGTGTCCTATGTGGTGAGCCGGACAAGTCGCTTGTAGCGGCACAGGGCGGCGGCCAAGCCGAGAAAGGCCAGGTAGTTGCGGGGCTCGCGCTCGTAACGAGGGCTGAGCCGGCGACAGTGGGCGGTCGACTTCGAGATCCCGGAACGCGGGGGCAGGGCCCGCCGGGCGCAGCCGGACACCGGCACGTAGATGATCGCCGCGAACAGCGTCTCATCAGGCGTGTCCTGCGTCCCGCCGCCCTGCGGCCGCACCTTCGACGGCGGGATCAGCGGCTTCGCGATCTCCCACAGCCCGTCCGGAACAATCCCACTCCACTCACCCCGCCCCGTGCACGGCCCAACGAACCACCGCCACATAGGACACGGTGTAAGCCGGACGCCTGGTATGACAGCCACGGTGATCAGAGGCGTGGGAAATGATCTGGATCTGCGCGGGAACACGATCTCCGGCGGTCCGGGCTCAGACCCGACTGGCGTTTTTCGTCGGTTCCCGGACGGCGAGACGACTGAACGGGCCCCGGGTCTACCACGCTTGCACGACGAGGTAGGCGATGAGCATCAGTGCGGCCAGGATCAAGGTGGGGACTGCCAGCCACTTCGCCGTTGCCGTCAGGAGCCTGGTGGTGACGGTGGCGGACGGCGTGCAGCGCTCGGGCCGTACCTTCGCCTCGTGACGGGCAAGAGCGGTGAGGACGAGGCCGGTCACCGCGGACAGCAGACAGATGACGAGCGGCGTGAGCAAGTCGGTCTGTTCGACAAGACCCTTGACGGTGGTTCCGGTGTTCTCCGCGCTCCTCGCGATCTCTGACACCCTGACACCGGCCTCGATCACCTTGTCGCCGGCGAGCGCGGCGAGGGCGAGTCCGGCTGCGGCCAGGGTGGGGGCGCGGAGGGACCTGGGCGACGTGGGGGTGCGGCGGGCGTGCGCGTCCGGGGAGGCCGGTGCGCCGTTCTCCGGCGGCGAGGACGGTGCGGTGTTGGGGCGGGTCGGCTGTTCGTCGGCGCCGTACCGTCGGGGGCGCGGCGAGAACGGAGGCGGCGGGACACGGGGCCGGGCCGTGGCGCCGGTTGTCTCCCGGGACGCCGGGCGCCTGGCCTCGGGCGAGGGTGGCGTGCGGTGCGTGGAGGGCGGGGCAGGGGAGCCGGCCCGCTGGGATGCCGGTGCGGTCACGCTCGGCGGAGGCTCCGGCTTGGCGGGCCGAGATTTCGGTCCGGCTGCCGGCGACGTCGCGTGAGCGGACGGCGAGGCAGGCGACGGCGATGCGGTCCGGCCCTGCGGCGACGACGCGGCCTCTTCCGCGGGCACCACTTTTCCCTCCACGTGCACTACCGCCTCCCCCACGGCCCCCTTCAGCACGATGTCCCCGCGCACGGACCCCGTCGACACCGTGTCGACCCAGACATCCAGGCCGTCCCCCGACTCCTGGGCCCGTAGCCTCGGCCCCTTGACGTGCGGTGTGCAACTGCGGGCCAAGGGCGGACCGAGCAGGTGTACGGTCCGGTGGGGCGGGCTCGTGTGCTGCCGTACCGGACCGAAGTCGAGGCGGGTCGGGTGCGGGTTGATGCCCATCTCGCTCAGGGCTCGGGACGCCTCCTCCGCAACCGCGTGGATGTCCCGGTGCGCCATCTCCTCCAGTGCCTCGCGCGCCCCCACGGCAACGGAAAGATCTCTGTTCTCCATCCGGGCGCGCAGTTCGGTGAGGGCCCCGCGCCGGGTGTAGATGTCCGGGCTGCGCATGGCCGCCCGGACATCGTCCGGCACCGGCGACGGAACGATGCGGCGGCGATGGCTGCGCGCCAGGTACAGGTCCCCCTGCATGTCGACGGTGCGCCCCGGGGTCTGGTGGGGGTTCTGCCGGCGTACGTGGTCGAAGACATACTCGTACAGCTCGTCGAGGGAGACCCGGCCGTCCTCGTCGAGATCCGCCTCGCCGGTCGCCAGGCCCTGCACCACCGCGCGGGTGAACACCGACGGCTGTGGCACGGAACCTTCGGCGAGGTCGGTGCCCTCGAAGGCGTACTCCATGGAGTTGGAGGCCGTGATCACTGCCCAGCCGCGTCCGCCGCCGAGCTTGTCCCCCGCGAAGGAGTCGAGCACGTGCGCGTCCCCTCCGGCGCGGACGGAAGCCGGGCCCTGGGAGAAGGCTCCGCCGTAACAGCAGTCCAGCAGCAGCGCGATGCTGCGGGCCCGGGTCGAGGCCATGCAGCGGCGTACGAAGTTGGCCGCGACGGCGGTCGACGCCAGGCGCCGGGGGAGGGTGTTGGGCGCGGCGAAGAACAGCTCGCCGGTCTCGCTCTTCAGCCCGTGGCAGGAGAAGTGCAGCACGAGGGTGTCGCCGGGCCTCCGGTCGGAGAAGAAGTCGTCGACCCGCATGCTGATGACGTGCGCCGGTTCGTTGCGCATCACCCGTACGTCGAAGCCGCCGATCTGCGGGTCGCCCAAGACCTCGGCGAGAGCGACAGCGTCCTGAGCGGGTGCCCGCAGTTTCTTCAGACCGGGGTCCTCGTAGCTGTCGTTGGCGATGATCAGCGCATGCCGGGATTCCTCGCCCATGGTCAGGTCACCGCCGTGGCGTGGCGCCGGACGAACAGGTCGAAGGCCTCCGCGACCTGTTCGTCGGTCGCTTCGGACAGCTCCAGGACGTCGCCGTCCAGGGTGAGGCGCAGCGACGGGCGCGTGTCATGGCGCCGGCCCCACCAGTCGCGGATCACGGCGACCACCTGGCCCAGCCCGGTGGCCGCACTGCCCAGGTCCACCAGCAGGGAACCGATCATCGCGACATCGACGGCCCGCGCCCCGGGCGGGACCTCCCCGGCCGGGACCGAGCGTACGTCCTCCACATCGAGCTGGAGCAGTTCCTCGCGCAGATTGCGGGTTCTCCGCGCAACGTGTTCGGGGTCCGATCCTTCCTCGGAAAGGAGGATCTGCAATTCGTTCTCCACCGGGTCAACCCCTTTTGTCCGATTCCTGTCGGGGTGGCGCAGAGTCGGACCTTCGGTGGCTCCACGTCTCATTCTTCTTTCATTTTCTGCCGCTGATCCGGCGGTGGCAAATCCGTTTTCCTTCCTCTCCCCGCGTCTCTCTCCACACATTTCACGGTTCAACCAGTCCTGTGCGGCGAGTGATGCGGACGTGCCTGGTCGGACGCCGTCCGACCGGTCATGCGCGGCGTGCTGGAGCACAACGGCAGGGAAAGTGCGGTTCGGGGAGACAGCCATGTCCGTCGCCGTTTCCATGACATCGTCCCGCGCTCCGGCCGAACCGCCGCTCGGCGGTATCCGTTCGGGAAACCGTCCCTGGAGGATCCGTCTGTTCCCGCACGGCTGGCGCCGCGAGTCCCTGTATTTCGCGGCCCGAAGAAATCCGTGAAGAAAACTCTGGCCGCGATGAGCGAGGACGAGCTGCCCTACGGGCCCCAGCCCACCACGTATGAGCGCGGGGAGATGCCCCACGGCGGGCAGTCTCCGGGTCAGGACGGCGGACGGCTGTACCAAGCGCGGGTGGGCGCCAAGCGGAGCATGCGGTTCTGGGCGGATCCGCGGCGAATCGTCCGGCTGCGGCAGGAGGCGGCCGAGCTGGTCGCGGGGTCCGCCTTGAACTCCGGCGGGCAATGCTTCATGACCACGAGATGTCCGTTCTCAGATCCTCAAGATCCAGTGTCTCGTGTGTCCACGATCAGGGGGGGGCAAGGCCCAGCGGAGGCATACCCCCGAATGTGCGCCTGCTCGATACGGACCAAGGCAATACCAGGTCCTCTTCACGCAACGTTACGACGCCGTGTAGGGGGCGGCAAGCGTGGCGACGTGCAGAAACCGGTCCTCCGACGGAAGGCTCCGCGCACCACATCCGCGCCTTCGCGACGCGCCCGGTGATCAGTTGCCTCCGGCGCCCGCCACAGCCCAACAGCCTTGATGGCAAAGGCCGTGGCCGGGTAACCGCTTCCTGTAACTTTTACGGTTTGCTGCAGACCTCCACCGGACGCATCGTAGGAAGCGGGGGAGGGCTTGCTGCACGGCCCTTTGTTCGTCCGGCGCCCGCTTCCCCATTTCACCCCGCTGCACCCCACGATCATGTGCGGTGCGAAGAGGGAAGGATTTCACCATGCCCCATCCATGGATGCCCCAAGCCCTCAAGGCGGACGTCGGGGACCATGCGCCGTGTGACCCCGAGTTCCCGGCAAGGGCGATCGCGCACATCACAGCGGACCGGGAGGCCACCGCCGAAGCTCCCCTGGAGCTGATCCCGTTCGCCAATCTCAAAGACTTCTTCACCGGCAGCGGCAAGGGCCGGGCTCCGCACATCCTCTGGGATCCCTTCACCGGAGCGTTCGCCCAGTTCTTCCCCGCCACGTCCCGCAGCAAAGCCGTGTTCGACGCGGCCGGTGGTACTCGTACCAACCGGGCCGGCAAAGTCGTCATCCAGATCGAGTCCTTGTTCTTCCCGCACTGCCGCGTGAACGGCAAAGTGTTCACAAGGCTGGTCGACACTCCTTGCAAGGGCTGGGGCGATCTCCACGCATGGATCAGTTCGTGGGACGTACCGGACGTCTGGCCCATGGGCCGCCCCACCTCCCTGTCCCGCAATACGTGTCCGGCCGACAAGTGGAGGGCGCAGGGCGGGTGGTACGCCCATGCCCATGTCCCGGAGAACGACCACGTCGACCCCGGTTCCTGGCCGGCGTTCGTGTCCCAGCCGACTGGACCGTCTCCTGCTGAGCCCCAGTTCGAGCCGTTCCCCGGTGCGTCGTTCTTCCAAGCGGGACGTAAATCGCCCATCATCGAGGGAATGCACGGTCGGCTCGTCGCCGAAGACTGCGACCGCTACACGTCCAGCGCCGGTCTCGACGTGTGGGGAGCGGGCGATGTGAGGTCGTACACCGCCTGGCAGCAGAAGCTGGGTTTCGAGGGAAGCGCTGCCGACGGTGTCCCCGGCCGGTTCAGCTGGGACAGGCTCGAGGTCCCCAACGCCTGAGGCTTTCCGACGTGCGCTTCGGCAAGCGCAACGATGAGGCCAAGGCCATCCGGACGGCGCTCATCGCGGTCGGAACAGGCATACCCGCGGGCGCCACCGGACTCTTCGGCGAGCAGACGAGAACGGCCTACGTGGAATGGCAGCGCGTGCTGGGGCTCACCGGCTCGGCTGCCGATGGACTCCCCGGCTGCTCCTCACTGGCCAAACTCGGAGCCGGAGCCGAATTCGGTGTGGACTGTCGCCATCCCGGGGCCGTCACCAAGAGTTCCGTACGCCTCTCGAAGGACTTGGGAGTGGCACTCGACAAGGCCACGGCCCGCACGTTCGCCGAGCAGGCATGCGACCTGACCGGTGCTCTCGGCCCTCGGCGGGTCGTGCAGCCCAAGGACGAGGACGACCTCGAGAAGTTCACGGCGCGGGCCGAGCGCAAGCAGCGCGAACTGGAGGACGCGGTGCGGGAGCGCGGAGTGGCGCTCTCCGAGCACCCCGACAGCAAGACCCGACGCGTCCTCACCGCCTTGGCGGCGGCCGAGCGGCCATGAGACGGCGGCCCGCCCGCGGTTCCGGTAGCTCTGGAGCAGAGCTCGTCGGCCCGTCAGCAGTTCTCGCTGATCACCTGTTCGAGGGTGTCGAGAGACAACTCGTCCTGCTTGAGCTGCTCCTTCAGGACCTCCAGCCGCTGCTTGAGGGCTGTGATCGCCGTCTGGTCCGGGTCTGGCTGCCCCTGGAGGTGACCGAGTTCGCCTTGAAGCCGGGAAATCTCGTCTCTGCGGCGTCTGATCTCCTGGCGGGCACTCTGCGCCGCGCGGCGCATCATGGCACAGGGACTCTCGGTCCGTACAGCCTCGGCTGCCATCTCAGAACTCCTTGCTCCTCCGGTACTTCTGTGCGAGCCGCACCGGTCTCACCGCATGCGCTCATCAGTCCACCTATAAGGGTCGGCTCGGCAAACCGCCCGCCGAGAGGGGGCGGGCGAGTGAGCCCCAAGCCCAGTCACAGGACAAGGCACTGCGACGCCAGTGCAGTGCACTGAGTAATGGCATGCCTACGTCATGCTCCACCCGGCACGTCCCCGAGGACGACAGTGACACAGATACGGGTTGCCACGTTCAACCTGGAAAACCTCGATGAGATCCCGCCCGGCCGGCGTCCTTCGTTGACCGAACGCGTCGCGCTGATGAGGCCTCAGGCAGCCCGGCTTCGCGCCGACATCGCCTGCTTCCAGGAAGTTCACGGCCAGGAGTGCCCCGGTCAGCCCCGTGCCCTGCTCGCCCTGCAAGAGCTGCTCACCCGACAGGATGCCCCCGACACCACGGTGCACGTGCTCAACGTGCACCTGAAGTCCAAGCCCCCCCGACATCCCCGGCCAGAAGATCGACGACTACACATGGCGCACTGCCGATGCCTGGGCCGAAGGTGTGTTCCTGTCCTCCATGAAACGCATGGGCCGGGCCCTGGAAGTGAGGCGCCTCATCGACCAGATCCTCGACGAGGACCCCGACGCCCCCGTCGTCGCCTCCTTCGTCTTCGACCGACTCGCCTCGGCGGGACGAGGCCCCAGACCGCTTCTGGTCGCCCCCGGGGCACTTCCGTACGCTCACAGACAACCGTTGACCTCCGGTTTCAGCCCCGACGGCTGGTCCGTACCGGCGGCGCTCGGTGAGTGCAGGGCGTGTGGCGCCCGCCGGGACCTGGAGTGCTGCCACTCTCGTCATCCATGAATGTCAGTACCTTCTACGCGCTTTTCTCCACCACCTGCTTCACCCTGGTCGGCCTGTGGTGGAGCGTCGTTCAGAGCCATACCGACTGGATGCGCGACCGCGCCCAGCGTCGCGTCGTCGGCGGGATCTACCTGTCCTTTCTGCTGCCCGCCGTGATGGGCCTGTTCGCCCAGGTCGGCGGCACCGAACAGCCACGGATCTGGCGGGGGGCCTTCATCGTCCTTTCCGTGATCGGCTGTGTATGCACCCTGCGGCTGCTGGCCCGCGCCCGCGGTGACCGCTTCATCACCTGGCAGCAGGCGGCTGTCGCACTGCTCTACGCCCTGATCGCCGTCGTCGGTGCCTTCCCCGAACTCGCCCGCCACGTCCGGCTGCGTCCCATCCAGACCGAGGCACTCATGCTGATCGTCCTGGTCATCCTGGCCCACGCCCTCGTCTGGCGGTACATGGCGGGAGAGGGCCGTGCCCATGAGGAGGCCTGACTCCAGTACGGTCTCGCGACCTGCCCAACGGCCCCCTCGGCGGTCCTCGTCGGTAGTGGCTGCGGTGGACTGCTGCGGTTCGTTGCCGCCGGCAGCCGCGTTGTCCGCACCAGGGACGAAGACGACGACGTCGGTCAGCGATCGTCAGGCCCCACCACTCAGCGACGGCGGCCGGGCCGGGTGCCGACGGTGAGGCCCGCAGCGGGAACGGATGAGGTGGAACTTCAGCCACAGGGATCACGAACCGTCAGCTTCCGGCCTTCGAGGATGAAGTATCAGGGGAGCTGTTCCGTCTTGCTGGCGACCAACTGGCCGGCCTCGAAACCATCGATGCGGGCTGCCCGAGCGGCTGCTGCGACGGGCACCGTCACATCGGCTTGGCCGTCGGTGAGATCGGCCGATGCGTACGGTCGCTGGTCGACGTAGACGTCCACGCGATCGACGTTCGCCGCCTTCACCCTGAGCTTCAAGGAGCCGTTGACGGAAACGGCGTCCGTGACGGACACGGTGTGCGGCTCCCGGTCCTTGAGGAGCAGGCCCGCCCGGTCGAAGAGATCGGCGTTGTCCTCCAGGAGGTCCCGGCGGGTCATCCGGTGCGACTCGTCGGGGACGACGCCCAGGTCCTCCACAGGAGTGCCGGACAAGGCACCGACCCGGAGGGTACGGCGGATGGATACGCGCATGCCGGCTCCCTTCGGCAGCGGTACGTACGGTGTGGCTCGGTCACCTTCGAGGAGGTCGGAGAGAAGTTTGTGGGTCCAGACATTGGCACCGCCGGCGCCGGTGTTCTCGTCGGTACCGAGCACGGGGCCGATCCGGTGGTCCTGGAAACCGGCGGCGAAGATGTCGGTAGCCGAGTAGCAGCGGGCGTTGGTGATGAGAACCACTGGCCCGAAGTACTGCTGCCCGATGGCGTTCGCACCGTCCTCGGGGGTGAGGGGGAAGGCACCCGAGAAGGCGGCGCCGGTCTCAACGGCCTGCTCCAGGGAGGGGACCCAAGCGCCCAGGTCGATGCCGGAGGAACCCTGGTGCCTGCGGCAGATGCGCAGGTTGAGCGGGGTGTTGATGAACTGCACCGGCTCGGGGGCGATCCGGCGGGGAGCGAGGACCTGCAAGGCGAACTCGGCGGCGTGGATGTGACCACCGCCGTTGTCCCGGACGTCCACGATGAGCCCGTTCTGGGGCAGCTGTCCGACGAGGCGGACGAACTCCCGGAGGAATGACACCGGGTCGTCCACGTTGAACGTGAAGATGCGGATGTGGCCGAACCGCCCGGAGGACGTCTCCACATGCTGGGCCTTGAACACCTTGGGCATGGACGTGGCGATCTCGCCCCGGCGTAGCCCGGGCGCCGGTTCGTCGGCATGGACGGCCTGTTCCTGGGCGACGACCCGAGGGGCGAAAAGCAGCACCTTGGCCCGGCCGGTCTCGTCCGCGTCGAGGTCCAGGCCCTGGGCCAGGGCTGCGGTGCTGATCGCGTCCGCGTCCACCATGGGAGGCAGGTTCTCCACGATCCGCCAGTTCTCGCGCAGCTCATGCTGCGTGCCGCTCTCGTCGACATAGCTGACGGTCACCCATTCCTCGAAGGGAGGCAGGTGGATGCGCAGCGGTCGCACGGTCAGCGACTGGATGCCTCGGCTGCGCCGGGCGGGGGCGTTGCTGCCGGCGAACCGGGTTGCGTTCAGGTCGACGGCTGCCGAGATGGGGATGCCGCTCCAGTGGGTGATCTCGACGCCGGGCGTGAAGCCAGGCGCGGAGAAACCTTCGGCCACGTGAGTGACCATGAAGTGAGGGCCCTGCGCGTCCGTGTACTGCTCGATGAGGAACGGCAGGAAGGCGATCCTGCCCGTAAAAGGTTCGGGGAGCAGGTAGTTGGTGTGGAGATCTCGGACCGAGTGAAAGACCTCCGACATCTCGGCGTGGAAGAGCCATTCCGGAGGCATGGTCTGCTGCGTCTGCCGCTCCAGACGCCGGCGCAGCACCCGCAGGCGCTGGACCGGGTTCACGGCGTGCATCGCGGTCTTGAGCGGCAGATGGACGTAGTTCTGATCCAGCAGGACGAGTGCTTGATCAACGATGAGGCGGCGCTCCTCCAGAGTCAGAGTGCCCGCGCCTTCGAGGAAGCTGCTCAACGGCCGCGAAGTGGCCAGGTGGGCGCGGACCGATTCCGCGGCATGCCGGATGAAAGCGGGTGTCCTGTCCTCAGTCAGGTTCGTCATGATGTTCCTCCAGAATGCGGGTCGAACGGACTTGGAAGGGCCGCACAACGGGCGTCAGCGGTAGCTGTACAGGGGGTGGTACATCCCCGCCGATGCCATGACCGGTCTCCCACGCCTCCGAGACGGAGGCGGAGCGTTCGAGGAATGCAGAGGCCGTTCCCGCCCCGGACGACATCGGTTCAGCCGGGTCACCATCGCGTCGCTTCGTCGGCATGAGCGAGGGAATTCCTTCAACTCCGGAGGTACAGCTGCGTGACGCCCTTGTCCGTACAGGCCCGGTCGAGCAGCCTGCCTGTGAGGCCGTCCCCGCCGCGTTCTCCGTGGGCGAACTGCGACGGCATCCCCAGAAGCGGCAACTCGCCCACACATGTCCAACTCTGCGTGAAGGCCCCGCCGTGCTCCTGTCTGCCTTCGCCGCTGTCCTGCGGTTCGTATGGCCCGCCCGCCTCCCGGGACCGGGTAGGAATTGTGCTGGGGCATGGGCAGCTCCTTCGCCCGCTCACCAGATGGGCCTCGCCACGTTGCCGTAGGACCAGGTGGGGCCCTTGGACATTTCGAAATGAAGGTGCGGTCCGGTGGAGTTGCCTGTCCTGCCGACCGCGCCGAGCCGCTGTCCGGCGGTGACTTTCTGCCCGGTCCTCACCTGTCGCTGCGACAGGTGGCAGTAGGTGTAGACGTGGCCGTTGTCAGCACGCAGCCCGATCCACTGGCCGTACGCTCCCCCCTTGCCGTTCGACCAGGCGATGGTGCCCTTGCGCACCGCGACCACGGGGGTGCCGGAGCCGGCGGCGAAATCCTGTCCGGTGTGCCGGCCGACACCGTCCGGTTTCCAGGCGTAGGGCCCGCGGGAGAAGAAGCCGAAGGTGACCTTGTGACCGGGGACGGGCGACGACACACGTCCCTTGCCGGAGGTTCCTCCCTGCCTGGTGGTGGGTGCGGTGCCCTTGCAGTCGACGGCGAAGCCGGCATTGCGGCCGAGGGCGGTGAGTGAGGTGCAGCCGGGGACGCCGTCGGCGTCGGTTCCCTTGAATCCCTGGGCGAGTTGTTCGGCCCGGTAGGCGGCCTTGGTCTGCTTGCCGAAGAAGCCGGTGGCTCCGTCCGGGATCTTGCGGCCACGGGCGATGAGCGCTTTCTGCACGGCGCGTACGTCCTCGTTCTTCTTGCCGAACTGGACCTTGGACAAAGCGACCATGACGGACTCACGTCCTCTCGTTACTGCCAGGGCGTCACTGTGAGCCGAAGCCGGGCGTCCGCACCCACGATCGGGGCGGCGGTGTCAGGCAGTTCGATGTGGTTGACCCAGATGTCGGGGCCCGGATTCTCGTCGCCGCGGGCATGGCTGCCCGGGCGGTAGTCCCTGATGGAGCCGGCGATGGCGGAGTTCCAGACGGCCGAGAGGGCGGGCCCGGTGGTCGCACCGTCGGCGCCGACGTCGACGACGAGGATGTCGTCGAAGTCGGCGGTCTGCTCCAAGTGGTCGCCGAAATTCAGCAGGCCGTTGCGTTCACGCAGCGACAGGATCCGCAGATGCAGTGCATACCGCATGGTGCCGGTATCGCCGGGACGGGCCAGGTCGCTGCACAGGAAGGTGTCCACCAGTGGTACGGCTCCGTCGGCGTCCGTGGCGGCTTCCGCCGGGCCTTCAGTGGTGACGCTCCGCGTGCCGTCCCGCAGTTGGATCGGGCACCACTGGGCACTCGTCCGCTCGTGCATCACGATCTGGAGACCGCGTACCGACAGACCGACCTCGGCCTGCCAGGCCGTCTCCTTGCGCTGCGGCAGCCGGTGGCCGACGAGCGCGGCCTTCACCTCGCGGTCGCCGAACAGGAAACGCCGCAGATTCTGGTAGCCCTCCTCGGAGTTGACAACCCCGTAGCGTCCGCTGTGGCTGCGGTGCACGTACGCCTGATGGGCACCGGGGACGTATGCGTTGTCGACCTGTACCAGACCGTCGCTGCGGGGCCCGACCACGGCAGCGGAAAGACCGTGCGCCACGTCGTAGTCGGCCGGGTTGGTGCCGACCAGGCAGAAGACCCGGTCGCGGGGGAAGGCGAACGGCCGGTCCAGGGGCATCTCGCGGGGATCCCAGCCCTCCGGCCGGCCGTCCGGATCGGCGACGGACTCAGGCGTCAGATACTCGTACATCCGCTCGGGGCCGAAGATCTGCGCGCCGTTGACGCCGATGGCGTCGCGCAACCTCTCCAGCATGCCGAAGCCGAAGCCGAAGGTGATGCCACCGTGCGGTGTCCCGTACGTGAAGAGCTTCCCGACGCACTCGGCGGGGTCGCGGCCGAGGTCCGGAAGGATCTTCTGGATCAGGCAGCGGCACACCAGGCCGCCCATGGAGTGCGCGACCAGATGGACGCGCGGTGCCCCGGATTTCTCCCTGATCGTGTCGATCAGCGTCAGCAGGTCCTCCGCAGCAGTCTCCATACGGAATTCCTTCGGCCTGCCGCCCCAAGTGCTCGCGGACACATCGTAGAAGCGGTGTATCCAGATGCTTTCGGGTGGGATCGTGGCATGGGAATTCAGGTAGATCGCCTGACTGCCGTCGACCAGGATCTGGTAGCCCTCGTCCAGATGCAGGCGCAGCAGCGGACTTTCGAACTGGTAGAAGTCCGGCTCGTCGTCCGGACCGATACGGATGTGCGTGGAGCCCTCGTTGAATCCGTAGAAGGGATCCGTCACGGCCTTGTTGATGCCTGCCGTGTCGCCGGCGAACCCGCGGACGTAGACGATGGGGAGTTTCTGGGGCGTGGACATACGATCCTCACCGGCTCAGCACGCACCGATGTCCGGAGGCCAGGCCGCCGGATGGTCGATGAAGGCATGGGAAATGTGTCCGCCCGGCGCCTCGCCCCAAATGGGCGGCTTCCAGTTGTGGAAGTCGTCGTAGCTTGGATCGTCCACCAGGGGGAGACGGACGTGCGCTTCGTGCGGGTCGGCCGTCGTGCGGCTCCCACTGCCGATCGTGGTTGGCCGCGGTCCTGCCGGGGCAGCTGCCGCAGGGCATTGCGCGGCATTCACCGCAGTGGCGTCCTTTCCCGGCCGGCACGGGGCCGACTCCTTCGCGGTCCCACGGAAAGGGGCCTGGGAACCGTCCACGAGAATCGTGATTCTCACGGCGATCCGGTTTCCCGCGCCGGCCTCGACCGTGGTTCCACCGGGCCCCAGAGGGCTGTCCGGTTCGGATGTCACCGACCGCAGGCACACGACCTCTTCGATGGTCGCCGTGGCGGTCATGGCATCTCCCCTCCGGTCAGAGGGCTGTTTCCGGGGCTACGGGAATCGGCCGTCGCCGATGCACCCGTCGTGTCCGACGCTACGGAATCACTGTCAGCGCGACGTCATCCTGACGTCATCGACCCAAGAGAATGTGCTCAGGGACGGTGGCGTCCGATGGTCATGAGAAGCTGTGTGCCGCTCGTGGAGCGGGGGCGCGCCGCACCAGGCGGAAGCCGTGAAGCTGCTCCGCACGCGTGCGGCGGTGCGGACCACCGCCGTGACCAGTCACGCGTCGCCCACAGCCGCCCTTTTGACCTCCGCCCAGCGGGGTTGCACAGTGCGGACGAGGGACTGAAAATGGTAGTGACTGCCTCCTCGGAGGATGCGGTACGTCCTCGGGGCGCACCGGGGGACCGGCGGCGGTGACGTACTGACGGCGAGGCCGGACAGCCTTCAGAGGTGCGCTCACGCAACACACTGTGAGCGAGGCGATGAGGTTGGTGTCTCCTCCCCAGCTGCGGTTGCTCGGCCAGTTCCGGCTGGAACTCGGTACCGAGACCGTCGAACTGTGCCGCAACGGCCAGCGGTTGCTGGCGTTCATGGGGTTGCGGGGCCGGGTGTCCCGCACGGTCCTCGCCGGCACGTTGTGGCCCGAGGTCACCGAGGAGCACGCCCGGGGCAGCCTGCGCACCACCTTGTGGAAGCTGCCGCGCGGGGAGCCACCTCTGATCGGGTGCTGCGGAGACTCACTGCTGGTCACTCCGGCCCTGCGCGTTGACGTCCACATCCTCGCGCAAACGGCGCTCGACGTCGTGGAAGACCGCGGCCCGCCCTTCCATGCCCGGCCGCCACTGGGACTCCTGACCGGAGAGGATCTGCTGCCGGGGTGGGACGAGGACTGGGTACTGGTGGAGCGTGAACGCCTGCGGCAACTGCGACTGCACGCGCTCGACACGCTGGCCGAGACCCTGATACGGCAGGGCAGACCGGCCCTGGCGATGGAGGCTGCCTGGGCAGGCGTACGCGCGGAGCCCTTACGGGAGAGTGCGCATCGGGCCATCGTGTCGGCGCATCTCGCGGAGGGCAACATCAGCGAAGCGGTGCGCCACTATGACGCGTTCTGCCGGTTGTTGAACGAGGAACTGGGCGTCGCGCCCTCGCCGCGGTTCGCCCGGATGCTTCCCGAGCGACTATCGGCGCGGACCACGCCCCGGGGCCGGGACTGCCTTCGAGGATGGTTCCGGTGATCGCCGGCGCTCTTCGGCTCTTCCTCCATGGCCCCAGCCATCGAACTGCCACCCGGAAGTCCCCGGATCCACACGGGAAGAGAACCTCTCCGGAGAAGGTTCCCCCTCCGGAAAACCGACTTGTCCGAATCACTTGCGTTCAGGGATTCGGCGAAGGCGCGCAGGAGAACCAGCGGGCGGTCATGGGGGCCGGTGGGCCGGCAGGGGTCTCTTTCCACGGCTTCGACGAAGCCGATCCTCCGATCCGGCCCTCCGCCTGTCCTGGCAGGTCGCGGCGCGAACCACTCCGTGCCGCGACCTGGGGCTCTGCCGTTCTCCCGGCCGTGATGCGGCTCTCCACGTTCAGTCGCCGCGGATGTGAGGGATCAGTCGGGTCTTGGCGCCGGCCTCAGGGCCAGACGCCGGTGAAGTCGATCTCGCGTGCCCACTCGGGATGGTCCACCAGCGGATTCCGGTTGCCCTGGATCTCCGCGATGGCCGCATTGCGGTGCAGTTCGTACTCGGTGACCGCCTCACTCTCGTGCCACCGCAGCAGGACCGGCAGCCGGTCCTCGGGGAACTCGCGCGCTGCGTCGCCGACCTGGCCCGGATAGCGGAGCAGGAAGTACAGGGTGGCACGGGCGACCGCGCCCTTGCCCTCTTGTGGTTCGAATCCCACGCTCTCGCGCATTCCGCAGGCGTCCCGGACCGCTTCGTCGAAGTCGGGGAAGTCGAAGTACGGGAAGTTGCCACGGAAACTATTGCAGCCCACTTCGCACGCGAACAGATGGTGCAGGTCGCCCCGCATCGGCTCCTTCTTGGCGAACCACGACTGCGGCACCACGTGCTCGCAGTTGAACGGCATGGACGCCTCCAGGGCATCGAACTCCGCCTCGAACTCGGCCGGCCCCGCCGTGCTCTCCTGCAACAGGAGTTCCTGCACTCGGGCCAGCCGGGCCTCCGCCACGGCCGCGTCGGCCCGTATGAGCTCCTCGGCGGAGAAGTCCTTGCCCGAGTAGACGCTGCGCAGCCGGCCGTCCTTGTGCAGGTCGACCCACGGGTAGACCAGCCTCATCGGCTTGTACCTGGGCTGGGGCTCATGGGTCTCCGTCAGCAGAGTGGTCAGCGTGCGGCGCAGACCGTCACCGTCGCCGGTGCCGACGTTTGCGTAGTACGCGTCGCGTGCGGTGAAGTCCGCGGTCCGGTCGTAGTAGGGCCGTTCCTGCGTGAGCCGGTGATTGATCAGGGCCGCGTCGACGTCCTTCTCGACCGCTGACACGACGCTCGGTCGTCCGGTCGGGGGCGGTTGCGGTGGGGTCTTCGGCGTCGGTGCGAGCGCGGGCAGCGGGGCGAAGAGGGCGGCCTGCGAGGACAAGGGTGTATCGAAGCCGAGGGTGATCCGCAGCGGGATGGTGAGCTGGGCGGTGCCGTCGGCCGCGTGCGTCTGTTCTTGTGCCTGTGCTCGTGGGCCGTTGGTCCCCGGCCGGGTGGACTTGCCATTGGGGGAGGGCGTCGGAGGGACGCTCTCTGTAGGGGGTGGAGTGAGCCCTGTGGTGAACACCTCGTCCCGCAGCCGGGCCGCCTCACCGGACAGTGACGCCTCGTGCAGAGCCCGCAGCACGCGGCTGATCCGCACTCCCTCGTTGGCCCGCCAGGCCAGTTGCTGCTCACCCATCTCCGGCCGCCACACCGTGCCGTCGATGCTCAGTGGCCGGCCCTCGGCGTCGGTCTTCGGGACAGCCGAGTGGTGCAGCGCGACGACCTCCCACTGATCGTTGAAAACCGCAGAACCCGACGAACCCTCACGAGTGTCGGACTCGTAGTGCAGGAACCGCTCCAGCACGTCGACGATCTGGTTCTCGCGCAGCGCGATCTGCTTGGGTTCACCTCGGGGGTGCTGGATGATGTTGACGAACTCCCCGACGACGACCTTCCCCTCGGCCTCGCTGAGGACCAACCGGCCGAACGACGACAGCGCCTCGCCCTGAACGCCGTGCGGGGCCACCGCGACGAGGCTGTAGTCCAGCGTCCGGTCGGTGACGAAGAACCGGAGCGGTTCCAGCTGGAAGACCGCCGGCACGAGCGGGCTCCCGTCGACGCCGTCCTGGAACGCGAACGCGACCTTGCTGCGGCTCGCCTCCTCCGTGCCGCGCAGCACGTGGTTGTTGGTGAGCAGCAGGGAGGGGGACACCATGAAGCCGGTGCCGTGTCCGCCCCCCGGTCCGCTGATGGTGATCCGGCCGACCGAGCGGGAGACCTGGACGCCTTCCTCCAGGAACGCGATGGGGGTGAGGTTGTTGCGTCCGATGAGGCGCTCCAGTCCCAGCACTTCACTGGTGAAGGCCTCTGGGGGCAGCTGCAGGGTGCTTCCCGCGCTGCTGGCGGGTTCCGTCGGTGTCCGCTCGATGGCCCGGGCCATGGCCCAGTCGGCGCCGAGACGTGCCAGCCGCTTTTCGACTCGCTCGGGGGCGTCCGCGTACAGCGGGCCACGCGTCTCGAGAACGGATTGGTTTTTCTCCCGCCGTTCGGTTCGGTTCGCATAGCGTGCCGCGGCCATCGTCAGTTGCGACAGATAGTCCGACTCTCGTTCGGAAGCGAGTTCCGCCGTGACCATGATCCGCCTCCTGGCCTGGTCTGATTGTGGCGGTGGTGTCTGAGACACGGTTCTTCTGAGGCAGGCGGGACGGCGTTCGGGTGAAGGCGTCGGCTCTGCCGGGGATGCGCGCGGATGATGTACGGCGCACTGCTGTTCACAAAGTGCTTTCTGCTACCGATGCTTGCAGATGGGGAATGTATGTGCAAAGGAGTGGATGGTGCAGATTCGAGAGAGTTGGCCCGGTTGTGGCCGAGGGCGTGGGAGTGCGCACCGGGTTGCGGAGTGATCTTGTGAGGGTGAGGCCCGTCCGTACGGGCTGGTGCCGCGGCCGGCGAACCGGTGTCTTTCCGAACCAGGCCGAACCGCACGACGTCGGTGACCGGTCGCAGGAAGAACAGGCCCACTCGCTCGGCGAGCCCTCCTGAGCGCACCACGTGGTGGGCGGTGTTTGAACTGTGTACAACCGCCGACGACTTCGTCGCCGCCTTCCAGCCGCCGGCGACACCATTGCCGCTCCGGGGCGTGCCTTCGATGTCCTCGTCAAAGAACACCGGATCGCAGGGCATCGGTCCACAGCGTGCGGGAGGTCGTGCCGCACACGGACGAGCGTGGCCACCAACCGGTCGGCGATGTTGGCGGCGAAGCACGTGAGACGCATGCCGTCCGCATCCGTGATCCTCAACTGGGCTCCGGGATGGGGTCGTTCCTTGCGGACGAGCAACCGAACGCCCTGCGGCCAGCCGTCGAGCAGGTCTCCGGTGAGTTCGGCGACCCAGGCCCCGTCACGAACCTCCCCGTCCCGCTCGACCGCGGGCGTCCGGTCTCGATCGGCAGGACCGAATCGGCCTGCGAGACCACGGCCCGGCCGTCATCCCGGATACGGACACGGGGGAGGAGGACCCGGTAGGCTTCCTCGCCCGGAAAGTGCCTCTGGTTTCAGCGGGAACAAGGACCTGGGCAATCCTCATACTTGCTGGTCAGAGATGCTTTTTTGCTTGCCTGACTGCCTGTCGGACAGCCCGCTGCATGAAAATGCGAGGCCAGTCACACGGACATCGTCAACGACAACCTCGGCCGGCGGGAGTGACCCAAACGAATCGCCCTGGAGCGCCTGCGGGACTGTCACCGTGATCACGACCATTCGTGACGAAGAATCAGAGTGCAGTGGTCGTGAGGAAGGATGGGGAGCTGACGGAACATCCCTGAGTTGCCGTGACCCCAGGCCAGGCGGACACTGATCGTATGACCCGCGGGCTTACCCGTGGACCGGGGCCGGGGGCGGTCCAAAGCCTCGGATGCCCCCGGTACGGGTATGCCCTCCACCGCTGGTTCCGGCGGCGCCGGGGCTGTGATCCGGTCGTGGGAGGGCCCATGTCCACCACCTTGCGATTGGCGACCTTCAACGTCGAGAACCTCTTCGCCCGATGGCGGTTCAAAGACGGTGTCGACCCCGCTACCGCGAACACACGCGGCTGGGCCGTCGAGCAGACCCAGTTCGAGGAGCTGGGTGTCGACGACAAGGCCATCACGGGAGCAGCGGTGCGTGAGATCCGTGCGGATGTGCTCGCTCTCCAGGAGGTCGAGAACGTCGACACCCTGAAGCACTTCCGGGCACAGGCCCTCGGCGGGCGCGCCGAGTACCCCTATGTCGCGGGAGTGGACGGCAACGATCCACGCCTCATCGACGTCGCCGTGCTGTCCAAGCTGCCCATCACCCGTATCCGCTCGCACCAGCACCTGATGGACCCCGGGAGTCCGACCGCGGCGCTGTTCTCGCGGGACTGCCTTGAGGTCGATGTCGAGGTGAGGGAGAGTGAATCGAAGAGCACGACCGTGACGCTCTTCGTCAACCACTTCAAGTCCATGATGGGCGGGCGCCCCGAAACCCGGGAAAAGAGGCAGCGCCAGGCCGCGAAGGTGGAGGAGCTCGTCACGGGGCGTTTCGGATCCGCCTCGCCCGGAGACCACCCGTTCGTCATCCTCGGCGACCTCAATGACTACCTCGGGCCGGACGGCAGCTCCGGTATCGAGGGCCTCGTCGAATGGGACCAGGTCGAGAACGTGGTGACCCGCCTTCCTGAGGCCGACCGGTGGACCCACTTCTTCCAGGAGGGCAAGGAGTACCGGCAACTCGACTACCTGCTCCCCTCGGCGTCCGTCGCCGCGGCGTCCTCGGAGTCGGTGCCCGAAATCCTCCGCAAGGGCATGCCGCTGCGAGCGGTCCGCTACACCGGGCCGCGGTTCCCGGGCGTCGGCACGGACAAGCCCAAGGCGTCCGACCACTGTCCCGTCGTCATGGACTTCACCATCGCCTGAAAACCCCTGAAAGACAGAATTTACGGAACACGGAGCGCAAGCATGGCTCTCATCACCATCAACGGGGTGACGGTCGACCCGCTGGCCCAGAGAAACGAACTGGCCGACGCCTCCCTGATCGCCGAGGACGCCTCACAGTCCAACTACGTGCTCGTCCAGACCGACCACGTGCTCTCTGCCGAGGAGAAGGCACAACTGACGCAGTTGGGCGCGGTGATCCACGAATACGTTCCGGAGAACACCTATCTGTGCGGTTACCAGCCGTCCGACCTGGACGCGGTCCGCGACCTGCCCTTCGTGACCTGGGCGGATGTGTATCTCGATGGTTTCAAGATCGCTCCTTCGTTGCGCGGGGAAGGGCTGCGGCCGGACATCTCGGTCCTTCGGGCACCCGCCGACGCCCTGGCTCCAGGGACGCGCACCGTCGACATCGTCCTCCATGACGATGTCGACCCGGGCTCGTACGAAGTGCGGCGGCGGATCGCGGTGGCGGCCGGGCTCAGCCCCGACGACCTGCGTCCGGCCCGCGACAAACTTCGTGTGGAGGTGCCGGAGGAGTCCCTGGCCGCGCTCACGGCCGTGGACGAGGTGCGGCAGGTCGAAGAAGTCCCCGAGCGGAGTCTGTACAACAGCGTCGCCCGGCCGATCCTGCACGCCGACGTGGTCGTGGACGGCACGCCGCAGCAGGGTGAGGGACAGGTCGTGGCAGTGGCCGACACCGGCTTCGACCTGGGCTCCACCACGAATGTGCACAGCGCCTTCACGGGCCGGATCGCCCGTCTGTACGCCCTTGGCCGGCCCACCCGGGCGGACGACCCCGACGGGCACGGCACCCATGTCGCGGGCTCCGTGCTCGGCAACGCCGCGTCTGCTGCGATGGGTGGAGCCGTCCAGGGCACCGCACCCCGGGCCACCCTGGTACTGCAGTCGCTGCTGGACCGTAACGGAGGGCTCGGCGGAATCCCCGTGGACCTGCGTGACCTCTTCACACCTCCCTACGACAACGACGGTGCGCGCGTGCACACCAACTCCTGGGGCTCGACCGTGCCGGGGCTGCCGTACGACAGGAGCGCGTTCGAGATCGACGACATGGTCTGGCGCAATCAGGACCTGGTCATCTGCTTCGCGGCGGGCAACGACGGCAATGACCGGGACCGTGACGGTCGCGTCAACCTGGGGGACGTCGGATCGGAAGGGACGGCCAAGAACTGCATCACCATCGGGGCCAGCGAGAACGGTCGCCCGGGAATCCGCTCCACCTACGGCCAGCTCTGGGGCCGGGACTTCCCCGTCAACCCGATCCGCGACGATCGGCAGGCGGACGACCCGGACGGAATGGCCGCCTTCAGCAACCGCGGGCCGACCCGGGAAGGCCGGATCAAGCCGGATGCCGTCGGCCCGGGCACCTCGATCCTCTCCGCGCTGTCACGTGCCGCGGCGAGCATCCCCGGTGACCCCTTCGGTGCCTCCGCGGACCCGAAGTTCTTCTTCTTGAGCGGCACCAGCATGGCCACGCCCCTGGTCGCCGGTTGCGTGGCGGTCCTGCGCGAGACCCTGGTGAAGAACGGCATCCTCCAGCCGGGCGCGGCGCTCATCAAAGCCATGCTGATCAACGGCGCGGTCGAACTCCCGGGCCAGTACAACCCCTCGGAGGCGGGCCCGTCGCCCAACAACGACTCCGGCTTCGGCCGCGTCGACCTCTCCCGCTCGGTGGTCCTCCCCGGAGAGGACGGGCATGCGGGCTTCCACGAGGGCGGCCCGCTGGACCAGGGCGAACAGGAGCTGCTGCGCATACGGATCCCGGAGCGGGACGGCGGTCCGGAGCCGACGTTCAAAGTCACGCTGGTCTGGACGGACCCTCCCGGCGCGGCCCTGCAGAACGACCTCGACCTCGTCGTCCGGACCACCGACGGCCGTGAGCGCCACGGCAACATGGGCACGTCCGCCGGGTTCGACCGCACCAACAACGTCGAACAGGTCCAGTGGGACGGCATCCCCGCCGGAGACGTCGCGGTCATCGTCCACGCTCACCGCATCACCCGCTTCCCGCAGCCCTACGCCTTCGCGTGGCGCATTTCCTGACCGGTTGCCGGCTGTTGGTAGAGGTGTCCGTAGACGGGGATGACGAACAGGTCCTCACGCACCACCGCGGGCCGGCCGAGCCGGGCGTCGTACCAGGTCACTCCGAGGAGGCCGTGGAGATCAAGCGGCTGCGGGCCGAGGTCGCCGAACTGCGACGGGCGAACGAGATCCTCAAGGCGGCCTCGGCTTTCTCCGCGGCCGAGCTCGACCGGCCGTCGAAGTACTCGTGACGTTCATCTACGCACGCCGACCGGTGTGCATAGCCGATCCGATCTGCCGAGTCCTGACCAGTCACGGACTGAAGATCGCGACGAGCACCCACTACGCTGCCAAGCATCGCGCTCCCAGCGCCCGGTCGGTCCGCGACACGGAGCTGAGGAGGCAGCTCGGCCGTGTCCACACGGACGACTTCGGCGTCTACGGGACTCGAAAAGTCCGGCGGCAACTGCACCACGAAGGCATACCAGTGGCCTGCCGCACCATCTCCCGGCTGATGCGCGACTTCGGTCTCCAGAGCGTCCGACGCGGGAAGAAGATCCGCACCACTATCCGCGACGACGGCCAGGAGCGGGCCGGTGACCTGCTCAGGCGTGACGTCACCGCATCCCGGCCGAACCAGTGCTGGGTGGCTGACTTCATCTATGTCGCCACCTGGTCGGGATCGTCACTGCGATCGGGACCATCCCGCCCCACGAGCACGAGACCAACTACCACGGTCGATACCGACCCCAAGCGGCGGCTGGAGCCAACGCACAGAGCCTCCACCGATCCCGTAGCTGTTCACGGCCCAGGTGCATGGAACCGTGCGGTTGCCGCCCCCGGGTGGACAGAACACCTACGCTTCTCGGTTTGGTGCTGACGGTGTTCGTCACCGCCGCCGGCGCCGGTTTGCGGGCGGGTGTGGTGGGCGGCTCCGTTGGAGAGTGGGCACGGGGTCGGCTGCCCAAGGACCGTCAGCCGTTTCATCGGAGTCGAGCATGTCCTCGCCGTAAAGATCGTGCAGCCAATTGGATTGGTAAATGGTGTCGAGATAGCGCTCGCCGAGATCCGGGGCGATGGCCACCGCGGTGAGTTCACGCGTGTCATGGTCGTCCAGCCAACGCATCGCACCGCTGACGACCGTGCCGGTGGAGCCGCCGAAGAGGAATCCGCGCTTGGCCAGGCGATGGCACGCACGGATGGTGTCCGTCTCCTCGACGCGTATCACCTCGTCCACGTAGGACTCGTCGAGCAGCGGCGGAGGCATGCTCATGCCGAGTCCGGGTATCATGCGGCGGCCCGGAGTACCACCGAAGGTCACCGAACCGACGCTGTCCACTGCGACGATCCGTACCGGCCGGTGCCACTGGCGGAAGTAGCGTGCGCAGCCCATCAGAGTTCCGGTGGTGCCGGCGCCGACGAACAGTACGTCCAGGCGCGGGAAGTGCTGAGCGATCTCCGGCGCCGTCTTGCGGTAGTGCGCCTTCCAGTTGTTCGGATTGGTGTACTGACTGAGCCACACATACCGGTCATCGGAATCGCACAGCGCACGGACGTAGTCGATTCGCGCGCTCAGGAAGCCGCCTTTGGCGTCCGAGCTGGCGATGGTGTGCACCCGGCTGCCCAATGCCTCCATCAGGAGTCTGGTCGACAGGTTGCAGCGGGAGTCCGTCACGCACAGGAACCGGTAGCCCTTGCTCGCCGCGATCATGCTCAGCGCTACGCCGAGGTTGCCGGACGAGGACTCGACCAGGATCGACTCCGGCTTGAGGTCTCCGTCCCGCTCGGCGGTCTCCACCATCTCGGTCGCGGCCTTCAGCTTGATCGAGCCGGCGAAGTTGAAGCCCTCACACTTCAGGAACAGGGGGCGCCCGAAGAGGGGCTCAAGGTCGACATAGAGCTGGGACTCGTTGAAGGCGTGGGGAGCGGATATGACAGGCACGACGGCCTCTCCTCATCTGCAGCAGGGCGCTCTCGGACGGTTATCCGTAACGGCGCAGTTCGTGGAAGAAGTCGTCGATGACGTGCAGTTCTCCGGAGCGGACCATCTCGTCGTAGACGTACTTGCCGACCGCGAGGTCGAGCACCCCGAGGCCGAAGGGTGAAAACACCACCGGACGGCCCGCCGGCACGGTCACCCGCCCGGCCATCACGTCGTCCAACGTGCCCTGCAGGAAGTCCCGGTCGCCCGTGAGCTGCTCGGCCAGATGCGGCGAGGTGTCGGCCTTCAGACAGTGCTCGACGTCATCCACGATGTTGGTTGAAGCGAGAATGATCTCTGGTGCGAGGTCGCGCAGGGACACGTGCAGGACCACAGGATTGTGCGAGAACCACGTAGGGTCGCTGACGTGTGGCTCACTGGCGACGGTGGCGAAGACCACCAGGTCGCTTCCGCGGATCAGCTCCTCGGCGCTGTGGTGCACCGTGATCCGGCCTGTGGTGCCCGACTGCTCGAGGTAGCGGTGGAACCCGGCCGCGCTGTCGGCGGCCAGGTCGTGTATGCCTATCTCGTCGAACGACCAGCCGTTGCCGGCCAGGAACGTGTGGATGTAGCGGGCGATCAGGCCCGTCCCGAAGAACCCGACACGCGTGGGCCGTGGCCGGTCCCGGCTGAGCCGATCCGCGGCCAACACCGCGGACGCGGCCGTCCTGGTGGCGCTGATGATGGAACTCTCCAGGCAGGCGAACGGGTAGCCGGTGTCCTGGTCGTTGAGGATCAGCACGGCGGACGCCCTCGGGATGCCGGCCTGAACGTTCTCCGGGAAGCTGGAGATCCACTTTACGCCGTCCACCCGTACGTGCCCGCCGATCGAGGCCGGCAGCGCGATGATCCGGGAGGTCGGGCGGTCGGGGAAACGCAGGAAGTAGGACGGTGGGTTCACCGAGTCACCGGCGCCGTGCAGCCGGTAGGTGGCCTCGGCCAACTCGACGAGCTGCTTCTCGCGTCCCTCCAGCACCTGCTGGACCTGGGCACCGGAGATCACCGCGAAGGGTCGCACGGGGTGCGGTTCGCTTGCTGCGGACGCCGTCACGGAGGAGGGGATGCTGGTCATCGGGCGGTCACCTCGAAGGTCGGCGAGCAGTCGGACAGTCGCACCGGGTCGGCCATCGCGACGAGTACCTCGCGTGGTCCCTCGAAGGGCTCCCGACTGTGCGCGGTGCGTAGGTTGTCGACGATCATCAGATCGCCGGTCTGCCACGGCTCGCGTGCGGTGTTGGTCTCGTAGACCTTGTTGAGCAACTGCACCACGTCCTCGCCGATCGGGTCGCCGCTTCCGAAACGGGTGTTGAACGGCAGTCCGTCGGCGCCGTAGACCTCGACGAGGTACTCGCGGACCTCGGGGGCCAATGTCCACTCGTTGAGGAACGCGACCTGGTTGAACCAGCAGCGCCGCCCGTTGACCGGATGGCGCATCACGGCGCTGCGACGCTGCCTGGTGCGCAGGGCCCCGTCGGGTTGCCATGCGAACTCGATCGCGTTGGCGCGGCAGTAACTCTCGACAGCACCCCGCTCGTCGGTGCCGAACGACTCGATGAGGGACGACCCGATCTCGTCGTTGTAGCTTCGGGTGAGCAGCCAGCCCTCCCGCTCGAACCGCTCGGTCAACGAGGTGGGCAGTTCCTCGAGCACGGTCGCCGCGTCAGCCACTCCGGTCGCTCCGCCCTGGTGGGGCGCAGCGAGGCAGGCGAACAGCATCAGCCCGGGGAACTCGAGCGTGTAACTCTGTTCGTGGTGCATGCACATCGGCTGGTTCGGCGGCCACTGGGCCGAGGAGTACACGCCGTCGGCGTAGGTCCGCCGGGGCGCAAAGGCCTCCCTCTCGGCCATCAGCCCGGTACTCAGCTGCCCGAAGACAGCACCGGCCCCGGCCACATCGCACAGCCCGAGGCCGCGGATCAGGACGCAGCCATGCTCGGCGACGACGGCGCGCAGCGCCTCCCGGTGCTCGGCTGCCCAGCGCGGTGCGTCACTGGTGATCTCGGCCCGCAGTATCGGAGGTCGGCCGGGTCGGAGTTCGACCTCGTCGAGCAGCAACGCCGGGGATATGAAGGACATCCTGTTCTCCTTTCAGTGTGCGGCTGTGTGCCGCTCAGGAAGAAGGCAGTGGTTCGGCGGTGCGCAGCACGGCCTGCGCTGTCTCGATCGGACAGCTGCGCAGGAAGTAGTGGCCGCCCTCGGCGAGTTCGTGCAGGTCGACGTGGGCCGCGAGGAGCTCCCAGTCGCGGTGGCGTCGCGGGTGATCAGCCGTCATCGGGTCGTCGGTGGCGACGACCACGGTGGCCGGCACGGACAGCTTCACCGCCGGGGGAGTGTCGAGGAGATCTGCGAAATAGCGGTGTGCGGACACGCAGTCGTGCCGGTAGGCCGCACCGATGTGCTCGGCGCGCTGCGCATCCAGCTCATGGAGCTCGGCGTAGCCACTGTCCGCGCTCAGCTTCGCGGCGATCTCGGCGTCGCTCAGTTCGGCCAGCTCGGTGACGGCGTCGCGCCGGTCAGCGGCATTGCCGAGCAACTGCGCGCCGATGAAGACCCGTTGGACCTCCACCCCACGCTCGTCCAGCTGCCTGGCCGTCTCCACGGCGAAAGCCGCGCCCGACGAGTGACCCCACAGCAGAACTCCGCTCAGGTTGCATTCGGTGATCTCGGCGACGACCCGAGCGACCACATCTGCCATCGACGCGAAAGGCTCGCTCTCGGCGGCCACGTCGTGACCGGGCAGCTCAACGGCGTAGACCGCGAGCCCACTGCCCTGCAGCGCCCTGGCCATCGGCTGGAAGTTCACCGCGTTGCCGCCGGCATAGGGGAAGCACACCAGGGCACCAGTCGGCGCACCGTCCGGTTCGCACAGCGGCTGAAGGAGCCCGGAACGCCGATCGGACCGGCCGTCGACCAGCGCGGCGAGATCGGCGAGGACCGGATGTTTGGTCACGTCCTTGAGCGATACCGCGCGGTCCAGGGTGATCACCAGCTGTACAGCTGACAGCGATGTGCCGCCTCGGTCGAAGAAATGGGCCCGTCGGTCGATCTGAGCCCGCGGGATGCCGAGCACTTCCGCCCAAGCGGCCGCCAGGCGCTGCTCGGTCGGCGTATCCGGCAGGTGGGGGCCCTCTTCGTCGTCTTCGACGAGGTCCGGTTCTTCCACGAGCGCTGCCAGTGCCCTCTTGTCGATCTTGCCGTTGGCGGTCAGCGGCAGCCTTTCCCGCCAGTGGAAGGCAGACGGCACCATGTACTCCGGCAGCGACTCGCCCAGCCAGTCCTGCAGGACTTCGACGGGGAGCGACCTCGGGCCGGAGTAGAAGGCCACAAGGTGCTTGCTCCGGTCGGGCCGCTCGGTGACCACCACCGCACCGTCGCGGACGTCGGACACCTGCAGCAGGGCGTTCTCGATCTCGCCGATCTCGATCCTGAAGCCACGGATCTTGACCTGGGTGTCGCGACGTCCGAGGAACTCCAGCTTGCCCTCGGGGAGCCAGCGGCCGTGGTCGCCACTGCGGTAGAGCCGTGCTCCCTCGTGGTGCGGATCGGGCATGAAGGCCTGCTTGGTGCGGCCGGGGTCGTTGACGTATCCACGGCCGACGCAGACACCGGAGAAGACGATCTCGCCGGGGGCGCCGAGTGGCACCGGTGACAGGTGCTCGTCGACGACGTATACGTGCACATTACTGACGGGGGGACCGAGTGGGACCCGTTCGCGGTCCGGCACCCGGTCCAGGACCTCGTGGTTGGTGTCGTCGCAGGTCTCGGTCAAGCCGTAGGCGTTGACCAGCTTGATGCCGGGCTTGGCCGCGAACCAGCGCTGCGTGAGCTCCTTCTTCAACGCCTCACCGGTGACGGACACGCACCGCAGGCCGGGCAGCTCGCGCGGGTGCTGCTCCAGATACGTCAGGACGACTTCGAGGTACGACGGCACGACCTGGAGCACGGCGGCCCGGCTGCGGGCGATCCTGTCGACGAACCGCTGGACGTCCAGGATCACCTCCTGCTCGACCAGCACGGTCTGCCCGCCCACCAGGAGGGCGGACAACAGTTGCCACAGCGAAATGTCGAAGCACTGTGGGGCGGTCTGAGCGACCACCTGTCCCTCGTCGACGTCGAGCTCCAGGTCCTCGATCTTGGCGTAGAGGTGGTTGAGCATGCCCGCGTGCTCGCACATCGCGCCCTTGGGCTCTCCAGTGGAGCCGGAGGTGAAGTAGATGTAGGCGAGTTGGTCCGGTGCGACGGCGATGCCCAGGTCGTCGTCGCGATCGCCCTCGTCGTACGCCGTGCCGATGAAGAGCTTCTGGACTCCTGGTAGCGAGTCCAGAGCCTGGTCGAGCGAGTCGGTGCTTCCGGGTTCGGTGAGCACGAGCCCGCACTCGGCGCGGGAGAGCATGGCCGCGATGCGATCGGCCGGGAAGCGCGGCTCGACGGGCAGGTACACGCCTCCGGCCTTGAAGACCGCGAGGACGGCGGCCATCCAGTCCAGGTTCCTCTCGGTCACCACCGCGACGACACCTTCGCGTCGCAGCCCTCGCGCCAACAGGGCTCGTCCCAGCCGATTGGCACGGGCGTTGAGCTCCTGGTAGGTCCACTCCCGGTCGCCGTGCACGGCCGCGATGGCATTCGGCTGCAGCCTCACCCGCTGTTCGAACAGTTCGTGCATCCGGGCGTCCGGCAGGGTACGGCGTGGTCCGGACAGCCCTTCGAGCTGGAACCGGCGCTCCTCGTCGGAAAGCAGGCTCTGCCGCGCGTGCTCGGCATCCGGATCCGCTGCGACGAGTGCGAGCGCGGTGAGGTGGTAACCGGCGATCCTGGCGGCGTAGTCCGCGTCGAGTACGTCGGTCCGGTACCGCAATCGCAGCGTGGGCCGGCCACTGCGCTCCGAGAATGCCATCCACAGCACGGTGTCTCCGGCGAGATCGTCGGCGACGCCCGTCGCACAGGGACCGAAGGCCGGATTCGGATCGAGGACGGTCTCGATCGACGGTTCGGTGAGGTCCGACTCGCGCCTGAGTTCGTCGACCGGAAAGTCCTTGTGCGACAGCAGTTCCGACGCGACACGATGGGTGTCAACCAGTAGTGCCCGCCATGATGCCGGCGCGGTCGTCAGCCGGCAGGGCAACGGTTGGCCGCCCTCCTCCACGACGTAGCCGGTCGTGACCTCGTGCTCGCCCGACAGCACGGCGAGTACCTTGGCGTGCGCGGCCAACATCACGGAGCCGAGAGGCATGGTGAGATCCTCCGCCAACCGGCGCAAGGCGCTCATGACGTCGTCCGAAATCGTGGCCTCGTGCTCGTCGACGCCCGTCATCGGACGGAGCGTCCACCGAGGGATCGTGGTGGACCCGCCGGTGACGAGCACACCGCGCCAGAATTCCCGGTCCGTCACTCGCGTTGCCATCGATCAGTCCCTCTCCACTCGCCGTGGCCACCATGTCTGTCGCCGCCGGCCGGGCCGGCGCCTCTGTCGTCGTTGCTGTCGGCAGACCGGACTGTCCGGCCGGTCGAGCCGGTTCGACCAGGACGGTCCTGTGCTACCCCTGCCGCGCCAGTACCGGTGGCTGACCGGGGGCATCGCTCATCTCCGTGGCCGGGTTTCCACCCCACCGCGCGTGCTGCGGGACTTCCTCGCCCTTCATGAGGAAGGAGTCGGGTGCAAGTACTGAGCCGTCACCCATCGTCACTCCGTAGTGGACGTGGGAGCCGACACCGAGGGTGCATCCGTCCCCTATCGTGCTGCGGTCGGACTTGAAGGTGCCGTCCTCCTGCGAGTGGCATTGGATCTTGCTCCCCGCATTGAGGGTGCAGTCGTTCCCGATGGTGGTGAGCATCCGCTCCGTCAGATAGCAGCCGTCATCGAAGATCCTGCTGCCGAGCCGGACACCCAGGAGCCGCCAGATCACGTTCTTGAAGGGGGTGCCGTTGAAGATGTTGAGGTACTCGTCAGGAACCTTCCACAGACGCTCGTGCCACCAGAAATACGGGTCGTAGATGGAGCACAACTGCGGTCGCAGCCCGCGGAAAGCCACGATGGCACGCTCCACCAGTACGAAATAGAGGGGAGTGAATGCCAGGGTGACCACCAGGAATGCCGCGATCGCTACATATCCGAAGGCGCCGTACAGTTCAACATCCGCGAGGGCAAACACCGTGAGGACGAAGAAGAAAAACCACCGTACGAGCAGGAAGAGGACCATCGACCGGATGTTGCAGCGGTTCTTGGCGGCGAGGTTGCGACGCAACTCGGCCCCGGTCCGCATGTGGTCGAACCGCAAGTCGCGCTCCACCGACCGGGGAATCTCGAAGCACGGCGAGCCGAGTAGGCCCACCCCCCTGCGTACCTCGCCATCGAGTGGAACCATCACCTTCGTCGCGAGGAGACAGTTGTCGCCCGTCTTCGCCCCGGACGGGTACGCGATGTTGTTCCCGAGGAAGTTGTGCCGCCCGATCGACGCACGGGACACCCGGAAAGACGTGCTCGAAAAGTCGGCATTGACGATCGACAGGCCGTCAGCGACCATCGTACCGCTGCCGACAAAGCACAGATACGGGGTCTCGTGCTGGACTTCCGTGCCGAAGTTGGACCCGGTTTGCTCCACCTGGGACAGGTCGTATCCGAGGCCGCGCAGATAGTGGACGATGTAGGAACTGTCACCGAAGAGCCATTTGAAGAACTTCACGTTGGTGATGCGCGCGATCGCCCGGTGCGTTGAGTAATGAAAGCCATACAGGGGGTATACCTTGCCCGGCTTGACGAGCAGATTCAACAGGCGTGGCACGGTGAACAGAAAGACGACGCCCAGGACGACGAAGCTGAAGAACAGAACGCAGGACACGATCAGCGCATCGACATAGAGCTTGGACGACACGAGCCCTGCCACGCCCGATCCCAGCCGGTCGTTCAGCGACGGGACTTCTGCCAACAGCATGTACAGGCCCCCGACGGCCAACGGCACGGAGAGGAAGAACAGCTGACCCACTGTGGCGAGGCCGAAGCCTACCCGGCGCAAAGTGCCGCACCTGGCGGGAGGGATCCGCACGTAGTCGACCTCGGTGCGCTGCGCCGGAGATCCGTGCCACCGCTGGTCGTCGGGGACCGTCTGGCCGCTGTGCAGTGATGATGCATGACCGAGTTGCGCCCCGTCGCCCATCGACGTGGCAATGTCGAGCACGGTCTTCTCGCCGATGAACACATTCTGACCAAGGGTGACCGGACCCGTCTGAATACGGCCGGCGTGTGCCCGGTAGCAAAGGAAGAAGGACTCCTTGCGGATCACTGTGCCGGCGCCGATCGTGAGCAGGTCGGTGCAGACCGGAACGTTGCGCGAGAGGATCGTGACACCCGTGCCGATGTGTGCGCCGAGTGCCCGTAGGTAGAGCACATACAGGGGATTGCCGACGAAGAAGACCATCGGGTTGGCGTGGAGCAGCACCTTGACGGTCCAGAAGCGCAGATAAGTCAGACCCCAGACCGGGAACGCGCGTTCTTTCCACCGGCCGATAAGGATCCATTTGGCCGCGATCGGGAAAGTGCACACGCCGACGAAGCCGGCGCCGCCGAACATGACCGAGCGCAGGTAAATTTCCGTCACGTTCGAGCCGGCGGATATCCATGCATAACCACGTGCGGTGAGAATTGCAGCGAGGGAAGAATATCCTAGGAAAAGCAGGAACTGTAGCACACCGCAGAGGACGTACTGCAGCGTACCGATGGGAGTCGTGGCCTCCGAGGATGCTGGGTCCGGCGAGCTGACGGGGGCGGGTGTGGCAGCGATACCGGTTCCGGCATCGGTGCCGGCATCGGTGAGCGCCGCCGCCAGGCTGCGGATCGTCCGGTGACGGTAGATGTCCTTTATCGACACCGACGGCAAATCCGCCCGTTTCCTGACGCGTGCACAGAATTGCGCCATCACCAAGGAGTTGGCGCCGAGGTCGTCGAAGAAATTACTGTCGACCGACACGTGCTCGACGCGCACGACGCCGGCGAGTACCTCGGCGAGGTTCCTTTCCGTGTCTGTCGACGGGCTGCTTTCTTTCGATGGGCCGTGCGTCCTGTGTTCGGCGACTCCAGATTCATCCGGCACGGTCGTCAGGGACTCGGCAGACTTCTCCAGCATGCAAGCTCCTTGAGCACTCACGGAACCATCACGTTCTGGTCCCCGTCATCCGTCGACGGGGTGCCCCTCGACTCGATCATGGTGGCGAGATACGAGGAGTCGTCGATGCCGGAGGACTCGGGTGCAACGGCCTCGGCACCGGGTGTGAAGAGCAGATTCGTATTACTGAGATGGAACTCGCGGTGTGGTGTCTTTGCCCAGCTCGGATTCACCGAATGGGTTCCCGGGAGATCCTTCGTCGTTCTGTGGGTCTCGGTGCGGTGACCGAGATCGCCCGGACCGGGAAGCGACGCACCAAACCCGCAGCGGTGAGTGATGGGGATCCTCATCAGTTCCGGGTCCTGATCTTGCGCAACGTTGAGTTGAGGACGGGAAACGCCCGGCTCCTCGAACGGCTGCGGCATTCCGAGGGGAACGTCACGGCACTGCCGGTCCCCTCCCGCCCCCGGACCACCGGCAGGTCCGCAGGAAGTGCACGGTGAGGTGCTTCTCGGCCAACCTCTGTGCATCAACGGCGAGGGGCGCCGCAGCGGAATGACTCTGTCGCGGTCCGTGATGCGGGCCTAATTGCGGCAGTGCCGGTTGAACGCCTGGTGGTACGCAACGTCGTACCCGGACCTGTATCCGTCGCGGTAGCCGCGTCGGTGGTCACGGTTGCCCTGGCGGCGGGTCCGGTCGTCGTAGTTGTCGCGGTAGTCGCAGTGGCGACCGTCCCTGCGACCGTCGCGCCGGTAGTCCGCGATTGAGGTGGGCGCCAGAGCCTGGCCGGCCTCCGGTGCCACTGCGGTCGCGGTCTGAGAACGGCAGCGGAGGCTTGCCAGGCCGCGGTTGATGGGATCGCAAAGGCGGTGGCGAAGACGAGCGGACTCACGAGTGAGACCGCAATCTTCCGTGCACGCATGGCGATCTCCTTCCGGTAGTGAGGCTTTGGGGAAGCTTGACCGCACTACCCAGGTAATGAGAGAAACCGGGTGTTCGCTGCAGACGGCGCTGCGCGAAGGGGGAAGGTGGCCGCGTACGGGTGGTCGCCTTGCGTTTCCTGTGCCCCCTGTGCAAGGGCGGGGTTTGCTCATGACGCGGTCTTCATTCCTTGGTACCTCACTTCCGCTTGCCTGTCCTGTTTTCGGCAACGTGTTCGGGTGCGAGTGGGTGGTGGGATGGCAGCGGATGGACGTCAGCGGAAGCGCGACATGTATGTCCTGGTAGTGGGTGTGGGACGGAGGCAGTGCTCCGTCGTTCTCGCGGTCGGCTCGAAGCTTCCGGTGTGGGTCCAACACCCAAGTCGGTGCCCGTGAGCGTTTCGTGACGGGCAGTGGTGCGCTTGCAGGCACGGCTTCCGGTGATCACGGAATGCCGAATCCGCTGATCACCGCAACGAAAGACCGTGCCTGCTGCGCCATCACCCATCCTTGTCGGGCTGGGCCAACTCGCGGGCTGTGATCCGGCCCGCCCCGATGAACTGCCCGACCTTTAGCCCGGCCGTCCCGCCTGTCCGATCCGCGCCGCCGTCGGGGTCGCCGTCACCCACTGTGAAGCGTCGCTTCCACACCGGCAGCTCTGGGTCACTTCTGTGGCACCAATAGGGCGGCCCCTGTAACCACTCGACCCGTGTAGCTTCCCGAGCATGCGCTGGCGTGTGATGGAATTCGGTAGTGGCAAGTAGCGGCACCGGCTGGGAGCACTTGGCGACACTTCCTTTAGTAGTGCTTCGTCACGTTGGGTGATCTCGCCTGGTGGTGGCATCTTGCTGGTGTGAGACTGGGGAAGTGGAACGGCTCCGGGGTGAGTGTTATCCGCGGGGCCTGATGCTGGACGGCCGACGCAAGTCGATCCAGCCGATGGCCGAGCGTCTGCCGGACGGCGACATGCAGGACCTGCAGCAGTTCGTGAATCAGCCGCCGTGGCACCCGCTGCCGGTGCGGCAGCGGATCGCCGAGCGGTTGCGCAAGGCGGTCCGTCTCGGGTGCGGGTGGTCGATGATGTCTCGTTTCCCCAGTGCGGTACCGCGTCGGCCGGGTGGCCGGCAGTGCTGCGGTGCGCTGGGCAAGCGGGCCAACTGCCAGGTCGCGGCCACCGGCACCGCGTCCTGCCCGCTGGAGTGGGAACTGCTCCTGCCCGTGGAGTGGGCGCACGACGATCTGCGGCGCCGACGGGCCGGGGTGCCTGACGAGGTCGGCCATGGGTCCAAGACGCGCCTGGACCGGGGTTGCTGGACAGACTGGCCGCGCAGGGTCTGATCGTGGCCGATGCCGGCTACGGCCGCAGCGTCTCCTTCCGGCTCGCGTTGGAGGAACGCGGCTGGTCATACATGGCGGCGGTGGACCCCAGGGAGATCGCCCGTCCGGCCGCGGCCGAGCCGTTCCAGCCCGTCTACGGAAGGTTGGGACCGCCCACCCTGCCCCGCTACCGCGAGGCCGCCAAGCCTCTGATGACGTTCGTCGACGCTGACGCACGCTTCGAGTCGGTCACCAGGTGTCAGGGCAGCAAGGGCGCAATGACCTCGCGGTTCGTGGTGCTCGAAGTGCGGCTCTCTGGCAAAGAAGCCTCCCGCACCGCCCAGGAGAAGGCCGGCGGACGCAGCCGGTGGAACGGCGTGCGGCCCCTGCTGGTCGAACGGCCCGAGGAAGCGACCGAGCCGACCGGCTACTGGATGACGAACCTGCCCGTCGCCACCCCGGTCACCGACCTGGTCCGGTGGGCAAAGAGGCGCCGGCACACGGGTCCAGCGCGATGCCGTGCCCGGTATCCCGCAGGTCAGCCAGGTGGAGCAGATTCCTGAAGGAGATGCTCCTTCTCCGCACCACAGGAGTTGAGCCAGAACCTTGTTTTGGGACCAGGGTTCCGAGTTCTTCTGGCTCCACCCTTGGAGTGCTGGAGGGAAGCCCCGCGGGCTGGATCCGGCGCTGCCGCCGTACCCGCTGGTGAGGAGTCTTCTTGACGCGGCTGCCACGGCGCTGCACCTGTGGACGTGTAGCTCTCGGACAACCAGTGACGCAGTATCGCGAACGGAATGGGGCTCGCCGGTGAGATGGACAGGACACGCGCTGTGGTCGCTGTGGCCTGCGGCACCGGCGGCACGCTCGCCGGGCTGCCCGCCGGACTGGGCTCCCGGGGCGTGCGCTGGGCGTTCCGGTACCCAAGGGCGGCTTCCTGGCCACGGACATACGGGCGCTGCAGGCCGGGGCGTTCGACGGTGTGCGCGGCGACTGGCCTCTCGACGACCGCTTCCACTTCGACGGTTTTGCCCGCACCCCCCCGGAACTCGAGGAGTGCGCCCAGGACCTCGAACACCGCCACGACATACCCGTCGAACGCGTCTATGCCGCCAAGATGCTGTACGCCCTTGTCATCCTGGCCGAAGAGAAGGCGTTCCCGCGCGGAAACACGGTCGCCGCCGTCGTCACCGGGCACCCCTTCCCGTGAGCACCGGGAGCCGTGCTATGCCGTCTCCCGGTACACCGCTGCCTCCTCCAGGTCCAGCCGCCGCAGCAAGGTACGCAGCATCTCGTCGTCGAGGTAGCGGGCGTCGCGGAGTCTGACGAACACGTCACGCTCCGCGCTGATCATCTCCCGCGACAGCCGCCGGTAGGTGTCGTCCACGGACTCCCCGGTGACCGGGTTGGCCTGGCCCAGACGTTCCCAGACGGCATTGCGGCGGCGCTCCAGGACGGTGCGCAGACGGTCGGCGAGCGGGGCCGGAAGAGCGTTGCGCTCGTTGGACAGGAGCTCGTCCAGCCGCTGCTCGGCGACCCGCGAAGCCTGCGCCTGGGCGTTGGCCTCCGCGAGGGTCTCGGCCTGGATGTCGCGCCCGGGGATCTTCAGCAGATGAATCAGCGGGGGCAGGGTCAGACCCTGCACCACCAGCGTGCCGATGACCGTGGTGAAGGTCAGGAAGAGCAGCAGGTTGCGCTGCGGGAAGCCGGCGCCGCCGGCGGTGAGCGGGATCGAGAAGGCGATGGCCAGCGAGACCACGCCGCGCATGCCGGCCCATGCGATGACGAACGGCGACTTCCAGTCGGGTCTCCCCTCGCGTTCCCGGATCCGCGCCGACAGCAGCGGTGGCAGAAAGGTCGCCGGGTACACCCACACGAACCGCGCGACGACGACCACCGCGAAGACGGCCAGCGCGTACCAGGCGGCCTCGGCGCCCGCGTACTCCCCGAGCCCCTTGAGGACGATCGGCAGTTGCAGTCCGATGAGCGCGAACACCGCGGCCTCCAGGACGAACGCGACCATCCTCCACACCGCCTCCTCCTGGAGCCGGGTGGCGAAATCAACCTCCCACGCGCGGTGTCCCAGGTAGAGCGCGACGACCACGACCGCGATGACCCCGGAGGCGTGCACCTGCTCGGCGGCGGCATAGGCGACGAACGGGATCAGCAGGGAGAGGGTGTTCTGCAGCAGCGCCTCCTTCACGTGGGTGCGCAGCCAGTGCAGCGGAACCATCAGCACCAGGCCGAACGCGAGGCCGCCGAACGCCGCGAGCAGGAACTCGCCGATCCCCCCGGCCCAGGTCGCGCCCTCGCCGACGGCCGCCGCCACGGCCACCCGGAACGCGGTGATCGCGGTGGCGTCGTTCAGCAGGGACTCGCCCTGGAGGATCGTGGTGATCCGGGACGGCAGTCCGACCCGGCGCGCCACCGCCGTCGCCGCGACCGCGTCCGGCGGGGCCACCACGGCACCGAACACCAGAGCCGCAGTGAGCGACAGGCCCGGCACGAGCAGGTACAGGGCCCAGCCGACGACGAAGGTCGCGAACAGTACGTACCCCACCGACAGCAGCGCGACCGGCCGCAGCTGTGCCCGCAGACCGAGGTAGGAGCTGTCGGTGGCAGCCGTGTGCAGCAGCGGAGGCAGGATGAGCGGAAGGACGATGTGCGGGTCGAGCGTGTAGACGGGCACGCCGGGGACGTAGCCGGCCGCGAGACCGGCGGCGACCACCAGGAGCGGGGCCGGCACCGGAGTGCGTCTGGCGGCAGCGGAGATCGCGGCACTGCCCGCCACCAGCAACAGCAGCGGCATCACGTCCATGTCGTGCCCACCCTCGAATCTCCGCGCGGTGATCCGTGCAACCGTCGTAATCTGGCCATCATGAAACAGTGCACGCACGCCGACGCGCTGCCGCTCCCGGAACCCGTCCCACTCACCAAGACGTGTCCGGAGTGTCTGCGGGACGGCACGGATCCGGTGCAGTTGCGCCTGTGTCTCAGCTGCGGTCACGTCGGCTGCTGCGACTCGTCGCTGGGACGGCACGCGACGGGGCACCACAGGGAAACGGGCCACCCCGTGATGCGTACCCATGAGCCCGGAGAGAACTGGCGCTGGTGCTTCCTCGATCACGTACTCGTGTGACCGGACGGGGCCCGGGTGCCGGACGGATCGACCGCCTGACGTCTGGGCACGCCAATCCGGCGCGCGCTCTTCCCCTTCGGGCCCGCAGGCCCTGAGCGTGTCTCCTTGGTGGGCTGGTCAGTTGATCGGATGTGCCTGTCCGGTTATTGATCACTGATGCGATGTGGGATCGGATCGAGCCACTGACGCCGGCCGATCCGGTCCGCGGGCGGCGGTGAGCCGTCCACCGTCGCACCCTCAAGGTCATCGCGTGGAAGTACCGCACCTGCTCGCCCTGGCGCGACCTGCCTGCCGAGCTGGGCTCGCCCCAGACGGCGCACAAACGCCTGATCAGGTGGGCTGTGGGCGGCACCCGGGAACGGATTCTCGCCGCCGCCCTGGCCGCGGCGGACGCGGATGACGATGCGGGCCGGACGGTCTTGGCGGACTCCACAATCTGCCGGGCCCACCAGCATGAGGCCGGTGCTGGGAAAAAGGGCTCCACGCCGGTCCGAACCCAACGATCACGCACCCGGACGCTCTCGCGGTGGCCTGAGCGCAAAAGTGCATCTGGCCGGTGACAGCCGGGCACGTCCGTTGGCCCTCTACGTCACCGCAGGCCAGGCCGGGGATGCACCGGCATTGGAGGGCCGTCATGGCCGGGATCCGCGTTCCGCGACGCGGACTCGGTGGAACCCAGGACTCGACCGGAGGCCGTCCTCGCGGACCGCGCCTACTCCTCCCGCGCGATCCGCGGTCATCTGTGTCGGCACGGCATCCGCGCTGTCGTCTCGCAACCCGCCGACTAGGTCGGACACTGCTTGCGGCGAGGCCGTGCCGCAGGCTGTCCGCCGTGCTTCGATACGGAGGCATACAAGCAGCGCAACACTGTCGAGCGGTGCATCAACCGCTCAAGCAGTGGCGGGGTCCGGCGATGCGCACCGACAGGCTTGCCGTGGCCTACCAGGCGGTCCTGCACCAGGCGCGACGGCCGCCCCGCAAACGCGCTTCGTAGTGCCCGGGCCTCATGGTTCCGGGCAGCGAAGCCCTCCGCTGGTCCACGTGAATGATCAGAATGTCGTAGCTGTCGATGACCTCGGAGATGCCTCGTGTCTGGATGGTGTCCCGCCATGCTGCAGCGGCCCAAAGAGGCAGACCCTAGGCGTGGCCGAGGAGGCCCTGGCACTGGAACGGGCCGGCTGAGCGGCCTGACTGTCGGACCGCGCCTTTACAGTCGCCCGCATGACCAAGCCGTTGATCCGGGCCATCGAAGCCGCCGGGAAGTCCATCGACGACCCGTCGGAGGTGGCCGTCCACGACCTGCTTGCCGACATGAATCTGTCGCACCCGTTCGTGATCGTCGAGCGAACCGACAGGGAACCGGTGGACCAGCACTTCATGCAGGTCTACCTGAACGATGACTTCAGCTACCAGGTCGAGTACCGCGAGGGCGGTGACCACCTGCACTTCGAGGCGCATGTGCCGTGGCAGGGGGACATCGTCGGGCCCGAGCCGGTGGCCAAGGTCATCGGGGACTGGATGCGCGGCGGCGACAACTGGCGCACGGCACTGCCCTGGACTCCGCTCTTTCCGGTCGGCAACTGCGGCCGAGGGTGATGTGCGGCTGCCAGGTCTCCGGCAGGAGCAGGGGGCGCGCCTGGCGTCCGGGACGGCCGCCTTCGCCGTTCAAAGCCGCAGAGAGATCCGGCGGAAGGAGACGCGTCACCGTAGCGGCCTCGCTCAACGCCTGCTCGCGAGGCAGACCCTTCTCCCTTGCGCCGTTGCAGCTCATGCCGTCGCACAGCGTCCGCCACAGCCATCATCACCAGGCGTCACGCCAGAACAGGCGCCTGCACCCTCTTGCCCACCGCATCGCCGCGGCCGACACCACCCCGGCGGCAACACCACCACCTACGGTTGGGACGGTCGCAACAACCTCGTGAAGGCCGAGCTGCCGACGGGCGCCACCGCCCGAGTAACGGCCGACGAGCCGGGCCGGCTCTGAAGACGGCGGCGCATCATGATTCATCCGATCCCACGGTCACCCAGGCCCGGGTGTCGAGCGGCGGTCGCCCTCCAGGCATCAGGGTTCGCGGACAGCAGAGGAGCGACCAAGGGAGTGAGGACGTGGACCATCTTGTTCGCCCATCGATGGGAGGTGATCAGGATCCGCTTCGCGGAGAGCAGCGGCGTGTCGGCCAGCTGCGGGTGGGCCCTCCGCCGCGTCCGGCCCGGCCTGCGCCCAGGTCCGCAGAGAGGTCACGAAGACGCGCCCGAGGGCTTCCAGGGGAAGGTGTCCTCGCACGGCCCGCCCGCGTCCGGGCCCGGCAGCGCGGTGATCGGGGCGACGATCCGTTCGGCGACGTCCACGAGCAGCGCGGCATACGCGGCTCGGCGCCGGCGAACTCGCGGACGGCTTCGACGACGCCGGCCCGGACGGTCCGGAGGTAGTAGAAGGCGCTGATGGCCGCGTCAGGGGGCATCGGAGCGAGCGGCGTGGTGGTGTCGGGCATGAAGGCTCCTCACGCACGGGCCGCCTCGCTGATCGCGGCAGCCTCACGAGCGATGCTCGGGGCGGGGCCTGTGGACGGAGTCCGCGCACCGGCGGTGAGCAGCCGTCTCCTGGCCGCCGCGCCACGTTGCACTCCGGTCGGAGTGACGAGCCCCTGACGTGGAACCCGTATCGACGCGGACGTCCGTGACCCACAGGACGACACACGTTCGCGGCACACGACGACAGAGAGGAAGGGGCCCGCGCATGGAACGAGCTGCCCTGTTCGACGTCGACGGAACCCTCGTCGACACCAACCACCTCCACGTGACCACCTGGTGGGAGGCGTTCCGGCAGACGGGCCACCAAGTGCCGATGCACGCGATCCACCGGGCCGTCGGGCTTGCCTCCGGCGACCTCGTCGCCCATCTGCTCGGGGACGACCGGGACAAGGACCTGGACGAGGAGCTGAGCGCCGCCCACAAGGCCCTCTACGGGCAGTACTTCGACCGGCTGCCCGCGCTGCGGGACGCCGGTCGGCTGCTGCGCCGCCTCGACCAGGACGGCTGGACGGTGGTGCTCGCCACCTCCGCCGGGGGCTCGGAGCTGTCCGCGTTGCGCCGGGCGATCGACGCGGACGATGCGATCAAGGCCACGGCCAGCGCCGACGACGTGGAGCAGGGCAAACCGGCCGCCGAACCCGTCGAACACGCCCTGGAGCTGGCGGGGGTGCCCGCCGAGCGCGCGGTGTTCGTCGGTGACACCGTGTGGGACATGAAGGCGGGCAGTAACGCCGGGGTGCACTGTGTCGGCGTGCTGTGCGGCGGGATCCCGCGCGCCGACCTGGAGGAGGCGGGCGCGCGGGCGGTCTACGACGACCCCGCCCAGCTGCTCGCGTCCTTGGCCGACAGCCCGCTGGCATGAGGAACGATCACCGCGGGATGCCCACAGGCGCATGATTCGTGTGACGGAGGCGGTACGACGGGAGACGGGCGCCGTCGTCGATGCCGCGCTGCCGTTCGGCTTCGTGGCGTTCTTCGTCGGCGATCCACCGTCGGGCGCGTTCCAGGTCACGCGGCTGCACGCGCTCCAGGGAGCGCAGCAGCGCGAGACGTGCAGCACCTGGATCGTTCACGCATTCGATTCTGTGATGCGTTGGCCAGACAGCAATCCCTGCGGGTGAGTGATCCCTCGCAGCGAAGGTCGAGCGTTCTCACCGAAGACAGGTCGGGTCGGGTGCTTTCTCAACGAAGGTTGAGCGGGCTGGTCAGAGCGCGGCTCAACGAAAGAGCCGCCGTCCGCCCGACGTGAGCGGACAGCGGCCCCGGTCAGTGCCCGGCAATCAGTCGGGGAGCCGGTCCATGAGCCAGGTGCACAGCTCCTCGGTGATGGCCGTGTGCGCGGTGGTCGTGGACGAACAGAGGAAGTCGTCGAGCTCGCTCTCCTCCGGGGCCAGTCCGTTGATGTTCACGTACAGGTCGTCCTGCTTGTCGATGTCGCGGACCGCGACCGCGCTGACCGAGGGGACGAAGCACACGTCCTCGTGCCGCAGGTCCGCCTTGCCGCCGAGATGCTCCATCGCATCGGCGAGGATCTTGTAGGTGTGCAGGGTTCCGCCCGGCGCGCCGTCCAGTTCCGGGAAGCCGCTGGTCGTGATGGTCTTCTCGGCCTTCGGGAACCTCCGGTTCAGGTAGGCGGCCGTCGCGTCGTCGCCCTGGGCCTGGGTGTAGAAGGTGGTGCCCGGGTAAATCCGGTCGACCCGCAGCGCGACTTCGCCGGGCTTCACGTCCGGCAGGCCGACCCCGTCGCCGCGACCGTTCGCCACGCCGATCGTCATCGGGATCTGCGGCCAGTTACCGACCCGGTCCAGGGCCGTCAGGAACTCAGTGCGCTCCGGGGCGACCCCGACCTTGCCGGTGTCCTTGTCGTAGTGCCGCCACAGCATCTGGCGCGCGGCCGGGCTGTTCATCTGCTTCGCGAAATTGTTCGGGAAGGGGATGAAGTGCGAGAACGCCTGCACGCCGACCGGGATGGAAGCGCCGCGGTGCGGGCTGTCATAGGAGAAGTACAGCCCGGTCCGGTGGTCCATCCGCTGCGTCTCCAGATGGGCGAGTGCGTAGCGGGTGACCACGCCGCCCATGCTGAAGCCGCCGACGACCAGGCGGGCGTCCCCCAACTGCTCGGCGATGGCCCGCATGATGGCGGCCTCGGCCGCCTGAGCGTTGTCCAGGATCGACGCGCTGCGCTCCTCGAAGCCGAGCAGGATCACATCCCTGCCGCGCCGGCGCAGCTCGGAGATGAACGGGAAGCCGCTCTCCAGCCCTTGGTAGAGCGTGTCGAGCCTGCTCCGGCCGAGATTGAAACCGTCGGCCATGATCACGGGCCGGACGAGACCACCGCGGTTGCCCTCACCGGGGAACACCCAGGCGAAGCCGTTCGGCAGGGCCCATTCCTCGCGCTCCGGTACCTCGATCGGTTCGGCGGGTTCGGTGGTCAGCGGACCGCCGAGGGTGAAGATACCGACGTTGGGCTCAGTCGTCGCGGACATGGTCGTACTCCTTGTGGAAGGGACGGGCGAGAGGACGCCATCATGAGGGGCAATCCGGACGAAAAACCCTTCTGAACTGCGCAGTTCACTACATCGGATGGAGCGCGTACGGGAATTGTTTAGGGTGCCCGGTATGCGCCTTTAGTCTGTTCTCGTCAGTCGCCTGTTCCGCACCGAACGCACACCGGGAAGACACGACACCGCCGAGGAGAGCTGCTCGTGACGATCACCTCGCCGACGCCCGGGCCGCGGCGCCGCCGGGCTCGCGGGGCTAAGAGGTCCTAACAAAGGCGTTGGACGTGTCGGTGGGTGATGAGGCAGGTGGCGAGGCCGAGGAAGGCTTCGTGGATGTCGTCGCGTCGTTCCCAGCGGATGCGCAGGCGCCGGAAGCCGTGCAGCCAGGCAAAAGTACGCTCGACCACCCACCGGCAGATGCTGAGGCCGGTGGCGTGCCAGGTGCCGCGGCGGGCGATGGCCGGCACGAGGCCGCGGTCACGGACCTGGTCTCGGTAGATGTCGTGGTCGTAGCCGTGATCGGCGAAGAGTGAATGAGGTCTGCGGCGCGGGCTGCCGACGCGGCCGCGGACCGGCGGGACCGCGATCCTGGCAGGCTGCGGCGCTCCACCGGCCGCACCCCGATGGAGGACCCTCGGCGATGTGATGCTGTTGCGGCCGGGCGTCGGGGGATGATGGACGGGCGGGGCCCGCACCGGTTCCCGAGCCGGCGCGGGCCCCGCACGGTGCCCCGGGCGGCACGGTCCCTGCACGCCTTCGCCCCGTGGCGCGGCAACCCCCGGCCTGGGTAGCGAACTCCTCGGCCAGTGCCTCGCAGGACCAACAGGGCCACCAACGACTCGGACGACTTCGGGCTCTCGGCAGCTTCTCCCGTAGGACCTTCAGACCTGGTGTGCCTGATCCAGGCCCGAGGCTGCGACGTGCTCAGCCTCGACCTGCCGCCCATCGCCCGCGCACTGGTGCGTACCGGTCCCTACAGCCAGGTCCGTATCCTCGACCCCGCAACCGGCCGCTATCGGGCATGCGGGCCGGCCGATCGCAGCGAGGTCCTCGCCACGATCGGCAGTCACCTGTTGCAGGTGGAAGCCGGAGTCCCCTTATGGCCCGGCGTCGGCCTCCTCACATCCGTGCACCCCTGGTGAACTGCCTCGGCGCGGGGAAGCAGACCGGTACGGCTGGCAGCCGGGCTCCGGCTGTCACCACTGGCTGATCCCGGGTGATGGGCGGGCTTTCCAGGAACCAGACAGGTAGCGCAGGGCGTGAGTGTGTGGTTACGGGTTATTCGAGGTGTATGACAAGGCGGTTGCTCGCGCGGGGACATGCTGACTGTCCAGCAGCCGGGAACCACGGGCTTCTTCGGGGCTGCCATCACGTTCCCGGATTCCAGCGGCCGGACATGAGGGGAACCTCCGAGCGGGGCCACATGGGATAGGGAAGGGGCTGATCGTGATGACTGTGGTTGCGCAGCAGGGCGGTGGGGGAGGCTCCAGCGGCCTGTATGACGTACTGGAACTGATTCTTGACCGAGGGCTGGTGATTGACGCGTTCGTGCGGGTCTCGCTGGTCGGTATCGAGATACTCAAGATCGACATTCGGGTCGTGGTGGCAAGTGTCGACACCTACTTGCGCTTCGCCGAGGCGTGCAACCGTCTCGATCTGGAGGCGGGACCGCGCAAGCCGGCCGGGCTCGCCGAACTCCCGGGACGCATCAACGAGTCGGGGGCCCGCGGCATGACCAAGGGAGTTCTGTCCGGTGCCGCGCAGACGATCTCCGACGCCTTTCAGCAGGCCCGCGGCGAGGCACGGCAGAAGTAGGGTGCTGCACGCAGGTGGGGTGAAAAGCACTGAGAGCAGCCAGAGTTGGCGTACCGGAGCTCCCGTTGGACCTCGGCGTGCCGCTGGAGAAGGTGTCCACGGCGATGGCTTCTACGGGCTGATTGGCTGACAGCTGGACGTTGAGCGTGTGGACGTGGGCGGCATCCACGTCACCCGGGCCCGGGTGCGGATAGAGAATGAGGCGAACGAACGACGGGCGGCGGAACTGCTCCATTTGTTCGCCCCCGCAGCACCGTTATGGACCTCGCTCGCTGGAGACGACGGGCCGTTGGTACTCCAGCCGTAGTTCGCGTTCTTGATTTGTCAGCCGCTACTCCAGTCGTGCCGCACGCGGTGTGTAATGCTCACGGCCCATGGGCGAGATCCGCGCCGCCGCCGGCCTCAACCAGCCAGGACAACGAACCGTTGCCGAACGGCCGGCCGGTGGTGGCCACCTGAACCCGGCCGCCTTCCGATGCATCGGTGCCTGCGTGCCGCCACCGGCTGCGATCGTCACCGGCCCCATTTTCGGTCGGGTCGAAGCAGCACAGCCAACTCGACAGCGTCCACGGCCCCTGGCCGGCGGCCGCCCTCTGCTCCGGTGTCATGGGCGCCGCCCTGCGCTGGAAGAGGAGCGGACGCCGCAACGCCGTCGTCCGTCTGCGCAGGTCCCGTACCCCGGCCGTGGCCGACAGGCACGGGCACTGTCGGACCTGGCCGCTAGCCTCACGCCATGCCACGCACTACACCGCCCCGCCCCGTCGACATCACCGCAGTATTCCCAGAACTGGTGCCGCTGGCGCGCCCCGCCGTTCGTCTGCACCCGCGACCGGGCGCGCCGACGGCGGCCGCCAGCTCCGTGGGCGGGCCGCTGCTGTGGCCTGCGGATGAACCCTGGCCCACCTGTCCGGAGCACACGGGCCCCTGGCTGGTCGGTTACCACCCGGACGACCTGCGCAAGCAGCGACGCATCCTCACCGAAGGCTGGGCCCGCCCCAGAACCCGGGGAACCGACTTCCTCACCCCCGACGAACGCGCCTTTGTCGAGGGCCTTGGATACACGGGCGTGCGTCTGCCCGTCGACGGCCCCGTGCCCCTGCTGCCGGTACTACAGGTCCACGCCCGCGACGTCCCCTCACTGCCCCGCCCGCCCGGCACCGACCTGCTGCAGGTCCTCTGGTGCTCCTTCGAGCACGGTGAGGACTGCATGCCGGGGGTGCAACTGCGCTGGCGCTCGGCCGAGACCGTCGGCGCTGTACGGGATACCCCGCCGCCTGCTGTGGTCAGTGAGGGCGAGGCGCTGCCGGAGCCGTGTCCCCTCCACCCCGAGACGGTCATCGAGTACCCCGCCCCGCACGAACTGGAGGAGGACCTGCGCAGGCGGATCCACGCCTGGGAGGAGGGCCGCCTGTACGACTACCACGGTGACCTCGCCGTGGCGCCCGGCTGGAAACTCGGCGGGTGGGGCAACTGGAGCTTCTGCGACCCCTGGCCGATCCTCTGCCAGGACTGCGGCAGCACGATGCGTCCTTTCCTGACGGTGGACAGCTCCGAATGGGACGGAGGCACGGGCAGTTGGTGCCCGCAGGAGGAACCACCCCCGACGCAACAGCCGCTGTATCCGCGTTCCCACGAACCTACGATGATCTCGATCGGCCGCGGCTACACCCTGCAGGTCTACCTGTGTCCCGACTCCTTCGACCACCCTCATCAGCAGGTGATGCAGTAGGCGCCCTGGAAGAGGAAGGGCCAGAGCTGACCATCGTGGGTTCTCGCCTCGGCACAGGCGGATGGGGTCGGTTGCAACTCCGTGAACCTGGATCCCTGCGCGGGCCAGGCCTGGGCTGCCGCGGCGTGTTCGCGGGAGCCGGGCCATGATGTGGGCGACACGTAGCGGAGGCCGGCCCCCGTGCCGACAGTTCCCTGGTTCAGCGAGGTTCGGTGAAGCCGGACAGCTCCAGCGGCACGGGAGTCCACCCGTTACCGAACGCGGCCTCGTGCGGCAGGAGCCGGTAACCGTCCACGAATGGGGTCAGATCCGCCGGAGTCGGCTCGTGGTCGAGCCGGAACCGCTCCGCCGCGGTGTGCGGGTCGAGGATGGCCCGCTGTCGCTTTTGTTCAATACCCGTCATCGTCCTCCTGTCCACTATGCCTGAGGGCAAGTGGGGAAGGGATGGCACGGAGACGAGATCTGTGATGGCCCGGGCCTCGGAAGCGGCGATGGACATCGTGCGCGGGATCGGGCCGGACGAGTTCGGCGGAAGCACACCGTGCCCGGAGCTGAAGGTCGGGGCACTCCTGAATCACCTGATCTTCTGGACCAGCGTGCGGGGGCACGCCGCGGGACTGAAGCAGCCTCCACAGGCCCGGCCGGATGAGGTGGCGGAGGGACATGACTTCACCGCGGAGCCGGATTGGGCCGAGGCGTATGCCGCCCGGTCGGCGGCGACAGCCGCCGTCTGGAGCGATCCGCGGGCGTGGGTCGGCGAGACGGCGCTGACCGGGAGCGGGCGGATGCCGGCCCGCTTCATCGGTGGGATCGTGCTGGGCGAGTGGCTGCTGCACGGCTGGGACCTGGCGGTGGCGACCGGGCAGAAGCTGAACGTGGACGAGGAACTCGCGGCGGCGCTGTACGAGGATATCGCCGGCAAGGCCGAGATGGCCAGGCGGTACGGGGCGTTCGGCCCCGAAGTCAGCGTGCCTGCGACTGCGCCGCTGTTTGACCGCGCTCTGGGACTGGCGGGCCGCGACCCGTCGTGGAAACGCCGAGCCTGACCGCATGTGAACGCACGTGGGTCCGTTGCCGTCCCAGGTGCCCAGGTGCCCAGGTGCCCAGGTGCCCAGGTGCCCAGGTACCCAGGTACCCAGGGACCGGAGCTTTGGTGGTGCGGATATGGAGAACCGCCCGCAGGTGCTGCACACCCGTGGAGCGGGTGGAGAGCAGGTGGACGCTGGGCGACAGCCGGTCGGCCGGCAAACGCGCCACTGTGCTCTTTCCCGCGCCGCGCGGGCCGGTGAGGACGCTCACCTTGCCGGGCGTAGGAAGCGACGCCGCATTGGTGGGCGGCTGGTTCATACGGCGATCTCTTCGCTGCGTTCGGCCAGGTGACCGCCTTCGAAGCGGGCTCCGGCGCGGACGAGGGCAACGAGGTGGGGTGCGGTGATCGCGCGCCAGCGGGCCTGGGCGGATTCGGCGAGCTTGAAGACCATGGCGAGTGCGGCGGCCGGGCTGCCCGCGCTGCGGGTGACCCTGGTGCGGAGCTTGACGGTCGAGAAGGTCGACTCGATCGGGTTCGTGGTACGCAGGTGGATCCAGTGCTCGACGGGGAAGTCATAGAAGGCGAGCAGTTCGTCCGTGTCGTCGGCGCTCTTCTGGACGGCCTTGGGCCACTTCGCGCCGTACGTCCTGGCGAACGCGGCGATGGCCTTCTCGGCGTGTTGCCGGTCCTCGGCGTTGTAGATCTCCTGCAAGGCCTTCTTCGCTCCGGGCTGCGCGGACTTCGGGAGGGCGTTGATCACGTTCCGGGTTTTGCGGACCCAGCAGCGCTGGAGGCGGGCGGCCGGGAACACCTCAGCGAGCGCCTCCCACAGTCCCATGGCGCCGTCGCCGACGACGAGCTCGGGATCTTGCATGCCGCGCCGGCGGCAGTCGCGCAGCAGGTCGGCCCAGGACGCGAATGTCGCTCATGTGCTCGCGGCGGCCGTGGTGGCGGACGAGGGCCCGCCAGTTCGTCAGGTGGGCAATGGCGTGCTCGACGCGGATGCGGCGCGAGGAGTGTGCCCACGACACGTCATCACTCCGCCGAAGTACCAGCCTCATGCCTGACCAGCGGAAATGCGGCGGTGTCATTCGGAAGGGCAACGGCTTCCGAGCGGTGTGTTCGTCATGTGGGGAGGGGCTGAGTGGGGGGACATGGTGGTGGGCGGGCTGCCGTGGCAGGGGCTGCAGAACTGACAACACGGCAACGGCACGCCTCGTACCGGCGCGGCGTGTCCCCTCGACGGTCAGCGGCCCGGCCCGGGGTCCGGCCGTACCGCGGTGTCGATACCGGCACGCGCCGCCTCCAACTGGGCCGCGAACGCGATGCCGAGGAAGAGAACGACGGCGGTGAGGTTGGCCCACAGCAGCAGGGCCACGAAAGCGGTGAGCGGCCCGTACAGGGCACCGAACGCGCCGCTCCCCTCGACGTAGAGTGCGAGCAGCCACGTCGCCGCGACCCATAGCAGGAGATGAACGGCTGAGCCGAAAGCCAGCCACGTGTAGCCGGGCTGGACCCGTCGGGGCGACCAGCGGAAGATCACCGCGGAGGCGACCCACGCCAGCGCCAGCCCCACCGGCAGGTCGAGCGCGCCCCACCACCCCGTGTCGCTGCCCGGACCCCCGACCACGCGGGCCACCGCGTCGCCGACGGCGTCGCCGGCGACGAGCACGACGAAACCGAGCACCAGCGGCAGACCGGCCGTGAACGCGAGGAGGATGGCCCTGCCGTATTTACGAGGGAAGGGACGATCGCGTTCTATGCCATAGATGCGGTTGGCGCCCCGCTCGATCTGGCCCATGGCCGAGGCGAGGTTCAGCAGGGCGAAGCCCAGACCGAGCCACAGGGCCAGCGTGGCCCCGAGGTCGTGGTGGGCACTGCGCCGCGTCCCGTCGAAGGCGTCCTGGACGAGGCCGGCGCTGGCACCGGGCACGATCCGGCCGAGGGTGAGTTCGATGACCCGGCCCACACTCTCGGTGTGCACCGAGGTCGCCAGGCCCACCAACGCCACGGTGCAGGGCACCAGGCCGAGGACGACTTGGAAGGCGAGCGCCCGGGCGTTGGTGAACCCGTCCGCATAGCGGAAGCGGGCGAAGGAGTCGGTGAGCAGCCGCAGACTTCCGTAGTGCCGCAGCGCGGCGAACGCCTCGTCGCCGGAGAGTTCGTCCCCGATCATGTCCCGGGTCTGCGGGACGTGGACGACGGTTCCCATGCGCGTACACTCCTCGCCTCAAGTGGGTCTGCTCCACTTATTGCTCGCCCTTTTTTCCGACATCACACCTCCGGGGTGAGGCGGTGGCTCTGTGTCGTTGAAGCGAGCAGCACCGTGGTTCTTGCCTCGGCACAGGCGGATGGGACCGGTTGCGACTGCATGAACCCGAATCTCCTCCCTTGGGTGAGAAGCCGTTGCTTTCCGTATCTGACGTGTGGGTTTCCGCAGGTCGGGTGTGATGTGCCCGTCATCCAGGCATGCTGTGGCCGTCCGGCGGCCCTGGATGACGTGGAGGTCGCGGATGCCGTCGATGCGGGCTGCGCCAAGAGTAGCGAGAGGGCGTTTTGAAAGGATTCGACAGGCAGCAGTGGGTGCTGGATCCTGGCGGACGTTCGTCGGCGACCACTCCCACGACGCTGTACGAGGCAGCGCTACGCGATACTCGTCCTATGGAGTGGTCCGAGCAGGCCCAGGCAGCGGAGAACAGCGCCGGAATGGGGGTGCAGCCATCGCGTTGGTAAGCGCCCATGCCGAGTGCTACTCCACCGATCCCTACAGGCACGACAGCCATCTGTGGCACATGGATTTGCTCGCCTGTGCAGAACGGCTCTCGGAACCCACGGAGCGCGCTCTCACGGATGTCCACGCACGTCGGAGACTCAACACATCGCTTCGCGAGCGGGGGAGGGAGGCGGCGCTGCGCAACCGCGTCAAAAACGGTGATCGTGGTGCCCTGTACGTCCTTGTTCGGCTGCTGTGTGAGACGAGTCGGACCCAAGAGGTCCATCAAGCGGTCCACGACCCCGGCCCGGACGATCAATACGCACACCAGATCGTGGCCCGCTTCCGATCGCCATCGAGCGGTACGCAGTAACGCTCGGCACCTGCCTTATCCGACCTGTCAGAAGACGGTTCGTGGAGTACGTCGTTCTCGGGTGAGGCTGAGTCGGTGCAACTGAGCGCGGTACTCGGGCGGTTACTGCTTCCTGGCGAAGCTACCGGTGTCGACCTTGGTAAGGAAGCCGAGCTTGGCCAGGCGTTTCAGCTTGGCGCGGGTGCCTTCGATGTTCTGCTGACCGTGGCCCGAGCCCAGCCGACGGCCACCGTCGCCGCGACCATGACAGCCACGCCGACCGTGAAACCCGAGCCTGCGCCGACCGTGGAGGTTGAGGTAAGGGAGACGGTTACCGCGAAGCCCGCCGCCGACTCCGGCAGTCACCTCGACCGCGACGGCATCGGCTGCGACTGGGGATGGACAGGCGAACGGCCCGCTGCGACGGGGGATGCGCAGCGGGCCCATGCCAGTGTGGCACGGGACGGGATGGGGACGGCTACTTTGACTGAAGCCGCTTTTGCGCTTCGCCCGCAAGGATGCGCTGCTTGCACTCCCACAGCTTCTTCCGCTCTTCCCGAGTCAGCTCATCCACGAGTTTGTTCGCCTCGTCCCAGGCCGAGGAGTGGGTTATCCCGGCGGCTCGCCTGGACCCGCACTTCGAGTCGATGCCCCTGCGTGTGCGGCTTGATCGCGGTGGCCGGTGGGATTCCGGTGCGGGTGGGCGAGGGCGCGCAGGAGCTTTCAGTCCTCGGGCTGGGGCCGGCAGCGGCCCGCCTCGGTGACGAACAGTTGCCCCCTCGGTGCGTTCGCCTGGCTGACCAGACGGTTTGCCGACGGGACTGCCATGATCGAGTCGCCCCTTGGTGCATTCCAGCACCATCCGTGGCCGCAAAGCCGGCCACGGCGGCTGTCACCCGTTTGGCCCCGTTCGCGCGGGCGCCCTCCTGGCACCTTCTGTGCGCTCCCGGCCACCCTCCGGTTCCATCGCGGCCGTCAGCATCGCGCCGCACACCTGTGCGCCATACTGTCTCAAAAGGTGCGAAACATCCGGCGAGCTCACGGAGGCGGACCCATGCGCAACAACGCCGAGGAGGACGAGGGCCCCGTCGCGGAGCGCGACCTGGACGACGGCGAACCCAACACCGAGGACGTCGACAGGTCCGCCGAGCCGGAGCCGTACGGCGACGAGGAGCCGGAACCCTACAACGAGGACGAGGCGGCCACAGCCCACGAAGACACCGAAGCTCCCGGTGGTGGGCCGGACGGTAGGCGCGCGACGGCCGACGCGGCTCCTGACGTCTTCCTCGACGTTCCTGTGCTGAAGGTCGACCAGATCGACTTGGACGTGGAGAACCTGCGGGCGCATGTCTCACTGCAGGCCGAGGTGTTGGACTTGTTGAAGTTGAACGTGGGCGCCGACGTCGCGCTCGGCCGGGTGCACCTGGGTATTTCGGGCGTGGAGGCGCAGGCCCAGCTCAAGGTGCGTCTCGACAACGTCGTGACGATTGTGAACCGGGTGCTGACCACGCTCGATCGCAACCCGGAGATCGTTCAGGAGTTGGTGCGCGGGGTCGGGTCCGCCGTACAGGACGTCGGTGGCGGCGCCCGTCAGGCCGTTGGGGAGCTGGGCACGGGCGCGGGGAGGGCAGTCAAGGACGTTGGCCAGGGCGCCGGGTCCGCCGTACAAAACGTGGGGCGCGGTGCCGGCGGCGCGGTCGAGGACGTGGGACGCGGCGCCGGGAGGGCCGCGCAGGACGTGGGTCAGGGCGCCGGGCGAGCGGCGGAGGACGTCGGTGCCGGGGCGAGCCAGGTCATCGACGACGTCGGTGAGGCTGTCGACGACACCGCCGGGGACGTGGCTGAGGTCGCGGGCGACACTGCGCAGAAGGGTGGCGAGGCCGTCGAGGACGTCACCGAGACGACAGACGACACCGCGCGCCGAACGAGGTCGGCCGGATCGAGCACGTCGCGCAGGCCCGCCGGCGGAGACCGGGACCGGACCGCCCGGAGCGAGAGCGGCACCCGCGGCACCCGCCCGCGCCGGGTCCGCGGCGAGGACGGGAAGGAACCACGTCGGCCCACCCGCCGCACCACCGAAAGGCGGGACGAGCCGCCTTGAACGGCTGACGCCCCTAGGCCACAAGGCGCCAGTCGGTCCGCCGTCGGCGGAGGCGAGGACTCGGAACCGGACGTCTCGTTCCAGGCGACGGTCCGATCCGAACGCCTCCGATTCGCGGAGGAACCGCGGACAGCCGTCAGCTTCCCTGGCACGGGCGAACGTGAATCAACGTCCCACAGCGACCGGACCAACCTCCCCGACAGGGTCGTCCCCGGCCGGCAGTACGACGACGTCACCGTCGTCTACCACCTCGCAACCCGATTCACCGGGCAACCGGATTGCGGGCGGAACGGCCTGGGCGGCAAGGGCGCGCGCTGAAGGGACCACGCCGAATAGGAAGCAGCCGAGACGCCAACCACGAAAAAGCGAGACGCGTGTATCAAAGCCCTCAGGCGCCCGGCGTTCGTTGCCATCGTGTCGTTTCAGAGAGGGTAGCTGGTGTGGCGGGAGTGTTGTGGGCTGGGATGTTGATGGTTTTTGAGAAGGAGTGTCGGAGGTCCGGGGCGGGGTGGGTGATCGTGAACGCAATCCGCTAGATCGTGGACAATGGCGCAAAGAGGGCGGGCTCTGCCTGCGGACTCTTCTCCGTGGGAGACGGTTCACGGGTTCTTCTGGAGGTGGAACCGGGCCGGAGCGGTCACCTATATCCGTGCCCAACTCCGCCGCCGCATCCACACCGGCAAAGGACGCTGCCCCGTGACGCTGATCGTCGACTCCCAGTCGGTCAAGGCCGCCTCCACCGTCGCCCGGCCTCGACCCGCGCAAGGTCAAGGACCTGGCCACCCTGTCGTTCGTCGAGGCCAAGGCGAACACCGCCCTGCCAGGGCCGTCTGGAGTCGGCAAGACCCACATTGCCGTCGCCCTCGCCCTCGCCCTCGCGGGCTGCCGGGCCGGCTACTCGATCTACTTCATCAGCCTCGGCAACATGGTCCGCAACCTCACGGCCGCCGAGTCCGTAGACCGCCTGACCAGTGAGAACAGCAGAGCCCGTCATCGGATAACCATGATCTCCGGAAGGGGCTGCTGCCACTCACCCAGTTCCTCAACGAGAATCCGACGGGCCAACCGCCGGGCCAGAGCCCACCCTCCATCGGTGGACAGCGCATCCCTTGCCCATCGATCAGCGTTCTCCCCGCCGCTCATCCTGTGAGCACATTCATCCGTACTTACCGAGCGCTTCCGCGAGTACGCCGACACCGTAGCCAAACTGACGGTTGGTGAATGCCTTACAGGCGCGGGTAGTTACCCGAGTGGCGGGTATGCGGTGACCGATGGTGGGCAAGACGTCGAGCGTCATGCAGGGGAGGGGACAGTGATGAGCCTTGCTGTGGTCGGAATCGGGTTTACAAGTAACCCCGCCGCCACATGGCTCCTTGGAGGTGCGGTCATGCTCATTGCCGCCCTCTTCCGGTACTGACGGTACAAGCGGGATCAGAAGTGACCGGCCCGTACCCGCTGGCAGTGAACCGAGAAGAGGGTGGATACATGGAGCTGGCGAAAAGGATATGGCCTGACGGGTCTTTAAGGGCCGTCCCGTAAATAACCTCTGACGTGCTGGGTGATCTGTCCGTTTCCGTGTCACCCACCGATTGGCGCAGGGTCAGGTTCATGCGCCAATCGGCGGCGACCAGCAGCACGCGGTCCTTCAGTGGCAGGTTCCGGAGCCGGCCCTTGTGTACTGGGTCCATGCCTTCGCGCCGCGGCGCGGTGACGAGTTCGCTGAACCGGCACGGGCTCAGCCCGGTGAACGGGATTGTCCAGGTCGGTTCCGACGTCGTGATCACACCAGTCACTGCGGGACAGTTGCACGGGCCTCACAAGTGCTGGCCTGCGGTGTTCAGGAGGGGTCTCGCTGCGGTTCCACAGCCTTGAGCAGGCACTCGCGGTCGTCTGCGCTGATCAGCCCGTCCGGAAGGGTCTCGTCATCCAACAACGCGCACAGCGCAGAGGCGTGTGCGGCGAACGCGGTCCTGCACCATTCACGTTCCGGGTGATCGCAGTCGTTGCCGAGGAGCAGCACCTGGCGTTCGTTGTCCGCGTCGACGGGTTGAGAAAGCTCCGCGGCAACGACCAAGAGGTCGACCAGGCCGGGGCGCATCGCGATGTCAGGGACGGCTGCCAGGCGGATCAGGAAGGGCAAGGCAGCCGACATCGCCGCGCTCGCGTGAAAGACGCTGTCCATCAGGACGTTGTCCAGCACGCGCAGGGCCTCGGGGCCGGCGGCTTGATCGAGGAGACCACGGAGCAGGAACGGGATCCCAGCAGGACAACCGGGAATCTGCGACCAGGCGGCATCGGCGCAGCCCACAAGCGCGGGGTGGTCGCATTCGGCTTGCCCTGTCTGCGGATACTCGCGGAGGAACTGAGCGACGGCAGCCTCTTTGGCCGCCGCATCCACTACGCACATCCCTCGGGCCTCCGCCCTGGCTCACACGACATCGCCCCGATGAGCGTCCGCCGGATGAAACTCTTCCTGGGGCGGGCGTCGAGCGCAAGCGCCAAGGTCACTGGTGCCGCGACCGGAATCGTTTGCGTTGTTTGACGGTTGTCGGCTGAGCAGCCGAAGGGGCAGATCGCCGATTCAGTCGCGCCTTGCCCGTCGCGCTACCGCGGCTCTCCATCGACAACTTGGTATGGTGCGCAGGTCGCACCGCTTGGAAAGTTATGGCCGTGCGCAAGGGAGAGGGGCCAGGCGACGATGCAGGCGTCAGAGGTCCCGCGTGCGGTGGCCGCGGCCATGTCGACCGCCTCATCACTTGGCCTGACAGTCGACGACGCGATCGTTCTTCATGACTCGAACAAGCTCGCTCTGCGTCTGCTGCCTTGTGACGTCCTGGCCCGGGTGGCACCTGTAGCACATCAGGTCGCACAGTTCGAAGTCGAGCTTGCTCAGCGGCTCGCCGAATCCGGGTGCCCTGTGGCTGTTCTCGAGCCTCGAGTGGAGCCACGCGTCCATGAGCGCGATGGCTTCGTGGTCACGCTATGGACCTACTACGAACCAGTGACACCTCGAGAGGTCTCACCAGCCGACTACGCCAATGCGCTCGAGCGGCTGCATGCCGGCATGCGCAAGCTCGATGTCCCGACGCCGCACTTCACGGATCGGGTCGAGCAGGCTCAACAACTCGTGGCGAACCGCGACCACACTCCGGCGCTCGCCGACGCGGACCGGGAACTGCTCGGCGACGCGTTACGAAACCTGGGACGAGTGATCCGCGAGCGTGGCGGCGCCGAGCAGCTGCTGCACGGCGAGCCGCACCCGGGCAACGTGCTCACCACGAAGAACGGGCTGCTGTTCATAGACCTTGAGACGTGTTGCCGTGGGCCCGTCGAATTCGACCTCGCCCATGCACCTGAAGAAGTCAGCGAGCACTATCCGGGTGTCGATCAAGACCTGCTGCGCGAGTGCCGGATCCTCGTGCTGGCGATGATCACAACGTGGCGCTGGGATCGAGGCGACCAACTCCCCAACGGGCGCCGGCTGGGCACAGAGTGGCTCGGCCAGATCCGAGCAGCGCTCGATCACAACGGCCTGAATACCCATGGCTGATCGCGGACCTTCGAGGTCGTAGCCGGTCGGCTGTTGATGTCGGGATCCACCGTGATCCTGGCCCTGGCCGGTCGGGGGCGAGATCCAGTCGCGCATGCCGACGGCTCGATTACCGATTCGGACTCCGTCAAGACAAGGCGAACGCTGCCGGTCGCGGCACGTGCCGCTGCAGTCCGCGACGCGCCGATCGGGGTCCATTCCTCATCGGCGCGTTCAGCGAACACTGGCGGCGCGGCCAACAGATTTCAGGTTCGGGAGAGCGACGATGTCGAAGGCAGGCGCTGCTGCGGATCATCCGCAGGGGCACCGGGTCGGTGGTGACTCGGCCGCGGGCCCAGAGCGTTCACCACAGGATGCCGAGTGTGCCGAGAACGAAGACCAGGACCGCCCAGCCGAGCCGCTGCGACACGGAGCCGCACAGCGGAATCACGGTCCGCGCGGGTGTGCCAGCCATGGACAGCAGACCCACCGTCAGCGGCAAGCTCAACGCGAAGAGCGGCACCGCCGCGCCGGCCCCACCAGCCCAGGCCGTCATCAGCAGCCCGAAGCCGAGCGTCGGCACCGCGGCCGTCATCTTCGTCCAGAGCAGAAAGAGATGTAGGGCCGTTGGCGTCCCTCTGCCACTTGTCATGCCGCAGATCCCGGAAGTCAGTATCCTGGATTAGCGAGATCCCAGGTTGCGCTACCGACCCCCGGCATCTTCGCACCCGCTGGCAACCCAACCATGGATAGGAACCTGCCACAGCCCTGTGACAGCATGACAGCTCATGAAAAGTGAGTCGTCCAATCGCTCATGGCTTCGGGACTTCCACGGTGGTTACCTGCTCGAGGGGTACACCCTGACGCTGGTCCGCGGCCTGTCCCCACAAGAGTTCCTCGATCGCATTGACGCTGATCCGACGGGAGAGGTTACCGGTTTCGAAGCTTTTGTGACACGGGACCTTGAGTTTCAGGACAGTCAGACGGACTGGGGCGACTTCATGTTCGTTGGCGCCACCCGCGTCCGCGGCAAAGACACCGACTGGGTCCTCGCCCTCGAGATCAACGGCGGCATCGAGATCCGGGCCAACGGCATGCAGAACGCCACTCGCCGCACCCGGGGTGTCTCCCATTTCTGCAGCCCTCACGCCATGACCCTGTTCTCCTGATGGGAGGACGGTGAACTGCGCACCAGGTTCGAAGGCCCACTTCACCGCGACGGCATCAGGTCGACGAACTCGTCGACCTGATGCGCCACGTGGGTTTCGACTTCGAAGAAGGCAGATACGACCTCGAGGAGTATGTTGCGCTCGCCGAGGAGCTCACCGGAGTCCACGTGACGCCAGACATGCTCGAGCACGCTATATATGGCACGGGCGTCGTCGAGGTCCCCAGGATCACGCCCTGCTGATCCCGGTCGGGTGAGCTGGTGATGGCTGCGGTGCCGGGCGTCCTGCACGAACACCAGCCCGCTCTCCGTCACCGTCAGGGCATGGCCCACCCGCAACCGTGCGGCCGTACGATCCGACACCGCCCGCGGGGGCCGCCAATCCCGCATTCCGGCCACTCGGAGGCGACCGGCGCCCCGTACTGGGTGACGGACCAGCTCCTGGGTCGTGTCTCAAAGTCGGCTTCCCTTCCGCATGGCCAACGGCCTTGCCCAGCTGCCCGGACAGGGTCGGCCCTGAAATCATTCGCCCGTGCCCGCCTCGTCCGGTACGGTCGCGGGATTGTTTTCACTGCTGGGAGCCCATGGGGTTCGCGTGCGGCCTCCCCGGCAGTTCCCAGGCTGAGAGCAGGTTTCGTTATGGCATGTCGTATCAGTGAACTCGTACTCGGTTGCCGCGACCCTGAGGTGCTGGCGCGGTTCTGGTGCGAGGTCTTGGACTTCGTCGTGCTCGATCGCGAAGGGGACGACTGCATCGAGATCGGGCCGCGCGAAGGGTTCGGCGGTCCGCAGCCGACGATCATCCTCAGTCGCAGGGATGAGCCGGAGAAGGGGAAATCCCGGCTGCACATCGACGTCAACGCCACCGACCGCGATCAGGACGCCGAGCTCGAACGCCTCCTGAAGCTCGGTGCGCGCCCGGCCGACATCGGCCAGACAGGGGAGGAGCAGTGGCATGTTCTGACCGACCCCGAAGGCAATGAGTTCTGCCTGCTCAAGGCCCGCCTCGCCCCACTCTGATGCTCATCGGTCACGCCGAGGTCTCCGGTAGAGGGTTCATCGACCAAGAAGAACCTGAACACCGGAGACCTCGTGACGACCCCAGCGGTGACGAAACGGCTTGACCTGACCGATGAGCAGTGGGCGCGACTGGAACCGCCGTTGCCTGTGCCCACGCGGTCGGCTCGGCTGTCGGCGTGGACGAAACGGCAGCTCATCGACGGGATCAGGTGGCGGGTGCGGGCCGGTACGCCCTGGCGGGACGTCCCGGACTGCTACGGCTCCTGGCGGGCGGTGTATACGCTGTTCCGGCGGCGGCAGCGGGCCGGGCATGGACGCAGATCGTCACCACCCTGCAAACCCGGGCGGACGCGGCCGGACTGATCACCTGGGGCGTCAGCGCGGACTCAACGATCGCCCGGGCGGACCGGCACGCCGCCGGCGCCCGCCGACACCCTGGGCTGCGGCAAGAGCCGCCGGTGGCCTCTCGGCAGAACCAAACGGCCACGCGCTGGGACGCTCCCGCGGCGGGCTGACCACACCAAGATTTACCTGGTTTGTGAACAGAGCCAGAAGGTGCTGTCCCTGGTCGTGACCGCTGGGCAGCGCGGCTATTCGCCCCAGTTCCAGGCCGTCCTGGACGGCATCAACGTCCCGCGCATCGGCGCAGGCCGTCCCCGCACACGACCCGGCAAGGTCCGGGCCGACAAGGCCTACAGCTCCCGCGCCAACCGCGCCTACCTGCGCCGACGAGGCATCGCCTGCACCATTCCCGGACCAGCGAACCAACAACAACACCGCAAGAGCCGCGGCCGCCGCGGCGGCCGCCCTCCCAGGTTCAGCCCGGATGACTACCGAGCCCGGCACGCGGTCGAATACAGCATCAACCGGCTCAAACGCCGCCGCGCGGTCGCCACCAGATACGGCAAACTCGCCGTCCGCTACGAGGCGACCGTGCTGGTCGCAGTCCTCAACGAGTGGATGTGACCAGCGCTGTCCTCCTGGCGCGTGAAGGTCAGCGGTGGCTCAGAACGTTGACCACGTGGCCGTTGGGGTCGCGGACGAAGAACCGCCGTACTCCCCACTCCTCGTCCTGCAGGGGGTGAACGATCTCCGCGCCGCTGTCACGCATGACCACGTAAGCCGCCTCCACGTCGTCGACTTCGACGCTCATATCGGGGGTGACTGGGGCGGTTTTGTCGCCGGTCATAACGCTGACCTGCGCCGTCGGACTAGACGGCGAGGCAAGCGTCACGATCCAGCCGAGATTCATGACTTCCTCAAAGCCCAGCAGGCCATAGAACTCCCGACTCTCCTGCGCAGCCTCTGACTGGATGATGGGCATGACACGGCGAACGGCCATCGACGACTCCGGATGAGAACAGACACGGATCCAGCACTGTCCAGGGGTACTACGCCCCGTCCGTCGCCGCACGCACTTTCGCAACACGCCCTGGTGCCACTCTCCGCTACCACCGAATGTGAGACAGGGCCGTTCGTTCGACAGACCCGCCGGAGGCGGCGCGAGCGGCGGTCGTCACCGCGGTGAGGAGGACCGTAGCGGGCCGGGCGGGCCCTGTGCCCGATCCGGTGCCGGACCTGGATCCGCCGGGACTGTGCTGGCTGGCGGACACTCCGCGGTGGAACGCCCCGCACGACTCCTACCGGTGTCTGTGGGTGGAGGGCGCGGAACCGGAGGCGCTGCCCGACCTGGTCGGCGAGGGCGGGTGCGCAGGCCTGACCGCTCCGTCCGGCCGCCGGACCGGGTGGTTCCACCACGGTCCTGGGCAGTGGGACGACCTGGCGCCGTGGGAGGACCGGGCCGTTGTGTCGGTGGGCCGGACGGGCTCCGGGTGGGCGTTCGCCTGTGACGCGGCTCCGCGGACGTCGGCGGCCGGGCACTTCTTCGTCTCCCCGGCCGCCGACGCCTCGCGCGGTGGACGCGCGGTGGTGCTGCGGGCGCGCAGCGCTCGTGACGGCCGCCTGGCGGTGTTCCACCTGTCGGTCACCGAGCGGGGCGAGGAGCTGTACGCGTACACGCTGCGCGGCACAGACGTCGAACGCTCGGGGCCGGTGCCCGGGACCCTTGATCCGGAACGGGTCCTGCACGGCGTCGGCGAGGCGGACCGCGAGCGGTGCCTGCTGGCCGCCGTGCAGGACGAGTTCGGTCTGTCCCTTCCCTGGCACGCCCTGGTCGAGGGCATACTGCCGCAACTGACCACACGGTCCTGGAACCGTGCGCCGCGGGAGGGCGAGGCCTACGCGTACGCCACAATCCGCTTCGGACGGTGACGAAGACGCGCCACCCGGCGCGGGCCGCCCACGCCGGGACCGCGGGAACCACCGGGAATGGTGCGGGGTGAGGGAGCCCGGTCAATGTGGCTGTCGTCACGGCAACGGGCCAGGGCTGGTGGGTGAGTGCCGAGTGTCCACGCATGGAGCGAGTCCACCCGGCACTGAGCCGACGACAAGCGCGCCCTCGACGAGCGCGGTGATCCCGCCGGCTCCCGCCCGGAGTTCTTGTCCCGTCCGCCGTGTTCGGCCCACTGCCGTCCCGGGTGAGGCTGAAGGGTGAGCGGGCCGATCTCGCCCCCACGCCCTGACGGCTCCCTCAGACACTCACACACCCAACAACGTGGCAGCGCCTCTCCAACTGCTCACGCCGTTCGGGCGGCATGGCCCCGGCCGACGACTCCACCGACAGGCCCTCGACACGCCGCTACTCGATCTGGTCGGCCTTCCGGGTGGCTGCTGACTTTCGCTCCGTTGCCGTGCTGCCGGGTCACTTTGGTGTCGGGCCTGAGCGGTGCTGAGCCGGGGCTTTACATGCGTTGGTTGAGAAGTATTCGTCCGCCTCGTGAGATTGACCAGCTCAACGAGATGAGAGTCAGCGGTGGCAGCACCTTCATGTCCGGCTGCCCGTGCGAGCCGTCCTCTACAGCTCGTCGGCAAGTGCCCTGGCCAGCTGACGCCATTCGGCCCGCGGCAGGCCGGCGCCGCCCTTGTCGGCGGTGAGCACCTGGAGCGCGACGTGGTCGGCGCCGGCGTCGAGGTACTCCCGCGTCCGGGCCCTCACGTGCTCGGCGTCACCCAGGGCGAAGAGGGCGTCGAGGAGACGGACACTGCCGCCGCCTTCGAAGTCGCTCTCCGCGAACCCAAGGCGCAGCAGGTTGTCGGTGTAGTTGGGCAGTCGAAGGTACATCCTCAGCATGTTCCGCGCAGTGGTGCGGGCCCGGTCGAGGTCGGTGTCGAGGACTACCGACAGCTCCGGGGCGAGCAGCGCGTCGGGGCCGAGCACCTCGCGTGCCTCCGCCGTGTGCTCGGTGGTGACGAGATAGGGGTGTGCGCCCAGCGCCCGGCCGGTCGCGAGCTTCAGCATCTTCGGGCCGAGCGCCGCGAGGACCCGATGTCCGGAGTTCACGGGCGGGGCGGCGGCGTCGAGTGCGTCGAGATAGGCCACCATCGCGCTGTACGGCTTCGCGTACCGCGGCACCATCGGGCCATGGCTGACGCCCAAGCCGAGGACGAATCGTCCGCGCGCACTCGCGTCGATCGCTGCGATTCGCGCCGCCACCTCCTCGGCGGTGTGGTCCCAGATGCTGAGGATGCCGGTGGCCACAGTGACCGTACGGGTGGCGGCGACGACAGCCGCGGCGTCGTCGGGCGAGGGACTGCCCCCGATCCAGAGAGTGCCGTACCCCAGCTCTTCGAGCTCGGCGACCGCATCCGCGATCGCCTCTTTGCCCGCGTCGTCCGCCCGCGACCCGTGCAGGGCACTGCTCCAGATGCCGACCCGTCCGAATGCCTCGCGCGTCTCAGAAGTCATGGTGTGATCAACAACGACCCGTGCCTGCTATTCCCGGCTGGGCGGGCATTCACCCGTTTCCCGCACTCCGACTATGAGCCTACCGCCGCACCCCCGTACCGGGGTGCTGGAACCGAACCGGGCGGCGAGATCCGCTACGGCGCCCGGGTCGCCGAACTTGCCGACGACTGTCTCACCGGCTGGCGAAGGGAATGCAGCTGATCGTCCGCAAGAAACGCCCGCACCCGGGGCCCAGTTGCGCTTCACCGACGCCGACGGGATGCGGCTCACTGCGTTAGCCACCAACACCGCCGACATCCTGATCGCCCAGCTGGAGCCGCGGCACCGCCGGCGGGCCCGCGCCGAGGACCGCATCCGCGCGGCCCGGGCCCGCCGGCCTGCGCAACCTGCCCTTGCACGACACCGCGCAGAACCAGATCTGGCTGGAGATCGTCCAGATTTCCCTCGACCTACTGGCCTGGATGCCCATGCTCGCTCTGACCGGCACAACCCGCGGGTGGTAGCCCCGCCTGCTGAGGCTCCGCCTCTTCTCTGCCACCGCCCAGATTGTCACCACCGGCCGACGTCGCATCCTCCGCCTCGCACGCCACTGGCCCTGGACCGGTGCGATCACCGACGCCCTGACACGACTCGAAACTCTTCTGAACCCTGGCTGACCAGCACGTTTCCGCCCCTCCAACCAGCATCACCCCGGTCGGAGCCGTGGAACCCGGCGCTCACCCGACGCGACAGCCGGGCCACCAGAGCGCCCACCACCAGCCAAAACACCGAAACGGCCCGCCAAAGAAACCGACGGGCCGTCACGAAAGATCGAGGATGGCGCACCCAATTGACCTCACCCCGAGAATCACTATTCGAAAAACTGAATAGCAGACGATTGAGAGATGGGATATCCTTCGCGCCGGCTCAGGCCCTGGAAAGCCACCGCGGACGACGTCTGCTTTCAACAAGCAGGAACAATTCGACAAGCGCGCACCGGCACAGCAAGATGGGTCTGTAGGACAGTAGATCGTAAGCCTCTGGGCGACGACAGCGCGGTCGGCCGACGAAAGGCCATGGCCAACCGCCTAAGGGTCAAGGCAACTATGACGGCACGTGATCTCGCTTCCTCCGCTCTGGCCGTGAAGACCCGGCCCTCCGTACACATCACCCTCCTCGGCGGTTTTGACCTCCTGGTCAACGACGTTCCGGTGGCGGCCCCCGTGGGCTCGAAAAGACTTCTGGCATTCGTAGCGCTCAATTGCCGCACTCCCGTGCCCCGGAGCCTGATCGCCGGAAACCTCTGGCCCAAGGTTCCCGAGCACTGTGCGTACACGAACCTGCGGGCGGCGTTGTCACGGCTCCGAACCATCGGCAGGAGGGCGCTGGAGGTGCACCCCACCGAGATCCGGCTCGCGCGGAACGTCACAGTGGACCTGTACCACGCGCGGTCATTGGCCCAGCGGCTCCTAGCGCCCCGCGTCCCGGCGGAGGCGCTTCACGTGACGGCGGCGACCGTCGACGAACTCTCCGCGGACCTGCTGCCCGGCTGGTACGACGAGTGGGCCCTCCTGGAGGCCGAGATCTGGCGCCAATTGCGCCTGCACGCCCTTGAGGCGCTGGCGAACGCCTTCATCGACATCAAGGAGTTCGCCGGAGCGGTGTCGGCTGCCCAAGCAGCCGTTCAGGCGGATCCTCTGCGAGAGAGCAGCCAGACCTCTCTCATCCGCGCCTACCTCGCCGAGGGCAACACCTCCGAGGCCGTACACCATTTCGAATGGTACGCGCAGCGCCTCGGCGACGAGCTGGGACTGTGCCCCACGAAACGCTTGCACCAACTCGTGGCCGATGTCCGGCGGACGCACAGTGTCAACGGGTCGCTGCGGCGATAGGCAGTGCGCGATCGCCGCACCGTCCCTCCCGGGCCACCGGCGCCGTCGACCCGCCCCCCGGGACTGACACGGAACGCTCTGTTCTGTCCGCGGTCCGGTCCAGTCGGCTGATCTCCGTTCGGCCAACAAACGGAAACGGGCGCCCCGCTCGTCACTCACTTCCTATAAACCGCTTTCCGTCGGGCTTTCTGAATACGTTCAGAAAGCCGTGGGGTCCGGCGGCGAAAGGGAACACCCGATGGGCAAGGGGGTCAAGGCCGCCGTCATCGGTGGTGTGTTCGCGGTGATGGTGGACGGGGCCGGGTACGGTGCCTACAACATCGTCTCGGCTGTGAGCGGTGACGGGGCAGCGGCGCGAGCGCGTCGGAGACGAAGAAGTCCGTGCCGCCGGACAAGGGCTAGGCCGAGGAGGCGAGCAAGAAGTTCTTCACGGCCTGGGGGAAGGGGCGGGCAACGCAGGCGGCCTCGTATGCGGTCGAGGGCACGCTGCTGCTCGACGACCGCCGTGCTTCGCGCTGTACGCGGCGCAGCGCGCGGTGACGGCTGCCCACCGGCCGCTCCTCGACGACCTGGGTCTCACCTGTCCCCAGTACCTGGCGCTGCGGGAGCACGGCGAGACGACGGTCAAGGACCTGGTCGGCGTGCTGCGGCTCGACTACGGCACCGTCTCCCCACCGCTGAAGCGGCTGGGGGCGGCCGGTCTGCTGCGGCGGGGGTGGTCGGCCCGGGACGAGCGGTCGGTGCTCGTCGCGGTCACCGGGCGAGGGGAGGAACTGCGCGAGCGCGCGGCGCGGGTGCCGGGCACGCTGCTCTCGGCGGCGGGGCTGGGCGCGAGGGAGGTCGAGCGGCTGCGCGAGGAGCTGTGGCGGCTCGCGCAGCGGGCGGGGACGGGGGCGGACCGCGCCCGCCGACCTTGCGCTCGCCGGAAACCGGGCCTCCTGGCACCTGGGACACGCGGCCGTCACGCCCGCGTCACGCCCGCGAGGTAACGCTGAGGGGGTTGCAACGAAAGGAGCGACTCATGCGTCCCAAGCGCTATCTCGCGCTGCTCGGTGTACCGCTCGGCGCCTCGTTCATGCTGGTCCCGGGCGGCTCGGCCCAGGCGGCGGAAGCCTCGCCATCGGTTGTGCCCAGCGCAGTCTGTTCGGCGATTGCCGACGCGCCCCCCAACCCCTTCGGGGGGATCCGGGGCAGCGGATTCTCGCCCAACGAACAGGTTCGGATCTCCGCGGACGGGCAAACCATCAGGAACCCAACCGCAAACGCCGCGGGCATAGTCGGCGTCAGCAACATCAGTTTGACGGCTCGGAGCTACACCCTGGTAGGCCGGGATTCGGGAATCACTGCAACCTGCGTTGGTCTGGCAGTGACCACGCCCACGCCTACCGACCCGGCAACCGGAACCACTGCCGTACGGGACGAGGGACGCAGGGACGGGTTGGCGGACGGTCTGGCCGGCTGCCGTCTGGGCCGCGTTGTGACCGACGCGCAGGAAGACGAGGAAGGCCCAAGGAACGCGGACTATTTCGCCGGTTACACAGCCGGCAAGGCGGAGGCCTTGAACCGTACTGCCTGCCTCAACAAGCCGCCCCAGACCACCCAGCCCGGCCAGACCGACCGCGATCAGCAGAACGGCCAGAACGACCGCGATCGGCAGGGCCGCGGAGAGCGTGACCGTGGGGGCAACCGCTGAAGGCAGGGCGAGCGAGCCCGGTCGCGTGCCACCCATGGCGGGGACGGCGGGATGACCGCCGCCCCCGCCGCGCAGTGGGTCCCCGGACAGCCGTTACCGCGGTCGCCACCCCTTGGCAGTGAGACCGGCCCTACCGGTCAGTACCTTGTGCGCGATGCACTCGGGCACACCTGTTTTCGGGAGAGGCCGGCCATGACCGACAGCACTGCCGTCGGCACCCGGCCGACGAAGATCATGTACGCCGCCGAGGCCACCGCTCATGGTGAGCGGGTCGGTACCTGTGCGCTGATCGAGGTGCTGTTGCCGGCCCGGCACATGGACCACGAGCAGGTCGTGGCCGGTCTGGCCGCCGCCTACCGGGCCGGGGCCCTGACCGCCGACGCGGTCGCTTTGGAGGCCCGCAAGCTCGCCGAGTCGGACGGCGACCCGATCCCGTGGCACACGGTCGACCTATAGTTGGCCTCATGAGCTGTTGGAGGGAGTTGACCGGGGAAACGTCCGGAGAGGACTACGCTGCACGGTTCGCGGCCCTGGCCCGTAGCGGGAAGGATGTGCACGGTGAGGCACGGTTCTGCGCAGCTCTCGTGCCTGCCGGAGCCCGGGTGCTGGACGCCGGGTGCGGTACCGGACGGGTCATGATCCGGCTTGCGGAGCTCGGGTACGACTGTGTCGGGGTGGACGTTGATGCGTCGATGCTGGCAGTGGCGCAGAAGCAGGCGCCGGGACTGCCCTGGTTCCAGGTCGATCTGGCCGGGTTCGAGCCGGACCTGCTCGGCATCGCAGCGGACTTCGATCTCGTGGTCGCTGCAGGCAACGTTTTCCCGTTGCTCACCGCCGGCACCGAGGCCACGGTGGTCAAGCGCCTGGCCGCGGCCCTGCGTCCGGGCGGTCTGATGGTCGCCGGCTTCGGCCTGGACGAAGCCCACCTGCCCGTGCCGCCCAGCATCACGCTGTCAGAGTACGACGACTGCTGCGCCGCAGCCGGCCTCACCCTCGTCGACCGCTTCGCCACCTGGGACGCCGCCCCTTACGACGGCGGCGGCTATGCCGTCAGCGTCCACCGCCGGTGAGGATGTGAGAGTTCGGCCTGCGGCCCGCGCGCCCCGACATCGTCGCGTACCACCCATGTGCCGTCGTCATCATCGGACGGTCCCATGACTGGGACGAAACGAAGCTGCACGCTCTACACGGGCTCAACAGCAGGATGCACGGCATCACCGTCATGACCTATGACCAGCTCATTTCTCAATGTCACGCACTGCTGAGCGATGTAACGGCCGTCAACGAGACCCCGAAGCCGCAGCCACCGGGTTGACTGCATAGATCTCATGCCGTATCGGAACGTCAGTGGGGCCGGACAGGAACTCCTGCCCGGCCCGCGCTGTTTGTCCGTACGCAGCTACGTCCAGCGCATGCCGATTGCGGAGAGCTGTTTTACACGCTCCGGTGCCAGCGTCGCGGCCCGGGACCGCTGGTTACCGATCCATGCCCCCAGCCGGAGTTCTCGTTCCTCCTGGTCCTCGCCGCGCCCCGTCCGGCTCCGGCCCGACGTGTCGTCGGCCGGTGAGCCGCTGATCGCTGTCTGGTCGTGTGAGCGCGGTGCGGTCGTAGCGGTCCAGCTCGTTGCCGGCACCTCGTTCGGTGCCGACGACGGCCTCGAACTCAGTTTCCACTGTGCGGTGTTCGCCCATACCTTCGATGCGCACCGTCTCGCCGCACAGGCATCGGGGCAAGGAAAGGCCGGGGAGAGGGCCGAGCGTCTGTTTTGCGCCTGCTTCACCGACGGCTTGAGCATTGCCGATCCCGCGGTGCTCGCTCGGCTCGCCGCCGGGACGGGCGTCATGACCAACGGCGGCGGTGCGGATGCGATGCACGCCGCCCTCGCCCGCGTCCGCGGGCTCGATCTGCCGGCCCCGTCCTGTCCAGGGAGGTGCGGGAGGACGATGTCCTCACCGCGCTGCGCGAGTGACACGGGGCCCGCGCCCGGCCGCGCACGCAGCTGAGGCATGACAGTGTGGGCGGGCCGACGGGGCCGACCTGACCAGGCTCATGACGAGGTGCTGTCCTTGCCGGACAGCGGCACCTGCTGGGCCTCGATGCCGGTGCGCATGCGGTGCGGCCGGGCGGGATGGCGCGGCCGGCCGGCGTGGTCGCGGGTGACGTCGACGGGGACTTCCAGGCCGGTGTCGGCCTGCATCAGGTCGGTGTCGAGAGTGTGTTGATCGCCTGGTGGCGTAGCGCCATGGCACAAGGGCACGAGGTGGTGGCCCCGGCTCCTGCCCGGCCTCGGGCCGTTTCGGCTCCCGTGCTGGGAAGAACACCCGGCGTAGCGCCCAGTCGGCCTGATGGCCATGGGCTGGGCGCTGCCGCGCCCAGGTGGTAGCGCAGCGGGGCCCTCCTGTTGTTCACCGCCCTCGTTCCATGCACTCCTTGGAGGGCGAGACTGCTGAGGCGCCTTGCAGAGCGTCCTGCTCGCTGGCTCCCGACCGCTGCCGCCGCGTCGCCCACCCGGCCAATGCGCCTACGGGTGAAGCACCCCCGTAGGCCTGGCACGCGCCTAAAACAGCTCGACCGCGCTCCTCCCCACCGCACTCAGCTCAGTGAAGCTGTTTTTGGTCCCTTGGTCCCTTGATCCCTCACCTTTGCCGTTTCAGTGCGTGTGCCATGCGTGGAAGTTCCTCGTACAGCAGCCGGCCGACCATCGCACCGCCGAAGACAACGACACCCACACCGACCAGCCAGGCCTGGATGACCAGGACGGTTCCAATGGGGCCGTAGCTGACGGTGTTGGATGCGATCAGCGGAGAGAAGACGAGCCGGGAGAAGACCCTCAGGCCGAGCAGTCCGATCACGGTGGCGACCGCGCCGGGAAACAGGGCACGCCAGCGGATCCGTCCACCGAGCAGCAATCGCTGAGACCACCAGAGGAACAGGACGGCGCTCAGCGACGCGACGGCCCCACCCGCAAGGGGCTCGCGCCGCAGCGTGGTGGTGGCGGAGACGAAGAGGAACCCGGTGAGGACGCCGAGCCACACCACATGCCGCCACCTGGCCCCCCAGCGGGCCGGCGGGAGATCCCAGACCCTCTCGTAGCCGGTCTGCACCGCAGCCCCGAAGCTCAAGCCGAACACGGCAAGGGCGGCGATGCCGAAGGCGGTCGTGGTCCGCAGGGCCTGGCCGGGTCGGGTGAACAACTGCTCGACCTCTGCTCTGGAGGTGGTCGACACGCCGAGGCCTTCGCCGAGCCACTGCGCGAACCCCCGCCCGTGTTCGGGATCGGCAGAGGAGACAATGATCAGTAGCGGCACCAGCGTGAGGAACCCCAGCGCTGCGAAGCCCAGCGCACGCGACCACAACTCGAGATCGCTGCTCCGCCGCCATCCGCGCCCGACGGGTGAACGGCTGATCACGCGGCGCAGCCGCCCGAACCAAGATGAACGGTCCGCGTCACCAGAAGTCTTCATCGGCATCCCTGTCGGCTACCACGGCCGGAACCCCTGCCGCGCGAGGGCGTGACACAGACGGCCGGTTCAACGACCCGCCGGCAGTGGTGTCACGTTCATTGCACGCCCAGTTCCCGCAGCTCGTCCAGCTGCTCCTGGACGAGCTTGCCCCGCCGAGCGCGGATGTTGGCGATCCATACGCCCACCTTCACCGCCACAGGCTCGGCTGCTGGAAGTGGGGGGAGATCCTCCGCCCGCCCGCTTGCCCGCCTGAGTCAGTGGCAGACGTTGTGCCGCTGCCGGCTCCAGACGCCGAAGAGTTCGGGATCGTGCGGCGGACCGGGCGCGAGCTGAGCGCCGGGGCTCTTGGCGCTCAGCTGTAGTAGGTGATTTTCTCATCGAGGACCTCCATGGCCCGGCACAGTGCCGCCACTCGCTGCTCCAAGGCGGCGCGGCGTTCGCGGAGGAAGGCGACTCGGTCCTGCGGAGAGTGCTCGGCGCGCAGGATGGCGACGAACCCCCGCAGGTCCGCAATGCCAAGGCCGGCCTCGCGGAAGCACGTGACCAGGCCGATCCAGAAGACGTCGTCCTCGGTGTACTCCCTGCGCCCGCCGGCGGAGCGCCGGATCGGGCCGATGAGCCCTTCACGCTCGTAGTACCGCAGTGTGTCGATGGAGACGCCGGTGCGGCCGGCGGCCGCTGCCGGGGTGAGGGTGGTCATGGGGCTCCTTTCGTGACCGCCGCTACCGCGCTTCGGCGAAGCGCGCCAGGTGCTCGTCACCGAGCCGCACATGGCGTGCGGCGAGTGCCTCCTCGATCTGCTCCACCCGGCTCGCGCCGACGATGGGATCGATTCCCTGCCGCATCAGCCAGGCGAGGACGACCTGGTTCCTTGTGGCCGAGAGTTCGTCGGCGACGTCGTCCAGGACCGCGAGCACCCGGGTGGTCCCGGGATGATCATAGGTTTGCGGAAGTGGCTTGTCCGCGCGTACGTAGGAACCCCACATCAGCGAGCTGTACGACCACACGGCGAGCCCTTCCGACCGGGCGAGGTCCAGGTCCTCGGCGGTGAGCATGCGGTGGCCGGCCTCCGTGAGGGGGGTGAACGGGCGCGGCTGGAGGAGTGAGTGGCGCAGTTGCAGGGCCGTCCACGGTTCCACGTGCTGTTCCCGTGCGAGCGACCGGGCGCGCTCGACGCGCCAGGAGGCATGGTTCGCCGCCCCGACCCGTAGGGCCACTCCCTTCGTGACCAGCTCGCCGAAGGCGCCGACCGTCTCCTCCAGCGGCACGGTACGGTCCTCGGAGTGGGCCCAGAGCAGATCGACGTGCTCGACCCCGAGACGCCCCAGGCTCCCCTCCACACCGGTGTGGACGGCACGGGCGGAGAGCCCTTCGGCGCTTTTTGGCCAGGAGTGTGGGACGAGCGGGTTCTGCCGGACCTTCGTCGCGATCCGTACCACGTCGCGCGCGCCCGGGCGGGCCCGGAGCCACGCGCCGATGAGGCGCTCGCTGGAGCCGCCGACACCACTGGGGTCGGTCCAGAAGGAGTAGCAGTTCGCGGTGTCGAGCCAACTACCGCCGTCGGCGACGAAGGAGTCGAGGATCGCGAAGGCCCGATCGGGGGCAACGCGGGTGCCGAAGTCCATCGTCCCGAGGACGATCTGGGGGTCGGTGGTGTACATGCCGCTCATCCTCGGATCTGGAGCGCGCTCCAGGTCAAGAGCAGTTGTGGCGGACGGTCCGGGACCCGGCCTCCGGAGGGCTGCCGCCGCGTGCCACCGGCACGCGTGAGGACCCCCGCTGGCGGCAGTCTTGGGTGAGAGGTCTGCTGAACAGGGCGCACAGGGCAGGCTGACAGGGGCGCCGTGCAGTCCAGGTGGCCGAGGGAGCGCCGGAGCCGGTGACCACAGCGACGCTTTGCGCGCTGCTGGTGACGAGCAGCACGCCGACCTGGTGACAACTGCCGTGCCTCGCCGTACCGAAGCCGTAGGTCAGCAAAGGCCGTTGGTGACAACCATCCTGATTTGGTACAGGCACGTGCTGGACCAAAGGGGTACAACAGACGGCTGTCCGGTGCGCATGCGGGGTCTGCGCAGGGGCGGGAAGCCGACATGTCGTATCCCGCGCGGCACCGCGTCCTCACCCGGACGCACCACCGTGATCTTCGGTACGACCTTTCGGCCCGTCGGTCGGTCCCGGAGGTCGGCGGCAAGCTTTACGCCGGCGGCATCACGGTCTCCTACGGGACGAAGGCGCCGGCCCTGAAAACAGCGCCCCGGGCTTCGTTCACCCAGGACTCGCCCGGCGTCCCGGGCACGGCCGAGGAGTTCGACAGCTTCGGCTCTTCCGCCACCAGTGGTGACCTCGACGGCGACGGATACGCCGACCTCGTCGTCGGATCGTACGGGGAGGACGCGGGCGCCATCGACAACGCCGGCAGTCTCACGGTGCTGTGGGGCGGCCGCGACGGCCTGTCCGGCGGCGCGGTGATCAAGGGTACGAAGAGGGATCAGTTCCTCGGCATGAACGCGGTCGCCGGGGACTACGACGGGGACGGCCACCACGACCTCGCCACCGAATCCCACGTCCACCACGGCCCGTTCACCCGCAACGGCGATGCGGCGCGCACCGCTGCGGTGCCTCTGGCGGCCCGCGACGCGCAGGACGGCGACTGGACCGAATTCCGCCTCGCGGCGGGTGACCCCAACGGTGACGGGATCAGCGACCTCGTCGTCGCCGCCGAGCTCGAAGGGGACGGAGACGAGGTTCCGAGTCTTCCCCCGCTGATCCAGTATGCCGCCGGGTCGCGGGACGGCCTGACAGCAGCTGTCACCCTCGACGACACCCCGGTGAGAGGCGGCTGGGACCTGGCCCTGGGCGATCTGAACGACGACGGTTACGACGAGATAGTCGTCGGGCACGTCTCGACCTCAGAGGCGTACCGCAAGGGCGGTGTCCTCGGCGTCCTCAGCGGTTCCGCCACCGGGCCGGACACCCGTAGCTGGCGCACCATCGATCAGAACACTTCGGGCGTGCCGGGCAGCGCGGAAGCCGGTGACGAGTTCGGCAGCTCCATCGCGGTGGGGGATGCCGACGGCGACGGCTACACCGATCTCGCGGTGAGGGCTCCCGGAGAGGACGTGGGCGCTAAACGGAACGCGGGCAGCGTCCTCCTCCTCAGGGGAAGCGGGAACGGACTGCTCACGGCGGGCTCCAGACTCTTCACCCAGGACACCCCCGGCATACCCGGCACGGTCGAGAACGGCACCTCCACACGCGGCGACTGGTTCGGCAAGGCCGTCAAGCTCGTGGACGCCACCCGCGACGGCAGGGCAGAGCTGGTGATCGGCACGCCTGGCGAGAACGACCGGGGCGGCGGAGTGTGGGTCCTGCGCGGTGCCGTGGACGGCACGACCGGCACCGGTTCTTTCGCCTTCGGCCTTGGCGCAGGGCTCGGAGGGAGCTTCAACCGATAAGCCGCGTCCGGCAACGCGCGGGCGGCAGGATCTGGCATTCGGCCAGGACGGTGGCGACGATGCCCTTGGAGAGTCAGCGCATCGCGGTGCCGGCCCGTTCGGTGCCGCCCAGGGCCTCGTGGAGGGCTGCAGCTTCGGGCGTATGGAGCCGGTGTCATCGGCGAGGAGTTCGTGGAGCCGCTGCTTGAGGGTGCAGCGCGGGCAGGGACCCGGCGCGTGCAGCCGTTCGGCTTGTCCGCAGGTGGGACAGGGGCGCCAGAGCTCGGCGTCCGGTGTGGTGCAGGGGCCGCAGACGGGGGCATCGGCGCGGTGCCGGAGTGGATGCCGCGGAGTCGTCCGCAGACGGTGCAGTGAGCCGGGCGTCTGTCGCAGCCGCCGCAGCGGGGCAGGCCGGTGAGTTTCGAGAGTGTGCTGGGTGTGATGCGGCCGCAGATCGAGCAGAGCAGTATGGGCGGGGGACGGCAGTTCGGGCAGATCGGCCCGGCCGGGGTGCGGGAGTTGACCATTCGTGACTCGCCGCAGACGGTGCAGGTCTCCCGGTTGGCCGGGTCCCTGATCAGCCAGTTCGGACAGAGCGGTCGCCCTTGGGCGTCGCGGGTGGCCGGTTCGCGCCGAGCACCACAGCGTACGCATTCTTCGATGCGGGACTTGGCGATGCAGTTGCGGCAGACGCGCTGCCCGCCGAGCGGCTTGTCGATGCGGACAACCCGGTGGCAGCGGGGGCAGGCGGGCCGGACGATCCCGGCGACGCCTTCCTCGTGCAGCAGGTCGATGAACCGCAGGGTGGCGCGATGTGGCGCCAGACAGCCCTCTCCGGTCAGCAGGCGAGGGTTCTCCTCCAGGGACCAGACCAGTCGCTGCCGGTAGGTGGGACGCTGGGGTGCCGTGCGGCGGAGGGCTTCGGCGATCACGTCGCGGTCGGCGTCCGGGGCGATCGCGGTGATCACCTCGTGGACGACCGTGACCGGATCGCGATCGTCGTGGTCGGGACACATCTTGCAACGCGGCAGGCCCTTGCGATCTCGGAAGCCGACGTGTCGGACGTTGCCGCAGGCGGTGCACTCAGCGGTCTCCTGTCCGCAGACCGAGCAGTACCAGTCCTGGCCTTGGCGCTGGAAGGTTCGCAGCTTCTTGCCGCACTCGACGCAGACCGGCGGCGAGATCGCCGAGGCGCCTGCCGTTAGGAACTCGATCAGCAGATCGCCGATGCCCGGGGCGCCGGGGACCTGCCGTCGGTCAGGACGGCCGGCCGCAGGTCTCGTCCGGGACGCGCATACCACGTCAACGAGCTCCGGAACGGGAAGCAACACGTTGATGATCTGCGAATCCTTAGCGCATCAACACAGACGTCATGGGTACTTTGCATCCCTCACCGTCCACCCTGTCCCGGAGAGTCATGACACAGAAGACTGAAAACGAGAAGGGCAACCGGTTCTGCAAGGCGTGCGGCACGCCGGCCGAAGACGGGAAACTGTGTAGGCACTGCGGTGCCGTACTGGATCTCCCCGACGATGCAGGGCTCATCGAAGACCAAGGTGCTGCAGTACGACGCGACTTCGAAGGCCGCACCCAGCAGCAAGAGCAAAGGTGACCGAACCAGCGAAACAGCAGGGATGAACCCGAACCGCTGAACAGCGTCCACCGGGGTATACGGGTCGGCATGGCATCCAAGACTGATCGCGTCATGTCCCTGCGGGCCGTGCGGCAGCTGCGCCGGGTCCGTGCCTTCTACATGGCAGGCGTCCTGCTGTGGGCGGCATCGACCGCCTGGACCGGCTGGCAGTCTCCAGGGAGCCGGCAGATGTGGGTGTCCGCCCTCCTCCTGGCTGTCTTCACAGGCCTCCTGCTCACGGCCTCCCTGTGGCTGCAACGTCTCAAGGCCGCAGGTTCAGACACTCCTGCACACCACGCCGCATCACGGAGGGCAACTGCACCACGCCACGCGCATGCCTGACTAGCCGCCGGCTGGGCCGGAACATCCGTCTTTCGCAGTCGGCTCGGCCCGCGGCAGCGGGCCAGAGGGACTGCAGGCGCAGCCGGAAGGACCGTCAGGTGGGGGAGCGCAGCGGACCCGCCTGAGGCCTGAAGTGAAGCGGAAGGTCTCAGGTGGGTGCAACTCCCGTAGGGCGTGTATTGAAAGTGGATCACGAGACCTGACGCTGCGGGAGGGGTCATGCGGCTCGGTCGTGTGGTCGGGTGCCTGCGGCGAGAAGCATGGCGATCGTTTCGGGGTAGGGCCCGGTCATCGCCCATTCGAGCGGGGAACGGCCCCTGCCGTGGTCTTCACGGAGATCGGGTCGGCGCCGTGGGCGAGGAGGGAACGCACCGTTTCGGCATGGCCCCAGCATGCGGCCGCGCACAGGGGCGTGCCTTCCGCGCCGCTTCCGCTTTCAGTGTCGGGCAAGGCCCCGGCTGCCAGCAGACACAGGACGTTGTCGGTGGCTCCGTTGACTGATGCCGCGTAAAGAGGCGTGGTGCCCTCGGTGTCGCTTGCCTCTGGGCGGGCCCCGGCTCTTAGCAGAGCGTTGATATGGGTGCTGTCGCCGAACGTCGCCGCCTCGACGAGGCGCTTCGACAGTTTCTTCTGCCGCCGTCTGTTCACGATTGCTCAGACTAAGAAGTCATCTCATTTGGTGAGTCTGCGGTAGCAGATCAGGGTGCAGGCGATGCTGGTGAAGGCCAGGAAGTGGTCGGCCTTGCGCTCGTAGCGGCGGTGCAGACGGCGGCAGCCGGCGAGCCAGGCCATGGTGCGTTCGATGGTCCACCGGTGTCGGCCGAGCCGCTGCGAGGTCTCGACGCCCTTGCGGGCTATGCGGTGCCGGATGCCCCGGCGGGAGAGCCATTGCCGCAGGTGGCGGTAGTCGTAGCCCTTGTCGGCGTGGAGCTTGCCGGGCCTGCGGCGGCGTCGGCCGCGGCGGGAGCGGATCGGGGGTATGCCCTTCACCAGCGGAATCAGGGCCTGGCTGTCGTGGAGGTTGGCGCCGGAGATTCCGACGGAGATGGGCAGACCGGTCCGCTCGGTGATCAGATGGATCTTCGACCCGTACTTGCCCCGGTCGACAGGATTCGGACCCGTCAGATCCCCCTTTTCAGGGCCCGCATGTTCACCGAGTCGATCGCACAACGGGACCAGTCCAGCTCGCCCCGGGAGCCGAGCTCGTCCAGGATCAGGCGGTGCAGCTTGGCCCACACCCGGGCCTTGGTCCACTCGGTGAACCGGCGGTGGGCCGTGGCCCCGGAGGGCCCGAACGACGCGGCAGGCAGCTGCTGCCACGTGCACCCGGAGGTCGTCACGAACACGATCGCGGCCAGCACCTCACGGTCACCGTGCCGGCGCCGGCCGCCGCCCTGGGGCCGCGAAGGCGCCTCCGGCACCACGCGCTGGAACAGTTCCCACAACTCATCCGGCACCAGCCGCTCAACGATCCCTGCCACGGCCGACAGCCTACCGAGCCAAATGAGATGTCCTCTAAAGGTTGTCCCGTAAATGATCTTGGAGGCGATGCGGACGCGGGTGACCGGGGAGCGGTCGGCTCGGTTATCCGGTGAGGGCGAGGTTGTACAGGCGGGCAATGCCGAGCATGGCGTGGTGGACGCCGTCGCCTTTCAGGCGGCAGTCGCGGAGGATCTTCCAACCCTTCATACGGGCGAAGGTGTGCTCGATGCGCGCCCGAACTCGCTTGTGAGAGCGGTTGTGTTCCTCCTTCCAAGCTGGGAGTTCCTTGCCCTTGGTGCGGCGGTGCGGAATGACGAGTCCGGTGCCCTGGTAGCCGCCGTCGGCAATGGTCATGGTGTGACCGACGGCGTCCTTGGCGCCGGACTCCTCCCAGCCACGGGAGTCATGACGGTTGCCGGGCACGGGCCGGCCGACTACCACGACCACGCGGGTGTCGGCGTCGATGACGACCTGGTGGGCGGTGGAGTACCGATAGTTCTTGGACTGCTCGGCGATGCTGCGGTCGCGGGTGGGTACCAGGGTGCCGTCCGCGATCAGCACCGCGTCCTTCGCGAACCGTTTGCGCGGCTCGAGCGCGAGCTTCGGGCCGAGGTGGTCAATGACGCGACTGGCCGAGGACTTCGACACACCGAACAGTGGCGCCAGTTGCCGCAACGTCAGATTGGTCCGCCAGTACGCGGCGACCAGCAGCACCCGGTCCTCCAGCGGCAGCCTCCAAGGCCGTCCGCGCCCCGGAGCGTCGGCACCCTCCCTACGCAGCTGGGTCACCAACTTGCTCAAGGCGCGCGGGCTCAGCCCAGTGAACGGGGCTATCCAGGACGGCTCCGCCGCCGTGATCACACCAGCCATCCGCGGATCATTTCAGTTGCCGATGCCCCTCCCCACGACTGATCCTGGGCACCGAGCAAGCAAGGGGACAAGATGGGGCTGATGCTCTTCCCAGGCGACGATGACGTGGCGAGCCCGGACATCTCCTGGTCCTACACCGGCTTCAGCATGTTCAGGAAGTGGTTGGCCCAGGCCGAGGGGATCACGCTCGTGGAGATGGACGGCTTCGGCGGAGATCGCCAGTGGTGCAGCGTCTCCACCACGCTGGCGCCACTACTCAACCATCCAGACGACGATGGTCCCGACCTCGCGTCCGCTCAATGCGCGGCCATGTTGCCCCGGCTGGAAGCAATTCTCGACCAACATCAGCCGGACGACAGCGACCCCATCCTCCGACGTCGCATCGAAGACGTCAGTCAGTTGGTCACCGTCATGCGGTTCTGCGTGGACAAGGACGTTGAGCTCATCTTCGGCTAACCACGGAGCGCGGAGCGACCCGTCGTTGAGGGGATGACCCGCGGTTACGGGACAGCCTTTAATGAGCTCGTGCATGGTGGGCGGTGGCACGTCGAGGCAGTGGTCGTTGATCATGGTCTGTGTGGTGGGGAACCGGACACGTGCAGCGATCATTTGAAGCCAGCAGATTACGGGGCTGACGCCCGATGCGATCGCTGAACTCATCTTTGAGGTCGGCCCGTTGTGGCACGAGCGGTACCGGGCCGTGCTGACCTCACGTCCTCGCCGCCGGCCGTTGGTGCCGGGACGAAACACAAACTGGTCTTTGTCGACCGGCCTGTTGGCCACGCTCGTCCACCTCCGACACGGCGCTATCCACGACGTACTGGCTTGCTGGTTCGGTGTGGACCGCTTCACCACCACGCGCGCAATCAGCGAAGTACGTCCGCTGCTGGCGATTCGGGGCTGCATCGTCGCACCCGGCATCCGACTGCGCACGCTCGCCGAGATCGTCGACCATCTCGGTGCGAGCGGGCAGACCGGGATCATCGACGGTATCGAGATCCGGGTACGCCGCCCGGCCACCGGGCGCAGGGACCGGAAGAAGTTCATCTCCGGCAAGAACAAGCAGAACGCCGTCAAGTCCACGGTGCTCACGGACGCCGACGGACGGGTGCTGTTCTGCAGCCCGGCCGAGCCGGCCGGCTGCGCGGACATCACCCATGCCCGGCAGTTGGGCCTGGTCAAGCTCCTGGAGGGCGGGCCGGCAGTGGAGGATCCTCGCTGATGCCGGCTATCAGGGACTGGGTGCGCAGACGGGCGGGCGAGTCGTGACACCACCACGGCCGCCGCGAGCACATGACCGATACCGTCCAGGCCGTCGCCGGACTGCCCTCACACCAGCAGACCGCCACCCTGTCCGGCGATCCGCGAATGTGAACCTGAGGGCGAGCCCGCAGCCCTCGACGCGCCACCGCCCACCATGCACGAGCTCGTTAGGGTCTGTTGTGAAATCGGGGATGGAGCCGTGGTTGCGGCTGCAGAAGGCGTCCAGGGGCGTGGTCCACCTGCCGGCCAGTTCGACACGAGGCGGTTCGGCGTTGAACGATTGCCGCTCGTGCACCACCATGTCGCCCCGTTTACCCCAGATGCCTATATTCAGTGATTATCCGCCTCTTTCCGAGAGGCCGCCCTGCGCAGGACTCATCCGGCTCCCACTGACTACGAGAGCGGCATGGCGGTTGCCCCCGTGTCCTCTCGGGCCCCGGACGCCCGGTCCACCACCACACGGTCGACCGGGCCTCCCGGTTCCGGCGCGTCCACCGATCACTGCGCCCTGTCGGGCCGCGGAGTCATGAGCCGTCGAGCGCCTTGCGGAACTTTCCTCCGCGCTGCAGTGCCCGTTCGATGCTCTCCAAAGACCTGCCCCGGGTCTCCGGCACCTTCGCCGCGACGAAGACGATGCAGGCGACGTTCATCAGTGCGTAGAAGAAGAAGGTCCCGGACCGGCCGATGGTCTCGATGGCTGTCAGCGCGGTCAGGGCGATGAGCAGGTCGAAGCCCCACACGGTGACCGTGGCGAGGCTGATCGCCGGTCCGCGCACGCTCAGGGGAAGGATCTCCGGCCCGATGAGCCAGACCACTGCCTGCATGCCCACCCCGTTGAAAAGGATGTACGCGAACAGGGCGACGATCACCGTCCATTGCTGGGCCTGCGAACCCCCCTGCCCCAGGAAGGCCAGTGCCATGACGGCCATGGCGAGGCCGGAGCCGGGAAGGAACCAGAGCATCGTGCGCCGCCGTCCCACTCGGTCCACGGCGACCGCCCCCACCACCCCGGCGACGACGAGCATCACACCGATGCCGATGCCCGTGAGCAGCGCGACCGAGTCACCGAAGCCCGCGTCGACGAGGATGGTCGGTGCGTAGTAGACCACGGCGTTGATACCGGTCAGCTGACTGAAGGCCGCGATTCCGACGGCGATCAGCAAGGCGGGCCGCACCCAGCGCCGCCGAAGATCGCGCCAGCCCCCGGTGGGGGTGCTCGAGGCCACCTCGGCGATCTCCTCGATCTCCCGGCGGACATCGGTGCTGGCCGGCCGGAGCCGGGTCAGAACCGTCAGCGCCCGGTCGGTCATGCCGCGTTCGACCAGCCAGCGAGGACTCTCGGGCAGGAACAGCATGCCGATGCCCAGCGCCACGGCCGGCAGGACGGCCAGCGCGAACATGACGCGCCAGCCACCGCTGCCCGACAACGCCCAGCCGCACAGGTACGCGATGAGTTGTCCGGTGGCGACCATCAGCTGGAACAACACCATGAGGCGGCCACGGACTCTCGCGGGGGCGACCTCGGCGATGTAGACCGGCACCATGTTGGATGCACCGCCCACGGCCAGCCCGAGGACGAAACGCGCGGCGATGAGGGTGCCCACTCCGGGGGCGGCCGCCGCCGCGGCGGCCCCCAGCGCGAAGACCGCGGCGACCGCGACGATGATCTTGCGGCGTCCGTGGCGCACGGCCAGACGTCCCGACAGCAACGCCCCCACCATCGCACCGAGCAGGATGACGCTGACGACGATCTCCTGCTCACGGGAGGTGAGGTGGAGATCCTCGCGCAGGTGCAGCAGAGCTCCGGAGATGATGCCGGTGTCGTAGCCGAACAGCAGACCGCCCAGAGCGGACACGGCCGAGACCGCGTAGACCGCGGTCGGCACCTTGGGCGATGCGCCGGCGGACGGATCGGCGCGCCGGGGCTGCGCGGTCAGCTCAGGCATCACCCATGACCAGACCTTCAATGGTGTGCTTCTGCGTCACCGGCTCCAGTACGTCGACGACCGGGCAGCCCAGGTGGCGTCGGACCCGCTCGGGCAGACCCTCCCAGTAGGACCGGGTCACGGCGGTGTCGTGCCGGTCGCCGTTCGTGGCTTCGGGGCCGTCGACTCCCAGGACCAGCACGGGACGGGACTTCGCGGAGTGGTTCCTGGTGCCACGGTGGATCGTCAGCGCGGTGCGTGCCGAAATGTCGCCGCGCTGCGGATACTTCCGCACGGCTCGTTCCTCATAGCGCGGGTAGCGCGACCGGGGCGGGAACATCCCGTGCCCGAACTCCGGTCCGTCGTCCCACTGGGTGCCCGGCGCGATCTCGAAGGGGCCCATGTCCTCCTCCGTGTCGACGGCCGTCACGTTGAAGGCCAGCGACGTCAGCCGCCGCTCGGCGCGGGTCTCCTCCGGCATGGGGAAATCCCGGTGCCAGGGCTGGTTCACAGCGCCTTCGAGTGGTACATCGAAGCCCAGCTCGACGATGCGGTAGTCAGGACCGAGCGCGGCCGTGCAGACCGAACGCACCCAGGGGTGTTCGACGAGGTCGACGAAGCCACGCAACTGTTCGGGGTGGATCTCCACGTAGTAGCGGTGCGGGCCGCGTCCGACCGCGCCGCCGGGCCGCTCCAGGGCCTCTTGGAAGGCCACCTCGATGTCCTCGCGAAGCCGGTCGGTCCATTCGGTGGTGAACGCGCCCTTCCGCGCGGTGATGCCATCCGAGTACAGGGCCTCCACGTCGGCCGTCACGTCGACGTCGAGGTCGGTCGGCTCGATGCCGGGGTAGGCGTGCGGGCTCATGCGTGCCTCCTTGCAGCAGAACTGTCCGAGCTATGTTGCATCGTTGATTTCAACGTGGCAATACCTTCCTGGAGGGATCTTGTTCCGCGCTGGGCGCCGCATGCCACGATGTGCGGGTGAGGATCAGCCTGAAAGACGTAGCCGCCCGCGCCGGGGTCTCGGCGCGCACGGTGTCGAACGTGGTCAACGGTTCCGCCCGGGTGGCGGCGCAGACCCGCCAGCGGGTGCAGGAAGCGATCGACGAGCTGGGATACCGGCCCAACCTCGCGGCTCGCAGCCTGCGGGCCGGCCGCACCGGCATCATCGGCCTGGCGATCCCGGAGCTGCATTCGCCGTACTTCGGCGAACTCGCCGGACTGCTGGTGGACGAGGCGCGCCGTCGGTCGTGGACCGTGATCATCGACCAGACGCAGGGGGACGCCGAGGCGGAGCGGCGTCTGCTGACCGGCGACGGGGGCCGGGTGATGGACGGACTCGTCATCAGCCCCTGGGCGCTGGGTGCGCTGGATCTGACGGCCACCGCCCGTTCACTTCCGGTCGTGCTGCTCGGCGAGCGCAGTCCCCAAGGGCTGGCGGATCGCGTGGCAGTGGACAATGTGGCCGCTGCGGACGAGGCCACCACCCATCTGCTGGCGCAAGGGCGCCGCCGCATCGCCGCCATCGGCCTTCAGCCGCACCTGGAGAACGGCACGGCGGAACAGCGCGCCGAAGGCTACCGCCGGGCACTGCGCCGTGCCGGCGTCACACCCCGCCCGGAGTGGGAGCGGACCGTGACCTCACTGCACCGAGCGGACGGCGCCCGGGCCATGTCAGAACTGCTCGACGGCGACGCCGTCCCGGACGCGGTGTTCGCGTTCAGCGACGAACTGGCTCTGGGGGCCCTCCACACCGCGCATGTCCGCGGGGTGCTCGTGCCGCAGGAACTGGCGATCGTCGGGTTCGACGACATCGAGGACGGCCGGTTCAGCCACCCGCCCCTCACCAGCATCTCCCCCGACAAGCGGCAGATCGCCCAGCGTGCCCTGCAGTGCCTGGCCGACCGCATCTACAGTCCCCAAAACGAGGTGCCCGCCTCCGATCTGACGATCCCGCATCGGCTGATCGTGCGCGGGAGCACCGACCCCGCGGCGCAAACGCCGTGATCTGTCCAGAGAAACGGACTCACGGAAGGGTATCGACGGAATCTGGTGATGCGACGAACGCTCCAGGACGGGCCGACCGGGGTTGGGGTTGAAGCGTCGGGCGTCCTTGGTAAGCGTAGGCTGTGCGCTCGCGAAGAAGCATCGGACGCGGGACTCGGAGCGGTCGCGCAGTGCGCCTGAACAGCTTTGGTACTCCAGCAGCGGTTCGTGTCCTGAGCTGCGTTTTCGGTAGTGGCAGCAGCGGGCGATGGCCTGGCGGCGTCTTCTCCGGACCGACCGGTTCAGTGCGTGGGTGACGGGATCGTGGTCGGCTCATGGGTGGGACAGGAGAGTGTCCAGGAGCCGTCGGATCTTCGCCGCGGTGAGCGGGACGGTGGCTGATCCGATTCTGCGGCCCCCTTCGCGGCCTCGTCGCCGGCCTCGGCGGCGAGTGCGGCCAAGGACGGCGTGGGCGAACATGGCCAGGGTGATGTGCCGGTACCAGCCGGTGGAGCGGCGGACCTCGTACTCGTCCAGGCCGCACTCGTCCTTCGCGGCCTGGACGCATTCCTCGATCTTCCAGCGGGAGCCGGCGACGCGGACCAGGTCGGCGACCTCGGTACCGACGGGTGCGTAGGCGATCTCGCCGGGGTCGGACAGGCTGCGGCGGGCCATCACCAGCGGTGACGGGGCGGCTGTTCGGGGGTCGAAGACGATGTCGGCGGGCAGTTTGGCCGCGGCCCAGTCGTAGACGCGCGGTCCCTTGGCCCCGTTGCCGCAGGACAGCCGCTGCCAGGCATCACCCGGCGCGTCGTCGACGAGCTCGTCGACGCGCCGGATGCCGGCCAGGGACGTGATCTGCTGGGACTTGGGCACCGTCACCACGTAGCCGACGTCGAGCTGTTCGAGCAGGCGGCGGAAGTTCCAGTTCTGCCCGTATGCCTCGTTCGCGGTGACCCACTCGGCGGGCAGGCCGGCGGCCAGGCAGCGGCGCACGATGTCCCGGGCCAGTTCCCCTTTGGTCGCAAGGCCCCGTCGTCGGGGATCTTCGCGGCCCGGCAGCGGTCACGGTCTGCAGTCCAGGCTTTCGGCAGGTAGAGCTCCCGGTTCACCAGGGGGTCCAGCCAAAGTGAGCCCAAAAGCCGCCACGAGATGATCTTGATGAATCGGCAGCGCAGCTCGGCGTCCTCGGCGGGGTCGTGCTCGTCTTCCTGACTGCCTTGATCGGTCCAGGTGCCGAACGGTCCGGGCAGGCCGGGTTCCTCGGCGCCGAGTTGGAGGGCGCCGCCTTTTGCGGCCATGGGGACCAGTGGTACGGCCGTTGGCGTCAAGGAGTCCGGCCAACTGCACCGCTTCAGCCTGCGCCGCAGCGGGTGTGGCCGGGCAAACCGATCCTGGCCTGCCGTGGTGCTCCCGTCCCGAACAGGCGACGAGGACACGGCATCAGGCGGCGGCCGTCAGTTGCGGCGCCTGACCGCCTCTCCGAGCAGTTCGGTCAGTTCCGTCTCGACGGCCGCGAGCAGCGCCGCTCCCCAGACGGTCAGTCTCTGTTCCCATGGGTGGTTGAAGGGTGCCCAGACGCAGGTCCTCGGTGAGGTGGAGGTAGTAGTCGCCGTTGGGGTAGGTGCCTTTGCCGGGCCGGGGCGGCCGCCCGGGAACGTCGGTACGGCGGGGGCTGTAGCGGTAGCCGTCGTGATTCCAGCCGAGCCAGTAGACGAATTCTCCGGGCTCGGTGGCGGCGGGCAGTCCGCGCTGGACCATCGCGTCGAGCTCCGCGGGGAGGCCAGGGACGAGGCGGTGGCGGGAGTGCAGGTGCCAGACCGCGGAAGGAACAGGATCGGTAATCGCGGGCTGGTAGGTGGTGCTCGGCTTGAAGTCGAACACCGTGTGGAAGCGGTCCCACAGCGGACCGTCGTCGTGGAGCCAGTCGAGGAACTGTGCGGGGCGGGTCGTCTCGTGGCTGCCCGGCGGGCTCCAGTGGTAGGAGCGAACGGTGGCCACCTCGGTGAAGCCGGCCTCCAGGAGGCTCTCCCGGAGAGAGCCATCGGTCTCGGCGAGCAGAGGGTGTCCGAGCCAGCTGTCCTGGCGCCAAGGGCTGTACCGCTGGTCCAAGCGCACGCTATTGCAGCGGATGAAATCTCCGACCACTTCACACAGGAAGTTCAATCGCGGAGAGGTGCTGGCCTGCTGCTCGCGTCTGTGGGGCGGCGGTGGCGAGATCAAGTCAGCAGCCGTCGCCGGCTTGTTGCGATAGGGCTCTCATCTGCGGATCTGCCAAGCGATTACTTCTGATGAAAGATCCCTTCGTTTGATGTAATCGGTTGGAAGGTGGCGGAGAGTGAGCCAGGGCGGGATGGCGCCGGCGTTTCAGCCCCGTGCGACGTCCCTGGCGCCGTACCGCAGATGGACCATGCCGTTACCGAAGCGCCGCTCGTCCAGCAGTTTCAGGTCGACGCGTACGTCGTCGGGGAAGAACGCGGTGCCGCCGCCGACGATCGCCGGTCCGACGAAGAGGTGGTACTCGTCGACCAGCCCGGCCCGGATCGCCTGTGCCGCCAGGTGCGGCCCGGCGACCGCGATGTCGAGGTCGGTCTCGGCCTTCAGCCTCCACACCGCCTCCGGGTCGAACGTCCGCTCGATCCGGGTCCGCTCGCCGGCCACCTTCCGCAGCGTCGTGGAGTAGACGATCTTGTCGGCGGCCCGCCAGATCCGTGCCCACTCCAGGATGAACGGCTCCTGGCCGGGCACCGTGTGCGCGGTCTCCCAGTAGGCCATCGTGTCGTACATCCGGCGGCCGTACAGGTACGTGCCGATCGATCGCCCGTGCTCGTTGATGAACCTGTGCGACTCCTCCTCGGGGCCGCCCCAGCCGAAATCGCCGTCCCTGTCGCTCGTGTAGCCGTCGAGGGAGGTGATCATCGAGTAGACGAGTTTGCCCATGGTAAGCCTTCTTTCCTGTCCTGAGCATGGATCTCATGATCGATGTGCGGCTCGCCACCGGGGATCCGCGCGGGATGCCCGCGGTCACGGCCGGGCCCCCTGCCGGGGGCGTGTGACGCGGAGCCGCGCGTCGGTGACGTTGTCGAAGCGCGAGTCCCCGCCCCGGATCAGGACGAAGTGCCTTCGCACGTCGGCGCTGTAGGCCAGCAGGGGGCCGGACGGCGCGAGGTCGTCGCCGGTGAGCCCCTTGCCCGCGGGGAGGCGGGCGTTGAGCGTCGCCATGGCCGCGGCGGGATCGCCGGCAGGGCCGGCGGTCGCCTCGAGGTAGAGCGCCTCGGCGCCGCCTATGCGCGCATGGGAGTCGAAGACCGTGATGGCCACGTCCGGGCGTTCGGCGAGGTTGCGGGAATGCCTGCTGTCCGGCGCCGACACCCAGAAGAGCCGGTCCTCGTCGCGGGCGGCGAAGAAGACGGGGGTGGCCCACGGCCGCCCCTGGCGATCGGCGGTGGCGAGCACGAGGTAGCGGCTGTCGCCGAGCAGCCGGGGAACCGTCTCCCACATGCCGGTCACCGGCCGGGGGACAGGTGCGCCAGGTGCCCGGCGGTGAGATCCGTGATCGGTGCGGTCCCGTGCCCGCCCGTGGGCGCCGGTCCGTCCGCCGCGCTCATGTTCGCCATCGTTCCCCCTGTGATCGTCGGTGTGCCGACACATCCTCGCGTTCACCGCACGGTCGCATCAATGAGGAGATCTGGAACAATTGTTCGCACCTACTGAAGAATGAGGGAGCGGTGGAGCGTCAGGACATCGAGGTGTTCCTCGTGCTCGCCGAGGAGCTGCACTTCGCGCGCACGGCCGGGCGCCTCCACGTCTCGGCCGCGACGATCAGCCAGACCGTCGCCAAGCTGGAACGCCGGTTCGGCGCGCCGCTGTTCCGCCGCACCACCCGCCGGGTCGAACTGACCTCGCTCGGCAGGCAGCTCCAGGACGATCTGCGGCCCGCGCACGCGCAGGTCCAGGCCGCGATCGCACGGGCGACCGCGGCGGGGCACGGCATCGCCGGCACGCTGGAGGTGGGCTACATGTCGGCCGCAGTGGCCCAGGTCCTCCTGCCGTTCATCGACGGCTTCCGCTGCCGCGTGCCCGGCCGCCGGGTGGCCATCCGCGAGACCACGCTCGCCGACCTCTTCGGCCCCCTTCGCCGGGCGGAGGTCGACCTGTCGGTGCTGCCCCTGCCGGTCCGGGAGCCGGACCTCACCGTCGGGCCGGTGCTGCTGTCGGAGCCGGCGATGCTCGCCGCGCCTGCGGACCACCCGCTGGCGCGCCGCGCCCGCGTCGGCCACGACGAGATCGCACGTGAGAGGGTCTTCTTCGCCGACGACCTGCCCGGCTACTGGATCGACCACCACCTGCCGGTGCCCGGCTGTGACGCCGTGTCCCTGCCCGGCTTCCAGGAGATCCTCGCCTACGTCACCTCAGGCCACGGCGTCGCCCTCGTCGGCGCCCAGACGCCGGACCTCTACCCGCGTCCCGGCATGGTCTGCGTCCCCGTGGAGGGCGGCGCCACGTTCGACTACGCCGTGGTCTGGCGCACCGACCGGCTCAGGACCATCACCGAGGCCTTTCTCCACCACGTCACGCCGCCGGCCGGTGGCTGAGCGACGGGCCCGGCCGCCTGCCGGTGGGCCAGGGCCTCAGGGGGAGACCCGGCGCTTGAGCAACAACGGAACGGCCAGTGGTGGTAACGGCGGCCCCCACGCCCGATCCGGGCCGGATCCCGTGACCAGAACGATCACGCCGCCGGGCACACCATCACCGGTCGGTGGTGGAGCAGTTCGCGCTGCGGGATCTTTTGCCTGGCCAGCCATCACGGCCAGACGGTGGCGCCTGTCACGGCGCCGTGGCCTCATGACGTCACGGTGAAGGTAACCGGGGTGAGGGTGAGGAGGGGTCGTGCTCGGATGCGAGTCGGGTGGCGGTGATGGTGTGGGCGGCGATGCGCTCACCCGCCGGAGGGTTCGCCGCCCTCACCGAGGAGCACTGGCAGGACGAACTTGCCCTGAACCTGCGGTCCGCCTGGACCGCGCGGCCGCCGGCGATGCGCCAGGCCGGCTGCGGCACCGTCATCCACGTCTCGTCCATCCAGCGCGGGCTGCCGCTCTTTGACGCCACGCTCGGCTACGCCGCCGTCAAGGCAGCGCTGACCACCTCCAGCAAGGGTCTCGCCCGTGAGCTGGCCCCTCACGGAGTACGAGTCAACGTCGTCCCCCCGGGCGCAATCGAGACCGAAGCGGCTACGGCCCTCGTCGCCCGCATTGCCCAATCCCAGGCCATCAACCACGCCGCGGCCTGGGAACAAATCCTGGCGGCCCTCGGCGGAATTCCCCTCGGTCGCCCCGCGCGCCCCGAGGAGGTGACCGAGCTCGTCGCCTTCCTCGTCTCCGACCGGGCCAGTGCCATCACCGGCGCCGAGCACACGATCGACGGCGGCACCGTCCCCACTGTCCAGGCCCGTCCACACCGGCGGCAATAGGGAAGTGCCGCGAGTGCAGAGCCTGTCGCGTCTGGGCGTCGATGTCCAGGTCGGATCGGGCCGTCGATCACCGTCGCGGCTACCGTGTCCGCGCAGCTCAGGCCCTGGCGTGGGGTTCTGGCCGTCGATCCGGACCAAGTCACACTGGCTGGGCCTGCTGCCGGTGGAAGCGCTGCACGGCATCGGCCCGAGGGGCAGGCCGAGATGCTGCACGACTACCGCAACCACTGCGTCGGTCTGCTGGCCGCGGTCGACGCGTGCGGCGCGCTCACGGCGACGGGCGGCTGCCGGCCGCCACGGTGCAGCACCTGCTGGGCGGCCGGGCCAGCCACCTGGCCGCCCAGCGGGTCCGCGGCGCAGATCCGCGCCCCGTGCTCCCGCGAGCGCTGCCTGCCTCCGCGGCCGTCCACCCCGCCTTGCCCAGCACACTCTGGACGGCGCGCAGGTCTGCGTCGCACTGCTCATGCTCGTGACCCGCCTCGGACAGTTGCTGCGCCAGCGCGGGCATGTGACCCGCACCATGACGCTGACTCTCGCCGGGGGCACCCGGTGGGAGAGAACCCGCCGACTTGTCCAGCCGTCCGCGCACGATAACGATCTGTGCACCCTGGCTTACTCACTGATGGATGCCGCCGGGCTGCAGCGTGGCCGGCTGTCCGCACTCACGCTTCGCGGGGAAGGCCGTGGCCGGCGCCGCCGGATGCGGGCGGCCCGCGCGGTGCCCGGCATGACAAGCTGTGCTTCCACTGCCCAACCTCAGGAGGTCACCATGACTGCAGAGTCTCCATCGCAAGAAAGCTCGGAGACGGCTGACACCGAGAGCCGCGCCCTGGTGCCTGACGATGACGATCAGTACGACCTGAAGGGCAAGTTCCGGGAGGCCTTGGCGCGCAAGCGAGGTAAGGAGGCGCAGGCCGCAGCCCTCGCTGCGAACACCGACGCGTCGAAGATCCGCGGCGCGCACGGCCCGGCTGCGAGCCAGCGGTCGTTCCGACGAAAGAGCGGCGGCTGAGTTCAAGCCGCAGCCGGCAGGGACTCGGCGAGACAGCGCCCGGCCGCCTTGCCGATGATGTCGAGCCGGGTCCCGCCGGGCGACAGAGGCGACCGTTTCCTTCGGTTCCTCTGGCGAGGGTCAGGAAGACCAGAAAGTTCAGCTTATAGGCCCAGAGTCCCGGTCACGCAGGGCCGAAAGGGCTGGCGGTCGAGAACATTCCGCCCCGTTGGATGTCGTCCAGCGGGGCGGAGTGCTGCCAAGGGGGAGAACCGAAGGCCGCGCGCTACTTCACGTCGGCCCTGAAGCTCGCGGCCGAGGCTGACGACGCTCGGCTCGCCGGGCCTCAGCCTTGAGAGTGGGGCGAGCGAGGTCTTGCATCGGGTAGAACCTCAGCTTGCACCACAACACTTCCACCTTTGGAACGGTGGCTTCCAACTGGCGTTGTCACGTTGTTGAGTGTCTGACGGTGTGTCGGGGGTGGCGGGGGTCGGGTTTCGGGCCGGTGCTCAGGCTGCGGCGGGCTGGCTGGCGGCGCCGGTGACCTGGTCCCAGATGGCGAAGCGGACGGTCATCTCGGTGCGGTAGCCGGGGGCGGTCATCAGGTGGCGGCGGGGCCGGAAGTGGGGTGAGATGCCGCTGAACGCGGCTAGGAACCGCTGCGCCCCGCCGGTACTGCGGAAGCCCTTCATGGTGCGTTCGCGTTGCCGGGTGGGCTGGTGGGAGTTCGCGGTCCGGTTGTTCAGGCCTTTGTGGGAGCGGTGCTCGACGGAGGGCATCAGCTCCCGGTGGGCGGTGCCGTAGGAGCACAGCTTGTCGGTGACCATCACCCGCGGCACCGAGCAGGTCTTTTTTGAGCAGTTTGCGGAAGAAGCGCTGGGCCGCGGCCTTGTCCCGGCGGCTCTGGACAGGGATGTCGAGTACGGTGCCGTCGGCGTCCACGGCGCGCCACAGGTACTTCAGCTCGCTGTTGATCTTGATGCAGACCTTGTCCAGGTGCCACTTGCCCCCGGGCCGGGGCCGTCGGCGGCACAGGCCGTTCGCGCAGGCCTGGCCGAACTTCGCACACCAGCGGCGGACGGTCTCGTAGGAGACGAGGACGCCACGCTCGAGCATCAGCTCCTCGACCTCCCGGAACGACAGTGGGCAGCGGAAATGCAGCCACATGCAGTGGGAAAAGATCTCCACCGGGTGCCGGTGCCCCTTGTGCGACGGCGCCGAGCTCCCCACGACGATCCCCCTCCGCCATGAGCAACTCAAAGATCCTCCCACGCCATTCGCCCACGTGACAGTGCCCGCGGCAAGTGGGCCTGGTCGGCAGTTACGGGATCAAAAACTCCAGTTCGGGCCGGTCCCACGCCACCGCAGGCGGGTTCGCGGAGACGGTTCCGGTGAGCAGCGCGCCCACGCTGCGGTAGAACCCCTCGGCCGGAGGATGCGACACGACGCGGACACGGTCCAGCCCCGCCGCGCGCGCCTCGGACTTCATGTGCTCGACGAGTAGCCGCCCGATGCCGCGGCGCTGCGACCCGTCGGCGACGAAGAGCAGGTCCAGCTCCGGCGGCGCGAGGACCAGTGAATAGAAACCGAGCACCCCGCCCGCGGGATCATCGGTGTCGACGGCCACAAAGACCCGGTGGGCCTCGATGTAGTCGGGACCGACGCGGTAGCCCGCGACCATCGCCGCGTACGGGCCCTTGTAGGCGCGTGAGCCGCGTACGAGCCGCGTGAGCCGCTTGGCGTCCCGGGCGACGGCCTGTCGTACGGCGTTCGCACCAGGCGTGGGTGTAACACTCGGCTTCATACAGAGAGTATTACGCATCCGGAAGAGGGCTTGCGCGGTGGGTAGGAGCGATGAAGCCGCCGTGGGTGTACCGGGCGGGGTGAGGGCCTTCCAGTCACGTAGACGGGCGGACTGTGCTCGTTGATCCCGTGCTTGCTGACTCTCACTTCCCTGCCATGGACGATCCTCATTCCGATGTCATTTGAGATGGCTCCATGGCCCGCTAGATGTAGGAGAGGCACGGGGTTGCTTCAGACATGATATGAGAACTGTTGATGCAGAAATCTGATAATCGCCTATCCATTCCACTGAGAATCACAATGCGAAGATGGCTGTGACCTGCTGTTTCACTCTGAAGGTGTTCAGCGAGGTGACCTTCACACGGCTCCATGCCGACCGCGTGTGCCGCCCGAACTCGCAGGCCTATCAGCAGGCTGTCCGATGGCCGATGCGTATGGCACTGGCGACTGTTGCTCGCGTGTGCTGCACCCTGAACCGATCGACGACGAGTCACCCCGTTTGCGCAGGTTCTACGCCGGCCGTCGCCGAGACAGAGACGTATGTCCTACCGCGAGGTCGAGGAGCTGATGCTCGAGCGCGGCGTCCTCGTCTCCTACGAGACCGTCCGCCGCTGGTCCGCCAAGTTCGGCCAGGCCTACGCGAACGGACTGTGCCGCCGGTGGCCCCGGCCCGGGGACACATGGCACCTGGACGAGGTGTTCGTCAGGATCAACGGAGAGCAGAAGTACCTGTGGCGGGCCGTCGACCAGGACGGCAACGTCCCGGACATCCTGGTCCAGTCGAGGCGGAACACCAAGGCTGCCAAGCGGTTCCTGGCCAAGCTCATGAAGAAGCAGCAGCGGGTGCCCAGGGTCATGGTCACCGACAAGCTCCGCTCCTACGGCACCGCCCACCAGGAGCTGATGCACTCGGTCGAGCACCGTTCCCACAACGGACTGAACAACCGGGCCGAGAACTCCCACCAGCCCACCCGGCAACGCGAACGCGCGATGAAGGGCTTCCGCTCTGTCGGCGGAGCCCAGCAGTTCCTGGCCGCGTTCAGCGGCATCTCACCCCATTTCCGGCCCCGCGGCCACCTGATGACCGCCCCCGGCTACCGCACCGAGATGACCGTCCGCTTCGCCGTCTGGGACCAGGTCACCGGCGCCGCCGGCCAGCCTGCCGCAGCCTGAGCACCGGCCCGAAACCCGACCCCCACCACCCCCGACACACCGTCAGGCACTCACACACCCAACAACGTGACAGCGCCCGCTGAACGGGCCGGATGATGATCCGGCACCCGCAGTGTCAGTGCGCGGCCCCGTCGGCCCTGGCCGGCCGCGGCGGCGGGGGAGCGACGCTGGCGCGCAGGACGACCTCACCGCCCATCCTCAGCACCCGTGACCGGGGCCCGCGCGGCTCGCGCAGGGCGAGTGCCATCACCTCCTGCCCCATGGCGGTGAGCGGGAGGGCGACCGTCGTGAGCGGCGGTGAGAGTTCCCTCACGAGGGGGATGTCGTCGAAGCCGGCCAGCGAGATGTCCTCCGGCACATGTACGCCCCGTTCCCGGAAGGCGGCGAGCGCGCCCACGGCCATCACGTCGGTCACCGCGAAGACGCAGGTGGGCCGTTCGCCGCGGGCGAGCAGCGCTCGTGCCGCCGTGTATCCGCCTTCGCGGGTGAAGGGCCCGCGCACGATCCGCTCGGGCGCCAGGGTGACACCGGCCCGCGCCAGTTCGTCCCGGAAGCCGGCGAGCCGGTCGGAGACCGTGGTCAGCGAGGGCGGTCCGGTGAGTACCGCGAACTCCCGGTGCCCCAGGTCGAGCAGCGCCCGGGCCAGGGCCGAGGCGCCGCCCCGGTTCTCCGGCAGCACGGCGTCGACCCGCAGGCTGCGGTGCCGGCTGACGACCGCGACGCGTCCGCCCGCGCGCACGTACGGCTCGAGTTCCGCGGCGAGCGCCCGCTCCCAGGCCCGGTCCTGGAAGCCGGAGCCGATCAGCAGGATGGCGCGGGCCCGCTGGGCGCGCAGTGTGGACACGTATGCGATCTCGCGGGCCGGTTCGCGGAAGGTGCTGGCCAGCATCACCAGCAGGTCCTTCTCCGCGGCTGCGCGCATCACGCCGGCGGCGATCGCGGCGAAGTAGGGGTCGCCCACGTCGTGGCAGATCAGGCCCACGGTGTTGTTCGACGCGCTGGCGAGTGCCTGGGCATGGGCGTTGGGGATGTAGCCCAGCTGGTCGGCGGCCGCGCGTACCCGGCTGCGCAGGTCCTCACGGACCCGGGTGGTGCCGTTCAGGGCTCGTGACGCCGTTGCGAGGGACACGCCCGCTCTGCGGGCGACGGCGTCCAGCGTCACATGAGCCTGTGGTTCCCGTTCACTCACTTGACCCCCCGAAACTTCGGGACGACCTATTGACCGTGCGGACTGGCACTCATTAGCGTGGCCGCACTGTATCAGAAAGCGCTTTCTGAAAGCGTTTTCTCGCAGAGGCAGAGAGCTCGATGGACCCGGCCGGTCCGGACGGCTCTTCCCGACCGCTCCGGAGACCCAGGAGTTGACCGTGAGTCAGAGTGCCATCAAAGCACCACCCGCGCAGGTGGCGGGAGTCGACAGGCGGAACAGCCCGAGCGCGGGGGAGCGGACGTCGCGGCTGCTCGAGCAGAGCTGGCGCCCCGCCGCCCTGCTGCTCGCGTGCTTCGCCGCCTGGTGGGTGATCGCCGCCGCCGAACTGGTCGAGCCCTACCTCGTCCCCTCGCCCGGCGCGACGCTCGACGTGCTGACCGGGAAGGCCGACTACATCTGGCAGCACACGTGGGTGACCACCTACGAGACGCTCCTCGGCTTCCTGATCGCCGTCGTCGTCGGGGTGTTCGCCGCCGTGGTGATGGTCTACTCGGCCACCGTCGAGAAGACCCTCTACCCGATCCTGCTGTTCGCCCAGGTCGTGCCGAAGATCGCCATCGCCCCGCTGTTCGTCGTGTGGCTGGGCTTCGGCATCGCACCGAAGATCCTCATCGCGGTGCTGATCGCCTTCTTCCCCGTCGTCATCTCCATGGTGACGGGACTCAAGGCGGTCGACCCGGAGATGCTCCAGCTCTCCTCGACCATGGGCGCGAGCCCCTGGCAGACCTTTGTCAAGATCCGCATGCCCGCCTCGCTGCCACATCTGTTCTCCGGCCTCAAGGTCGCGGTGACGCTCGCCGTGACGGGCGCGGTCGTCGGCGAGTTCGTCGGCGCCAACGAGGGGCTCGGCTATGTGATCCTCCAGGCCAATGGCAATCTCGACACCCCGATGCTCTTCGCCGGCCTGCTGGTGATGTCCCTGATCGGCGTCGTCCTCTTCGTCCTCGTCGAGATCGCCGAGAAGTTGCTGCTCCCGTGGCACGCCAGCCGCCGCGAGACCGGCGGCACCACCACGTACTGACCTGATGACCGGCCACATGCCCCAAGCTCACGAGAAGGATCAGCCATGACTGCGCGCAGACTGCTTCTGACCGGCCTCGTACCGCTGCTTCTGGTCGCCACGGCCTGCGGGGAGGAAGGCTCGGACACATCGTCCAGCTCCTCCGGTGAGGAGCTGGACAAGGTGACGCTGACGCTCAACTGGTACCCGTACGGCGAACACGCGCCGTTCTACCACGGCAAGCAGCAGAAGATCTTCGAGAATCACGGCATCGACCTCGAGATCCGCGCCGGCCAGGGCTCCCAGAAGACGGTGCAGGCCACCGGTGCCGGACAGACCGACTTCGGCTGGGCCGACACGCCCGCCGTCCTGTCCGGTGTCGACGCGGGCGTCAAGGTCAAGAGCCTCGGCGTCTTCCTGCAGACCACTCCGGCGTCGGTGCAGTTCTTCGAGTCGCAGGGCATCAACAGCCCCGCCGACCTCAAGGGCAGGACCATCGCGGGCACCGCCGGCGACGCGCTCTCCAAGACGTTCCCCATCTTCCTGAAGAAGAACGGCCTCGCTGAGTCCGACGTGAAGGTTCAGAACACGGACCCGGCCGGCAAGATCGCCGCCGTGATCTCCGGCAAGACCGACGGACTGCTCGGTTACGCCAGCGACCAGGGGCCCACCATGCAGAACAAGGCCAAGAAGCCGGTCTCGTACCTGCGCTTCTCCGAGAACGGGCTGAACTTCTACTCCAACGGCCTCATCGCCGGCCAGAAGGTCCTCGCCGGCAAGAAGGATCTCGCCCAGCGCATGGCGAAGGCGGTCAGCGAATCCTTCGCTGCCGCGGAGAAGGCACCGGAGCCGGCCGTCGCCTCGATGGAGGGCGCGAGTGAGCAGCTCCCGCCGAAGGAGGTCCTGTCCGAGCAGTTCGCCACGACGCTCACGCTCCTGCACACCGAGTCGACGCAGGGCAAGGCGCCGGGCGTCAACATCGAGGCCGACTGGCAGCAGACCATCGACGTCTTCGCCGAGGCCGGACTGGTGAGCAGCCCCAAGGCCGTGGCCGAGTACTGGGACAGAGCCACCGCGATGAAGGGATGACGATGCCCAGAAACACCACCGTGCGGGAGCCGGAAGTGCCGAAGGACGGTCAGAGCAGCGGGCCCGGCAGCACAGCGGCGGTCGGCATCAAGGACGTCGCCGTCCGCTTCCGCACCAAGAACCGCGACGTGACCGCGTTGACCGACATCGATCTCGAGGTGCCCATGGGGCAGTTCGTCGCGATCGTCGGCCCGTCCGGATGCGGCAAGTCGACGCTGCTCAAGCTGGTCGCCGGGCTTCTGAAGCCGTCCGCGGGCGATGTGCTGCTGAATGGCGAGCGGGTGCAGGGGGCGCGCCACGACATCGGCTACGTCTTCCAGCGTGCGGCCCTGCTGGAGTGGCGTTCGGCGCGCCGCAACATCCTGCTGCAGGCGGAGATGCGGAAGATGCCGGCGGAGCTGGGGCGCCGGCGCGCCGACGAACTCATCGCGATGACCGGCCTGAGCGGCTTCGAGGACGCGCTGCCGCACGAACTGTCCGGCGGTATGCAGCAGCGCGTCGCCCTGTGCCGCGCCCTGCTGCACGAGCCGCCCGTCCTGCTGATGGACGAGCCGTTCGGCGCGCTCGACGCGCTCACCCGCGAGCAGATGAACACCGAACTCAACCGCATCTGGCGGGAGACCGGCACCACCGTGCTCCTGGTCACCCACTCCATCTCCGAGGCCTGCTACCTTGCCGACCAGGTGGTGGTGATGAGTCCCAGGCCCGGCACCATCACCGAGATCATCGACGTGGGCCTGCCCCCGGAACGCGACTACACGGAGACGATGGGACGGCCCGAGTTCCGGGAGGCCACCACCCACATCCGCGGCCTGCTCGGCGCGGTCTCCGCGGCGGACTGAGCTTTCCGGGGAGCGAAGGAGCCCCGCACCATCCCAGGGATGGTGCGGGGCTCCTTCGTACGGGCTGGTCAGTACCTCAGGTTCGCCAGGTACGTGTAGCTGTTCTGTGCGGTGGCGAACGGGTCGGCCGGTGCGTCGTGCTCCACCAGCCACTGCTTCACACCACCGCTGTGCGCCGTGTCGAACATCGCTGCGAAGTCCAGCACCCCGGACCCGACGTCGGCGATCGAGCCGTCCGCGGCCATGTCCTTGACGTGCAGTACCGGGAAGCGGCGGCGGTGCTCCACGAACAGGTCCTGCGGGTCGCTGCCGCCGCCCTTGGCCGCCCAGTAGACGTCCAGCTCGAAGCCGACCAGGTGGGGGTCCGTCTCGCGCAGCAGGATGTCGTACAGGTTCTCGCCGTCGACCACTTGGTGGTCGGCGCCGTGGTTGTGGAACAGCAGCGGGCCGAGCCCCGCCTCGCGGGCCGCGAGCCCCGCCTTGTTGAACTCCCTGGCCGCCTCCCGGAATCCGGTCGGTGTGTGCATCGCCGCCGGCAGGCTGGGCACGACGATCCACCGGGCGCCCAGGGTCCGGATGTCGTCGAGGGCCTGCGGCAGTCCGCTGCCCCGTACGGTGTTGTAATCGACGTGCTCCAGGACCGCCCGCAGATGTGTCTCGTCGAGCATGGAGCGGATCGCGGCCGCGCTGTTGCCGTGCCGGCCGCTCACGCCGACCGTCGCGTAGCCGATCTCCTCGAGCCGCGCGAGGGTCCCCTTGAAGTCCGCCGCCAGCGCGGAGCGCATGGTGTAGAGGTGCATGCCGATCCCGGAGCGCGGGATGCGGCGGCGGCGCTGTGCGGCCGTGCCGTTCGCCTCGGCGGCGTGGGCGACGGGACCGGCAGCGGTGAGTGCCACGCCCGCGGCGGCGACGCCGAGGGCCTTGCCGAGGAATGCACGTCTGGTGCCGTTCATCCGGATCTCCTTCACATCAGCCGACGTTGATTCGGACGGAGCCGGTGGTCGTGTCACCCTTGTCGTCGGTGACCGTGAGCCGGGCGGTGTACGTGCCCGGGCGGGCATAGGTGTGGGCGGCCTTCGCGGTCTCCTCGCCCGCGGGCCGGGCGTTGTCGCCGAAGTCCCAGTGGTACGAGGCGGCGGTACGGCCGTCGGGCAGACGGACACCGCCGGACAGCTGGACGGCGAGCGGTGCCTTCCCGGTAGCCGGCCTGGCCTTGACGGTCACCTTGGCGCCTTGGTGCTTCTCCACGCCGGGCCCGTTGAAGTGCAACCAGTCCACGGCGAACAGGTCGGCCTTGTCCGCGGCCCACTTCGGGTTGGTGAAGACCGCGTACAGCTTGGTCGTGCCGCCGAGATCGGCCAGTGCGGTCGTCGGGGAGACGACGTTGCCCCAGCCGCCGGTGGCCGGCACGGTCACCTTGCCGAGCAGCTTGCCGGTCGGCGATCCGGCACGGAACTCCACGGTCCCGCCGATGCCGCCAGAACCGGCCCCCAAGGTCACGGAGTCGATGCCCTTGAGGTTGACCGGGTCGAAGCTGATCCAGTCGCCGTGCTCGATCTCACTGAGCCGCCTGCCGCCGGAGGCGTCGGTGCGGCTGCTCACGACCGCGCCGGCGTGCGCTCCGCCGGTCGATGTCATGTGCTCCGCCTCACGGAAGTTGGTGCGCAGCGTCAGCGAGGCCGACCCGGTCAGGGCGGGCACGCCAGGTGCCGCCTTGTCCTCGTACTGGGCGGTGATGCCGTAGTAGAGGTTCTGGCCGGGGCCGTGGCTGTCACCGGCGTCGGTCACGATCTCGCCCGTACAGCCGGTGTAGTTGTCCAGCGGATGGAGATGGGAGTCGTGTCCGAGCTGCGACTGCACGACGACACGGGAGCAGTCGATCCGTTTGCCGTCCTCCTTGTCCTTGACCTTCACGGTGAAGGGGATGGTGTCGCCGAAGCTGAACATCCCGCCGTTCGGCGGCTGCTGGATGGTGACCTCGGGCCGGGTGTTGCCGACGGTGATGTCCTGGACGGCGAGGCCCGGCAGGTCGCCGGGTCCGGTGGCGGTGAGCCGGGCGGTGAAGCGGCCCTTCTCCTTGTACACATGGGTCGGGTTCGCCTCGGTCGAGTCGGTCGTCCCGTTGCCGTCGAAGTCCCAGGCGTACGTCACGGGCTTGCCGTCGGGCAGTCCGGAGCCCTCGCTGGAGAACTGGACGGTCAGCGGGACGGAACCGCTGTCGGGGGTGGCCGTCGCCTTGGCCGTGGGCAGCCGGTTGTCGGCCACGTAGTCGATGCGGTAGATGCCGGAGCCCTCGTTGCTGCCGCCCCGGCCGGTGCCGCTGCCGAGTCCGAAGTCGATGACGTACATCGCGCCGTCCGGTCCGAACTCGGCGTCGAAGGGCTGGTTCCACGTCATGTCACCGAAGACGGTGTTGATGGAGTGCAGGTCCCCGGTCTTCACCGGCTCGAAGCGTGGGTCGGTGAACGTCTGGTCCTGCTGCTGGATGGAGAAGGTCTTGAACCACTTGCGGGTCAGTTCGTAGTTGAACCACTTGCCCTCGAACGCCGCCGGGAACTTGCCCTGGTAGGTGTTGGCGGGGTCGTGGTCGTAGACCGGGCCGCCCATGGGGCCGCCGCCACCGGTGCCGAGTTCGGGGAACTCGGCGGAGGCCGAGTAGGCGTACCAGACCGTGGCCGGCTGGGCCGGCGGGAGATTCGTCAGACCCGTGTTGTTCGGCGATTCGTTGACGAGGTTCGCGCAGTCGAACTTCGGTCCCGACATCTGCGTCTGGAAGTCGTAGTCGTTGAACGGGGTGTTGTCGCCGACGCAGTACGGCCAGCCGAAGTTGCCCGCCTTCGTGATCCGCATGTACTCGACGGTGCCCTCCGGCCCGCGGTCGGGCCTGGCTGCACGGGCGTCGGGGCCGTAGTCGCCGACCAGCAGCGCACCGCTGACGGGGTCGGTGGTGATCCGGAACGGGTTGCGCATACCCATGGCGTAGATCTCGGCACGGGTCTTCTCGGTGCCGGGCGCGAAGAGGTTGCCCTCGGGCACGGCGTACGTGCCGTCGTCCTGGGGCGTGATGCGAAGGATCTTGCCCCGCAGGTCGTTGGTGTTGCCCGAGGTGGCCTGGGCGTCCCAGGCGCGGCGGCCGTCACCCTCGTCGATGGGTGTGAAGCCGTCGGACGCGAACGGGTCGGTGTTGTCGCCGGTGGCGACATACAGGCTGCCGTCCTTGTCGAAGGCGAGCGAGCCCGCCATGTGGGAGTTGGCCCGGCCCTCGCCGCGGAAGGTGGGGATGGTGAGCAGCCGCTTCTCGGACGCAGGGTCGATGGTGCTGCCGGAGACGGTGAAGCGGGAGACGTTGAGCTGTTTCTCGGTCTTGTCGGAGTTCAGCAGGTACAGCCAGTTGTTCTCGCCGAAGTCCGGGTCGAGGGCGAGTCCCAGCAGGCCGTCCGACTGACTCGTCATCTCGGGCGTGTACTCGAAGTCCAGCGCGGTCGCGACCTTGAGCGTCGACTGGTCGATGACCTTCACCTTGCCGGTGCGCTCGATGAAGAAGACCCGGCGGTCGGGTGCCACGGCCAGCTCGAACGGGTCGGCGAGGTCGCTGGTGGCCAGCGGGGTGCGCTGGAAGGCGCCGGTCTTGCCGGCCGTGCAGTCACCGGGCTTGTTGCCCGCCGCCCACTGGATGCCGCCCAGCAGGTGCTTCAGGAAGTCCGGCTCCTGGAAGGCGGAATCGGCGTGGCCGCCGGCGGTGAACCAGGAGCGTCCGCCGTCGTAGTTCTGGCACCAGGAATACGGCTGGTCGACGCCCTCGTCGAGGCCGGTGACCCCGTCACGCACCTTGACCTGCGCGAGCGTGTGCACCTTGCCGGTCGGGTTGGTGCGCCAGTTGTACCACTCCTCCGTGCGCTCCCAGAGTTCGGGAAGGCCCTCGGTGGAGGGGTGCGAGCGGTCGAGCACCTTCACCCGGCCGGTCTGCACCGCCGGGTGCTTGTCGAAGATCGCTCCGACCAGGCCCTCGTACCAGTCCCAGTCGCGCTCGCTCGCGGAGGCGGCGTGCAGGCCGACCCATCCGCCACCGCCCCGGACGTACTTCTGCAGTGCGGTCCGCTGTGCGGCGTCGAGGAGGTCGCCGCTTTCCGGGGTGGAGTTGGTGTTGTTGAAGACTATCGCCTGGAAGCGGGCGAGGTTCACGTCGGTGAACGCCGAGGCGTCGTCGGTGGCCTCGACCTCGAAGCCGTTCTCGCTGCCGAGCTTCTTGACGGCCTCGATACCGGCGGGGATCGAGTCGTGGGTGAAGTTGGTGACCTTGGAGAAGACGAGTACGCGGTAGGGCGCTGCTTCGGCACGGGGTGACAGGGTCACTCCGAGGCCGAGGAGCAGCGCCAGCAGTGCGGTGATGACGGAGACGGGGGAGGTTGCGGTGCGAAGGGCTCTCGGCCGTTCATGCCGTCTGGGGTGATGATCAGTCATGGCGCTCCCGGTGCTGGTAGTTCCTGCCGCAGGCTGAGAAAGCGCTTTCTGGATACGCCGCACAGCGTAGGTTCCGGCGTTGCGGGGGGTCAATGGGTCGGAAGCGCGCAGTGTGGCACGGCAGTTGGGGCCCTGTCGGTGGCGGGTCGTACGGTTGCGCCATGGCCGCTGCCGACGATGTACGAAGGATCGCGCTCGGTCTGCCCGGAGCGATCGAGAAGCTCGCATGGGGCATGCCCATGTTCCGTCTGGAGGCGGGCGGACAAGGCGCCACTCGTGCACTGGCCGCGCTCAACACCGTCCTCACCACAGCCGACCTGGCACGGCTCAACGAGCAGGTCGACAACTGGCGGCGGCTGCCGGAGGACGTGGCGCGCGACTACCTGGAGTCCAGGAAGCTCCTGGCGCCCTCGGGGGAGTGAGGCGGCCGGGCCGGGACCGGGGCGCCGTCGCTCAGCCGGTGTCGTACACGTCGAGGCGGCCGCACATACCGAACCGGCCCCGGGCGGTGGGCTGTTCGGTCCGCAGTCTCGCCTGCGCAAGATGGCCCGCGTCGCCGCGCTCGAGGCGGTCGAGCTGTGCGCCGGTCGCCGCGGACGCGGCGGCCGCCCCGTCCCGCCAGCGTCCGCGCCACCGGCCGACCAGTGGCCGCACCAGCGCCGCGGCGGCCCGGTAGAACGCCGCCAGCGGCTCCGGATCCCCGGCCTCGGTCGCCTTGCGCAGTGCCGCGAAACCCTCAAGGGCCAGATCGCGGCGGTGGCGGGCCGCGGCTTCCAACTCCTCCTCGGAGCCCGCCTCCGGCAGGGTGACGGCCGCACGGTAGGCGACGAGGTCGGCGAGCAGACGCGGCGGCAGCGTCAGCACCGCGTCGCCCGCCTCCGGCAGACCGCAGTTCTGCATCAGCACGACGATGGTCAGGTCTCCCTCGTTGACCAGCCGGTGGATCGTGCCCGGTGTGAACCACACCAGCGCGCCCGGCGTCAGCTCGGTCTGCTCGAACCCGGATGCCGTCAGGGTCTGCACCGTGCCCCGGCCGCCGGTCACGGCGTACCCCTCCGAACAGCTCAGATGGACATGGGGCGTGCCGCCGCGCAGGCCGTCGGCGGCCGGCCAGTCGTACACCCGCAGCCGGGAGACGCCGATCCCGCCGGGCAGGCCGTCGTACGCGACGGATGTGTCGGCCCTGCTCGCCATGGGGAACTCCTTCGGCCGGCCGGGGCGCAGGCCGGGAGGCGACGGCGCAACAGGACGGCAAGCGCTTTCTGCCTGGAAGCTAGGCCCTCCCGGCGAGACGGTCAAGAGCCCGTGCGCGCGCCTGTGCCGTTCGGAAACTCGTCACCGCTGATCAGACGGCGTACCTGTACTCGTTGATGACGCCGCCGAGTACTCGGCGGCGGAGGACTCGGTGTGCAGTCAGGTCGGTCTTGGGTGCCGGGTGCTCCTGCGCGAGGGGCGGAAGTTGTCCCCGAGCCTGATGTGGGGGATGGCAGTTGTAGTGTCGGGCGTAGACGTTCAGGACCTGGCGGGCATGGGTCTCGTTCCAGATCAGCAGGTGGTCGAGGACTTCACGCCGGAGGGTTCCGACGACCCGTTCACAGTGTGCGTTCATCCGAGGATCCCGCGGCGCGGTCCACACGGCCTTGATGCCGTCGGCTGCGAAGACCGCATCGAAGGACTCGGTGTACTTCGCGTCCCGGTCGCGGGTCAGGAAGCGCAGTGACTCCAGGCGCAGGCCCGGCTCGACGGCGAGGTTGCGGGCCTGGTGCACGGCCCACTGCCCGGTCGGGTGCGCGGTCACACCAGCGATGTGCAGGCGGCGCGTGCCGTGCTCGAGGAAGCCCAGCGCGTAGACCCGGCGCAGGCCGGCCAGGTCGATGTGTAGGAAGTCGCATGCGAGGAGGCCCTCGGCTTGCGCGGTCAGGAACTCGCGCCATGTCGGCCCTGCCCTTGCCGAAAACTCGTCCGCCCTGGTGGGAGCCATGTGCGGGGTCTGGTGTATGCCAGCTGTGGCTGATGGCACCGGGGGTCCTCGCACGGTTAGTGATCACCGCAGCATGATGATCCGCCATGCTGCTGCGACTGGCCTACCTCGGTGTAACGAACGCGTTCGCGATGCTGCGCTTGCTGCCGATGAGCGACCGGGACAAGGTCGTCGAGATCCTGACGCTGCGCCACCAAATCACCGTACTGGAGCGCCAACTGGGCGGGGGACGGGTGCGGTTCACGCCGACCGACCGGGCGTTCCTCGCTGCGCTGCTGCACCGGCTGCCGCGAGATGTGCTGCGCAGGCTGCGGCTGCTGGTGCGGCCGGACACGGTGCTTCGCCGGCATCGCGACCTGGTCACGCGTCGGCATGCCGACCAGTCCAGGCCGAAGCGCCCGGGCCGGCCACGGACCGTGCGCTCCATCCGCGCCCTCGTCCTGCACCTGGCAAGGGAAAATCCCGGCTGGGGGTATAGGCGCGTCCACGGTGAGCTGCTGGTCCTCGGTGTGAAGGTGGCCGCCTCCACCGTCTGGGAAATCCTCAAGGAGGCCGGGATCGACCCGTCACCCGAACGGAGCTCGAGTACCTGGGCGGACTTCCTGCGCTCGCAGGCCGAGGCCCTGCTCGCGTGCGACTTCTTCGAAACGGTCACGTTGACCGGGACGCGGCTGTACGTCTTCGCGGTGATCGAGCACGCCACCCGGCGGATCCGGGTGCTGGGCGCAACCGCGCACCCGACCGCCGCCTGGGTGGCACAGGCGGCGAAGAACCTCGTCATGGACCTCGAGGACACCGGCTGTCGGGCGCGGTTCCTGATCCGGGACCGGGACGGCAAGTTCTCCTCCCTGTTCGACGCGGGGGTCGAGGTCATGCTGACGGGAGTCCGGATGCCGAGAATGAACTCGATCATGGAGAGGTGGGTGCAGACCTGTCGGGGCGAACTGCTGGACCGCATCTTGATCTGGAACCAGCGGCACCTGCTCCATGTCCTGCGCGAGTTCGAGAAGTTCTACAACTCCCACCGGCCTCACCAGGGCATCGCGAACGCCCGCCCGCTGAACCCCTTGCCGGCGCCGATCGCGGATCCGGACGAGACAGCCCGCCTCGACATACGACGATCCGATCGCCTCGGCGGCGTTCTCCACGAGTATGAGCATGTCGCATGACCTGCGCAGATAGGGTTATCGGCAAAGGCAACGCCAGTCTCAGCAGCACGACCGATCACCATGCCGCAACCACCGCCGACCGTGCGAGAGCGCCGACTTGGGCAACCACTGAGAGGGTGTTAAGTCCGTTTCTAGTAGTGGCCTGGTCCGGGTTGGGTGAGGAAGCCTTGGCGTCAGAGGTGGCTACGGGTGACGTGCATGTCTGGGTCGTCGCATGCACGATCTGCTGGTAGGCGGTGCCTTGGTCGTGAGGGCCGGACCGGGATCGGATATTCGGTGTTCTGCCCGCCCCATGAGGACACAGGATGGTGCGCATGACTTTGGCCACCCCCATGCTGCACACCGCTCGCCTGCGACTGCGCCCCTTCACCGACGCCGACGCGGACCTGCTCTTCGCGCTGCACAGCAGCACCTACGTGATGCGCTACTGGGACTCCCCGCCGTGGAACGAACGGGCCCGCGCCGAGCGCTTCATCAACATGTGCCGGAAGATGGCGGACGAAGGCACCGGGGCCCGGGTGGCCATCGACCGCGCTTCTGATGGGGCCTTCGTCGGCTGGTGCGGTCTGACCGGATGGAACCCGGACTACCGCAGCGCGTCGTTGGGCTATGTCCTCGACGAGGCGATGTGGGGCCACGGCTATGCGACGGAGGCCGCGCACGCCTTGCTGCAGTGGGCATTCGACACACTGGACCTGAATCGAGTTCAGGCCGAGACCGATACGCGCAACGTGGCATCTGCCCGGGTTCTGGAGAAGACCGGATTCGTGCGTGAAGGGACGTTGCGGGAGGACTGCGTGGTGAACGGCGAGGTATCCGACTCGTGGGTGTTCGGGTTGGTCAGGCGAGAGTGGCGGCCGGCGGCCGTGCCGATTCCAGTCCGCGAAGAGCGGCGTTAAGTCCGTTTTCCAGTAGTGACCTCGTCCGGGTTGGGTGAGGAAGCCTTGACGGGCGAGGTGTCCAAGGCGGCTGCGGGTGGCGTTCAGGGAAGGGTCGTCGGCGCGCATGCCGAGGAGTTCGTGCAGAGCACGGCCCGGAACGCCTGATCGGGGT
>NZ_JBITSN010000006.1:0-64556 GCF_044540975.1 Streptomyces sp. NPDC085927
AGTTCTCAAGGAACGGACGCTTCCTTCGTACTCGCCCTCGCGGGCTTTCCTCCGGGCGCTTCCCTTCGGTCCTGCGTTTCCGACTCTATCAGATCTTTCCGATCCGATTTCCTCGGGGTTTTCCGCCTTGACAGGTTCCTGCTTTTTGCGTTTCCCTTTCCGGCGGCTCCGACTCTATCAGATCTTTTTCTTCGATCTGACCCCCGGTCAGCGGGGTTTGTCTTTCCGGCCGTTGGGCCGTTCCGACGAGTGAGACTCTAGCGGATTCCCTGCTCCCGAGCTAATCGGGGGCCTGCGCCCTTTCGAACGCGGATTCCTCATTTCGCGAATACGCACACCAATGCCATGACGGCAGACAGAGGACTGCCGTCGGGCTGGTGCGGTACGTACGGAATGGCTGTCCGGGGCCGACCGGAGTCGGTACTCACGTCGGACAACTCGGAGAACAGTACGGTTGGCGCCGGGGTGTGTCAACTCTCTGCCGTAATCGCCGCCCGGTCCCCCTCTTCAGGGCGTAGCCTGGCCCGCATGACGACTGCGCGTACGTACAACCAGCTCTGGTGGGCCGCCTGACAGCGGCCGTCCGTACGTATGCGCTCAACGGCCGCCGCTCCGGTGGCCGTTTTCGTTTCTCCCTCCAGGGCTTCGGCCCTCAGGACTCCGGGGGCGGCCGGCCGGGGCGGCGGGCACGACCAGGAGACGGAGACAGGAAGCGATGACACGGGTCTTCAGTGGGATCAAACCGACCGGGCATCTGACGCTGGGCAACTATCTGGGGGCCATGCGGCGGTGGGCCGCGGTCGACCAGCACCGGGCTGACGCGTTGTTCTGCGTCGTCGATCTGCACGCGCTGACCGTGGACCACGATCCCGCACGGGTGCGCAGACTGAGCCGGCAGGCGGCGACGCTGCTGCTGGCCACCGGGGTGGATCCGAAGCTGTGCACCGTGTTCGTGCAGAGTCATGTGGACGAACACGCCCGTCTGTCGTACGTGCTGGAGTGCGTGGCGACCGACGGTGAGATGCGGCGGATGATCCAGTACAAGGAGAAGGCCGCGCGGGAGCAGCAGCGGGGCGGGAGTGTGCGGCTGTCGCTGCTGACGTATCCCGTGCTGATGGCGGCGGACATCCTGGCGTACGGAACGGACGAGGTGCCGGTGGGGGACGACCAGGCGCCGCACGTGGAACTCACACGGGATCTGGCCGTGCGGTTCAACCAGCGGTACGGGCACACCTTCGTGGTGCCCCGGGCCACGCATCCGGCCGTGGCGGCGCGGGTGATGAATCTGCAGGACCCCCTGTCGAAGATGGGGAAGAGCGACGACGTCGGACCGGGGATCGTCTACCTGCTGGACGAGCCTGACGTGGTGCGGAAGAAGGTCATGCGGGCGGTGACCGACAGCGGACGCGACGTCGTGTACGACAGGGAGGAGCGGCCCGGGGTGGCGAATCTGCTGGAGATTCTCGCGGCGTGCTCGGGCGGGGACCCGGAGACGCTGGGCGAGGCGTACGAGTCGTACGGGGCTTTGAAGAAGGACACCGCGGAGGCCGTGATCGAGGTGCTGAAGCCATTGCGGGAAAGGCACAAGGAGGTGTGCGCGGATCCCGGTTATGTGGAGGGGGTCCTGCGGGACGGGGCGGAAAGGGCTCGCGCTATGGCACGGCCGGTCGTGGATGCCGCCTATCGGGCCATCGGCCTGCTCCCCGCGTCCGGAGCCGGGGCAGGCGCCGGGGGGTAGTGCCGGTGCCGGTCCCCCTCTCCGTGCGGGTCCCCCTCTCCGTGCCGGTCCCGGTGTCCGTGCCGGGCGGCCGGCTCGCTTGGCAGTAAGTCGTCGGTCGTTGACCTCCGTACCTCTGGGAGCTGAGGTACGGAGGCGGCACGATCAGGGTCATGGACATTGCGGAGAACGCGGCGCTGGTGGTCGTCGACGTGCAGCAGGGTTTCGAGGACCTCGGTTTCTGGGGACGGCGGAACCATCCCGGGGCGGACGGGAACATCGCCGGGCTGATCGATGCGTGGCAGGCATCGGGGCGGCCGGTGGTGTTCGTGCGGCACGACTCGGTCGAGCCGGCGTCGCCCCTGCGTCCGGGGCAACCGGGCAACGGGTTCAAGGAGTACGTGGAGCAACGGCGCGGGAAGGGAGGCGGGGGCGCCGAGCTGCTGGTGACGAAGAGCGTGAACTCGGCGTTCCACGGCACCCCGGATCTCGGCGCCTGGCTGAAGGACGCGGGGATCTCCCAGGTGGTGCTGGCCGGGATCCAGACCAACATGTGTGTGGAGACGACGGCCCGGGTGGGCGGGAACCTCGGGTACGACGTGGTGGTCGTGTTCGACGCGACGTACACCTTCGACGTGGAGGGGCCGTTCGGCTGGCGGCACGGCGCGGACGAGGCGGCGCAGGCGTCGGCGGTGACGTTGCACGGGGGCGGGTTCGCGCGCGTGGTGATGTCGGCCGACGTGCTCGCCGGGGCGACGTGAGTGACGGGCCCCGCCCAGGGCGCCCGGTCGTGGGCACCCCGGGCGGGGCCCGTCCTCGGTCTCAGTCCTTGGTGCCGGAGGCCAGTTCGCGGCTGCGGTCGCGGGCGGCTTCGAGGGCGGCGATGAGGGCGGCCCGTACGCCGTGGTTCTCGAGTTCGCGGATGGCGTTGATGGTGGTGCCGGCGGGGGAGGTGACGTTCTCGCGGAGCCGTACGGGGTGCTCGCCGCTGTCGCGGAGCATGATCGCGGCGCCGATCGCGGACTGGACGATCAGGTCGTGGGCCTTGTCGCGGGGCAGGCCGAGCAGGATGCCGGCGTCCGTCATGGCTTCGACCAGGTAGAAGAAGTACGCCGGGCCGGAGCCGGACAGGGCGGTGCAGGCGTCCTGCTGCGACTCCGGGACGCGGAGCGTCTTGCCGACGGCGCCGAAGATCTCCTCGGTGTGGGCGAGGTGTTCCGGGGTGGCGTGACTGCCGGCGGAGATGACCGACATGGCCTCGTCGACCAGGGCGGGGGTGTTCGTCATGACGCGGACGACCGGGGTGCCGGCGGCGAGGCGGTCCTCGTAGAAGGAGGTGGGGATGCCTGCGGCGCCGCTGATGACCAGGCGGTCGACGGGGATGTGCGGGGCCAGCTCGTCGAGGAGGGTGCCCATGTCCTGCGGTTTGACCGTGAGGATCAGGATGTCGGCGATCTTGGCGGCTTCGAGGTTCGAGACCGGGGTGACTCCGTGGCGGGCGCGGAGTTCGTCGGCCCGCTCCTGGCGGCGGGTGGTGACCAGGAGGTCGGCGGGGTCCCAGCCGGCACGGATCATTCCGCTGAGCAGGGCTTCACCGATCTTGCCGGTGCCGAGGACTGCGACTTTCTGAGCCATGACTGGGGATGTCCTCCGGAGTGGGCGCGTCGTCCTGGTTCATCCTCGCATTCGGGGGGCGCGGGGGCGGGGTGGTGTCCGGTGGGCGGACGAGGGGTGGACGGTGGCGGACACCGGCGCCGAGGGCTCCGGAAGGGGCGGATCAGGCTGTCCTGCGGCGCAGGGTGGCCGCGCCGAGGGCGAGCACCAGCAGCGCGCAGCCGGCGACGATCAGGATGTCGCGTACGAAGGGGGCGGTCATGTCCGTGTGCCTGAGGACCTCGTTCATGCCGTCGACGGCGTAGGACATGGGCAGGACGTCGGAGATGCCCTCCAGGACGGGATGCATGTTCTCGCGCGCGGTGAAGAGTCCGCACAGGAGGAGCTGGGGGAAGATCACCGCCGGCATGAACTGGACCGCCTGGAATTCCGAGGCCGCGAAGGCCGAGACGAAGAGACCGAGGGCTGTGCCGAGCAGGGCGTCGAGCAAGGCCACCAGGAGCAGCAGCCACGGACTGCCGACGACGTCGAGCCCCAGGAACCAGACCGCCAGGGCGGTGGCCAGGGCGGACTGGACGATCGCGATCGCACCGAAGGCGAGGGCGTAGCCGGCGATCAGGTCGCCCTTGCCGAGCGGCATGGCGAGGAGGCGTTCCAGGGTGCCGGAAGTGCGCTCGCGCAGGGTGGCGATCGAGGTGACCAGGAACATCGTGATCAGCGGGAAGATCCCGAGGAGCGAGGCGCCGATGTTGTCGAAGGTGCGCGGGCTGCCGTCGAAGACGTAGCGGAGCAGGAGCAGCATCAGGCACGGGACGAGCAGCATCAGCGCGATCGTGCGCGGGTCGTGGCGGAGTTGACGCAGGACCCGGGCCGCGGTGGCGAGGGTGCGCGAGGCGTTCAGGGCGCCCGTCGGGACGGAGGGCCGTGTCGTCGTACGGGGGGTGCTCATCGCGAGGTCTCCTTCGTGCGGCTTGCCGCGACGGCCGCGTCCACCAGGTGCAGGAAGGCCGCCTCGACGGTGTCGGATCCGGTGCCGGTGCGCAGGGCGTCGGGGGTGTCGTCGGCGAGGATCTCGCCCGCGCGCATGAGCAGGAGGCGGTGACAGCGCTCGGCCTCGTCCATGACGTGGGAGGAGATCAGCAGGCTGGCGCCGCGTTCGGCGGCGATGGCGTGGAAGAGCTGCCAGAGGTCGCGGCGCAGGACGGGGTCGAGGCCGACCGTGGGCTCGTCGAGGACCAGCAGCTCGGGGGTGCCGAGGAGGGCGACGGCGAGGGAGACCCGGTTGCGCTGGCCGCCGGAGAGGTTGCCGGCGAGGGCGTCGGCGTGGGTGGTGAGGTCGACGTCGGTGATGGCCCGGGTGACGTTGTCCCGGCGGCGGTCGGTGGCCGCGCGTCCGGGGTCGAGGACCGAGGCGAAGTAGTCGAGGTTCTGCCGGACCGTGAGGTCGTCGTAGACCGAGGGGGCCTGGGTGACGTAGCCGATGCGGGTGCGCAGGGTGGGGTGGCCGGCGGGGAGACCGAGCACGTCCAGCGTGCCGGTGACCTTGGCCTGGGTGCCCACGATGGCTCGCATCAGGGTCGACTTGCCGCAGCCGGAAGGACCGAGGAGACCGGTGACCTGCCCGCGCGGGACGGTGAAGTCGAGGCCGCGCAGGACGGTGCGGGGACCCCGGACGACGGTGAGGTCCTGGGCCCGGACGGCGGGGGTTTCTCCCTCGCCGGTGTCCGGATGCGGAGCGCCGGAGGAGTAATTCATCATGTGATGAATAATCCTCTCGGGGGCAGGACACGTCAAGCGGTGGCGGGACGGTTCGCGCCGGGGCGGGAGGCGGCCATGCCGGGGCAGGGGCCGGCCGTGCGGGGGCAGGGGCCGGCCATGTGGGGCGAGCGGGCATGCCGAAGGAGACGCGGCGCGAGGCGCGGCGGGGGTGCGAGGCGGGAGGCACGGCGCGAGGCGCGGCGGAAAGCGCCTGCGAAGGGCGTCTCACGGAGGGGGAACAAGCGCGCGAACGGCAGCCCGAGGCGGACGGCGGGCCGAGGTGGACGGCGGGCCGAGGTGGACGGCGGGCCGAGGTGGACGGCGGGCCGAGGTGGACGGCGGGCCGAGGTGGACGGCGGGTCGGCGCGACGAATGCGGGGAAGCACCCGGTGGCGGAGGGAGGGAACCGTTCGGTGCAGGCCGGCGGTTCCCCTGCGGCGGTCAGGAGCGGCGGCGCTTCTTGGGGTTGCCGGAGCGGCGGGACGTCCGCTTCGCGTACTGGGTGCGGGCCGTTTCGTACTCCTCGCGGTGGAGCTTCTCTCCGGGGGCCTCGGCGAGGGAGCGGAAGAAGTAGGCGAGGAGGGAGCCGACGAAGCCGACGGTGAGCAGACCGCGGAGGGACCGCTGACGGTCGGGATCGGGGCGGCGCTTGAACGCCTCCCAGGTGTGCCCGAACGCGAGGGCACTGCAGACCGCGAACATCACGACCATGAGGAGCGTGACGAAACCGCCGACCTCGGCGATCCGGAGGCCCTGGTAGGCGATGCGCAGAACGAAACAGGCGGCGGCCGCGGCGGCGAGCGAGCCGACGGCGACGCCGGCACGGCGGACCGCGTAGCCGCTGTCGTGGTCGACCCAGGTCGTGCCGAAGAAGCGGATGGGCTCGGGGCGGGGACCGACGGGGGTCCCCGGGGAGCCCGCGGGATGGTCGTCCGGGGTGCCGTTCTCTGCGCTCACGCTTCGATTATGGCTCCGGCGCCCCCGCGGGCTCCGAGCGGGACCGGCCTCGGTCACCCGGGACCGGGCGGGATCAGCTGCAGCGCGGGGCCACGTAGCCGTCGCTGCCGGTCTTCACGTAGGTGTCCGAGACGTACTGGCCGCCGGCGATGTTGCACCAGATGTTCGACGTGCCGTACGGGCCGGTGACGGTCGTGCCCGGACTCTGGCAGAAGATCGGCACCTCCGCGCCCAGGGGCAGGGTGCGGACGATCGCGTAGTTCGTGCCCGGACCGCTGCGGACGTTGAGCCGGTAGCCCGGCGCGACCGGGTAGTACCGCACGACCGCCTCGACGGCCGCGGCGGCCGCGACGGCCGACTCCGCCGCACCGACGCCCTCTGCTTCTCCGACTTGTTCAACTGCCATGGAAAACCTCCCCCGTTGTGACCCCATGTCCGTCATGGGGCCCCGTTCATACCCCGAGATCCCGCCACGCACACATGTACGTTGTTTAAACACCAGTACCAGCATGCCTCCTCGGTCCCGTACGTCTCATCGACTAGGGTCTGTGCGGCGCGCACGTGGACGAACAGCACGGGGGTGGTCCCATGGCGCCACAACGGAACGCCGGAGCAGGTGCCGAAGCGGAACTTCCCGAGTACGCCGGTCACTACCGTCTCGAGTCATGCCTCGGCTCCGGCGGAATGGGCGTGGTGCATCTGGCCCGGAGTACGTCCGGGCTGAAGCTCGCGGTGAAGGTCGTGCACGCCGAGTTCGCGCGGGACCGCGAGTTCAGGGGACGTTTCCGGCAGGAGGTCGCGGCGGCGCGACGGGTGAGCGGTGCCTTCACCGCGCCGGTCGTCGACGCCGACCCGGAGGCCGAACGCCCCTGGATGGCCACGCTGTTCATTCCCGGACCGACACTCGCCCAGCATGTGAAGCGGAACGGGCCCATGCCGCCGCCTCAGTTGCGCAGGCTGATGGCCGGACTGGCGGAGGGGCTGCGGGACATCCACCGGGTCGGGGTCGTGCACCGCGACCTGAAGCCCAGCAACGTACTGCTCGCCGAGGACGGGCCGAAGGTCATCGATTTCGGCATTTCCCGGCCAAAGGACAGCGAACTACGGACCGAGACCGGCAAATTGATCGGCACCCCGCCCTTCATGGCGCCCGAGCAGTTCCGGCGTCCCCGTGAAGTGGGGCCCTCCGCCGACATCTTCGCGCTCGGCTCACTCCTGGTGCACGCCGCCACCGGGCGGGGGCCGTTCGACTCCGACAGCCCGTACGTCGTCGCCTACCAGGTGGTGCACGACGAGCCCGACCTGACCGGTGTACCGGACGGGCTCGCCCCGCTGGTGCTGAGCTGCCTGGCCAAGGAACCCGAGGACCGGCCCTCCCCCGACGAGCTGATGCGGGAACTGCGGTCCGTCTCGGCCTCGTACGACACCCAGTCCTTTATGTCGCAGGCCTTCCTTTCCCAGACCTTCATACCGGCACAGCGGACGGAGCCGGAGGCGGACCCGGCCTCGGACCTGGAGGCGGGAGCGAAGGCGGAGACGGACCCGGTTCCGGAGGTGGGAGCGGGAACGGACTCCGCAGGCCCCATACCCGGCCACCAGGGGACGCCCGACGCGGAGGGCGGGGCCGGCGCCGAATCCGGTCCCGGCCCCGAATCCGAACCCGGTCCCGGGCACCGCGCCGGTCCGACGGCGGCTCGGCGTTCCGCTCGGCCGCCTCTCAGCAAGCGGGCGCTGCTCGGGGGCGGGGCGCTCGCCCTCGCCGTGTTCGGCACGCTCTTCTCCGTCCAGTTGTTCGGCCACGAGCCCCCGACGCGGCAGGCCCCCGCCGGTACACGGACCACGCCGGACGCGTTCCGGGCGTGGGAGGCGGCGCCGTCGGGCAAGCCGGGCAGCCCGCAGTGCTCGTACGGGGCCGATCTGCTGGTGTGCGCCCGGGCGGAGTCGGTGTTCGCCCTCGACCCCGACGACGGCGACCTGCTGTGGCAGCACACCGCGGCAGGAACGGCGGCGAGTGGGCCGCCGGTCGTGTCGGGCGGACTCGTGCAGCCCGCGCCGGAGCCGGCCGGCGGCCTGGAGGCCCTCGACCCGGCCTCGGGGAAGCCGCGGTGGCGGCAGGAGAGCGCCGAGTACAACGGCCTGACCGGTGCCGGGGACGTGTTGCTGCTCAACGGCGCCGACGGCACGGTCACCGGTGTGGACAGCGCCTCCGGCGACACGTTGTGGAGCGGGCGGGTGCCGGGGCACGACGCCCTGTACTTCCGCACGTTCGCGGGGGATCCGCTGGCCTACGTGGCGAGCGCGTCGGGCGACGGTTCCAGCACGCAGGTCACGGCGGTCGATCCGCGGTCCGGCGCGGTGCGGTGGGACGCCCGGCTGGAGGGGATGCTGACTCCGGTCGGCAGCACGGGCGAAGCGCTCGTCCTCGCTTCCGCCGACCCGGTCTACGACACCACGCAGGCCCTGGTCCGCTACACACCGGACAGCGGGGAGACGCGCCGGGTGACGCTGCCCGTGCCACTGGCCCAGGCGCAGGGCACCGTGCGCGGGGACGTCGCCTATCTGACGGGCACCGGCGGCAGGCTGGTGGCCGTCGACATGGCCGCGCTGCGGCAGCGGTGGAGCCTGGAGACCGGGATCGCCCGCTCGTCCACGCCGGTCGCGGACGAGCGGCACGTCTACTTCACGGCGCCGGACGGCCGGCTGCTCGCCGTGGACGCGCGCGAGGGACGGCTGGCCGGGCAGACGGCGCCCCGGATGGGTGACAACCCCGACCGCGTGGCCGCCGGCCTGCCGCATCCGGTGATCGCCGACGGCCACGTCTACGCCACCGCCCCCGACGGCACGGTCTTCGCCGTGGACGGCCGCGACCCGGCCGACTGGTAGGACCCACGGAACCCCCCTGATTCCATGGGTCCTGCGGGTCCTGCGGGTCCTGCGGGTCCTGCGGGTCCTGCGGGTCCTGTGGAACCCAGGGGCCCAGGGGCCCAGGGGCCCCGTGATCCTGGTGGTCCCGCGGGCGTCGGGCGGTTCAGCCCAGCTTCGACACGTCCCGCACCGCGCCCTTGTCGGCACTCGTGGCCATCGCCGCGTACGCCTTCAGCGCCGCCGAGACCTTGCGCTCGCGGTTCTTCGGGGCGTACGCACCGTCCAGTGCCTGCTCGCGGCGGGCCAGCTCGGCGTCGTCGACCAGCAGCTCGACCGAACGGTTCGGGATGTCGATGCGGATGCGATCCCCGTCCTCGACCAGGGCGATGACGCCGCCCGAGGCCGCCTCCGGGGAGGCGTGGCCGATGGAGAGACCGGACGTGCCGCCGGAGAAGCGGCCGTCGGTGATCAGGGCGCAGGCCTTTCCGAGGCCCCGGCTCTTCAGGTACGACGTCGGGTAGAGCATCTCCTGCATGCCGGGACCGCCCTTGGGGCCCTCGTAGCGGATGACGACGACGTCGCCCTCCTCGACCTGCTTGGTGAGGATCTTCTCGACGGCCTCCTCCTGCGACTCGCAGACGACCGCCGGGCCCTCGAAGGTCCAGATGGACTCGTCGACGCCGGCCGTCTTGACCACGCAGCCGTCCACGGCGAGGTTGCCGCGCAGCACCGCCAGGCCGCCGTCCTTGGAGTAGGCGTGCTCGGCGGAGCGGATGCAGCCGCCCTCGGCGTCCTCGTCGAGGGTGTCCCAGCGCTCGGACTGGGAGAACGCCTCGGCGGAGCGCACGCAACCGGGGGCCGCGTGCCACATCTCCACGGCCTCCGGGGACGGGGAGCCGCCACGGATGTCCCAGGTCTTCAGCCAGTCGGCCAGGGTCGGGCTGTGGACGGAGTTCACGTCCTCGTTCAGCAGGCCCGCGCGGTGCAGCTCGCCGAGCAGGGCGGGGATGCCGCCCGCGCGGTGCACGTCCTCCATGTAGTACGTACGGCTCTTGGCGACGTTCGGCGCGACCTTCGCCAGGCAGGGCACGCGGCGCGAGAGGGCGTCGATCTCGGTCAGGCCGAAGGGGACCTCCGCCTCCTGGGCGGCGGCCAGCAGGTGCAGGATCGTGTTGGTGGAGCCGCCCATGGCGATGTCCAGCGCCATCGCGTTCTCGAAGGCGGCGACGGTGGCGATACTGCGGGGCAGGACCGTGTCGTCGTCCTGCTCGTAGTAGCGGCGGGTGATGTCCATGACCGTGTGGGCGGCGTTCTCGTAGAGCGCCTTGCGGGCCGTGTGGGTGGCGAGGACCGAGCCGTTGCCCGGGAGGGACAGGCCGATGGCCTCGGTGAGGCAGTTCATCGAGTTGGCGGTGAACATGCCGGAACAGGAGCCGCAGGTCGGACAGGCGTTCTCCTCGATGCGGAGGACGTCGGCGTCGGAGATCTTGTCGTTGGCGGCGTCCACCATCGCGTCGATCAGGTCCAGCGTGCGGACCGTGCCGTCGACCAGGGTCGCCCGGCCGGCCTCCATGGGACCGCCGGAGACGAAGACCGTCGGGATGTTCAGCCGCAGGGCGGCGTTGAGCATGCCCGGGGTGATCTTGTCGCAGTTGGAGATGCAGATCAGGGCGTCCGCGCAGTGGGCCTCGACCATGTACTCCACACTGTCCGCGATCAGGTCGCGGGAGGGCAGGGAGTACAGCATGCCGCCGTGGCCCATCGCGATGCCGTCGTCGACGGCGATGGTGTTGAACTCGCGCGGGATGCCGCCGGCCGCGACGACCGCCTCGCTGACGATCCGGCCGACCGGCGCGAGGTGGGTGTGGCCGGGGACGAACTCCGTGAAACTGTTGGCGACGGCGATGATGGGCTTCCGGCCGATGTCCGCACCCGGTACACCGGAGGCTCGCATCAGGGCGCGGGCGCCCGCCATGTTGCGGCCATGGGTGACTGTGCGGGACCTCAGCTCGGGCATCGTCGCTCGCTCCTTCAGACCTTCTCGGGTGCCGGGGTCAGAGATTCCTGACTGTCGTCGAGCGTACGCCGGTCATCCAGTGGGCGGGACGGGGTGTCCGGAATGCGGGATGCGTATCTCAGTGCGGGAGCGGTGCGGGGCAGCGTTACGGGGACAGCGGTACCCGCGGGGCGCGGCGCGTCAGCGGCCGGTGAGGTGCCCCTGGACCACCGGAGCCACCCGCTGGACGATCTGCTCGGCGTCCGCCGAGGCCAGCGGTTCGACCTTGATCACGTACCGGACCATCGCGATCCCGACCAGCTGGGCCGCGGCGAGCTCGGCACGCAGTTCGGCGTCCGGCAGGTCGAGCCGCCCCGCGATACGGCGCAGCAGCTGGCCGGCGACCAGGCGGCGGAAGACACCGGCGGCGGTCTCGTTGTTCACGGCGGACCGGATGATCGCGAGCAGCGGGGTCCGGGTCACCGGGTTCTCCCAGAGGCCGAGGATCATCCGGGTCATCCGCTCGCCGACCTCCTCCAACGGAGCGTCGAGGACGGCTTCCCGGCCCTTGAGCACCGGGGCGAAGGCGACCTCGACGGCCGCCTCGAACACCTGTTCCTTGGTGCCGAAGTAGTGGTGCACGAGCGCGGAGTCGACCCCGGCCGACTTGGCGATGCCCCGTACGGATGTCTTGTCGTACCCACGTTCGGAGAACTCCTCGCGGGCGGCGTCCAGGATGCGGTCCCGGGTGTCGGCCGACTCCGTGCGCGGGGGCCGGCCACGGCGCCGGGGGGCGGTGCCGGGGCCGTCGGGGGGCGTGCGCGGGGCGGTGGGGGGCGTGCGCGGGGCGGTGGCGGACGTGTCCGGGACCGACTCGTCCGGGCCGCCGGACGCCGCGCCCGGACCGCCGGGAGAGGAGCCCGGGCCGCCTGGGGCGATGACGCCGGTCATCGGCGGGGCGCCCGCAGCGCCGAGGCCGCCGCCGAGGACCCGGGGGCCCCGGGCCTCGCCGACGCCAGGTGCAGGCGGGTGAACGCCAGTGCCTCCGCCAGGTCGGCCTCGCGCTCGGCGCCGGACATGGCACGGCGGGTGTTGACCTCGATGACGACATGGCCGTCGAAGCCGTTGAGGGCCAGGCGCTCCAGCACCTCGGCGCAGGGCTGGTCGCCGCGACCGGGCACGAGATGCTCGTCCTTGGCCGAGCCCCGGCCGTCGGCGAGGTGGACGTGACCGAGGCGGTCGCCCATGCGGTCGAGCATCCCGAGGGCGTCGGTGCGGGCGGTCGAGGCGTGACTGAGATCGATCGTGAAGTGGCGGTAGTCGTCCTTGGTGACGTCCCAGTCGGGGGCGTAGGCGAGCATCTCGCGGTCGCGGTAGCGCCACGGATACATGTTCTCGACGGCGAACCGCACATCCGTCTCGTTCGCCATCCGCCAGATTCCGTCGACGAAGTCGCGGGCGTACTGGCGCTGCCAGCGGAACGGCGGATGGACGACGACCGTGGCGGCGCCGAGCTTCTCGGCGGCGGCACGGGCCCGCTGGAGCTTGGTCCAGGGGTCGGTGGACCACACGCGCTGCGTGATGAGCAGGCAGGGGGCGTGCACGGCCAGGACGGGGATGCGGTGGTAGTCGCTGAGGCGGCGCAGCGCCTCGATGTCCTGGCTGACCGGATCGGTCCACACCATGACCTCGACACCGTCGTACCCGAGGCGCGCGGCGATCTCGAAGGCCGTCGCCGTCGACTCCGGATAGACGGAGGCCGTCGACAGAGCGACCTTCGCATCCGGGATGCGCACCGCTGGATCTGCCACGAGGGACAGCGTACGGGGTGTGTTCGACGGGTGGGACGCGGACGACGGGCTTCGGCCGGAGGCGTTCGCCGCGACCGTGAGCACATGACCGCAGGACACGGGGCGCTTCGTCCGTCCGTCGGCCCCGCGGTCGAAGGCCGCCGTGTGAGCGAGCTGTGTGAGCGAGCTGTGTGAGCGAGCTAACCGGACACCGGCCGCACGGCCCGGCTCGTCGAAGCCCGCACGGCCCCGGCCCGCCGGCCCACGCGCGGCCCGGCTCGTCGATCCCCGCGCGGCGGGTGGTCGCGTCGCGCGCGGGAGGCGGTCGGCGGCGATGCCGAGGGCGACGCGGTCGCGTCGCGCGCGGGAGGCGGTCGCGTCGCGTGGTGCGCGGCTACGCGGGCCCCATGCGGTCCAGGCGGCGCAGGATGACGCCCTCGCGCAGTGCCCAGGGGCATATCTCCAGGGACTCCACCCCGAAGAGGTCCATCGCGGCCTCCGCGACCAGCGCCCCGGCGACCAGCTGGCCGGCGCGCGACTCGGAGACGCCGGGCAGCGCGGCGCGCTCGGTGGTGGTCATCGCGGACAGCCTCGCCACCCAGCCCTCCAGGGACTGGTACTTCAGCTCGCGCGGGACGTACGGGCCCTCGGTGGAGCGGGCGGCGCCCGCGATGCGGGCGAGCTGCTTGAAGGTCTTGGAGGTGGCCACCACGTGGTCGGGCGGACCGAGACGGCTGAACTCGCCGACCGTCCGGCCGATCTCCGCGCGGACGTGCCGGCGCAGGGCCCGCACGTCGTCCGGTGCCGGCGGGTCGCCGGGCAGCCGGGTGCCGGTGAGGCGGCCGGCGCCCAGCGGCAGCGACACCGCGGCGTCGGGCTCCTCGTCGATGCCGAAGGCTATCTCCAGTGAGCCGCCGCCGATGTCGATGACCAGCAGCTTTCCCGCCGACCAGCCGAACCAGCGGCGGGCGGCGAGGAAGGTCAGCCGGGCCTCCTCGGCGCCGGTGAGGACCTGGAGTTCGACTCCGGTCTCCACCCGTACGCGTTCGAGGACCTCGCCCGAGTTGCGGGCGTCGCGCACCGCCGAGGTCGCGAAGGGCAGCAATTCCTCGACGCCCTTGTCCTCGGCGGCCCGGAGCGCCTCGTGAATGACCCGGATCACCTGGTCCGTCCCGCCGGGTCCGATCGCTCCGTCGGCGTCCAGCAGCTCGGTCAGGCGCAGCTCCGCCTTGTGCGAGTGCGCGGGCAGCGGGCACGCCCCGGGGTGCGCGTCGACCACCAGCAGATGCACCGTGTTCGAACCCACGTCGAGGACACCGAGTCTCATGTACGGAACGCTACTGCGCGTGACACGGTCGAAAGCCCGTTCTGCAGCAGTCGGTCCGGTACAGGACAGCGATCCGGGCGACTTACCCTGGACGGGTGCCAAAGACGAAAAAGGCGAAGGCCGAAAAGGCGGACAAAATGACCAAGCAGGCCAAGAAGGCCAAGCCGGTCGACGGTCCGTCGCAGGTGCCGCCGAACGACGAGAAGGGCCTCGACTTCGCTCGGGCGTGGGTGGAGTTCCCCGATCCGGCGGACGAGGAGCAGGTGTTCCGCTGCGATCTGACATGGCTGACCTCTCGCTGGAACTGTGTCTTCGGCAGCGGTTGCCAGGGCATCCAGGCGGGCCGCGCGGACGACGGGTGCTGCACCCTGGGGGCGCATTTCTCGGACGAGGACGACGAGAAGCGGGTCGCGGGCCATGTGGCGAGGCTGACGCCGGACATCTGGCAGCACCACGACGAGGGCATCCGGGGCGGCTGGGTCTCCGAGGACGAGGACGGCGACCGCCAGACCCGCCCCTTCCAGGGCTCGTGCATCTTCCAGAACCGGCCGGGCTTCGCCGGCGGCATGGGCTGCTCGCTGCACATCCTCGCCGTGCGGGAGGGCCGCGAGCCGCTGGAGACCAAGCCGGACGTGTGCTGGCAGCTGCCGATCCGGCGGACCTACGACTGGATCGACCGGCCCGACGACACGCGCGTGCTGCAGGTGTCGATCGGTGAGTACGACCGCCGGGGCTGGGGTCCGGGCGGCCACGACCTGCACTGGTGGTGCACGTCGGCGACCTCGGCGCACGGCGCGGGCGACCCCGTGTACGTGTCCTACCGGGCGGAGCTGACCGAGCTGATGGGCAAGGCCGGTTACGGCCGGCTGGCCGAGCTGTGCGAGGAGCGGCTCGCCTCGCAGCTCCCGCTGCTGGCACCGCATCCGGCGGATCCCGCCTGATCCGTCCCCCTGTGCGGGACCCGGGTCACCGGTTTCGGGACACGGTGGTCGCGGCGGTCGCGGCGGTCGCGGCGGTCACGGCGGTCACGAAACGGACGGGCTCAGGGCGCTGCGGATCTCACCGCCGATGTCCCCGCCGCCGTCCTCGGCGGGCGGGGACGGCGAGTCCGTCGGGCTGCCGGGGGCCGCGTCCGTGGGCTCGGGATCGGGCGACTGGGGCGGGCCGCCCGGGGCGGGCTCCGACGGGGACGGGGGCGGCGACGTGGGCGTCGGGTCCGGGGCGGGGGACGACGGCGGGGGTCCGCCCGGGTCGCCGGAGCTCGGGGGCGGGGTGCCCGGGGGGCCGGGGTGCGAGGTTCCCGGGCTGCCCGGACGACCGGGGCCCCCGGAGTGACCGGGAAGGGGGGCGCCGGAGGAGGACGGGCCGGGGACGTGGCCGGGGACGTGGCCGTGGCCGTGGCCGTGGCCGTCGATGGCCACCACGGCACCGGTGGGCGAGACCGCCACCCGCGCGCTCCAGCGGCCGGACGGCTCGCGCAACTGGTCGACGTACACCTTGATCGTCAGCGACCGCCCCGGCCGGAGCGTCCCCGACGACTGGCTCAGGTAGAGCCAGGACGCCCCCGTCGACGCGGACCAGCGGACCGGTGCGGTGCCCCGCGCGGTGAGCGTGATCAGTGTGGTGTCGCCGCTGTGACCGGCGGTGACACCCAGCAGGGCGGCGCCCTTGTGGCCCGCGCCGGCGACCCCGACGACCTCCACGGACACGTCCGCCCTGCCGTCCTCGCCGTTCCCGCCGTCCTCGCCGGGGCGGCCTCCGGGCCGGGTGTCGGCGTTGCCGGTGTTCTCGTAGCCGCCCGTGCCGTCTCCGTAGAGGTCGAGGGGCAGGTCGGTCTCGCTCGCGGAGGCCGACCGGCCGTCCCGGGCCTCGCCGACGGGGGTGCCCCGGTAGGCGGCGTACAGCGCGAGCACGGGGGCGGCGACGACGGTGGCGACGACGGTCGTCGTGACCGCACGCGCGCGCAGCCGGTTCCGGCGGGCGACACGGTCCTTGGGGTCCATCGGGAAGCCCCGCCGGTCGAAGCGGGGCGCGCCGCCACGCGCGCGGGGGTGGTGCGCCAGGGCGGTGCGCAGGGCCGCTTCGGGAGCCGGAAGGACGGGCAGGGCGTCGGGGGCGACGCCGGTGCCGGGCCAGCGGCCGGGGAGGGCGCGCCCGGCGGTGCGGCGGCAGCGCGGGCAGTCGTCGACGTGCCGGACGAGTTCGCGGCGCAGTGCGCTGCTGAGCACGAGCCGGCTGTCCCCGGTGAGATGCGCCACTCCCCGGCAGGCGCCGGTCTCGACCACGGCGAGCGCCGCACGGGTGCGCTCGACCTCGCAGGCGGCGGAGGCGAGCAGTTCGCGGGCGGCGGCCGGTTCCATGCCGAGCACGGCGGCGACCTCGTGGGCTCCGAGGTGGTGCCGGACCGCGAGTTCGAGTGCCTCGCGCTGCTCCGGCGTGGTGCCCGCGGCCTCCGGCCAGGCCAGCAGGGCCAGTTCACGGCGGCGCTGCTCCCGCACCTCCTCGGAGACGGCCGCGGCAGTGGCGGTCCGCGCCGCCCGCTGCCGGACCGCCCGGCCCACCGCGTGGGTGACCTGGGGTTTCTGCCGGGCCTCGGCCAGCTTGCGCAGACAGGCCCAGCGGGCCAGCGCGTACAGCCAGGCCCTGTGGTCCCCGGAGGCGTCCGGGAGGTGCCGGCCGCGGCGCTCCGCGAGGGTGAGGACGTCGGCCAGGGCGGCGATCGCCGCGTCGTGGTCGCACAGCACCGACAGGCAGTAGGTGAAGAGGCCGTCCAGACACGGTTCGTGGCAGGTGGACGGCCGGTGTGCCGACGTGTGCGTGGCCCCGCGGTCGCGCACCTCCCGGTGCGCCCGGTGTGCGCCGGTCGTGCGGGTCGGGATCTCCGGGCCACTGCTCATCATTCGGCGACCGTAGGCGGCCGGAGCCGGACCCTCCCGGAGCCCTGCGCACTTTTAATCCGTACGGGTGAAACGATCCCTCAAACGGGGGCTGGAACCCTTCGCTCCACGGGCGGGACGGGGAAATAGGCCCGGTCCCGGCACTGACAGCCGGGCACCGTGCGCCCGGCTGTCAGTGCCGGGCGCTACCGTTCGGACCATGGCTGCCCGTACCAAGACCACCAAGGACCGACCGTCCTACCGCTGCACCGAGTGCGGGTGGCAGACGGCCAAGTGGCTCGGCCGCTGCCCCGAGTGCCAGGCCTGGGGGACGGTCGAGGAGTACGGCGTGCCCGCGGTCCGTACGACGGCGCCGGGGCGGGTCACCACCTCCGCCGTGCCCATCGGCCAGGTCGACGGCCGCCAGGCCACGGCCCGCTCCACCGGCGTTCCCGAGCTGGACCGGGTGCTCGGCGGCGGGCTCGTCCCCGGCGCGGTGGTGCTCGTCGCGGGCGAGCCGGGCGTCGGCAAGTCCACGCTCCTGCTGGACGTCGCGGCCAAGTCGGCGAGCGACGAGCACCGCACGCTCTATGTCACGGGCGAGGAGTCGGCGAGCCAGGTCCGGCTGCGCGCCGACCGGATCCGCGCCATCGACGACCACCTGTACCTCGCCGCCGAGACGGATCTGTCCGCCGTCCTCGGCCATCTGGACGCGGTGAAGCCGTCCCTGCTGATCCTCGACTCGGTGCAGACGATCGCCTCCCCGGAGCTCGACGGCGCGCCGGGCGGCACGGCCCAGGTGCGCGAGGTGGCGGGCGCCCTGATCCGCGCCTCCAAGGAGCGCGGGATGGCCACGCTGCTGGTGGGCCATGTCACCAAGGACGGCTCGATCGCGGGCCCGCGCCTGCTGGAACACCTGGTGGACGTCGTCCTGAGCTTCGAGGGCGACCGGCACGCGCGGCTGCGCCTGGTCCGGGGCGTGAAGAACCGCTACGGCACCACCGACGAGGTCGGCTGCTTCGAACTGCACGACGAGGGCATCACGGGCCTGGCCGACCCCAGCGGGCTGTTCCTGACCCGCCGTGCGGAGCCGGTGCCGGGCACCTGCCTGACGGTGACGCTGGAGGGCCGCCGCCCGCTGGTCGCCGAAGTGCAGGCGCTCACCGTCGACTCGCAGATCCCCTCCCCCCGCCGCACCACCTCCGGGCTGGAGACCTCGCGTGTCTCGATGATGCTCGCGGTGCTGGAACAGCGCGGACGCATCAGCGCCTTGGGCAAGCGGGACATCTACTCCGCGACGGTCGGCGGGGTGCGGCTCTCCGAGCCGGCGGCGGATCTGGCGATCGCGCTCGCCCTCGCGTCGGCGGCGAGCGACACCCCGTTGCCCAAGAACCTGGTCGCGATCGGCGAGGTCGGGCTCGCGGGCGAGGTCAGGCGGGTGACGGGGGTGCAGCGCCGGCTTTCCGAAGCACACCGCCTGGGCTTCACGCACGCGCTCGTGCCGGGCGATCCAGGCAAAATCCCGCCAGGAATGAAGGTTCTGGAAGTCGCGGACATAGGGGACGCTCTGCGCGTCCTTCCGCGCTCGCGTCGCCGGGACGCCCCACAGGACGAGGAGGACCGCCGGTAGACTTTGCCCTGGTCTCGCCCGTCCGTACGAACCGAGTGCGCGCAACGGGGGCGCCCCAGACATCGCGACCGGAGGAGTGCAGTGGCAGCCAACGACCGGGCAGCAGCTCCCGGAAAGTCCGGCGGGAGCGCCGGTTCCGATCGCCTGATGCGCGCCTCGCTGAGTGCCGTGGCACCCGGCACCGCCCTCCGTGACGGCCTGGAGCGCGTACTGAGGGGCAACACCGGCGGTCTCATCGTCCTCGGTTCCGACAAGACCGTCGAGACGCTGTGCAGCGGCGGTTTCGTCCTGGACGTCGAGTTCACCGCGACCCGGCTGCGCGAGCTGTGCAAGCTCGACGGCGGCATAGTCCTTTCGTCCGATCTGTCGAAGATCCTGCGGGCGGGTGTCCAGCTGGTGCCGGACCCGACGATCCCGACCGAGGAGACCGGCACCCGGCACCGCACCGCCGACCGGGTCTCCAAACAGGTCGGCTTCCCGGTGGTCTCGGTCTCCCAGTCGATGCGCCTGATCGCGCTCTACGTGGACGGGCACCGCCGCGTCCTGGAGGACTCGGCGGCGATCCTGTCCCGTGCCAACCAGGCGCTCGCGACACTGGAGCGCTACAAGCTCCGTCTCGACGAGGTGGCCGGCACGCTGTCGGCGCTGGAGATCGAGGACCTGGTGACGGTGCGGGACGTCTCGGCGGTCGCGCAGCGGCTGGAGATGGTGCGCCGCATCGCCACCGAAATCGCCGAGTACGTGGTGGAACTGGGCACCGACGGCCGTCTTCTCGCCCTTCAGCTGGACGAGTTGATCGCGGGCGTGGAGCCGGAGCGCGAGCTGGTCGTGCGCGACTACGTGCCCGAGCCCACCGCCAAGCGTTCCCGCACGGTCGACCAGGCCCTGCACGAGCTGAACGCCCTCACCCACGCGGAACTGCTGGAACTGCCCACGGTGGCCCGCGCCCTGGGCTACACCGGCTCCCCCGAGACGCTGGACTCGGCCGTGTCCCCGCGCGGCTTCCGGCTGCTCGCCAAGGTACCGAGGCTGCCCGGCGCGATCATCGACCGCCTGGTGGAGCACTTCGGCGGCCTGCAGAAGCTGCTGGCCGCCAGCGTGGACGACCTCCAGACGGTGGACGGCGTCGGCGAGGCCCGCGCCCGCAGCGTCCGGGAGGGCCTGTCCCGGCTGGCGGAGAGCTCGATCCTGGAGCGGTACGTCTAGGACTCCCGGTACGTCCAGGGCTCTTGGTACGCCCAGGAGTCCCGGTGCGTCCAAGGCCGGTGCGTCCAAGGCCGGTGCGTCCAAGGCCGGTGCGTGGGGGACGCGTTGCGCCCGGGGCGCGGTGCCCGCGGGGCGCGGCGCGTGTCAGGCGCTCTTGAGCACGAAGGACGTCTGCACCTTCGCGAACCCGGGTGCCTTCGCCTCGACCAGGTACGTGCCCGCCTTGGCCGACCCGGCCGGCGGTGTCGCGCACTGCGCGGCACTCGGCTTGCGGTCCCACTTCACGGTGTACGTGATGCTGTCGTCCGCGGGCACCCGGAACACCAGACTCCCCGCGTCCTCGGGGCAGTCGTCCGACGCCCAGTACGCGTCGTCGGCGGTCGCCTGAGTGATCGTCAGCACCGTGTTCTTCGGACCGAGATCGACCTTGCAGTCGCTTCCGGAGATGTTCCGCGCGGTCAGCCGGAAGGTGGGCGTCTCGTCGGGCTCGTAGGAGTTGCGGACGCTGCGCAGGCTGAACTTGACTGCGGTCGCGGTGCAGTTGGGGAGCCCGGACCCGGCCGGCAGCGCGTCACCCGCACCGACCCCCGCCGTCGTACCGCCCTCGGAGCCGCCGCCCGCGCTGCCCCCGGCACCGTCGCCGTCGCCGCCGCCGTCGCTGCCGCCCGAGCCACCACCGCCGCCGGAGTCACCGGGGTCGCCGTTCGCCCCGTCGTCCCCCGCGCCGCTGCCGCTCGAGGAGCCGCCCGAGTCCTCGTCACCGGACTCGTCCCGGCCGCCCGGTGCCTGACTGATCGCCGGCCCCGAACTCGACGGTCCCGGCGCGATGGTGGAGGGTGCGGGGTTCTTGCCGTTGGCCCCGTTGCCGTGCCCGCCGCCGTCCCCGCCGCGGAAGACGACGACCCAGGTGATGAGCAACGCCAACACGCCCAGCAGGGACAGCAGTACGGCCCTCCTACGCCAGTAGATGGAGGAGGGAAGCGGCCCGACCGGATTGCGCAGAGATCCCACGGCGCAAACTGTACGAGAGATCCGGGACTTCGCTGATCCCACCCGCCGCTGAGAGCTCAACTTTTCCGGATCATCATCCTGGAAACAGCTGCCCGTTGCCGCTCTTCGTCAGGCACGGCACGCACCAGTCGCGGAGTGTGATCATATGGGCACTCTCCTCACGGTCCGTGACCGGGGGTGCGGGGGTGGCCCTCGCTCGTGACAGCTCCGCGCTCCGGCCCTTCCGTGTTCGCAATCGCGTCCCTTGCAGCTCTGGCCATGGATCCATCCGGCTGCCACTGCGGCACGGCGGGGTGGCGGATTCCCCGTTCGTGCCGGTGGTCATGGCAGGATCGAGAGGCCATGACTGCTCTCACGAAGCCCCAGCCCGACGGCACCGCCGATCCCTCGTCCGAGCGCGCTCCCGGAGCGTCGCTCCACTTCCCCGTCATCGACTGGTTCGACGAGCACGCCCGGGATCTGCCGTGGCGACGCCCGGAGGCCGGCGCGTGGGGGGTGATGGTCAGCGAGTTCATGCTCCAGCAGACCCCGGTGAACCGGGTCCTGCCGGTCTACGAGCAGTGGCTGGCCCGCTGGCCACGCCCCGCCGACCTCGCCGCCGAGGCGCCCGGCGAGGCCGTCCGCGCCTGGGGCCGGCTCGGCTACCCGCGCCGTGCGCTGCGGCTGCACGGTGCCGCCGCCGCCATAACGGAACGGCACGGGGGCGACGTGCCCGCCGACCACGCGCAGCTGCTGGCGCTGCCCGGCATCGGCGAGTACACGGCCGCCGCGGTGGCGTCGTTCGCGTACGGGCAGCGGCACGCCGTGCTGGACACCAACGTGCGCCGGGTGTTCGCCCGTGCGGTGACCGGTGTCCAGTACCCGCCGAACGCCACCACGGCCGCCGAGCGCCGGCTCGCCCGCGCGCTGCTGCCCGAGGACGAGCGGACCGCCGCGCGGTGGGCGGCAGCCTCCATGGAGCTGGGGGCGCTGGTGTGCACGGCGAAGAACGAGTCGTGCCATCGCTGTCCGATCGCCGCGCAGTGCGCCTGGCGGCTCGCCGACAAGCCGGCGCACGACGGCCCGCCGCGCCGGGGGCAGACGTACGCGGGCACGGACCGCCAGGTCCGCGGGCGGCTGCTGGCCGTGCTCCGGGAGGCGCACAGTCCCGTACCGCAGGCGGTCCTGGACCGGGTGTGGCAGGAGCCGGTGCAGCGCGCCCGCGCGCTGGACGGCCTGGTCGCCGACGGCCTGGTCGAACCACTGCCCGGCGGCTTCTACCGGCTGCCGCTGACCTGACCCGGCGGCCGGGCCCGCCGACCGGCCCGGCCCACCGGCCCGGCGCCGGCCGGCTCACCTGCGGATACGGGCCGCGTCGTCACACCTGCCTGCGCATCCGCCACACCCGTGCACCTGCCCGCGCGGCACACATCACCCCATAGGATCCCCAACTCTCCCGCCTCTTTACCTCGTTCCTACTTCCGTTACACAACCGACGGACAGCCGAGGGAAGGCCGCAGGCTGCTCCGCACAGTGCCGTGACAACGCCTCCGTACCTTCATTCCCACGCCCCGCACGCAGTACACGGCACGCAGGGGCACGACCACCACGGATCACAGCAGGGGGACCGGACCGCACGGGCGGGCCGGTACGGGGAGCGGAAGGCGGTTCACCATGGCGCAGGGCGAGGTGCTCGGGTTCGAGGAGTACGTCCGTACCCGGCAGGACGCGCTGCTGCGCAGTGCCCGCCGTCTGGTGCCGGACCCTGTCGACGCGCAGGACCTGCTGCAGACCGCGCTGGCCCGGACGTACGGCCGCTGGGACGGGATCGCCGACAAGCGGCTGGCCGACGCCTACCTGCGCCGCGTCATGATCAACACCCGGACCGAGTGGTGGCGTGCCCGCAAGCTGGAGGAGGTGCCCACCGAGCAGCTCCCGGACGCCTGTGTGGACGACGCCACCGAGCAGCACGCCGACCGTGCCCTCCTGATGGACGTGCTGAAGGTGCTCGCCCCGAAGCAGCGCAGTGTGGTGGTGCTGCGACACTGGGAGCAGATGTCCACGGAGGAGACGGCCGCCGCACTCGGCATGTCGGCCGGAACGGTCAAGAGCACGCTGCACCGGGCCCTCACCCGGCTCCGCGAGGAGCTGGAGGCCCGCGAGCTGGACGCACGCGCGCTGGAGCGTGAGGAGCGGGAGCGTTGCGCGGCCTGACCGGCACGGGGCCCATGCGGGTCCGGAGAACCGCCCAGGCGGCGACCACGGCGACGTCCGTGCTCGTCACCCTCACCTTTTTCGTCGCCGCCTGCGGTACGGGCGGCACCGGCGCCCGCGACGAGGGTCCCGCGCACGCGGACTCGGTGGCGAGTCCCCCCGCGCCCACGGACACCGGCTCGAAGACGCCGGTCTCGGCCGCCCGCCGGGTGGACGCCGTACGGCTGATCAAGGACGATCCCCTGGTCTCGGCCGAGGTCAAGCGGCTGCTGAAGCCGTGCGTCGCCGACGAGTACCCCGTCGACGTGAGCTACGGCAGCCTCACCGGAGGAGCCGCGAACGACGTCGTCGTCAACGTGCTGACCTGCGGAGACGCGGTGGGCGTCGGTTCGTACGTGTACCGCGACCAGGACGGTGCGTACGTGAACGTGTTCAAGGCCGAGGAGCCCCCCGTGTACGCGGAGATCGACCGCGGGGACCTGGTGGTGACGATGCAGGTGTACGACCGGGGCGATCCGGTGTCGAGTCCGTCGGGCGAGAACGTGATCACCTATCGCTGGACCGCGGGCCGGTTCACCGAGGAGTTCCGCACCCACAACGACTACGGCAAGGTGTCCGGCACGGAGCCGACCCCTGTGCCCGACAGCTGAGATCAGGGACCCGGGTCCCGGGGTCCCGAAGAGTGGGGCCCGCACCGCGTTTCGTGGCGCGTGGCGTGAACCGCCGGGGCGCGCGGTCCGATGAAGGGGATGAACCCTCCGCGCGGTCCCCGCGTCCGTCCGGTGGGCGGGGTGAAACGCTCCCACCGGCCCGAGAGCGCACGAGAACGAGAACCGAAAGCCGAGAGCTGAGAGACCGGGATGGCAGACCAGAACCACGTCCTGTTCGTCGAGGACGACGACGTCATCCGTGAGGCCACCCAACTCGCCCTGGAGCGGGACGGCTTCATGGTCACCGCGAAGCCCGACGGGCTGTCGGGCCTGGAGGCGTTCCGCGCCGACCGGCCGGACATCGCCCTCCTCGACGTCATGGTGCCCGGCCTCGACGGCGTCAGCCTGTGCCGGAGCATCCGCGACGAGTCGATGGTGCCGGTGATCATGCTGTCGGCGCGCGCGGACGCCATCGACGTGGTCCTGGGGCTGGAGGCGGGCGCCGACGACTACGTGACCAAGCCGTTCGACGGGGCCGTCCTGGTCGCCCGCATCCGCGCGGTCCTGCGCCGCTTCGACCGGGCGAACGGCGGCCGGGAGGGAGCGGAGGCCGGGGTTCCCGCCGGCGCGCTGGCCTTCGGCGAACTGGAGATCGACACCGTGGGCATGGAGGTGCGGCGGGCCGGGGCGCCGGTGGCGCTGACACCGACCGAGATGCGGCTGCTGCTGGAGTTCTCCTCGGCGCCGGGCACCGTCCTCTCCCGCGACCGGCTGCTCGAACGGGTGTGGGAGTACGGGTGGGGCGGCGACACCCGCGTCGTCGACGTCCACGTGCAGCGGCTGCGCGGGAAGATCGGCCAGGACCGCATCGAGACGGTCCGCGGCTTCGGCTACAAACTGAAGGCCTGAGCACGGACATGCGGCGGTACTTCGGGCGCCCGGTGGGCGCGGGGACACGAGGGGATTCCGGGGCGCCGGCGAGCGCCGGCGCCCGGGAGGGATTCGGGCCGCCGGCGGACTCCGGCGTGCCGGGCAGGCTCGGGCGGCTGGTGGGCGCGGGGCTCGAGCGGGCGGGTGTGCTCACCGGGCTGAGATGGAAGCTCAGCGCCGCCATCGCCCTGGTCGGCGCGCTGGTGGCGGTCGCGCTGAGTCTGGTCGTGCACAACGCGGCCCGGGTGTCGATGCTGGACAACGCACGCGACCTCGCCGACGAACGCATCATGATCGCCCAGCGCAACTACGAGCTGTCGGGGCGGCTGAACTTCCCCAACACCAAGGTCGACGACCCCGACCTGCCGGCGGAACTGCGGGCGAAGGTCGAGGAGGGCAGGCGGGCGACCTACGTGGCGAACCGGCCGGGCGGGCCGCCGGACATCTGGGCGGCCGTACCGCTGAAGAACGGCCACGTCATGTCCCTGCACTCGGGCTTCACGGACCGCAGCTCGAACATCCTCAAGGACCTCGACCAGGCCCTGGTGATCGGCTCCATCGCCGTCGTCCTGGGCGGCAGCGCGCTCGGGGTGCTGATCGGCGGGCATCTGTCCCGCCGGCTGCGCAAGGCGGCGATCGCGGCCAACCGGGTCGCCAAGGGGGAGACGGAGGTCCGGGTGCGGGAGGCCATCGGCGGGGTCGTCCGGGACGAGACCGACGACCTGGCCAGCGCGGTGGACGCGATGGCGGACGCGCTGCGCCAGCGGCTGGAAGCCGAACGCCGGGTGACCGCCGACATCGCGCACGAACTGCGCACCCCGGTCACCGGTCTGCTGACCGCCGCCGAACTGCTGCCGCCGGGCCGGCCGACCGAGCTGGTGCTGGACCGGGCGAAGGCCATGCGCACCCTGGTCGAGGACGTCCTGGAGGTGGCCCGGCTGGACGGTGCCTCGGAGCGGGCCGAGCTGCAGGACATCCTGCTGGGCGAGTTCGTCGCCCGTCGGGTCGCGGCGAAAGGCCCGGACGTCGCGGTGCGCGTGGTGCGCGAGTCGGAGGTCACCACCGATCCGCGGCGTCTGGAACGTGTGCTGTTCAACCTGCTGGCCAACGCCGCCCGGCACGGCAGGCCGCCCATCGAGGTCTCCGTCGAGGGGCGGGTCGTCCGGGTCCGCGACCACGGGCCCGGCTTCCCCGCGGACCTGCTCGCCGAGGGGCCGAGCCGGTTCCGCACCGGCAGCGCGGACCGGGCCGGACGCGGTCACGGCCTGGGCCTGACCATCGCGGCCGGGCAGGCCCGGGTCCTGGGGGCGCGGCTGACCTTCCGCAACGTACGGCCGGCCGGCGCGTCCGAGGACTCGCCGGCCGAGGGTGCGGTCGCCGTGCTGTGGCTGCCGGAGCACGCACCGACGAACACGGGAAGTCATCCGATGCTGCCGTAGGGCGGCCGGCCGAGGAGATCCGGGACCGGGATGTTCACCCGGACCGGAGTCCTCAGAACTGCACGCCCTTGCCGCGCAGGAACTTGACCGGGTCGATCGCGGAACCGTAGTGGGCGCCGGTCCGGATCTCGAAGTGCAGGTGGGGACCGCTGGAGTTGCCGGTGTTGCCGGACAGGGCGATCTTCTGGCCGGTCTTGACGACCTGGCCGGGCTGCACGTTCACCTGGGAGAGGTGGGCGTACTGGGAGTACGTCCCGTTGCCGTGGTTGATGACCACGGCGTTGCCGTAGGCCGGGCCGTCGCCGGCGCCGTTGCCGCCCGCCTTGACGACCGTGCCGCCGTGCGTGGCCATGACCTTGGTGCCGTTCGGCACCGCGAAGTCCTGCCCGCTGTGGGCGGACTGCCACATGCCGCCGGCCTGGGCGTAGGTCGCGGAGATCGTGTACTTCTTCACCGGGTCGACCCAGGACGCCTTCTTCTTGACGGGCTGAACCTGCTTCTGGACCTTCTGGACCTTCTGGGCCTTCTGGGCCTTCTTCGCCTCGGCGGGCTTCTGAACCTCGGCGGTCTTGGTCTTCGCAGCCTCGGCCTGGGCGTCCGCCTGAGCCTGCACGGCCTTGGCGGTGTTGCCGGTGGCGGCCGTGGTGTCGGCGGCGGCCGCGATCCCGGCTCCCACGACGGCCGTGACTCCCATGCCGGCGGCCAGAACGGCCGCACGGGTGCGGAGGTGGGACGTGAGGAAGGAACGGGGCGTGACGCGCTGGGACATCGGAACCTCGTGGGGAAGGGAGCGGAGGAAAGCCACCGGGCGAGTTGGTCCCCGCCGCAGTGGCTATCCCTTGGTAACCCCTTCGCCCACAAAGCCCCAAAAAGGGTGATCTACGACGTAAGTTCGTACTTGTGGAGTGAGATGGACGTCTCTTGACACAGCACCCGTAACGGATGAAAGCCCCATATGAGGCTGATCGATCAGAGCTTTACGTTAAATGTCCGTTTTGCGTTCAGCGTTTCGCTACTATTCCGGCTCGTAACGGACAAAACGGCTGTGCAGCATGTCACTGGGGGCGGGTTCAGACATTCCATAAATGTGGCGTGCGCCTCTCTGGCCGCCTGCCGCGCGGCAACCCTACGGTTCACCTCGCGTCACCCTCGAAGACGAACATGCACACGACACATCGGCAGCGTCACGAGCCCGAGAGGACCCCCCGCCCCATGAGAAGCCGACGCCCCTGGCTGCGCCGCGCATCGGTCACCGCCGTCTCCGCCACGGCCCTGGTGGCCCTGGCCGTCCCCGCCCAGGCAGCGACCGCCCCCGGTACCTCCGCAACGGCCACGACGACCGCTGTGACGGCTACGGCAGTCGCCGCAGCGGTCGACTACGACACCTGGCAGCGGGACTGCCAGGTGGTCATGGACCAGGCCCTGCCGCAGCTGACGCAGCGGATCGCGAACCCGCGGCCGGGCGAGAAGCAGGCGATCGTCCTCGACATCGACAACACCGCCCTGGAGTCCGACTTCGGGTTCAACTTCCCGGCGCCGGCCAACGAGCCGGTCCTGGAGGTCGCGCGGTACGCCCAGGAGCGCGGGGTCTCGGTGTTCTTCGTGACCGCCCGGCCGGGCATCGTCGGGGCCTTCACCGAGTACAACCTCGACCACGCCGGATACGAGTCCGCCGGGCTGTACGTCCGCGGCTTCCTCGACCTGTTCCGGAACGTGGCCGAGTACAAGACGGCCCAGCGCGTCGACATCGAGTCGAAGGGCTACACGATCATCGCCAACATCGGCAACAACACCACCGACCTGTCGGGCGGGCACGCCGAGAGGGCCTACAAGCTGCCGGACTACGACGGGCAGCTCTCCTGATCCGGCCCCGGGCAGCCGAAAGGGGCCGGAGCCCTTCCGGGCTCCGGCCCCTTTCGGCTGCCGTGACGCTTACGCGTCCTTGCTGAGGTTCGGGCCGGCTCCGCCGGCCGCCTGCTCGATCGGCGGGACGTCGGGCAGGGCCGACTTCTCCTCACCGCGGAAGGTGAAGGTCGTGCTCTCGCCCTCGCCCTCGATGTCCACGACCACGATGTGGCCGGGGCGCAGCTCGCCGAAGAGGATCTTCTCCGACAGCGAGTCCTCGATCTCGCGCTGGATGGTCCGGCGCAGCGGCCGGGCGCCCAGCACGGGGTCGTAGCCCCTCTTGGACAGCAGCTCCTTGGCGGGCTGGGAGAGCTCGATGCCCATGTCCCGGTCCTTGAGGCGCTCGTCCACCTTCTCGATCATCAGGTCGACGATCTGGAGGATGTCCTCCTGGGACAGCTGCGGGAACACGACCACGTCGTCGACGCGGTTGAGGAACTCGGGACGGAAGTGCTGCTTGAGCTCGTCCGACACCTTGTTCTTCATGCGCTCGTAGTTGGACTTCTTGTCGCCCGCGGCGGCGAAGCCCAGGTTGAAGCCCTTGGAGATGTCCCGGGTGCCGAGGTTGGTCGTCATGATGATGACCGTGTTCTTGAAGTCCACGACCCGGCCCTGGGAGTCGGTCAGGCGACCGTCCTCCAGGATCTGCAGCAGCGAGTTGAAGATGTCCGGGTGGGCCTTCTCGACCTCGTCGAAGAGGACGACCGAGAACGGCTTGCGGCGCACCTTCTCCGTCAGCTGACCGCCCTCCTCGTAGCCCACGTAGCCGGGGGGCGAACCGAAGAGACGCGAGACCGTGTGCTTCTCGCTGAACTCCGACATGTCGAGGGAGATCAGCGCGTCCTCGTCACCGAACAGGAACTCGGCGAGGGCCTTGGACAGCTCGGTCTTACCGACACCGGACGGGCCGGCGAAGATGAACGAACCACCGGGACGCTTCGGGTCCTTCAGACCGGCGCGCGTACGGCGGATGGCCTTCGACAGCGCCTTGACGGCGTCCGTCTGGCCGATGACCCGCTTGTGGAGCTCGTCCTCCATGCGCAGCAGACGCGAGGACTCCTCCTCGGTCAGCTTGAAGACCGGGATGCCGGTGGCCGTGGCGAGGACCTCGGCGATCAGGTCGCCGTCGACCTCGGCGACGACGTCCATGTCGCCGGCCTTCCACTCCTTCTCGCGCTTGGCCTTGGCGGCGAGGAGCTGCTTCTCCTTGTCGCGCAGGGAGGCGGCCTTCTCGAAGTCCTGCGAGTCGATCGCGGACTCCTTGTCCCGGCGGACACCGGCGATCTTCTCGTCGAACTCGCGCAGGTCCGGCGGCGCGGTCATCCGGCGGATGCGCATCCTCGAGCCGGCCTCGTCGATCAGGTCGATCGCCTTGTCCGGGAGGAAGCGGTCCGAGATGTACCGGTCGGCCAGGGTGGCGGCCTGCACCAGCGCCTCGTCGGTGATCGAGACACGGTGGTGCGCCTCGTACCGGTCGCGCAGACCCTTGAGGATCTCGATGGTGTGCGGCAGGGACGGCTCGGCGACCTGGATCGGCTGGAAACGGCGCTCGAGGGCCGCGTCCTTCTCCAGGTGCTTGCGGTACTCGTCCAGCGTGGTCGCGCCGATGGTCTGCAGCTCACCGCGGGCCAGCATCGGCTTCAGGATGGAGGCCGCGTCGATGGCGCCCTCGGCGGCACCCGCACCGACCAGCGTGTGCAGCTCGTCGATGAACAGGATGATGTCGCCGCGGGTGCGGATCTCCTTGAGCACCTTCTTCAGGCGCTCCTCGAAGTCACCGCGGTAGCGGGAGCCGGCGACCAGGGCACCGAGGTCCAGGGTGTAGAGGTGCTTGTCCTTGAGGGTCTCGGGCACCTCGCCCTTGACGATGGCCTGGGCGAGGCCCTCGACGACGGCGGTCTTGCCGACGCCGGGCTCACCGATCAGCACCGGGTTGTTCTTGGTGCGGCGGGACAGCACCTGCATGACCCGCTCGATCTCCTTCTCGCGCCCGATGACCGGGTCGAGCTTGGACTCACGAGCGGCCTGGGTGAGGTTCCGGCCGAACTGGTCGAGGACCAGGGACGTGGAGGGGGTGCCCTCGGCAGGACCGCCGGCGGTGGCGGTCTCCTTGCCCTGGTAACCGGAGAGCAGCTGGATGACCTGCTGCCGCACCCGGTTCAGATCTGCGCCCAGCTTGACCAGGACCTGGGCGGCGACGCCCTCGCCCTCGCGGATCAGGCCGAGCAGGATGTGCTCCGTACCGATGTAGTTGTGACCCAGCTGCAGCGCCTCGCGGAGCGACAGCTCGAGCACCTTCTTGGCACGGGGGGTGAAGGGGATGTGACCCGACGGGGCCTGCTGGCCCTGCCCGATGATCTCCTCCACCTGCTGACGGACCGCCTCGAGCGAAATCCCGAGGCTCTCAAGGGCCTTGGCGGCGACACCCTCACCCTCGTGGATCAGGCCCAGGAGAATGTGCTCGGTGCCGATGTAGTTGTGGTTGAGCATCCGGGCTTCTTCCTGAGCCAGGACGACAACCCGCCGCGCGCGGTCGGTGAACCTCTCGAACATCGTTAATCGCTCCTCAGAGCGGTCAGGCAGTGGGGGGAACTTCCCCTCCCTGTCCTTCCGCAGCTTAGTCCCGCAAGCGGGGACCGCTCATTCCAACTGCCGACACCGTCGATGGCCTCCTGACCCCGAACGCCGACATCTGCTCCAACCCGATGGTGCGAGACGATGTTCCCGCAGGCCAGGCAGTTACCCCCATCTCCAGTACGCCGATGGCGAACGCGAGATGCGCCGTCCTGCGTGTCGCCCCCTCCCACTAGGGATGTCTTACCCGCTGCGACCGACAGTCCATGCCAAGGGCAGGGGTTCCCTCCGCTACGGGCGAACAACCTTGCGCCTCCCCCGGCTCCCTCACGCCCCCCCTGTTCGACACCCTGTGCATGCACATGCGCACCCAGCGTAACCCGAACGGCCTTCCGGCGGTTGCGCTTGCATGGCCGGCACCGTCCCCTCCGTCACCGCGGGCCTCTCGGTCCCCGCACACCGTTCCGTCGGCACGGCCGACGGGGTCCCGGGCCTTCACGGGCCCCTCGGTCCGCTCGGGCCGCCCGGGGCGGACGCCCCGGGCGCTCCGGACGACCCGGTCCGGCACTGGTACGAGAACGAACAGGGGTGGCCGACGGTGCCCGGTTCCCCGGTACGCCTGCCGGTGGGGGTGCGCTTCGACGTCCTGGACGTCCCCGCCGAGGCGGGCCGTGCGGCGCTGGGGCGTCCGGAACGCCCGGGGCGCCCGGTGTCCGCGGAGTGCTCGAACGGCCCTCGGCGGGCCGGATCCGCCGCCGGGAGATTTCCGGTGGCCCTGCAGGGCGGACGAATGCTGCTGCTGGTGGCCGCGGGCAGCGCGGAGGAACTGCCGGGGCTGCTCGCCTGGCTGGAGTGGGGCACGCTGACCCTCGATCTGGCCGCGATCGGCACGGGCGGTCTCATCGATGCTCCGCCGCCCCCTGCGGCCGCCGGCCACGGTGCCGTCCGGCCGCTCTCCCCGGGAGGCGTCGGTTCGCAGGGGGCCGCCGTGTGGCTGCGGCCCCCCGAGCCGGGGCGCGAGGTCGAGGCCTCGCTGCCGGCACTGTCGGCGACGAGGGCCCGTGGGGACGCCCCCGATCTCGTACGGCTGGTGAACACGGTGGCCACGCAGTGCCACCGGCTCCGGCTCCTGCGCGCCTGCGACCGGCCGCCGGCCGGGGTGCGCGAGGCGGGACGGGCCGACGGTCAGCCGTTGGCCTGCTCGTAGGCCTCGCGAATGGCAGCGGGGACACGGCCGCGGTCGTTGACCTCGTGGCCGTTCTCCTTCGCCCAGGCGCGGATCGCCGCGGTGTCCTGGTTGCCGCCGGAAGTGACACGCGCCTTTCCACGCCCGCCCGAAGCACGGCCTCCCGTACGACGGCCGCCCTTCACGTAAGGCTCGAGAAGGCCACGGAGCTTGTCCGCATTGGCGGTGGTGAGATCGATCTCGTATGTCTTGCCGTCCAACGCGAACGTCACGGTCTCGTCCGCCTCGCCGCCGTCGAGGTCGTCGACAAGAAGGACCTGAACCTTCTGTGCCACCGGATTTCCTTTCATCGATAACGTCAGGGCCTGGGTGTACCGGCGTTCGCCGTATCGCCGTCCCCTGTTATATGCACTACTGCAGTACGTCGGAAAGCAAACCGCTTTTGCCGGAAAAACACAAACCCCGGGGACGGACCCACTGCCGCACACCGCCCGGAAACGTGCGCGTTTCGGACATAGGGAACCGGGCAAGGCCCACGGCACGGAAGCAGTACGGAATATGTCTTGATGCGGCGCACCGAGACCTCCGCCGCAAGACGTCGGGTACGGAACGCCGACGATCACAGATGCAGAAGCATCCGGCTGTTGCCCAGAGTGTTCGGTTTCACGCGTTCGAGACCGAGGAACTCCGCGACACCCTCGTCATAGGAACGCAGCAGCTCGGCGTACACATCGGTGTCGACGGGTGTCTCACCGATCTCCACGAAGCCGTGCTTGCCGAAGAACTCGACTTCGAAGGTCAGACAGAAAACACGGCGAACACCGAGCCGGCGGGCGGTCTGCAGCAACTTCTCCATCAAGCGATGCCCCACACCGGCGCCCTTCAGTCCGGGCTTCACCGCGAGAGTACGGACTTCCGCGAGATCTTCCCACATCACATGCAGCGCACCGCAGCCGACGACCTCCCCGTTGTCGTCCCGTTCCGCGATCCAGAACTCCTGGATGGCCTCGTAAAGAGTCACTGTTGCTTTGTCGAGCAGGATGCCCTTGCGGACGTAGGCGTCAAGGAGGCGGCGCACGGCGGGGACATCGCCGGTGCGGGCCCGCCGGACGGTGATGGCTTTTGCGGTGACATCCGGGCTGTCTGCTGACATGAGCGGACGTTATCGCCCGCGCGGTCCCTCGTCCGCGGCGGGGTTCTCGACAGAGGGTTCCGCGGGCGGGGGCTGTTCGGGCGATCCCGCTTGTTCGGGCGATGCCGCTTGTTCCGCCGGCCGGCGCTGTTCCCCGGTTTCCGGAAGCCGCACAACGCGTACGGCGTCCGTGAGGGCCTGACGCTGTTCCTCGCTCATCATGCCGAAGAAGGCGACGAGTGCGGCGGCGGCGTTGTCGCTCTGCGACCATGCCTCGTTCATCAGCGCGGCGGCGTACGCGGCGCGGGTGGAGACCGCCTCATATCGATAGGCCCGGCCTTCCGCCTGACGGCGCACCCAGCCCTTCTGATGGAGATTGTCCAGAACGGTCATCACCGTGGTGTACGCGATGGACCGTTCCTTCTGCAGATCTTCGAGGACTTCCCTGACGGTCACCGGGCGGTTCCACTTCCACACCCGCGTCATGACCGCGTCTTCGAGTTCTCCCAGGGGGCGAGGCACATATCAGACGATAGTGCGCAATCACACACGTGGCGTGCCGAGCATGGACGAAGATCTTCAATCGTGAACAAAAAGGGCGTACGACTCGCACTCGAGTCGTACGCCGGGTCCGTCTCCCGTGCCGCCCGGGGTCGGCCGGGCGGCGGGCGGGTCAGGTGTCGGTCTTGGCGGTGGCCTGGTGGGGGGCCTCCGCGCGGGCGAGGGCCGCGTCCACGGCGGCATCCTCCTTGGCCTTGTTGGCGCCGCCCTGGGTCTTCACGATCACCCGGATCACGCCGATGAAGAGGGCGGCCATGACGGCCGGGGGCAGGAGCGCGGAGACATAGTCCATGGGTCCAGGGTAGCCAGGGTGGCCCGGCGGACGGCCGAGCGGGGCGGGCGCACGGCCGGCGTGCGGGCGTACGCGGGGGTGGGGCGTACCGCGGGGGCTTTCAGCCCGCGGCGAGTCGCCGGCTCTGCGGGGGCTGGGTGGGCTTGCGGCGGGGGAAGACCTCGCCCGGGGTGGGAACGGGGCGGCCCGGCTTCGGGGTGCCGGGAGCGGGGGCGGGGGTGGCGGGTTCGGGCCGGGGGGTGGACGGCTTGCGCTCCGGCTCCTTCTCGGAGCCCTCGGCGGCCTGGCCGCCCGGCAGGGCGAGGAGGTGGGGGCGGGAGGCGGGGACGACGGACAGGGGGCCTTTGGACAGCGGGGCGGCGGACGGGACGCCGGGCAGGGGGTCGACGACGGCCGCGCGGACCGTGCGGCCGGCGAGACGGGCCCGTACGTCCTGCTCGGCCAGGAGCCGGCAGCGGTCCAGGAGTGCGGCGGCGGTGGGGTTTCCGCGCAGCGCCCGGAGGGCGGCGAGGTCGTCGGCGTCGGGGCGGTAACCGGCCCCCAGCGCCTCCTCCAGGAGCGTGAGGTAGCCGGTGACGGTGCCGGGGAGGGCGGCGCGGTAGCGGCCGAGGTCGGCCACCAGGAAGGCGCGCAGGCGGGCGCTCTCCCGCGTCGCCTCGTCGAGGGAGTCGGCGAGGCGAAGGCAGTCCTGGACGTCTTCGGCCGAGGCGGACGTGGGGTGCAGGGCGAGGGCGAGGGCGCGGCGGAGCACACGCAGCTCCTCCGTGCCGAACGCCATGCCGCCGCGGGATCCGTAGGGCGTGGGCATGCGGCGACGATACGCGCTAATCAGACAAACAACTCATAGCGCACGGGTGTGGCGTGCGGGTACGACGCACGGGTCCACCCGGGTGGGGGTCTGCTCGGCCGGGGCTCCGCCCGGGCGGAGCCCCGGCGAGGAGCGGGTGCCGTTCGGCGAGGGCCGCCCGGTGCCCCGGGGTGCGGGCTCGCGGGGCCCGGACCCGCCGGAGAACCGCCGGAGAACCGCCCGACGGCATCCGCACTCCGCGAGGGGCCCGGCCCGTTCCACGAGGCGTGCGGGCCGGGCAGCCCCCGTACGGCTCGGGACCGGCCGCTCGTGGCGCGGGCCGGCCCGGATGCAGCGCTCCGGGGCCGGTCCCGGAGCACCGCTTCGGGGCCGGTCCCGGAGCACCGCTTCGGGGCCGGTCCCGGGGGCGGTGCTCCGGGATGCGCTACATCCGCGACACGTTCCGTTCGTAGACCAGGCGCAGGCCCACCAGGGTCAGCCAGGGCTCGTGCTCGTCGATGACCGTGCTCTCGCCCAGGACCGTCGGCGCGAGTCCGCCGGTCGCGATGACGGTCACTTCCTCGGGGTCGTCGGAGAGTTCGCGGGCCATCCGGCGGACGACTCCGTCGACCTGGCCGGCGAAGCCGTAGACGATGCCGGACTGCATCGCCTCGACCGTGTTCTTGCCGATCACGCTCCGGGGCCGGGCCACCTCGATCTTGCGGAGCTGCGCGCCGCGGACGCCGAGCGCCTCGACGGAGATCTCGATGCCGGGGGCGATGACGCCGCCGACGTACTCCCCGCGCGCGCTGACCGCGTCGAAGGTGGTGGCGGTGCCGAAGTCGACGACGACGGCCGGCCCGCCGTAGAGGTCGACGGCGGCGACCGCGTTGATGATGCGGTCCGCGCCGACCTCCTTGGGGTTGTCGGTGAGGATCGGCACGCCGGTCTTGACGCCCGGCTCGACCAGGACCGCGGGGACGTCGCCGTAGTAGCGGCGGGTCACCTCACGGAGTTCGTGCAGGACGGAGGGAACGGTCGCGCAGATGGCGATGCCGTCGATGCCGTCGCCCAGTTCGTCACCGAGCAGGGGGTGCATGCCCATCAGGCCCTGGAGGAGAACGGCGAGCTCGTCGGCGGTGCGGCGCGCGTCCGTGGAGATCCGCCAGTGTTCGACGATGTCCTCGCCGTCGAACAGGCCCAGGGTGGTGTGCGTGTTGCCCACGTCGATCGTCAGCAGCATGGCCGGCCCCTACTCAGCCGCTCGCAGGTCCAGGCCGATGTCCAGGATCGGCGAGGAGTGGGTGAGGGCGCCCACGGCGAGGTAGTCGACCCCCGTGTCGGCGTACGCCTTGGCGTTGTCGAGGGTGAGCCGGCCGGACGCCTCCAGGGTGGCGCGGCCGGCGACGAGAGCCACCGCCTCCTCGCACTCGCCGGGGGTGAAGTTGTCCAGCAGGATCAGGTCGGCGCCCGCGTCCACGACCTCGCGGAGCTGGTGCAGGGTGTCGACCTCGACCTCGATCGGTACGTCGGGGAAGCGCTCCCGGACGGCCTGGAAGGCCTGGGCGACGCCCCCCGCGGCGACGACGTGGTTGTCCTTGACCAGGGCGGCGTCGGAGAGCGACATGCGGTGGTTGACGCCGCCGCCGCAGCGCACGGCGAACTTCTCCAGGGAGCGCAGGCCCGGAGTGGTCTTGCGGGTGTCGCGGACCTCGGCCTTCGTACCGTCCAGAAGGTCGGCCCACGCGCGCGTGGCCGTCGCGACGCCCGAGAGGCGGCACAGGATGTTCAGGGCGCTGCGTTCCGCCGTGAGGAGGTCGCGGGTGCGGGCGGTGACGGAGAGGAGCTTGTCGCCGGCTTCCACCCGGTCGCCGTCCTCCACGTGCCGTTCGACCTCGAACTCCGCCGTGCAGACCACCGAGACGACCGCCTCGGCGATCCTGAGGCCCGCCACGACGCCGGCTTCCCGCGCGGTGAAGTCGGCGGTGGCGACGGCGTCCTCGGGGATGGTCGCGACCGTCGTCACGTCCACGCCGTGGGCGAGGTCCTCCTGGATGGCGACGTTGGCGATGTCCTCGACCTCCACCGGGTCCAGACCGGCGTCGGTCAGGAGCTGGGCGAGCGCGGGGTCGAGGCCGCACTCCGGATAGGTCTCGTCGTAGCTCTCGTCGCTGTCCGCGCCGCAGGCGCAGCCGTCGCCGCAGCCACCGGAGGGGGCGAGGGGAAGGTCTGGGGTGGTCACTGCTGTCACTGCTCCTGGGGCCTGGTGCGGGAAGGTCGGGGGTCCGGGACGTCAGGGAAGCTCGACGTCGGGGAGGGCCGGGACATCGGGGAGGGTCGGGGGAAAGTCTGTGGTGTCGGTGGTGTGCGTCGCCAGCGTGCGGTCCGGATTCAGCCGTACGACGATGTGGCGGCGCCAGGCGGTGTCGTCGCGCCCGGGCCGGTCCTCGCGCCAGTGGCAGCCCCGGGTCTCCTCGCGCCGCAGCGCGGCGGCGACCAGGACGCGGGCGACGCACAGGAGGTTGGTCGTCTCCCAGGTGTCGACGCCGGGCTCGGCGGTCTTGCCCTGCTCGTCGAGGGCGTCGCGGGCGGCGGCGTGCAGCCGCTGGAGCGCGTCGGCGGCCTGCTCGAGGGAGGCGGCGGAGCGCAGGACGCCGGCTCCCCTGGCCATGATCCGCTGGATGGTGAAGCGGGCCTCCGCGGGAAGGAGGGGGTGCCCGGGGCGCTCGGCGGGCGGGAGGGGCTGCGGCGTACGCGCGTGGAGGGCGTCCCCGGTCCGGTTCCCGGCGATGTCGGCGGCGATGCGCTCGGCATAGACCAGACCCTCCAGGAGCGAGTTGGAGGCGAGCCGGTTGGCTCCGTGCACGCCGGTGCAGGCGACCTCCCCGCAGGCGTAGAGGCCGGGGACGGTGGTGCGGCCGTGGAAGTCGGTGCGGACGCCACCGGAGGCGTAGTGGGCGGCGGGGGCGACCGGGACGGGCTCGGTGACCGGGTCGATGCCGTGGGCGCGGCAGGCGGCGAGGATCGTCGGGAAGCGGTGCTCCCACATGTCGGCGCCGAAGTGCCGGGCGTCGAGGTACATGTGCTCGGCGTCCAGCTCGCGCATCCGGCGCATGATGCCCTTGGCGACGATGTCCCGCGGGGCGAGCTCGGCGAGCTCGTGCTGTCCCACCATGAAGCGCACCCCGTCGGCGTCGACCAGGTGGGCGCCCTCGCCGCGGACCGCCTCGGAGACCAGGGGCTGCTGGCCCTCCGCGTCGGGGCCGAGGAACAGGACGGTCGGGTGGAACTGCACGAACTCGAGGTCACTGACCTCGGCGCCCGCGCGCAGGGCCAGCGCCACCCCGTCGCCGGTCGAGACGGAGGGGTTCGTGGTCGCGCTGAAGACCTGGCCCATGCCACCGGTCGCCAGCACCACCGCGGGGGCGTGCACGGCCCCCACGCCGTCGTGCTGGCCCTCGCCCATGACGTGCAGGGTCACACCCGCGCTGCGCCCCTCGGCGTCCGTGAGCAGATCCAGGACGAGCGCGTTCTCGATCGTGCGCAGTCCCGCCCGTCGCACACCACCGCTCTTGCCCGAGAGCGCTTCGCGCTCACCCCTCCTGACTGCACGTACGGCCTCCACAAGTGCGCGGGAGATCTCCGCGCCGGTGGCGTCCCCGCCCGCGTGCGCGATGCGCCGGCGGTGGTGGCCGCCCTCGCGGGTGAGTTCCAGGCTGCCCTCTTCGGACTCGTCGAAGTGGGCGCCGGTGGCGATGAGACGGCGTACGGCGTCGGGCCCCTCGGTGACGAGGATGCGGACCGCCTCCTCGTCGCACAGGCCCGCGCCGGCGACCAGGGTGTCGTCCCGGTGCTGCTCGGGGGTGTCGCCCTCACCGAGGGCCGCGGCGATGCCGCCCTGGGCCCAGCGGGTGGAGCCGTCGTCGAGCCGGGCCTTGGTGACGACGACGGTGGCCAGTCCGGCGGCCTCGCAGCGCAGCGCGGCGGTCAGTCCGGCCACGCCGGAGCCGACGACCACGACGTCCGCGTCGATGGACCACCCGGGCGCGGGAGCGTGCAGTCGTATGCCGGTGCTGGTCACGAGGCGGCTCCGAGGGTGCCGAAGGTCAGGGGGACGTTGTCGATCAGGCGGGTCGTGCCGACCCGGGCGGCCACGGCGAGCACGGCCTCGCCGGTGAAGTCGTCGCCGATCTCGGTGAAGTCCGAGGGGTCGACCAGGGCCAGGTAGTCCAGCGTGAGCGGCGGGGTGAAGCGGGCGGCCCCGTCGAGGACCTGGCGGGCGGCGGCGCGGACGGCCTCGGGCCCGCCCGCCGTGGCGACGGCGTGCGCGTCGGCCGCCGCGCGGGACTCCCCGAGCGCGTTCAGCGCCTCGGCACGCGCGCGCGTGGCGGGCACTTCGCGGGCCCGCGCGCGCAGCGCCTCCTGCGCGGCGTGCCGGTCCCGGCCGGCGAACAGGGCGCCGGACAGGGCGAGGGCGGTGCTCCGCTCCGCGGTGGAGAGGTAGCGGTTGCGGCTGGACAGGGCCAGTCCGTCGGCCTCGCGGACGGTGGGGACGCCGACGATCTCGATGCCGAAGTTCAGGTCGCGGACCATGCGGCGGATCAGGGCGAGCTGCTGGGCGTCCTTCTGGCCGTACAGGGCGAAGTCGGGGCGGGTGAGGTGCAGCAGTTTGGCGACGACGGTGAGCACACCGTCGAAGTGGCCGGGGCGGGCGGCGCCCTCCAGGCGTTCGCCCATGGGTCCGGCGCTGACGCGGACCTGGGGCTCGCCGCCCGGGTAGACCTCGTCGACCGACGGGGCGAAGACCACGTCGGCGCCCGCCTGCCCGGCGAGCCCGAGGTCGGCGTCCAGGGTGCGCGGGTACCGGTCGAGGTCCTCGCCCTCGCCGAACTGCAGCGGGTTGACGAAGACGGTGACCACGACCTCGCCCTCGGCGCCCGCGAGGTCGCGCGCGGCGCGGATCAGGGTGGCGTGGCCCTCGTGCAGGGCCCCCATGGTCATCACGACGGCTCGGCGGCCCGTACGCGCGCGTGCGTGCAGGTCGGCCGCGGTGCGCAGCAGGGTGGTGGTCATCGGGGGTCCCCTTCGCCTTCGCCGCCTTGATCGCCCTGGTCGCCGGAGCCACCGGGGGCTCCGGGGTCTCCGGGGGTGCCCCGGTCGTCCCGGGTGCCCCGGTCGTCCCGGTTTCCCGGACCGCCGGGGCTCGTCGTCCCGTCGGCGAGTACCCCGAGGAGGTCCTCGGCGAGCTCCGGCTTCAGCAGGCCGTGGGCGAGGGCGCGGTCGGCGGTCGCGCGGGCCATCGCCAGATAGCCGGCGACGGTCTGCGGGGCGTGCCGGCGCAGCTCGGTGACATGGGCGGAGACGGTGCCGGCGTCACCGCGCGCGACGGGGCCCGTGAGGGCCGCGTCACCGGAGCGCAGGGCGTTGTCCAGGGCGGCGCCGAGCAGCGGGCCGAGCATCCGGTCGGGGGCCTCGACCCCGGCGGCGCGCAGCAGCTCCATGGACTGGGCGACCAGGGTGACCAGATGGTTGGCGCCCAGGGCGAGGGCCGCGTGGTAGAGCGGGCGGTTCTCCTCGGCGATCCACTCCGGTTCGCCGCCCATCTCGATCACGAGGGCCTCGGCGGCCAGCCGCAGCTCCTCGGGCGCGGTGACGCCGAAGGAGCATCCGGCGAGCCGCTGCACGTCCACGGGGGTACCGGTGAACGTCATCGCCGGGTGCAGGGCCAGCGGCAGCGCGCCGGCTCGCAGAGCGGGGTCCAGCACCTTCGCGCCGTACCGCCCGGAGGTGTGCGCGAGGAGCTGTCCCGGCCGTACCGCGCCCGTCTCGGCGAGCCCGGCCACCAGCTCGGGCAGCGCGTCGTCCGGGACGGTCAGCAGCACCAGTTCGGCCCGCTCCAGCACCTCGGCGGGCGTGACCACCGGCACGTCGGGGAGCAGCTGCTCGGCGCGCCTGAGGGAGGCGGCGGAGACGGCGGACACGGCCACCGGACGGTGCCCGGCGAGCTGCAGGGACGCGGCCAGGGCCGGCCCGACGCGCCCGGCGCCGACCACACCGACGCTGAGCCGCGCGGGGCGGTCCCTGGGATCTGGCTGTGGGCTTGTGTTCACGCGACGACGGCCTTCCCGTTCCAGTCCGCTCGGGGTACCGGACGATTTTTCGTCATGTTAACGCGAAACGAGGCCGGTTCCCCGGCGCGCGGGGGTCCGCAGGGTGTGGGTCCCGCAGCGAAAACCCGGGTGCCCGCGCGTGTCCGTACGCGGGATGATCCCGGGCATGGGTGATACGGCGGAGAACGGCACTGCGGCACAGGACGGGGACGAGCGGCAGACCGGGGCGGACCCGGGCCCGGCCCGGGAGCCGGCTCAAGGGACGGGGCAAGGCACGGCTCAAGGGACGGGGCAAGGGGCGGATCAGGAACGGGGGCAAAAGCTCCGCGAGCGGCGGATCGCCGCCTGCCGCAGCGCCCCGCGCGCGCTCGCGCGCCTCGGTTTCCTCGGCCCTCTCCGGGAGCGGCTGGCCCTGCTGGACGCGGCGGCGGACGTGTACGACCTGGACGAGACGGCCGACCTCTACGGCAACGGCGTCGTCGAGGCGCTGGAGGAACGGGTCGCCGGACTCCTGGGCACCGAGGCCGCCGCGTTCTTCCCGACCGGGACGATGGCCCAGCAGGTGGCCCTGCGCTGCTGGGCGGGCCGTACCGGCAGCCCGGTGGTCGCGCTGCACGGGCTCAGCCACCCCGAGGTGCACGAGCGGAACGCGTTCAGCCGGGTCAGCGGCCTGCGTCCGGTGCGGGTGACCGGTGAACCCCGGATGCCGACCGCCGCCGAGGTGCGGGACTTCGACGAGCCCTTCGGCGCGCTGATGCTGGAACTCCCCCTCCGGGACGCCGGTTTCGTGCTGCCCACCTGGGAGGAGCTGACCGAGGTGGTGGACGCCGCGCGGGAACGCGAGGCCGTGGTCCACTTCGACGGGGCCCGGCTGTGGGAGTGCACGGTGCACTTCGGCCGTCCGCTGGAGGAGATCGCCGCCCTGGCGGACAGCGTCTACGTGTCGTTCTACAAGTCCCTCGACGGCTTCGGCGGCGCGGCGCTCGCCGGCCCGGCGACGCTGGTGGACGAGGCGAAGGCCTGGCGGCACCGGTACGGGGGCAATGTCTTCCAGCAGTTCCCGACCGCCCTGTCGGCGCTGATCGGTCTGGAGCGGGAGCTGCCCCGGCTGCCCGAGTACGTCACCCACGCGCGCGTGGTGGCCGCCGCCCTGCGCGAGGGGCTGGCGGAGGCCGGGGTGCCGTGGGCGCGCGTCCACCCCGAGGTGCCGCACACCCACGACTTCCAGGTGTGGCTGCCGTACGAGGCCGACGTCCTGGCCGAGGCGGCCGTCCGGGCGGCCGAGGAGACGGGGGCCGCGCTGTTCGCCAACCACTGGGATCCGAAGGGACCGGGTCTGGCCCTCACCGAGGTGTACGTGCGGGCGGCGGGCCTGGAGTGGACGGCCGACGACGTACGGGCCGCGGCCGCGGACTTCGTACGGCGGCTGCCGGGAGCGAAGGCGTAGGGGCGTGGAGGCCGGCACGGGGGTGCGAGGGCCGGCGCAGGGCTGAGGGGCGTCGAAGGGGCGGGGGCTTCCGATCGCCGCCCCGATTGACGGCGGCCGTCAATCGGGGCGGCCCTGTCGGCGGCGGAGTGCACCATGAGGGCATGAGTGTGCGCATCGACATCTCGGGGCTGTGGGCGACGGGGATGTCCCCTGCGCGAGCGGAGTCGGGGGCCTGGAAGCGGATCGCCGCCGTGCCGTCCCCGCTGGCCGAGCTCGGCATGGCGCTGCACGCACTGTCCGAGCCGGCCCACCATCCCGGGCTCCAGAGCTGGGTGACGGGCGTGACCGCGCGCCTGGACCCGCATCTGGCGGACCGGATGTGCGAGGCCGACTTCCTGTGGCGTATGACGTTCTCGGACCTGTTCCTGGCGTGCGCGGGCGTCCCCGGCGGTGCGCTCCCCGGCACGGACCTCGCCGAGGAGCTGGAGCTGCTGGACAAACTGTCGGACGAGCAGTTCGTGGCCGCCGCGCTGGAGTTCACCTGCGCGTTCCCCTACGACAAGCCGGGCCCCGGCCCGCTCACCGACGCGAGGATGCGCCACCGGGCGCTGGAGCTGGCCGCCGCGCGGGGGCCCCGGCAGGTGCGGTTCACGGAAGGGCTGCTGGCCGATCCGCCCCGGATCCGGGCCTGGCTGCGGGAGTTCTTCCAGGACTGCGACGAGGCGTTCTTCGCCGAGGCCTGGGCCCGGCTGCGTCATCAGCTCGCCGCCGACACCCGGCTCAAGACGGACCTGCTGCGGCGCAAAGGGCTGGCCGAAGCACTGGCCGCGGTGTCCCCGGCGGTCACCGTCGACCTGGACGCCGGCCTGATCACGGTCGACAAACTCGGTGACGGCCGTACGGCCACGGCCGACGGCGGTCTGCTGCTGATCCCGACGAGTCTGGGCCGGCCGCACCTGATGGTCCTGCACCGGTACGGCTGGCGGCCGGTGCTGCACTACCCCGTCGGCTCCCCCGAGCTCGCCGCGCCGCCGACGGTCGATCAGCTGGCCCTGCGGATGACGGCGTTGTCCCATCCCGTCCGTATGCGGCTGTGCCGTCACCTCGCGCGCAGCGCGTACACCACCGGTGAGCTGGCCCAGGTGCACGGCATGACGGCCCCGGAGATATCCCGGCACCTGGGCGTGCTGAAGAAGGCGGGCCTGCTCACCACGCGCCGCCGCGGCCGGTACGTACTGCACCAGCTGGACGTGACGGTCGTGGCCCGGCTCGGCAGCGACTTCCTGGAGGGCATTCTGCGCTGACGGCGGCCCCGGACACGGGCCGGCCGGTGCCGACCGCCCGTGCGGACCGGTCGAAGCGGACCGGCCGTGCGGACCGGGTGTGCGGGCCGGTCGAAGCGGAGGTGGCGACGCGGGCCGGTCGAAGCGGAGGTGGCGACGCGGGTCAGTCGAAGCGGATGTGGCGGATGCCGACGCCCGCCTGCCGCAGCCGGGTCCGCAGCGGGCCCTCGTTGTTGGGGCGCAGGGTCAGTCCGGCCAGGACGGCGATGCGGTCCGCCGTCTTCGGGACGGTCGTGTGGTCGGTCCACAGATGCTCGGCGAACTCCGGCTCGCCCAGCCGCTCCAGGCAGTGGTCGAGCCGCCGCACGGCCCAGCTCTCCCGGCGCAGGCCCGCGTTCTTCCCGCCGACGTACTTCAGGAGGCGTCCGAGGCCGCGTTCGCGCAACCGCCGCAGCACCGTCTCCCGTTCGGCGAGAAGGGTGAAATGGCGTACGTCGTGGCCGAGTTCGCCCAGCCGGCCGACGGTCTCGGCGAAGCAGTCCGGGTCCGTGACCGTCATGGGCACGATCACGACGCCGTCGTGCCGGGTCAGGGTGAGGTCGAGGACCTCGACGACACCCTGCCGCCAGGAGGCCAGGTCCTGGAAGTCCTCCCGGAGTTCCGGCGGGAGCATCCGGTGCAGGCCGAAGCCGAGGTGCTCGGGGTCGCAGATGACGCTGCCGGGCAGCCGGCGCCGTATCTCGTGTGCGGTCTGCGTCTTGCCGCCCCCGAAGGGACCGTTGATCCACAGCAGCATGCGCAGACCCTACCGACGCGGGGGCGCCCGGTCAGCCCTGTGCGCAAGGTCAGCCCTGTCCGCCGGCCCGTACCAGTCCCGTCTCGTAGGCGAGGACCACCACCTGCACCCGGTCCCGCAGCCCCAGCTTGGTCAGGATGCGGCCCACATGTGTCTTCACGGTCGCTTCCGACAGCACCAGACGGGCTGCGATCTCGCCGTTGGACAGGCCCTGCGCGACCAGCACCATGACCTCCCGCTCCCGCCCGGTGAGCCGCTCCAGTTCCTTGTGCTGGGGCTGCGCGGTGGTGCTCGGCAGCATGGGTGCGAAGCGGTCCAGGAGCCGGCGGGTGGTGGACGGGGCGACCACGGCGTCGCCGCTGTGCACCGCGCGGATCGCGGCGAGCAGTTCGCCGGGCGGCACGTCCTTGAGCATGAAGCCGGAGGCGCCCGCCTTCAGCCCGGAGAAGGCGTACTCGTCGAGGTCGAACGTGGTCAGGATCAGCACCTTCGGCGGGTCGGTGTCCGCGCAGATCCTGCGGGTCGTCTCCACTCCGTCCAGCTTCGGCATCCGGACGTCCATGAGCACCACGTCGACGGCGGTGGACCGCAGCACCTGGAGGGCCTCCACGCCGTCGCCCGCCTCCGCCACGACCTCCATGTCCGGCTGTGCGGCGAGCACCATCCGGAATCCGGTGCGCAGCAGCACCTGGTCGTCGACGAGCATCACGCGGATCGCCATCGGGGCCTCTTCCCTCTTCCAGAAGGTGTTACAGGTGTCAATGAAGGGCGTGCGCAAGCGTGGGGACGTCAAGCGGGTTTGAGGGGCAACAGGACGCTGATGCGGAACCCTCCGCCCGGCCTCGGGCCCGCGTCCAGGGTGCCGCCGACCATACCGACCCGCTCGCGCATCCCGATCAGACCGTGCCCCTGGCCGTCGAACCCGCCCTCCTCGTACAGCTCGTGCGGGGCGCCCTTGCCGTCGTCCTCGACGAGCAGGCCGAGACCGTCGTCGAAATACACCAGGCGCACGCTGGCGCCCGTGTTGGGCCCGCCGTGCTTGCGGGTGTTGGTGAGCGCCTCCTGCACGATGCGGTACGCGGTGAGTTCGAGGCCGCTGGGCAGGGGACGCGGGGTGCCCTCGATCTTGAAGTCCACCGGCAGCCCGGACTCCCGGCACTGTTCGACGAGGTCCTCGATCTGCCGCACGTCGGGCTGCGGCACGTACTCCCCGGCCTCCTGGTGCTCGCCGGTGCGCAGCACGCCGAGCAGGCGGCGCATCTCGGCGAGCGCCTGACGGCCGGTGGAGGAGATCGTCTCCAGGGCGTTCTTCGCCTGGTCGGGCGCCGCGTCGAGGACGTAGGCGGCGCCGTCGGCCTGCACCACCATCACCGACACGTTGTGCGCGACGACGTCGTGCAGTTCGCGCGCGATGCGGGCGCGCTCGGCGGCGACCGCGACCTTCGACTGTGCCTCGCGCTCCTTCTCGAGCCGCGCGGCGCGCTCCTCGAGCTGGGCGAAGTAGGCACGCCGGGTGCGGATGGAGTCTCCGAGCACCCAGGCGAGGACGAAGGGCACGGTCAGGAATATCACCATGGCGATGTTGCCCGCCGCGCTCACGTCCTCCAGCGGCCAGCGCGCCTGCGCCACCGGTGCCGCGCACAGCCCGGCGCCGAGCGCGAGGCGGGAGGCCCAGCGGGCGCCGACGGCGGCGACCGTGTAGACGATCACCAGCAGGGCGAAGTCGGCGGGCAGGACCGCCACGTCGAGGACCACCTGGAGCAGGCCCACCACGACGGCCAGGACCAGCATCCGCTCCGGCATCCGGCGGCGCAGCGCGACGACCAGGGAGAGCAGCAGCATGACCGGCACGGCCACGGCCGTCGGCGGGGTCCCGTGGCCCTCCTCGACGGGCGCTCTGCCGATCACCGAAATCCCGAACAGGACCACGGCCCAGAAGCCGTCGACCCATGCCGGGTGTCTGCGGAGAAAATCGTAGAGGCGCTGCACGTGACCCAGCGTAGGGAAGCGAAATGCGTGCAGGGGTCAACCGGAGGGCCGATCCCCGGTCCGCACGTGTACTCCGCAAGGTGGAGGCCCGGCACGTCCCCGCACGTAACCTGGGCCGATGACGGTGGCAGCGGCAGCGGCGACGAGCCGGTGGCACCGGTGACATGGGCGACAACGAGCGGGTGGAACCGGTGGCGGCAGGGGCGGAAGGCGGACCGCGCGGATGGCGGGCGGCGACCCGGGCGGCTCTGTACGGGCCGGACGGTTTCTACCGCGGGCCGGAGGGCCCCGCCGGGCACTTCCGTACGTCGGTGCACGCCTCGCCGCTGTTCGCGAAGGCCGTGGCCCGCCTGCTGTGCCGGGTCGACGAGACGCTGGGCCGGCCCGCGGTGCTCGACTTCGTGGACATGGCGGCGGGACGGGGCGAACTGGCCGCCGGGGTGCTCGCCGCGCTGCCCGCCGACGTGGCGGCACGCACGCGTGCGTACGCCGTCGAACTCGCCGGCCGTCCCGGCGGCCTCGACCGACGGATCGAGTGGCGGGCCGAGCCCCCGGAGCGGACCACGGGGCTGCTGTTCGCCAACGAGTGGCTGGACAACGTGCCCCTGGAGGTCGCCGAGGTCGACCCGGAGGGCGTCCCCCGGCTGGTCCTGGTGGACGACGACGGAACGGAACGGCTCGGGCCGCCGGTCACCGGCCCGGAGGCGGAGTGGCTGGCACGGTGGTGGCCCCTCACGGGCGGGCGACCCGTGACGGACGGCGGGGAGGCCGCAGCGGGGGAGGCCGCGGAGGAGACCGCCACGGAGGGGGAGGCCATGGAGGGGGAGGCCGCTTCGGGAGCCACGAGCGGGGCGGGACTGCGGGCGGAGATCGGGCTGCCCCGGGATCTGGCCTGGGCGTCAGCGGTCGGGACGCTCGCGCGGGGGCTCGCGGTCGCCGTGGACTACGCGCACACGGCGGGCGCGCGCCCGCCGTTCGGGACGCTCACGGGCTTCCGGAAGGGGCGCGGGACCCCGCCCGTACCGGACGGGTCGTGCGACATCACCGCGCACGTCGCCCTGGACGCCTGCGCGGCGGCCTGCCCGCTGCCCGGCGCCCGTCTGCTCCCCCAGCGGGCCGCCCTGCGCGCCCTGGGCCTCACCGGCTCGCGCCCCCCGCTCACCCTCGCGTCCACCGACCCCGCCGGCTACGTACGGGCCCTGGCGGCCGCCTCGGAGGCCGCCGAGCTCGTCGCGCCGGGCGGGCTCGGCGGCTTCGGGTGGCTGCTGCAGCCGGTCGGGATCCCGGACGTGCTCGCGGACGCCGGCTGAGACGGACGACAGCTCCCCCGGCCTCGCGCCCCATCGCCCCGCCGCCCTACTTGTCGATGTCCCCCACCACGAAGAACAGCGACCCCAGGATCGCCACCATGTCCGAGACCAGCGTCCCCGGCAGCAGTTCGGTGAGCGCCTGGATGTTGTTGTACGAGGCCGAGCGCAGCTTCAGCCGGTACGGCGTCTTCTCGCCCTTGCTGACCAGGTAGTACCCGTTGATGCCGAGCGGGTTCTCGGTCCACGCGTACGTGTGCCCCTCGGGCGCCTTGAGCACCTTCGGGAGCCGCTGGTTGACGGGGCCCGGGGGCAGGTCGGCGAGCCGGTCGAGGCAGGCCTCGGCGAGGTCGAGGGCGTGGTACGTCTGCTCCAGGAGGCATTCGAAGCGGGCGAGGCAGTCGCCCTCCTCGCGGGTCACGACCTTCAGGACGTCCGCGAGCTCGCCGTACGCGAGATACGGCTCGTCGCGGCGCAGGTCGAAATCGACGCCCGAGGCCCGGGCGATCGGCCCGCTCACCCCGTACGCGTGCACGGCCGCCGGGGAGAGGACGCCGACACCGCGCGTGCGGCCGCGGAAGATCTCGTTGCCGAGCACCAGGTCGTCGAAGCGGTCCATGCGGGAGCGCACGTCGGCGACGGCGCCGCGCGCGCGTGTGGTCCATCCGGCCGGAAGGTCCTCCTTGAGGCCGCCCACGCGGTTGAACATGTAGTGCATGCGGCCGCCGGAGACCTCCTCCATGACGTGCTGGAGCTCCTCGCGCTCGGTGAAGGCGTAGAACATCGGTGTGATGCCGCCGAGTTCCAGCGGATAGGAGCCGAGGAACATCAGGTGGTTGAGCACCCGGTTCAGCTCCGCGAGCAGCGTGCGCAGCCACACCGCGCGCTCGGGGACCTCCATGCCGAGCATCCGCTCCACGGCGAGGACCACGCCCAGTTCGTTGGAGAACGCCGACAGCCAGTCGTGGCGGTTGGCCAGCATGATGATCTGCCGGTAGTCCCGCGCCTCGAACAGCTTCTCCGCGCCCCGGTGCATGTAGCCGATCACGGGCTCCGCGCTGGTGATGAGCTCGCCGTCCAGGACGAGCTTCAGCCGCAGCACCCCGTGCGTGGACGGATGCTGGGGCCCGATGTTGAGCACCATGTCGGTGCTCTCCGCGGCGCCGCCGATGCCGACCATGGTCTCCGTCGTAGGAGTCATGAACACAGTCTCCCCTACGTACGCTGGGGCCATGGAGACGGGCAACCCGCACGACGCGGGTACAGCGGGACCGGAACAGCCCGCTGGGGCGACGGCGGCCACGGCGACCACCGGGACGACGACGGGGCCGGCGGGACCGGCGGGACCGGCGGCGGGACCGGCCGCGACGACGGGAGCGGCGGAACCGGTGGTCCTTTCCGGCGCGCCGGCGGCCCCCGGTGGTGAGCCGAAGTGGATCGCGCTGCCGCCGGGGCTGCTGAAGGTGCGCCGGCTGATGCTGGTGGTGTGGCTGGGGCTGCTCACGCTGGCCGCCGGGCTGGTCCCGGGCCTGCTGGCCGGGCCCGCCTGGGCCGCGTTCGCCCTGCTGCCGCTGGCCCTGCTGGTCTGGGGCTGGGTGATGCTGGAGCGCAACTGGCGCTCCTGGCGGTATGCCGAGCGCTCCGACGACCTCCTGATCAGCCGGGGCGTCCTGTGGCGTCAGGAGACGGTCGTGCCGTACGGGCGGATGCAGCTGGTCGAGGTGACGTCCGGGCCCCTCGAACGGCACTTCGGGCTGGCCAGCGTGCAACTGCACACGGCGGCCGCGGCGTCCGACGCCACCATCCCCGGTCTCGTCCCGACCGAGGCGGAACGACTGCGCGACCGGCTCACCGAGCTGGGCGAAGCCCGATCGGCGGGGTTGTGACCGCCTCACAGGCCTCCGAGGCCGTACGCGAGCGGCGGCCCGTGATCGAGCGCCGGCTGCATCCCGTCACGCCGCTCAGGCGGGCGTGGGCGCCCGTCGCGGTCATCATCGGGTGGGCGCTGCACGACCCGGACCAGGCGCAGCGCCAGCTGACCCGGCTGACGACGACCACCCTGCTGATCGGTCTCGGCGTCCTCATCCCGGCCGCCGCCCTCTACGGCTTCCTGACCTGGTGGTTCACCCACTTCGCGGTGACCGACAGCGAACTGCGCATCCGCACCGGGCTGTTGTTCCGGCGTACCGCGCACATCCGGCTGGAGCGGATCCAGGCCATCGACGTCACCCAGCCGCTGCTCGCGCGGGTCGCGGGCGTGTCCAAGCTCAAACTCGACGTCATCGGGACCGACAAGAAGGACGAGCTGGCCTTCCTGGGCGCCGACGACGCCCGCGCGCTGCGTGCCGAACTGCTCGCACGGGCGGCCGGTTTCGCACCCGAGACGGCGCACGAGGTGGGTGAGGCTCCGTCCCGGCAGCTGCTGCGCGTGCCGCCCGGCGTCCTCGCCCTCTCCCTCGTGCTCACCGGCGCGACCTGGATCTGGCTGATCGTCGCCGCCGTCGCGCTGCCGCTGCTGTGGATGGCCACCCACAGCCTGTGGACACTCCTCGCCGCCGCCGTCCCGGTGATCGGCGCGGCGGGCGCGAGCAGCGTCGGCCGGTTCGTCACCGAGTACGACTGGACCCTGGGCGAGTCGCCCGACGGGCTGCGGATCGACCACGGGCTCCTCGACCGGGTGCACGAGACGGTGCCACCGGGGCGGGTGCAGACCGTGCGGATCGTGGAGCCGCTGCTGTGGCGGCGCCGGGGCTGGGTGCGGGTGGAGCTCGACGTGGCGGGCTCGTCCAACTCCCTGCTGCTGCCGGTCGCTCCGCGCGAGATCGCCGAATCCGTCGTCGCGCGGGTACTGCCCGGCGTCGGCGTGCCGTCGCACACGGAACTGTCCCGGCCGCCGCGGCGCGCGCGGTGGTGCATGCCGGTGTGGTGGCGCGGCTACGGACTCGCCGTCACCGGCACCGTGTTCGCCGCGCGGCACGGCCGGCTGACCCGGACCGTCGCGCTGGTGCCGCACGCCAAGGTGCAGAGCGTACGGCTGTCCCAGGGGCCCTGGGAGCGCGCCCGGGGTGTCGCGGACGTCCATGTGGACACCGGGGCCAACAAGTCCGTGACGGCCCGGTTCCGGGACGCCGACGAGGCGGCGGAGCTGCTGCGGGCCCAGGCGGAACGGTCCCGGACCGGCCGCCGGGACGCCCGCCCGGACCGGTGGATGGCCTGACCCGGGTGCCGGGCGTCCGGCGTCCGGGCCGGCCACGCGAGCGGGGTCCCGCACGTCTCCCGTGCGGGACCCCGCTCGCGTGGCTCCGTTCGCGTGGCCCCGTTCGCCGTGTGACTGACCTGCCGTGCGGCCGGGCCTGCCGTGTGTTCTCCCGGGCCTCAGGAGACCGCGCTGCGCAGTCCCTTCGTGCCGTTCTCTGTCCCGGCCTCTGCCTCCTCGTCGGCCGGCTCCGGCTCGTCGTGCGCCGTCAGGTCGATGACCTGGCCGACGCCCCGCGCGTCCTCGGCCGGCCCGAACTCCGGATCGGCCCCGGCCCCGTGCGGGGCCGGTCCCTCCTCCTCGGCCTCGTCGGCGGCCTCCGCCTCGTTCTGCGTACCGAAGAAGTCGAAGGTGCCGTCGGACACCGGGCGCCGCACGGGCTCGGTGGGCGGTACCACCGCGACCGCGGTCGGCACGGTGAAGTGCCCGGCGGGCCGCCGCACGGAACTGCCGGGCGAGGCCGACGGAGCGGGCAGGGTGGACTGGGTCGGCTGCTCGGGCGTGGTGTCGGTCTCCGAGCCGGAGGAGGCGGTCGTGCGCCCGTGCTCGGCAACCGCCCGGGACCGCCCCTCCGCCCCGCCCTCCTGCGGCGGCTGCGGCTTCCTCGCCCTGGGGGGCTCGGGGCCGTCGTCCTCGGGAGTGCCGCCGCTCCGGGGGGACCCTGCGGTGTTCCCGGGCCGGGTGTCCTCCCCCGCGGACGCGGAGTCACCTCCCTTTGCCGGGTGGCCGCCCTGAGGGGTGCCGGCGTCGGTCGGCACATCGTCGGCCGTCGTCTCCGCGGCCTCCATGGCCTCCGCGTCGGACACCTCGGTCGTGTCGGCTGCGTCCGTCGTGGCGGCGGCCTCGGTGACGTCCCGCGCGGGGCGGTCGTCCCCCTTGCCGTCGGCGGCGAGCCGTGCCAGTGCCGCGTCGGCCCGCAGGAACAGCGCGGACCCCGCCGGCGAGAAGACCTGGGGAGCCGCGGGCCGCCCGGCCTTCTTCCCGCCGTCCGCGGATGTCTCGGACCCGGGCGCCCCGGGCTCGGACGCGGTCGTCGTCCCGTCCTCGGGTCCGCCCTCGGTCCTGGCCGCCGGCACGGTCGCCTCGTCGGCGGGCACGGCACCGGACCCGGGGGCCGACGGTCCCGCCGTCAACGCGCGGGCCGGGACCGCCGCCTCGATCTCGAGCACCCGGCGTTCCTCCAGGACCGTCGCCCGGTCGGCCTCCGCCGCGGCGTACCGCCTGAGCAGTGCCGCGTGCTCGTTGCGCAGCCCGGCCAGCTCCGTGCGCTTGGCGCGCAGCCGGTGCTCCAGCTTGAGGCGCAGTTCGCGCGACTCCTCGAGGTCGGATTCCAGTTCGGCGACCCGTTCCTCGAAACGCCACTCGTCACTGGCACGCGCGCGCGTGAGGTCGGCGACCTGTTTGCCGGCCTGGGCGTCCCAGTGCCGCATGACGACCGCGCCGAGGACCGCCACGGCCGCCGCGGCAGCGGCCAGGAGGCGAAGCGTCATCGGTTGTGTGAACACCCAGGGCCCCAGGGCGCAGACGAGCGAGACGCCTGCGATCGCCGACGGGGGCAACATCCTGTGCAGGGGCGGGGAATGACGGTGACGTCCACGTGGCATGGCCAGAAACTTACCGCGCGTAGGCGAATGTTGGAGCCCCGCCCCGTAAAAACAAAGCCGCACCGGGGCTTTCACAGGGCATCGGGGAACTCCGCCGAACCGTGAATAGACCCACGCCGCAATTATCAAGATCATTTTCTGGGCGGGAAACCGGTTCGGTTACCTCCCCGCCTCTCACCGGACCGCCTCCCGCACCGGCAGCGAGCCCGCCCCGAGCCGGGCCCGGGCCCGTCCCGCACCGCCCTTCCGGCATCCACCGATCCACTCGGGCTTCCGCCCGAAAAAACCTACTCCTGGGTAAGGAAGTCGTACCCGAGACGTACCCGAGTCGCGTCCCAAGACGTCCCCGTCCCGCCCCGCCGCTTTCCGGGATGTCCGGCGAGATCCGGATACGCCCACCGGTCATCTCGCGCCCGCCGGAAATACCGGGTCGCAGTCCGGCTCCGGGACTCCGGTCTCCCGGGCCCGGGTCACGAGATCCCGGAGCAGGCTTCCGGCCGCGCCCCCGCGCGTCCCCCCGGATCCAAGTGCTTCCGGGCCCCGTCCTGGGCCTACGCTGAACATATGAGCAATAGGAGCGGACACCTTCACGTCTCGGGCCTTCCCCACTGGGGCCGCTGCGCGGTCATGGGCGTCGTGAACGTGACGCCCGACTCCTTCTCCGACGGCGGCCGCTGGTTCGACACGACGACCGCCGTCAAGCGCGGCCTCGACCTGGTCGCCCAGGGCGCCGACCTGATCGACGTCGGCGGCGAGTCCACCCGCCCCGGCGCCACGCGGGTGGACGAGGCCGAGGAACTCAAGCGCGTCATCCCCGTGGTCCGGGGGCTCGCCTCCGAGGGCGTCACGATCTCCGTCGACACCATGCGCGCCTCCGTCGCCGAGCAGTCCCTCGCGGCGGGCGCCGCGCTCGTCAACGACGTCAGCGGCGGTCTCTCCGACCCCGGCATGATCCCCGTGGTCGCCGACGCCGGCGCCCCCTTCGTCGTCATGCACTGGCGCGGCCTGCTGAAGGGCGACAACGTGAAAGGCACGTACGACGACGTCGTCACCGAGGTCGTCGACGAACTCCGCGCGCGCGTGGACGTCGTACTGGAGGGCGGTATCGCCGCCGACCGCGTGATCGTCGACCCCGGGCTCGGCTTCTCCAAGGGAGCCGACCACGACCTCGCCCTCCTGGCCCGTCTCGACCGGCTCCGGGCGCTCGGTCACCCGCTGCTCGTGGCCGCGTCCCGCAAGAGGTTCCTCGGCCACGTCCTGGCCGGCCCGGACGGCGCGCCCCCACCCGCCCGGGAGCGTGACGCGGCGACCGCCGCCGTCTCCGCCCTCGCCGCCCAGGGCGGCGCCTGGGCGGTCCGCGTGCACGAGGTGCGCGCCACCGCGGACGCCGTACGGGTCGCCCATGCCGTCGAGAGGGCGCGTATCCCGGACGGCACGCCCCCCGCGTCCGGCGCGCGCGGTGCCGAGGGGACCCGGTGAGCGCCCCGCACACCGATGTCGAGCAGGTCGAAGCCACCAACGCCGCCTTCTACGAGGCGCTCGAGCAGGGCGATTTCGAAGAGGTCGCGTCGCTCTGGCTGACCCCGGCCGACCTGGGCGTCGACGAGACCTACCACGACCCGGCGGACGCCGGCGTGATCTCCTGCGTGCACCCCGGCTGGCCGGTGCTCACGGGACGCGGCGAGGTGCTCCGGTCGTACGCCCTGATCATGGCGAACACCGACTACATCCAGTTCTTCCTCACCGACGTGCACGTCTCCGTCACGGGCGACACCGCCGTCGTGACCTGCACCGAGAACATCCTCAGCGGCGGCCCCGCCCCGGAGGCCGGCGAGGAGCTCGGCCCCCTGCTCGGCCAGCTGGTCGTCGCCACCAACGTGTACCGCCGCACCCCCGCGGGCTGGAAGCTCTGGTCCCACCACGCCTCCCCCGTCCTCGCCGAGAACGACGAGAGCGAGGACTCCGAGGCCCCCGACGACGCCGAACCCCCCTCCTGAGCGGACAGGCCGACCGCCGGACCGGTCCGCTCCGGTCACGGGACCGGCCGGACCCGCCTGATCACAGCACCCGGCCGGACCCCGTCGTTCCCCTTCCCCGTCCGGGAAGTGATTGGCGCCACCCCCGTGCGGGTAGGGGTCGCTACCTGTCCGTGAGCCCCGGGCCTTCCCGGGGAAAACGCACGGTGAAACCTCCCGGCACGAATCGGACCCGCCCCCCTCGGGGTCCGCCCGGTCGGTACCCGCGGGTAAATTCGACTCAGGCAAGGGTGCCGTCCGCACACGGCGCCGACCGGCCGGACCGACGACTGCAGGAGTGGATTCATGTGGATCGTGTCGCGCTGCACGGCCTGAGGGCCCGCGGGCACCACGGTGTGTTCCCCAAGGAACGCGAAGAGGGCCAGACCTTCATCGTGGACCTGGTCCTCGGCCTGGACATCCGGCCGGCCGCGGCCCACGACGACCTGACGAGGACCGTGCACTACGGCATCGTGGCGGAGGAGGTCGTGGCGGTCGTCCAGGGCGAGCCCGTCAACCTCATCGAGACGCTCGCCGAGCGCATCGCACAGGTCTGCCTCAAGCACGACGTGGTCCAGGAGGTCGAGGTCCGCGTCCACAAGCCGGACGCGCCGATCACCGTGCCCTTCGACGACGTGACCATCACCATCATCCGGAGCCGCGCATGACCAGGCCGTCCACCCAGGGCCACACCGACCCGACCGTTCAGCCCGTTCCCGCCTCCGTGGTCGAACGGGTGGACGCCGCCGACGCCACCCTGCACAACCCGAAGCGGGCCGTCGTGTCCCTGGGCGCCAACCTCGGCAACCGGCTGGAGACCCTCCAGGGGGCCGTCGACGCCCTGGAGGACACCCCCGGCATCCGGGTCAAGGCGGTTTCGCCCGTGTACGAGACGGAGCCGTGGGGCGTCGAGCCCGGCAGCCAGCCCTCGTACTTCAACGCGGTCGTGGTCCTGAGGACCACCCTGCCCCCGTCCTCCCTGCTGGAGCGGGCCCACGCGGTCGAGGAGGCCTTTCACCGGGTGCGCGACGAGCGCTGGGGCCCGCGCACCCTGGACGTGGACATCGTCTCCTACGCGGACCTTCTCTCCGACGACCCGCAGCTGACCCTCCCCCACCCCCGCGCCCACGAACGCGCCTTCGTGCTGATCCCCTGGCACGACGCCGACCCCGAGGCCGAACTTCCCGGACACGGACCCGTCGCCGCCCTGCTGGACACGGTCGCCCGGGAGGGCGTCACGCCCCGCGACGACCTGGAACTCCGGCTGCCCGAGTAGCCGTTAAGGTCGACAGGACCGCACACCGGGGCACCGGGGGAACCGAAGGGACACCGAGGACACCGTGAGAGAGCTGCGCATCAGGGTGCTGGTCGGCGTCTTCGTCGTGGCCGGCATCCTGTCCTGGGCCGGCGCCCGCCTCTGGAACTCCCTCGGCACCCTGCCGAGCGTTCCGCTGGCCGCACCCGTCGTCCTCGCCCTGATCGCCGTGGTCCTCACGGCCACGGCTCTGTCCCTGCGCGCCCGCCTCAAGGACCAGCGCGAGCGCCGCCCCGGGGCCAAGGGCGTCGACCCGATGATGGCGGCCCGCGCGGTCGTCTTCGGCCAGGCCAGCGCCCTGGTCGCCGCCCTCGTCGCCGGGATGTACGGCGGCACCGGCGTCTTCCTCCTGGAGTCCCTCGACATCCCCGCCCGCCGCGACCAGGCCATCTACGCGGGAGCCTCGGTCGTGGCGGGGATCGCCGTCATAGCGGCGGCCCTCTTCCTGGAGCGCGTCTGCAAGCTCCCGGAGGACGACGAGGACCACCACGGCAGAGGCACGGCCCCGGCCGCCTGACGCCCGCTCAGCGCGCCATGATCAGGCTCATCGCCTCGTTGCGCGTCGTCGCGTCCCGCAGTTGCCCGCGCACGGCCGACGTGAGGGTCTTCGCGCCGGGCTTGCGGATGCCCCGCATCGACATGCACATGTGCTCGCACTCGATCACCACGATCACCCCGCGCGGCTCCAGGATCTCCATCAGGGAGTCCGCGATCTGGGTGGTGAGTCGTTCCTGCACCTGCGGGCGCCGGGCGTAGACGTCCACGAGCCGGGCCAGCTTGGACAGCCCCGTGATCTTTCCGCTGGTGGCCGGGATGTACCCGACGTGGGCCACACCGCGGAACGGCACCAGATGGTGCTCGCAGGTCGAGTACACCTCGATGTCCTTCACCAGCACCATCTCGTCGTGGCCGATGTCGAACGTCGTGGTCAGCACGTCCTCGGGCTTCTGCCACAGGCCCGCGAATATCTCCCTGTACGCCCTCGCCACCCGGGCCGGCGTCTCCTGCAGGCCCTCCCGGTCGGGGTCCTCGCCGACCGCGATCAGCAGTTCGCGTACGGCGTTCTCGGCCCGCTTCTCGTCGAACTCGCCGAAGGTGGCCTCGCCGTCCAGCGTCACGGGGTCGGTCATGTAGTGCCTCGTTCCTGTGCCTGCGCGCGCGCCGGAGGGACGCGTCCTCAACTGCGGATACACAAACAAATGCCGCGCCCCCCAGGCTAGAACCTGGGGGGCGCGGCATCCATTCCGGGCCCGGTGGGACACCACCGGGGGGGCCGGTCAGCTCTCGGGACGGTCCTCCGGAGCCGGCTCGGGCACCGGATTGGGCTCCACGACGGTGCTCTTCACGGTCGAGATGGCCGGCGTCGCGCCGTTCGCCCCGTTCGTCAGTGCCAGCTCCTTGGGGGAGAGCACCGGCGGGCGGGTGGACGGCGTACGGCGGGAGGATCCGGTCCAGGCGGGCCTGGCCGGACGCTTGACGATCGACGCGAAGACCTCGGCGATCTCCTCCTTGCCCAGCGTCTCCCGCTCGAGGAGCGCGAGGACCAGGTTGTCGAGGACGTCCCGGTTCTCGACCAGGATCTCCCACGCCTCGTTGTGCGCGGTCTCGATGAGCTTCTTGACCTCTTCGTCGACCAGCGCGGCGATCTCTTCCGAGTAGTCGCGCTGGTGACCCATCTCACGCCCGAGGAACGGCTCGGTGTTGTCGCCGCCGAACTTGATCGCGCCCAGACGCTCGGTCATGCCGTACTGCGTGACCATCGCGCGGGCCAGACCGGTGGCCTTCTCGATGTCGTTGGCCGCACCGGTGGTCGGGTCGTGGAAGACGAGCTCCTCGGCCGCGCGGCCGCCCAGCATGTAGGCCAGCTGGTCCAGCATCTCGTTGCGCGTGGTGGAGTACTTGTCCTCGTCCGGCAGCACCATCGTGTAGCCGAGGGCACGGCCCCTCGACAGGATCGTGATCTTGTGGACGGGGTCGGCGTTCGGGGAGGCCGCCGCGACCAGGGCGTGTCCGCCCTCGTGGTACGCGGTGATCTTCTTCTCCTTGTCCGACATGATCCGGCTCCGCTTCTGCGGGCCCGCGACCACTCGGTCGATCGCCTCGTCCAGCATGTGATTGTCGATCAGCTTCTGATCGCTGCGCGCGGTCAGGAGCGCGGCCTCGTTCAGCACGTTGGCCAGGTCGGCACCCGTCATGCCGGGGGTGCGGCGGGCGACGGCCGACAGGTCGACGTCCGGAGCGACCGGCTTGCCCTTCTGGTGGACCTTGAGGATCTCCAGCCTGCCCTGCATGTCCGGGCGGTCGACCGCGATCTGGCGGTCGAAACGGCCGGGACGCAGCAGAGCCGGGTCGAGGATGTCGGGCCGGTTCGTGGCGGCGATGAGGATCACGCCGCCCTTCACGTCGAAGCCGTCCATCTCGACGAGGAGCTGGTTCAGCGTCTGCTCGCGCTCGTCGTGACCACCGCCGAGGCCGGCACCGCGATGGCGGCCGACCGCGTCGATCTCGTCGACGAAGACGATCGCCGGAGCATTGGCCTTGGCCTGCTCGAACAGGTCACGGACCCGGGAGGCACCGACACCGACGAACATCTCGACGAAGTCGGAACCGGAGATCGAGTAGAAGGGGACCCCGGCCTCCCCCGCGACGGCACGCGCGAGCAGGGTCTTGCCGGTACCGGGCGGGCCGTACAGCAGCACACCCTTGGGGATCTTCGCCCCGACGGCCTGGAACTTCGCGGGCTCCTGCAGGAACTCCTTGATCTCGTGGAGTTCCTCGACCGCTTCGTCCGATCCGGCGACGTCGGAGAACGTCGTCTTCGGCGTGTCCTTGGTGATGAGCTTCGCCTTGGACTTGCCGAACTGCATGACGCGGGAGCCGCCGCCCTGCATCTGGTTCATCAGGAACAGGAAGACCACGACGATGAGGACGAAGGGCAGCAGCGACAGCAGAATGCTCACGAACGGGTTCTGCTTCGACGGCGAGACCGTGTAGCCGTCCGGGATCTGCTTGTTCTGGAACTTGTCCTGCAGCGTGTTGGCGATGGTGACGCCCTGGTCACCGATGTAGCTCGCCTGGATCTTCGAGCTGTCCTTGACCTTTTCGTCGCCCTTGAGCTGGACCTTGATGATCTGCTCGTCGCCGGTGGTCAGCTTGGCCGACTCGACTTTGTTCTCGTTGATCGCCTGGACGACCTCGCCGGTGTCCACCGTCTTGTAGCCGCCGGAAGAGCCGACGACCTGCATCAACACGACCACGGCGAGGACGGCCAGCACGATCCACATGACCGGCCCACGGAAGTATCGCTTCACGTCCATCCATACGGAGCGGTGCCGCCCCGTCCCTCCTGCCATAGTGAGTTTGATAAAGACTGTTCTTCGGACGGTACCCCAGCATTGCCCCCCGAAGCTGCGAGGGACAGCCGGCATTCGCGTCCACGCATGCTCCAACGGCGCGGACGCCGCCGGGGTTCCCGATCACCTACGGTGTCGCGGCCGCGATTGCTCAGCCGCCGTAGACGTGGGGCGCGAGCGTACCCACGAACGGGATGTTGCGGTACTTCTCGGCGTAGTCGAGGCCGTAGCCGACGACGAACTCGTTGGGGATGTCGAAACCGACCCATTCCACGTCGATGTTGACCTTGGCGGCCTCGGGCTTGCGCAGGAGCGTGCACACCTTGAGGGAGGCAGGCTCGCGCGAGCCGAGGTTGGAGATCAGCCACGACAGGGTCAGGCCGGAGTCGATGATGTCCTCGACGATCAGGACGTGCTTCCCCTTGATGTCGGTGTCGAGGTCCTTGAGGATCCGTACCACACCGGAGGACTGGGTCCCCGCCCCGTACGAGGATACGGCCATCCAGTCCATCGTGACCGGGGTGGACAGCGCCCGCGCGAGGTCGGCCATGACCATCACCGCGCCCTTGAGGACACCGACGATCAGCAGTTCCTTGTCCGCGTACTCCGCGTCGATCTTCGCGGCCAGCTCGGCCAGCTTGGCGTCGATCTCTTCCTTGGTGATGAGCACCTTCTCGAGGTCGGCACCCATGTCTTTCGCGTCCACCCGCATCACTTTCGGTCGTCCCAGCGGCTGTCCCGTACCGTCCGCGGCTCTGCCGAGGATACGTTTTTCAGCCTTGCCGAATCACCAGTCTGCCACCCTGGCGACGGGCCACGACTCGGCCGGGGAGATTGATGGCCCCCTGGCCGCGCCAGCCGGTGATCAGCCGGTCGATCTCCTCGATGTGCCGGGCGAACAGCGAACCGGCCGGGGCTCCCGCGTCGATGGCCGCGCGGCGCAGCACACGGCGGCGCACGGCGGGCGGGAGGGCGTGCAGCCCCGCGCACTCCAGCCGGCCGTCGGCGTCGCGGACGCCGGCCTCGGCCCGGCCGGCCCAGGCGTCGAGGGCGTCGGCGTCGTCGCGGGAGAGCTGGGCCGTCCGGGCGAGTGCCTCGACGACTCCCTTGCCGAGGGCCTTCTCCAGGGCGGGCAGGCCCTCGTGGCGCAGCCGGGAGCGGGTGTAGGCGGGATCGGTGTTGTGCGGGTCGTCCCATACGGGGAGGGACTGCGCCATGCACGCCTTGCGGGCCGTCTGCCGGTCGAGCCGCAGGAAGGGCCTGCGGTAACGGCCGGCGGCTCCCGAGACCGCGGCCATCCCGGACAGGGAGCGGATGCCGGAGCCGCGGGCGAGCCCCAGCAGGACGGTCTCGGCCTGGTCGTCGCGGGTGTGGCCGAGCAGGACGGCGGCGGCCCCGTACCGTTCGGCGGCGGCGTCGAGGGCGCCGTAACGGGCGTCGCGGGCGGCGGCCTCGGGTCCACCGTCGCGGCCGACGGTGACGGCGACGGACTCGACGGGGTCGAGGCCCAGCCCGCGCAGGCGCAGGGTCACTTCGGCGGCCCGCAGGTCGGAGCCGGCCTGGAGGCCGTGGTCGACGGTGACACCGCCGGCGCGCACGCCGAGGCGAGGGGCCTCGAAGGCGAGGGCGGAGGCGAGCGCCATGGAGTCGGCACCGCCGGAGCAGGCCACGAGCACGAGCGGGGACGGTTCACGCTCACGCGGGGCGTCGGGGATACGGCCGGGCTCGCCGGGCCCACCGGGGGGCCGGCCGTGTTCGCCGGGGTTTCGGGTGTGTTCGGCGGCGTTTCGGGTGTGTTCGTCGAGGATGTCGTGGAGTACGCGGCGGACCGCCAGGCGTATCGCCGCGACCGCAGGATGGGGACCCATGTCCGGTTCCCTTCATGAAGTTTTCGGGGGGGTGAGCCCGAGATCGGTCACTCAGAGTGTGTAGATGGTGACAGAGAAGGGGCGTTCACCGAGCATTGCACGCCTACTCTTCGCTCACGGTCCCTCGGACGGGTGATTGAGGGCCCGTCCGCCGGATTCACTCCATGTCGTCCCATGTCGCCCTGTTCGCAACCCCGTTACCGGGCCTCGGGCCGCCCCGTACCCGCGCGGCGCACGCCCGGCGTTCGGGTGCACACGCGGCGCACGCTCGATTCACGCCTCCGGTTTGCGGTGCACACGGGTGATCCACTCCGCGGGCTTGGCGATCTCCGCCTTGGTGGGGAGGGTGTTGGGCGAGGTCCACACCCGGTTGAAGCCGTCCATGCCGACCTCCTCGACCACCGCGCGGACGAAGCGTTCGCCGTCGCGGTACTGGCGGAGCTTGGCGTCCAGGCCGAGCAGTTTGCGCAGGGCCAGGTCCAGGCGGGAGGCGCCCTTCGCGCGGCGCTGCTGGAACTTCTCGCGGATCTCGGCGACGCTCGGCACGACCTCGGGCCCGACGCCGTCCATCACGAAGTCGGCGTGTCCCTCCAGCAGGGACATCACGGCCGTGAGCCGGCCGAGGATCTCCCGCTGGGTGGGGGTCTGCACGAGTTCGACGAAGGAGCGCCCGTCGTCCTCGTCCTCCTCGCCCTCGGGCCGGCCGCCGGCGAAGGACTGGACGGCCTGACGGACCCGCTCCAGGACGGTCATGGGATCGACGTCGGTCTCCCCCAGGAACGACTGGATCTCGCCCTGCATGTGGTCGCGCAGCCAGGGCACGGCGGTGAACTGGGTGCGGTGGGTCTCCTCGTGCAGGCACACCCACAGCCGGAAGTCGTGCGGGTCCACGTCGAGTTCGCGTTCCACGTGGACGATGTTGGGGGCGACGAGCAGCAGCCTGCCCCCGCCGTTCGGCGCGCCGGACGGGCCGCCGGCCGGCAGGTCGCGGGTGGCGGGGGCGAAGGTCTCGTACTGGCCGAGGACGCGGGAGGCCAGGAAGGACAGCAGCATGCCGACCTCGACGCCGGTGACCTTGCCGCCGACGGTGCCGAGGAGGGCCCCGCCGGGCGAGGTGCCGCGCCGCTCCTGCATCTTGTCGAGGAGCGGCTTGAGCAGTTCGCGGAAGCCCGCGACGTTGGCCCGGACCCAGCCGGGACGGTCGACGACGAGGACGGGGGTGTCGTGCGTCTCGTCGGTGCCCAGCCGGGTGAAGCCCCGCACGTGCGTCTCGGACACCTTCGCGTACTTGCGCAGCTCCGTGACGACGGCCCTGGCCTCGTCACGGCTCACATCGGGGCCCGGCCGCATGAGCCGGGTCGCGGTCGTGACCGCGAGATCCCAGTCGACCATCCCGGAAGAGGCAGCACCACCGAAACTCGTCATGCTGCAACGGTACGTGAGGAGCGTGGCGCGGGGCAGGGCGGCGAGACAGCCGGCCAAAGGCCGGAGGTCACCGGCAGCCGCACGCCGCCAGGGCCGTGGCCGCCTTGTCCAGGGCCGCCTGGGCCGCCGTCGGGTCGGTGGTGCCGGTCGTCAGGAAGGCGAAGGCGAGCAGCCGGCCCTCCCGGTCGACGACCGTCCCCGCCAGGGCGTTGACGCCGGTGAGGGTGCCCGTCTTGGCCCGTACGACGCCGGCCGCGCCGTCGGCGTAGCGGCCGGTGAGGGTGCCGGTGAAGCCGGCGACGGGCAGGCCGGTGAGGACCGGGCGCAGCTCCGGGTGGGCGGGGTCGCCGGACTTCACGAGCAGCGCGGTGAGCAGGCCGGTGGTGAGCCGGTTGCCGCGGTCGAGGCCGCTGCCGTCCTTGAACGCGGCCCCCTTCAGCGGGACCCCGAGCTTCTGGAGCTGGGCGCGGACGGCGGCGGAGGCGCCCGCGAAGTCGGCCCGTCCGCCGGTCGCGATCGCGGTCCGGCGGGCGAGGGCCTCGGCGAGGTCGTTGTCGCTGTGGGTGAGCATCCGTTCGACCAGGGTGGCGAGCGGGGGCGAGGAGACCGTGGCGAGGGTGCCGGCACGGGTGGTGGACTTCGACGGGCCGGGGGGCGTGGCCTTGATGCCGTGGTCCTTCAGGAGGGCGCCGAACTTCCGCGCCGCGTCGGCTGCGGGGTCGGCGACGCGGTCCGCGGGGCCGCTGACGGAGTCGTCGCGGCGGGCCTCGTCGGCCATCAGGGGGGTGAGGGCGGCGAGGTTGGGGTTGACCCCGATCGGGTGCCGTTCGCCGCCCGTGTAGAGGGTGGTGTCGTACGACAGGGTCACCTCGCGCACGCCGCGTTCGGCGAGGGCGGCGGCGGTGCGGCCGGCGAGGTCCCGCAGGCTGGCCGAGCCGGTGGGGTTCTTCTTGCGGGCGGTGAGGGTGGGATCGCCGCCGCCGACGAGGATGACCTCTTTCGTGTCGGGTTCGAAGGTGGCGCGGGTGGTCAGGCGGTGGTCGGGGCCGAGCGCGGTGAGGACGGCGACCGCGGTGGCGATCTTCGTGGTGGAGGCGGGGGTGAGGGCGGCGCCGGCGTCGTCGCCGTACACGTTCCTGCCGGTGGACACGTCGACCACGGAGGCGGAGAGGTCGCCGAGCGCCGGGGACTTCAGCAGCGGGGCGAGGGTGCCGGTGAGGGCCTTGCCGCCGGGCGCCGACTTCACGGTGGTGGCGCCGCCGCCGAGGCCGGTGAGCACGGAGGGGGCGCTGGGGGCCGTACGGGGGCCGCGGGGCGGTGTACCGGCGTTGCCGCGGGTGCCGCCGTGATCTGTGCCACGCGTGGCCTCCATGGCCACGGCCCGGTCCTGCTCGGCCGTACGCTGACCCGTGGAGTCCCAGGGACCGGCGGCGGTCACCACTCCTGCGGCCAGCACCGTCCCGGCGGTGGCCGCGACCACGGTGAACCGCCAGGCCCCCGGCCAGGTTCCCGGCCGGGCCACCGACCGCGTGATCCGTGGCCCGGCGGCCGTGGCGGCACCCGCGGGACGACTCGGCCGCAACCGCGCCAGACGCGGCCGGACAGCCGCCGCGGTCCGTGCCAGACGGGGTCGTACGGCGTCCGCGAACCGTGCCACATGCGGTCTCGCGGCCCGCCAAGGCCTCAGCTCCGGCACGACCACCAGCCCCTTTCGCGATCACACACCTGCGTGAGGGACACTTAACCACCAGAACTATGTGCTGATCATGGAGGAGCCACCGGTGGAGTTCGACGTCACGATCGAGATCCCGAAGGGTTCGCGGAACAAGTACGAGGTGGACCACGAGACGGGTCGGATCCGTTTGGACCGTCGACTCTTCACCTCGACCGCCTACCCGACCGACTACGGCTTCGTCGAGAACACTCTCGGCGAGGACGGCGACCCGCTGGACGCGCTGGTCATTCTCGACGAGCCGACGTTCCCGGGCTGTCTGATCCGCTGCCGCGCGATCGGCATGTTCCGGATGACGGACGAGGCCGGCGGCGACGACAAGCTGCTGTGCGTCCCGTCGACGGACCCGCGCGTGGAGCACCTGCGGGACATCCACCACGTGTCGGAGTTCGACCGTCTGGAGATCCAGCACTTCTTCGAGGTCTACAAGGACCTGGAGCCGGGCAAGTCGGTCGAGGGCGCCAACTGGGTCGGCCGGACGGACGCCGAGATCGAGATCGAGCGGTCCTACAAGCGTTTCAAGGAGACGGGCGGCCACTGAGCCCCCGCCGCACGAGACGCCGGGCCGGGGCCCCCCCCCCGGGGGGGGGCCCCGGGCCCGGGGGGTGGGAAGAGAAAGCCCGCGGGGGGCGGGGCCGGCGCCCGCCCGGGGGCCGGGTGAGAGGGGAGGGACGAGCG
>NZ_JBITSN010000006.1:64566-466338 GCF_044540975.1 Streptomyces sp. NPDC085927
GGCCCGCCCGCCGTCTTCGAGATCGGGCGTCCCACCACGCTTTTAACGTCCCGGGGCGCCCCCGCCCCCCCCGCCCCCCCCGGGGGGGCCGGGCCCCCCCGGGGGGGGGGGCGCCCCGTCCCGCGTCTCGTGCGCATACTGAGCCCTGGGGACTGTCTGCCGGGCCCCGACGGGGGCACAGGTACAGCGGAAGTGTCGTACAGGGAGTGCAGCGCAGGTGACGGACGCGGAGGACCGCAAGCCCCGGTCGGACGAGGCGAGGAGCGCCTTCAGCGCTCCGGTCGGGCCGACCGCTCCGGTGGATACGGAGTCGACGACGTCGGAGTTCGCCGTTCCGGAAGGGCTCGCGCTCGTGGGCGCCGGACGAGCCCCCACGGAGTCGGAGACGACGTCGGAGTTCGCCCTGCCCCAGGGCCTGGACGCGCCTCCGCATCCGCCCGCCGAGACGGAGGGTTCGGCGTTCAACCCGCCGCGCACCTACCAGGCCAAGCAGGCTCCGTCGGCGTTCACCCCGCCGAGCGGGATCCCGGCCCTCGCGCTGCACCGGGACGCGCCCTGGCAGGACCGGATGCGCACCATGCTGCGCATGCCGGTGACCGAGCGGCCGGCGCCGGAGCTGGTGCAGCGGCACGACGACGACACCGGGCCCGCCGTGCCGCGCGTGCTCGACCTGACGCTGCGTATCGGGGAGCTGCTGCTGGCGGGCGGCGAGGGCGCGGAGGACGTGGAGGGCGCGATGTTCGCCGTCTGCCGCTCCTACGGCCTGGACCGGTGCGAGCCGACCGTCACCTTCACCCTGCTGTCGATCTCCCACCAGCCGTCGCTGGTGGAGGACCCGGTGACCGCGTCGCGCACGGTGCGTCGCCGGGGCACCGACTACACCCGTCTCGCGGCCGTGTACCAGCTGGTGGACGACCTCAGCGACGACGAGACGCACATCTCCCTGGAGGAGGCCTACCGGCGGCTCGCGGAGATCCGCCGCAACCGGCACCCCTACCCCACCTGGGTGCTGAACGCGGCCAGCGGGCTGCTGGCGGGCTCGGCGTCGGTGCTGGTCGGCGGTGATCTCCTGGTGTTCGTGGCCGCGGCGGTGGGCGCGATGCTCGGCGACCGGCTGGCCTGGAAGTGCGCCGACCGGGGGCTGCCGGAGTTCTACCAGTTCACGGTGGCCGCGATGCCGCCGGCCGCGCTCGGCGTCGCGCTGACGCTGGCGCACGCGGACGTGAAGGCGTCCGCGGTGATCACCGGTGGGCTGTTCGCCCTGCTGCCGGGGCGGGCCCTGGTGGCGGGTGTGCAGGACGGCCTGACGGGCTTCTACATCACCGCGGCCGCGCGGCTCCTGGAGGTCCTGTACTTCTTCACGGGCATCGTGATCGGGGTGCTGGTGGTGCTCTACTTCGGCGTTCAGCTGGGTGCCCAGCTGAACCCGGACGCGGCGCTCGGCCAGTCCGAGCGGCCGCTGTGGCAGATCGCCGCCTCGCTCACGCTGTCGCTGGCCTTCGCGGTGCTGCTCCAGCAGGAGCGGGCCACGGTGCTGCTGGTCACCCTCAACGGCGGCGTCGCCTGGGTGGTGTACGGCGCGATGAGCTACGCGGGCGACATCTCGCCGGTGGCCTCCACGGCCGCGGCGGCGGGCCTGGTCGGGCTGTTCGGCCAGCTGCTGTCCCGGTACCGGTTCGCTTCGGCGCTGCCCTACATCACGGCGGCGATCGGGCCCCTGCTTCCCGGTTCCGCCACGTACTTCGGTCTGCTGGCGATCGCCCAGAACGAGGTGGACGCGGGTCTGGTGTCCCTCTCGAAGGCCGTGGCGCTCGCCATGGCCATCGCGATCGGGGTGAACCTCGGTTCGGAGATCTCCCGGATGTTCCTGCGGGTCGGCTCCGCCGAGAAGCGCAGGGCGGCGAAGCGGACGCGTGGTTTCTGAGACAGGGCCGTCCGGCCCCCGGACACACGGATCCCCGGGGCGCGCGGGTGTCGCGTGCCCCGGGGACGGGTTCGGTGCGGTGGTTCAGTAGCCCTGGTTGTAGGGCTGCTGCCGACGGGGGTCCGGGGCCTGCCCCTGACCGCCCTGTCCCTGGGGGTGCTGCCCCTGGGGGTACTGCCCGCCGTAGTACTGGTCGTAGCCGCCCTGGTCGTTGCCGTACGGCTGCTGGGGCTGCTGGGGCTGCTGCGGGTAGCCCTGGTTGCCGTAGGGCTGCTGGGGCCGCTGGGGCTGCGGGGCCTGCTGCCGGTGCTGCGGGGGCGGCGGCCCGTCCGGGGTGATGCGGCGGAGCTGGGTCGTGGCGTCGTCCATGACCGGCTGGGCGTACTGGGGCGCCTGCTGACCGTACGCGCCGTACCCGCCCTGCTGCGGGGCCTCCGCGTTCTCACCGCCGCGCTTCTTCTTGGCCCGCTCCCGCAGGAACTCGATGATGATCGGGACCACCGAGAGGAAGACGATCAGGATGAGGATCACCCCGAGGTTCTCCTTGATGAAACCGATCTGGCCGAGCCAGTAACCGGCGACCGTGATGCCCGTGCCCCAGGCCACACCGCCGATGAGGTTGTACGTGAGGAAGATGCTGTACTTCATCCGGCCGGCGCCGGCCGTGATGGGGGCGAAGGTGCGCACGATCGGCACGAAGCGGGCCAGGACGATCGCCTTGGGGCCGTACTTCTCCATGAAGTCGTGGGCCTTCTCCAGGTTCTCCTGTTTGAAGATCTTGGAGTTGGGGCGGTTGAAGATCTTCGGGCCGAAGAACTTGCCGATCATGTAGCCGACTTGGTCACCGAGGACGGCGGAAATCGTGATCAGCGCGCACACCAGCCACAGCGGCTGGCTGATGTAGCTGCCCTCGGCCACGAAGAGGCCCGCCGTGAACAGCAGGGAGTCACCGGGCAGGAACGCGAAGAATCCGGACTCGGCGAAGACGATCAGCAGGATGCCGGGAAGGCTGAAGGTCTCGATCAGGTAATCCGGGCTCAGCCACTCCGGGCCGAGCGCAAGGGTGGTCACGGGGCTGTGGCTCCTGCTGGTTGAGGGGGACGGGCGAAGGCTGGTTGCCAAAACTACCAACGCAGCCGTCCCGACCCGGGTTCCACGGGCGTACCCAGGATTGCACCGTTCCCCTTCCCCCACGAAGCTGGGGCCATGGGCATCGAGGAGTACGGCGGTGGACAGGGCCCCGGGACCGACGTCCTGGTGGTCACGACGAACGACGTCCCGGGCCACAGGGTGCAGGAAGTGATCGGAGAGGTCTTCGGGCTGACCGTCCGGTCCCGGCACCTCGGCAGCCAGATCGGCGCGGGCCTGAAGTCGATGGTCGGCGGCGAACTCAAAGGGCTGACCAAGACGCTCGTGCAGACCCGCAACCAGGCCATGGAGCGGCTGATCGAACAGGCACGCGCGCGGGGCGCCAACGGCGTGCTGGCGTTCCGCTTCGACGTCACGGACGCCGCGGACGTCGGCACCGAGGTGTGCGCGTACGGCACCGCGGTGGTGCTCGTACGCGAGTGACCGCGCGGACGGCCGCCCGGCCCCGGGGAAGGGACCGGGCGGCCGTCCGCGCGGTACGGGCTCAGCCGCTGTGCCGGGCCGCGTTGGCGACGATCGCGTCGCGCAGGTAGACCGCCAGGCCGGGACGGATGTTCTCGTACGTCCGCGTGAAGCGCGGGTCGGCGACGTACATCTCGCCCAGGCAGGTGTGCATCTCGTGCCCGCAGTCGTAGTACGCGCCCGTGATGAACAGCCGGTGTTCCTCCGCCGTGTCCATGGCCTCCCCGGAGTCGGCCGGGGCGCCGGCGGACATCAGGTCGGCCATGCGCAGGTGGAGGGAGTCGAGCTCCTCGGTGACGCGCTTCCAGTCGGCCTTGGTGTAGGAGGCGGTCCGCTGCCGGGACTGCCGGCGGGCGTCGGTGTCGCCCCAGCGCTCCCGGACCTCGTCCTCGTGCTGGTCCGGGTCGAAGTCCCCGAACACCTCGAACCGTTCCTCGGGCGTCAGACTGATTCCCATCGTGTGTGCCTCCATGGCGTGCTCCACGGCCGCCGCCATCCTCCGCAACTTCTCGATCCGGGCGGTCAGCAGGTCGTGCTGCCGGCGCAGGTGCGCGCGCGGGTCCGCTTTTCCGGTGGCCCGATCGTCGAGCAGGGCGGCGACCTCGTCGAGCGGGAAGCCGAGCTCCCGGTAGAACAGGATCTGCTGCAGCCGGTCGAGGTCGGCGTCGGTGTAACGCCGGTGACCCGCGTGGCTGCGCTCGCTCGGAACGAGCAGGCCGATGTCGTCGTAGTGGTGCAGGGTGCGCACCGTGACCCCGGCGAAGCCGGCCACCTGTCCCACGGAATGACTCACTTCCGCTCCCTTCTCGGTACGCACTCCACCCTGGGTCCTCACGCCACGTGAGGTGCAAGCCGGATGTCCTCGACCGATTCACGCCGGTCGCCCGTTCATGTCCTCCGTTCGTGCCGTCCGTTTCATGCCCGCCTTTTAGGCCGACCGTTTCACGCTGACCGTTTCATGCCGTTTTGAGCGATTGATCCGTCTATCGTGTGCGCGTGGCCCAGGACAGCGCGCAGCAGGAACCCTCCGCCGCCCCGGCGACCCGGGCACGCGACCTGCTGCCGTCCGTCGTCCCCGCGCTGGTCGTGGGGGTGGCGTGCAGCCTGCTGCTGGTGGGCGTGACCCTGGCGGCCGAGGAACTCCAGGACGTGCTGTGGCAGACCGTGCCGGACGCGCTCGGGGTCGGCAGGTACTCCGTGCTGTGGATGTTCGTCGTGCTGGTCGCCACCGGGATCGTGGTCGGTCTGGTGGTGTGGAAGGTGCCGGGACACGCCGGCCCCGACCCGGCGACGACCGGCCTGGACGCCCCCGTGCTGCCGCCCGTGGTGCTGCCGGGACTGCTGCTGGCGAGCGCCCTGGTACTGGCCGGCGGGCCGAGCCTGGGGCCCGAGAACCCGATCATCGCCGTGAACGTCTCGCTGGCGGTCTGGCTGGGCGTCAGGGCCGCGCCCCGGGCCCCCGAGCGGGGCTGGGTGGTGCTCGCCGAGGCGGCGACGATCGGCGCGCTGTTCGGTACCCCGGTGGCCGCCGCCCTCGTCATCTCCGAGGCCCTGGCGGGGCAGCGGATCAAGGGACGCCTGTGGGACAGCCTCTTCGCACCGCTGACCGCCGCCGCCTCCGGCGCGCTCACCACCACGCTGGTGTCGCAGCCCAGCTTCGACCTGCACCTGCCGCCGTTCGGACGCCCCGGCTGGGCCGACCCGCTGTCGGCGCTCACGGTCGCCTCGGTGGGCGCGCTGCTGGGCATGTGTGCCGTCCGCGCCTTCCCGTACGTCCACGGGGCCTTCCAGCGGCTTCGGCACCCGATGCTGATGCTTCCGGCGGGCGGGGCCGTGCTGGGCGCGCTGGCGGCGCTGGGCGGGCATCTGACGCTGTTCAAGGGGCTCGACGAGCTCGCGGAGCTGGCGGCCGATCCCGGGGGCTGGTCGGCGGGTCAGTTCGCCACCATGACGGTGGTGAAGCTGGCCGCCCTGGTCGTGGCCGCGTCCTGCGGGTTCCGGGGCGGGCGGATCTTCCCGGCCGTGTTCGTCGGCACCGCGCTCGGGCTGTGCGCCCACGCCCTGGTGCCCGGCGTGCATCCGGCGGTGGGTGTGTCGGCGGGGGTGCTGGGGGTGCTGCTGGCCACCACCCGACAGGGCTGGGTGAGCCTGTTCGTCGCCGCCGTCCTGGTCGCCTCGCCGGGCATCCTCGCGCTCCTGTGCATCGCGTCGCTGCCGGCCTGGCTGCTGGTGACGGGACGCCCGCAGATGCAGCTGCGGGCGGACGGGACACCGGTCCGGTGACGCCCGCCCTCCTCGCGCTCCCCGCGCTCCCCGTGGTCCCCGTGGTCCCCGTGGCCGCCGTGGTCCTTCTGGCCCCCACCCGTACGAACTCCCGCACGCATCCCCGTACGCACTCCCGGAGGTCTCCATGCCACTGCACCACGCTCCCCGGCGCGATGAGCGCCCCCTGTCCGTCAACCCCTTCCTGGGCCCGGCCAACCCCATCGGGGACATGACCGAGGCGCCGCCCAAGCACCGGATGCCCGACGCGCCGATGGCGCCCACGACGGCGTATCAGCTGGTGCACGACGAGCTGATGCTGGACGGCAACGCACGGCTGAACCTGGCCACCTTCGTCACCACCTGGATGGAGCCGGAGGCCGGTCTCCTGATGGCGGAGTGCCGGGACAAGAACATGATCGACAAGGACGAGTACCCGCGCACCGCCGAGCTGGAGCGGCGCTGTGTGTCGATGCTCGCGGACCTGTGGCACGCGCCCGATCCGTCCGCGGCCGTGGGCTGTTCGACGACGGGGTCGAGCGAGGCGTGCATGCTCGCCGGGATGGCGCTCAAGCGCCGCTGGGCTCGGCGCAACGCCGACCGGTACCCGTCGAAGGACGCCCGGCCGAACCTCGTCATGGGTGTCAACGTCCAGGTCTGCTGGGAGAAGTTCTGCACCTTCTGGGAGGTGGAGGCCCGTCAGGTGCCCATGGAGGGCGACCGGTTCCATCTCGACCCGCAGGCCGCCGCCGGGATGTGCGACGAGAACACCATCGGGGTCGTCGGTGTCATGGGCTCCACCTTCGACGGGTCCTACGAGCCGATCGCGGACCTGTGCGCGGCGCTGGACGAACTCCAGGAGCGCACCGGCCTCGACGTCCCGGTGCACGTCGACGGGGCGTCCGGCGCGATGATCGCGCCCTTCGTCGACGAGGACCTGGTGTGGGACTTCCGTCTCCCGCGCGTGACGTCCATCAACACCTCGGGGCACAAGTACGGGCTGGTCTACCCGGGCGTCGGCTGGGCGCTGTGGCGGGACGCGGACGCCCTGCCCGAGGAACTGGTCTTCCGGGTGAACTACCTGGGCGGCGACATGCCGACGTTCGCCCTGAACTTCTCCCGGCCGGGCGCCCAGGTGGTGGCGCAGTACTACTCGTTCCTGCGGCTGGGCCGCGACGGCTACCGCGCGGTGCAGCAGGCATCGCGGGACGTGGCCGGCGGGCTCGCCGGACGGATCGGGGAGCTCGACGACTTCCGGCTGCTGACCCGGGGCGACGAACTGCCGGTGTTCGCGTTCACGACCGCGCCCGGGGTGACGGCGTTCGACGTCTTCGACGTGTCCCGGCGGATGCGGGAGCACGGCTGGCTGGTGCCCGCGTACACCTTCCCCGCGAACAGGGAGGACCTGTCGGTGCTGCGGGTGGTGTGCCGCAACGGTTTCTCCGAGGACCTCGCCGACCTGTTCGTCGAGGATCTGGCCCGGTTCCTCCCGGAGCTGCGCCGGCAGCCGCATCCCCTCGTCCACGACAAGAACGCGGCCACCGGCTTCCACCACTGAGCGGACCCGGCTCCGGGCCCGCTCAGTGACGAGGGAGCCCGCCTCCGGGTCCCGGGGGTCCGCTAACGGCTCAGCCGCGCGAACCTCCGTACCGCCAGCGGGAAGAACACCGCGAGCAGCGCCAGGGGCCAGGCGACGGCGGCCCACACGTGCCCCGGCTCCCCGCCGGGGCTGCCGAAGAGGTCGCGTACCGCCGTGGCCGTCTGCGACATCGGGTTCCACTGGACGACCGTGCCGAGCCAGTCCGGCATGGACTCGGGCGCCGCGAAGGCGTTGGACAGGAAGCCGACCGGCCAGACCAGGATCTGCACCGCCTGCACCAGTTCGGGCTTCCCCGCCACCAGCGCCAGGTGGATGCCGATCCACAGCATGGCGAAACGGAACAGCAGGAGCAGGCCCACGGCACCCAGGAAGCCGGCCGGGCCCCCGTCGGCACGCCAGCCCAGCGCGGCGGCGACGGCCAGGAGCACCGCGAGGCCGATCGCCGACTGGAGCATGTCGGCGGCGGACCGGCCCACCAGGACCGCGCCGTTGGCCATGGGCATCGACCGGAACCGGTCGACGACGCCCTTGTTGAGGTCCTGGGTGACGGCGACCATGGTGCCCTCCAGGCCGAAGGCCATGGTGAGCGCGAGCATGCCGGGGACCAGGTAGCCGAGGTACTCACCACTGACCCCCCGGCCGCCGCCGACCAGGTAGCCGAACATCAGCAGCAGCATCACCGGGAAGACCAGGCCGACCACCACCGCGACCGGCTGCCGCCGCCAGCGGGAGAGTTCGCGGCGGGTCATGGTCCAGGAGTCGGTCAGGGCGTGGGCGGTCCGCACGTGGCCGGTCCGCGCGCGGGCGGCCGTCGGGTGCGTGAGCGGTGCGTGGGTGGTCATGCGGCCTCCTCGGCCCGGTCGTCGGGTCCGGTGAGCCGCAGGAACGCCTCGTCGAGCGTGGGCCTGCGCAGGGCGATGTCCTCGGCCCGGATGCCCGCCTCCTCCAGTGCGCGGACGACCCCGGCCAGGGCCGCCATGCGGTCGGTCACCGGGACGCTGAGCAGCCTGCGGTCGGTGTCCACGGTGATCTCGTCCTTCGGTACGGGCAGCAGGGCGACGGCCGCGCCCAGCTGTCCGGCGTCGCGCAGGACGACGTCGATGCGGTCGCCGCCGGTGGCCGCCTTGAGTGCGTCCGCCGTGCCGTCGGCGATGATCCGGCCGGCGTCCACGACCGAGATGCGGTCGGCGAGCTGGTCGGCCTCCTCCAGGTACTGGGTGGTGAGCAGGACGGTCGTACCGCCGTCGACCAGGGTGCGGACCGAGTCCCACACCTCCGCGCGGCCGCGGGGGTCGAGGCCGGTGGTCGGTTCGTCCAGGAAGAGCACCTCCGGTTCGGTGATCAGGGAGGCGGCGAGGTCCAGACGGCGGCGCATGCCCCCGCTGTACTGCCCCACCGCCTTGCGGCCGGTGTCGGCGAGGCCGAAGCGTGCCAGGAGTTCGTCGGCCCGTGCGCGGGCCCGCCGTGCGCCCAGGTGGTACAGGCGGCCGAACAGTTCGAGGTTCTGCCGGCCCCCGAGTTCCTCGTCGAGCGCCGCGTGCTGGCCCAGGAGACCGATGCGCAGGCGCACGGCGTACGCCTCCCGCACCACGTCGTGGCCCGCGACCTCGATCCGGCCCGCGTCGGGCCGCAGCAGGGTGGCCAGGATCCGGACCAGGGTGGTCTTGCCGGCGCCGTTCGGGCCGAGTACCGCGTGCACCGTGCCGCGCCCGACCGTGAGGTCGAGCCCGTCCAGTGCGGGCTTCGCGGTCCTGCCGCCTCTCGTCGCGCCGTACGTCTTCCGTGCGTCCTCGACGGTGATCACTGCATCGGCCATGGAAATGACCCTCTCGCTAGTCAAACTTGACTACACACGTCACGGTAAGCACGGCCGAGTCATTAGTCAAACTTGATTAACACGCGGAGGTGGACGCTCGGTCTGCGCGCGGGCGCCTCAGCGCTCGTCCCCCGGGTGGCGCTCCCCCGTCGCGTACGGGTTCTCCTGGTCCTCGGCCAGGATGCCGACGAACGGATCACCCTCCCCGGCGAAGGTGTAGGAGCCGGCCTCGATCCGTCCGACCAGCCCTCGGGTCCACTCGGCCTCGGCGTCGGCCGTGTGCACCCACAGGTTCATGATCTCGCCGATGTGGCCCAGCGGCTCGGGGCCGCCCTCGGGCACGTAGTGCTCGGTGACCGCGGCCCGCCACTCCTCGATGCGCCGGATCCGCTCCTTCAGCAGCGCCGTCGCCTCCTGCCTCGGCAGGTCGACGACGAAGCCGATGGCCGCCGACTTCACGTCCATCTTCTGGTCGTAGGCGACGAGGGCCTCGCGCAGCAGCGCGAAGTACGCGTCGTTGCCCGCCGCGGTGATCTCGTACTCGGTGCGCGGCGGACCCCCGGCCGTCGAGGGCGCGACCTCGTGCGCGTGCAGCAGCCCTTGCTTCGCCATCTGTTTCAGGGCGTGGTAGATCGAGCCGGGCTTGGCGTTAGACCACTCGTGCGCGCCCCAGAACTCCAGGTCGTTGCGCACCTGGTAGCCGTGGGCCCGCCCGTGCTGGCGCACCGCGCCGAGCACGAGGAGACGGATCGCTGACATGGGCTCCAGCGTAGGCCGCGGGCGGTCACTCCCAGGAGCTGCCCCGCTCCTTCGCGACCAGCTCGAACGCCGTGGCGCCGTCCAGGGACTCGCGGATGATGTCGGCGTGGCCGGCGTGCCGGGCGGTCTCGCGGATCAGGTGGAGACACAGCCAGCGCATCGAGAGCCACTCGTCCTTCGGGTTCCAGGACGTCTTCGCCATCAGGAAGGTGTCGTCGAGGCTGGGCACCGCGCGGATGAACGACTCCGTCCCGGCGGCCACCTTCTCGTAGTACGCGAGGAAGGACTCCACGGTTTCCTCGCCGACCGGCCGGAAGCACTCGTGCCAGTTCGACTCGTCCCGGTGGACGGCCGGCGGCTCGCCCTTGGCCCGGGCGATCCAGCCCTGCTCGACCTCGGCGACGTGCTTGAGGAGCCCGGCCAGGGACAGCTCACTGGCGGTGGGCCGTGACGCGGCCTGCTCGTCGGTGAGGCCGAGCACCGACCGGCGGACGCCCCCGCGCTGCTCCTCGATGAACGCCAGCAGCGCCCCGCGCTCGTCGCCCCGGGCCTCGGCGGAAACGTGAGTGACCATGACGGCCGCCTTTCGTCGGTGAGGGCTTCCGCCCCGGTTTCCCTGACACCGACGACGCTACGGGCCCTTGCGGACAGGAGCTGTCCGCAAGGGCCCGGGAAGGAGCGGCTCGGAAGCGACGGATCAGAAGGGGAACCCGCTGCGGCCGTGCTGCACCGAGATCCACTTCATCGTGGTGAAGGCGTCCAGCATCGCCTCGCCGTTCAGCCGGCCGCTGCCGGAGTTCTTCTCGCCGCCGAAGGGGACGATCGGCTCGTCGTGCACGGTGCCGTCGTTCACGTGGAACATGCCGGTGTCGACCTGCTTGGCGAAGTTGACCCCGCGCTCGATGTCCCCGGTGTGCACCGCACCGCTCAGGCCGTACGGGGTGTCGTTGACGAGGCGTACGGCCTCCTCCTCGCCGTCGAACGGGACGAGGAAGGCGACCGGGCCGAAGACCTCCTGCCGGAGCAGGGCCGAGTCGGCGGGCAGGCCGGTGAGCACGGACGGCTCGACCAGGTTGTCGGTCCGGGCCCCGCGCACCAGGGCGGTCGCACCCTCGGCGAGCGCCTGTTCCACGACCCCGGTCAGCGAGTCCGCCTGCTGGGAGTTGATCACCGGGCCGATGACGGTCCCGGGGTCGCGCGGGTCGCCCGCCTTGAGGGACTTGACCTTGGCGACGAACTTCTCGGTGAACTCGTCGGCCACCGAACGGTCCACCAGCACCCGGTTCGCGGCCATGCAGACCTGGCCCTGGTGGACGTACCGGCTGAACACGGCCGCGTCGACCGCGTAGTCGACGTCGGCGTCGTCGAGGACCACCAGCGCGCTGTTGCCGCCGAGTTCGAGGACCGAGCGCTTGAAGAGGCGCGCGCAGACGGTGGCCACGTGACGGCCGACCGCGTCGGAGCCCGTGAAGGAGATGACCTTCGGGACCGGGTGTTCGAGGAAGGCGTCGCCGATCTCCGCGATGTCGGTGATGACGACGTTCAGCAGACCGCCGGGCAGGCCCGCGTCCTCGAAGATCTTCGCGATCAGCGCCCCGCCGACGACGGGGGTGTTCTGGTGCGGCTTGAGCACCACGCCGTTGCCGAGCGCGAGCGCCGGGGCGACCGACTTCAGCGACAGCAGGAACGGGAAGTTGAACGGGCTGATCACGCCGACGACGCCGACGGGCACGCGGTAGACGCGGTTCTCCTTGCCGTCCACCGGCGAGGGGATGATCCGGCCCTCGGGACGCAGCGCCAGGTGCACCGACTCGCGCAGGAACTCCTTGGCGAGGTGGAGCTCGAAGGCCGCCTTCAGGCGCGTGCCGCCGAGTTCGGCGATGATCGCCTCGGTGATCTCCTCCTCGCGCTCCTCGACCAGGGCGAGCGCCTTCTCCAGCACCGCGCGGCGCGCGTACGGGTTGGTCGCCGCCCACTGCTTCTGCGCGCGGGCCGCCGCCCGGTAGGCCTCGTCGACCTCGTCGACGGTGGCTATCGTGATCGACGCCAGTTTCTCGTCGTCGTACGGGTTGAAGTCGATGATGTCCCAGGAGCCGGTGCCCGGACGCCACTCGCCGTCGATGTACTGCTGGGCCAGGTCGGTGAAGTACGACGACATGTGATCCCTCAACCCCTCAATCCCTCGCTGCCGGACCGGGCCCACCCCGGATCGGCCTCACCACCCGACCGGCCGGACGATCGCGTGCGATCGGCATGCGAGTGGTCGTGCGATCGGTCCGGCCGCACGGCCCGGTGCCGGTCCGCCCCTCGCGCGCCTGATCGACCGTCATCGTACTGATGTTTCAGGAGAGTTGGAGAAGACCTCGCAGAAGGTCCCGGCTCTCCGAAGGGCCCGGGCTGTCCTGCTGGAGCTCCTTGAGCGCCTTCTCGTACTGGGCGACGTCCTCGGCCTTGTCGAGGTACAGCGCGCTCGTCAGCTGCTCCATGTACACGACGTCCGAGAGGTCGGACTCGGGGAAGCTGAGGATGGTGAACGCGCCGGACTCACCGGAGTGGCCGCCGAGCCCGAACGGCATGACCTGCAGCCGGACGTTGGGCCGCCCGGAGATCTCGATCAGATGCTGGAGCTGCCCCTTCATCACCTCGCGGTCGCCGTACGGCCGGCGCAGCGCGGCCTCGTCGAGCACAACGTGGAACTCGGGGGCGTTCTTCGCGACCAGGTACTTCTGCCGCTCCAGGCGCAGCGCCACCCGTCGTTCGACGTCGGCCTCGCTCGCACCCTGCATGCCGCGCCGGACCACCGCGCGCGCGTACTCCTCGGTCTGCAGCAGACCGTGCACGAACTGCACTTCGTACGCCCTGATCAGTGCGGCGGCACCTTCGAGACCCACATAGGTGGGGAACCAGCTGGGCAGCACGTCCGAGTAACTGTGCCACCAGCCCGCGACATTGGCCTCCTTGGCCAGGGAGAGCAGTGAGGCGCGCTCCTGCTCGTCCCCGATGCCGTACAGCGTCAGCAGGTCCTCGACGTCCCTGGTCTTGAAGCTCACCCGGCCCAGCTCCATCCGGCTGATCTTCGATTCGGAGGCGCGGATCGAATAGCCCGCCGCCTCGCGCGTGATCCCCCGAGCCTCACGCAGTCGCCTGAGTTGTGATCCGAGCAGCATGCGCCGCACCACCGATCCCGGCTCTCCCGCGCTCACGTTCGCCAGCCTCCCCAACGTCTGCCAGGGGCCGAAGTCTGCCACTAAAACACTTCGAGCAGTACTCGCCCGGTTACGGAAATGGAACCGGGGTGGAGGTTTCGAGCAGGGAGGAACAGAGAGCAGGCCACGGAAGTGACAGGAGAGGCGTGAATATGGCAGAAAAATTGACCAACAAGCGGTACGGCAGGGTCTATTTCGGTCAGCTGCACGTGCATCTGCCCTTGCATCTGCCGTGCGCATCCGAAACCATGGTCTCCGCACCACCGCCGTATCGCTACGACCGCGAATTCCGGGAGTGCCTCGCATGGGGACGAATGGATCGACCATGCTCGAGCCGTTACGGCAGGGCCTTCCGCCGCTGGACCCCGCGGCCGTGTCCGACGCCGTCTCCTGCTCCCTGCCCACCCGCTACGAAGCGGTCCGCGAGGCGCGGCAGTTCACCCGGAAGACCTGCGACCAGTGGGACCTGGACGACCGCTTCGACGACGTGTGCCTGGTCGTCTCCGAGCTGGTCACCAACGCCCTGCGGCACGGACTGCCGGCCTGCGCACCGCGGCTGACGGGTCAGGAGGCTCCGGTACGGCTGCATCTGATGCGGTGGACCGGACGCCTGGTGTGCGCGGTGCGCGACCCGAGCCACGACAGTCCCGTCACCCGTGACGCGGACGACTTCTCCGCGGAGTCGGGCCGCGGGCTGCTCCTGGTCGAGTCGTTCAGCGACAGCTGGGGCTGGCAGCCGATGCGGAGCGGACGCGGCAAGATGGTCTGGGCGCTGTTCCTGCTGCGGCCTCCCGGCGGCGACTGACGGAAGCGACACCTTGGGGCGCGGCGCTTCTACGCGCGTCGCGCGGCATTCAGGGGCCGCCGGGTGAGGCCGGTGCGGCGGGCGAGGCCGACGCGGCGGGCAAGATCGGTGCGGCGGGCAAGGTCGGTGCCACCGCGGTGGGCGCGGTAGGCGCTTTCCTCAGCCGACGACCAAGTGGTCGAACTCGCCGTCCTTGATGCCGAGGAGCATCGCCTCGATCTCCGCCCTGGTGTAGACGAGCGCGGGCCCCTCGGGAAAACGGGAGTTGCGCACCGCCACCTCACCACCCGGCAGCCGGGCGAACTCGACGCAGGAACCCTGCGAATTGCTGTGCCGGCTCTTCTGCCAGGCCACGCCGTTCAGCCTGGTGGCCGCCATGCCGTTGAACACGCGGGACGCGTCGGCGACGCCGTACACGTCGCCTTCGTACACATCACCGTCGTACACGTCGTGGTCCACAGGTCGCTCCCCGTTGTGCACTGGCTGGTGTTGCCATTGATGCAGTGGTCAACTGACCCGGATCATAGCTTTGTTCAAGTGCAAATGCATGGGCAGATGCACGTGCACGCGGGGTGTTCCCGCAGTTACAGTCCTGCGGCCCGACCTGCCGGGCCCCGTGTGGATTGAGACGCATACGGGGGCCTTCATGTTCCCTCGTTTCCTTCGCCTGTCCTCCCGCACCCCCGTTAGTCCTGCAAGCGGTCTCTTTTATTCGTCAACTACCTATCGTCATAGGGAAGTAGGGACATCCCCCGAGTCCTCCCGACCACCCGCGCGGGCTGCCGCTGCGGAACGCGGCGGGTGCCGCCCTCACCGCCGTGCCGTTCCCTCCCCCCTTCTCATTCCCCTCACCGCGCGGTGACGGCGCGGTGCGAGGTGGGTCACCGGGGCTGGTGGGGTGCCGGGCACGTCCTGTTAGCTGTCTGCGGTCGTTCCGGCCGACGTGGCCGGCTACAGGGCAGGGGGCTTGCGGTGACATCGGTGGATCAGCGCGGTACGGGGACGTCGGTGGGCTCGGTGGGCTCGGCGGTGGCCACGGGGGCGGCTCCGGGGGCGTCTCGGGGCACGGCTTCGGATGCGTCTTCGAAGGGGGCTCCGGAGACGCCTTCGGTAAGGGCTTCAGTGACTGCCTCGTCCGCGCCGTACTCCTGGCGCACCGTGTCACGCCGACGCGTACGGCTCGCGGTCGCGGCCACGGGCCTGGCCGGCGCGCTCGTCCTCACCGGGTGCAGCGGCGACAGCGACTCCGGCGACGACTCCACGCCGTCCGCCGAGGCGTCCGCCTCGGCCGACGCCGATCCCGACGGTGGCACCGGCGGGACGGACGAGACGGGCGGCTCGGCCACGAGCGGCGCCCCGGCGGGCGAGCTGGAGGGCAGCTGGCTCACCACGGTCGACGGCAAGGCCGTGGCGCTGATGTTCACCGGGGAGCAGGCGGCCCTCTTCGCCACGGGCGGCACCGTGTGCAGCGGCACCGCACAGGAGGATGCCGGAACCCCGACGATCAGTCTCCAGTGCACGGACGGCAACGAGGACCGGGCGAGCGGCACGGTCGACTCGGTGAGCGGGTCCACCCTGAAGGTCACCTGGGAGGGCTCCCTCGGCACCGAGACGTACACGAAGGCCGAGGGCGGCCGGCTGCCGTCGGGGCTTCCGACCGCGGGGCTGGGGTCGTAGGGTCCGCTCCTGCCGTGAGGACATCGGCCCTTCGGATGCGCAGGGAGGGGCCCCAGGATGTGATGATCGGTGGGCTGTTCCACGACCCCAGGGGAATCCTCATGCGCACCATGCCGATCACCGTCACCGCTGTCACCGCCCTCCTCCTGCTGACCGCCTGCGGCGGCGAGAGCGGTGGGGACGGGGCGAAGGACGACGCGAAGCAGCAGAGCGGGGCCTGCTCGAGCGCGACGGTGGACATGGAGGCCGGCCCCGCGAGCGAGGCACCGGCCGCCGGTGACACCGGCGAGGTCCCCGTGAACCTCGTCAACCAGGGTGCCTCCTGCGTCCTGGACGGCTTTGCCGAGGCGAATCTGGTGGCCGGGGACGAGCCCGTCGCACTGGCCCCGGTCGAGGGCGCAACGGCGCAGAAGCTGACCCTGGCCGAGGGCGGATCGGTCTCCTTGACGATCACCTACGTGCGCGGGCCGGAGGGCGAGGGCGAGAGCCTGGACGTCAAGACCCTGCAGGTCGGCCTCCCCGGCGACTCCACCACCCAGGACTTCCCCTGGTCGTACGGCCCGGTGGCGGTCAAGGAAAAGACCGAGGCCTCGGCCGACGCCTCCGTGGGCGCCTTCCAGCGGACGGGCGACTGACCGGCGAACGGCCGACCGACGGTCGGTAGCCGGGTGACCGAGCGACAGGCGGGCAACCGACCGGTAGACCGGCGACCGACCGGCAGACGGGCGACCGAGCGCCCTTCCGGCCTTCCGGCAGGAAGACCCACGCCCCACCACCTGCCCCCGCGCGAAGGGCGACCCTCGCCCCACCACCCGCGCGGGGTCGGGCGATCCTCGGCCCACCACCCGCGCGGGCTCCGGGCCACGCGGGGGGGGGCACCACGCGCGGGGGGGCGTCTTAGGGTGCGGCTCCGGTTCAGCCGAGCCGTCGGCGGGCTTCGACCTGGGCATTGTCCGCCGCCCGCGCGCCCTCCTCCCAGCCCGCCACGTCACTCACCCCGCGCAGCCGGGTGGTCGTCGTCTCCGGGAACAGGTGGTCCAGTCGCTCGGTGACCGCGACGTCGCGGGAGGCGAGCACCGGGAGCAGGTCGTCGCTCAGCCCACTCGTCCGGCCTTCGGCGGCAGCCGCGAGGCGCGCGCCCACGCGGTGGGCGTAGGCCGCGAGGAAGGACTGCCGGAAGGTCTTGGTCCGCTTGCGTCCGCCCGCCTTCTGGGCCGCCTCCGCCTTCGTCATGGCCGTACCGGCCTGCACGAGCAGTGAGGTGTAGAGAAGTTCGACCGCTTCCAGGTCGGCGTCGAAGCCGACCACGGTGGAGAAGCCGAGGGATTCGTTCCACACGGCCCGGCAGTGGTTCGCGTCGGCGATCGCGTCGAGCAGGACGGCCTTGGTCTGCTCGTACGGCGCTTCCACCCCGATCCGGCACGCGCCCGGCACCGTCGCCGCGTGTGTCCGTACCGCGAGCAGGGCCTCGTCGACGCTGTGCCGCGCCATCAGCTCCTGCGCCTTGGCGGTGAGCGCCTCCGCCTCCTCCGGGAATCCGGTCGCCTCCGCCTTGGCCAGCAGCGCGCGGATGCGGCCGAGCATGCGGGACTCCGGACGCCGGTCCCGCCCGTCCGGTCCCGCCGCGCCGGCGGCCTCGGCCGCCGCCTCGTCGAGGGGTTCGAGCGCGGGCAGGCGCAGCAGCAGCCGGTACAGCTCCAGTACGGCCGTGGCGTGCGAGAAGCGATCGGTGCGGGGCGCGGGTGCGGCGCCGGGTTCACCGGGGGCGCCGAGAGCGTCGAGCTGGGCGGTCCAGCGGGGCCCTCGGGGCCGGTCGTGCGGCGTCTGCGCGCGGATCAGTCCCGTGACGAGCCGTAGGTGCACGTCGTCCAGTTCGCGCCGGACGATCCGTACGAGGTCGGCGGGCTGCCAGCCGCGCCGCCGGGCGTTCGCCACGAACTCCTCGCCCCGCCGGGCGAGTTCGGCGTCCGCCGCCGGGTCGACGGCGAGCAGGGACGCGCCGGTGTCGAGGGCGTCGTCGGTGGTGGCGTACAGGGCGGCCCGGAAGGCGCGGTCGACGGTGCTGGACGTGCTCACGGGCCGATGGTGCCATGCCACGGGAATTCACCCCCAAGTGTCAACTCGCGGTTGACACTCTCCCGCTGTCAACCTACCGTTGACACATGACGACGAATCCCGGCATCAAGTCATCCGTCCGTCTCGACGACCTCATCGCGGCCATCAAGAAGGTCCACGAGGAACCCCTTCAGCAACTTCAGGACGCGGTGCTCGCGGGTGAGCACCTCGGCGACGTGGCGGACCACCTGATCGGCCACTTCGTGGACCAGGCCCGGCGCTCGGGCGCCTCCTGGACGGACATCGGCAAGAGCATGGGCGTCACCCGGCAGGCGGCCCAGAAGCGTTTCGTGCCCAAGGAGTCGGCCGCCCTCGACCCGAACGAGGGCTTCAACCGCTACACGCCCCGCGCCCGCGCCGTGGTGATGGCCGCGCACAACGAGTCCAAGGCCGCGCGCAACGCCGAGGGCCTGCCCGCGCACCTGGTCCTCGGCCTGCTGGCCGAGCCGGGCGGCCTGGCCGCGAAGGCGATCACCGAACAGGGCGTCACCCTGGACGCGGTCCGCGCTGCCGCCACCGCGGCCCTCCCGCCGGCCGTCGAGGACGCCCCCGAGCTGGTGCCGTACGGCCCGGCGGCCAAGAAAGTCCTGGAACTCACCTTCCGCGAGGCCCTCCGCCTCGGCCACAACTACGTCGGCACCGAGCACCTCCTGCTCGCCCTCCTGGAGCACGAGAACGGCAAGGGCGTCCTCAGCGGCCTCGGCGTCGACAAGACGACCACCGAGCGGTACGTCGCCGACCTGCTGGCACAGGTCGTGGAGACGCGGCAGGAGGAGGACCGGGAGAAGGAGGACGGCCGGGAGAAGAAGGGCGGGGACGGCGACCGGGAGCAGGAACCCTCGCCGGAGAGCTGATCCGGGTCGTCGCCGGACCCCGCGTCGGGCCCGTTCCCGAACCCCGCTCCCGAACCCCGCTCCCGGGCCCCGCTGTCAGACCCCCCTGCCACACTCACCTCATGGCCGACCGGTGGGCACTCTCTTTGGCCGAGGACGGTGGCGTCGACGTCGCCCCCCTCGGCCCGGAGGGGCTGCCCGCCGCTCCGGTGCGGCGGGAGGCGGATCCCGCCGAGGCCGTGCGGAGCCGTCCCGGCGTCACCCGGTGGGTGTGGCGGTCCACCGCCGAGGTCCATCCGCGCCTGCTCGCCACGGGGGTGCGAGTAGAACGGTGTTACGACGTCGAGGCGGCCGAGACGCTCCTGCTCGGCCACGAGGGCCGGTACGGGCAGCCCCGTTCGGCCGCTGCCGCCCTGGCGCGGCTCCGCGGGGGCCCCGTACCGCCCGATCCGCCGCAGCGTTCGGCCGAGCCGGGCGCGCAGTCGCCGCTCTTCGAACCCCGGGGCACCCACGTCCCGCTGGCGGACCTCCTCGCGGTCTACGCCGGACAGCAGCGCCGGATCGAGGCCACCGCGCACCCGGACCGGATGCGGCTGCTGGTGGCCGCCGAGTCGGCGGGGATGCTCGTCGCCGCCGAGATGAACCGCGCGGGGGTGCCCTGGCGGGCGGACGTGCACCGCGCGGTGCTGCACGACCTGCTCGGCGAGCGGTACGCGGGCGGCGGCGAGCCCCGCAGACTCGCCGAGCTCGCCGACGAGGTGTCCGCCGCCTTCGGCCGCCGGGTCCGGCCCGACCTGCCCGCCGACGTCGTCAAGGCGTTCGCGCAGGCCGGGATCAAGGTCTCCTCGACCCGCCGCTGGGAGCTCGAGTCCATCGACCATCCGGCGGTGAAACCGCTGATCGAGTACAAGAAGCTGTACCGCATCCGGGTCGCCCACGGCTGGTCCTGGCTCCAGGACTGGGTGCGCGACGGCCGCTTCCGGCCCGAGTTCCTGGCGGGCGGGACGGTGACCGGCCGCTGGGTGACCAACGGCGGGGGCGCGCTGCAGATCCCCAAGGTGATCCGCCGCGCGGCCGTCGCCGACCCGGGCTGGCGGCTCGTCGTCGCCGACGCCGACCAGATGGAGCCGCGCGTCCTCGCGGCGATCTCCCGCGACCCCGGGCTGATGGAGGTGGCCGGCCGGGAGACCGACCTCTACCAGTCGGTGTCCGACCGCGCCTTCTCCGGCGACCGCGCGCAGGCGAAGCTCGCCGTCCTCGGCGCGGTCTACGGCCAGACGTCCGGCGACGGCCTGAAGAACCTCGCCGCCCTCAGACGCCGCTTCCCCCGGGCCGTGGCCTACGTCGACGAGGCCGCCCGCGCCGGGGAGGAGGGCCGGCTCGTGCGGACCTGGCTGGGCCGCACCTGCCCGCCCGCGGCCCGCACGACGGACGACGCGGTGGAGGAGGCGGGCATCCCGCTCGCGGAGGAGGAACCCGACGCCGCCCGGCAGTGGATACCGGGCTACGCCTCGACCGACGCCCGCGCGCGAGGCCGTTTCACCCGCAACTTCGTCGTCCAGGGCAGCGCCGCCGACTGGACCCTGCTGCTGCTCGCCGCGCTACGGCAGGCGGTGAGGGACATGGCGGCCGAGCTGGTCTTCTTCCAGCACGACGAGGTGATCGTGCACTGTCCGGAGGAGGAGGCGGAGACGGTGGTGACGGCGATCCGGGAGGCGGCGGAGCTGGCCGGGCGGCTGACGTTCGGCCCGACCCCGGTGCGGTTCCCGTTCACGACGGCGGTGGTGGAGTGCTACGCGGACGCCAAGTGACCCCGGAGACCGGCCTCCCCGGCGCCCCCGGCGCCCCCGGAGAGAAAAGTGGGGATGGCTTCGGAGACGGGGACCTGCTCGGAGACGGGGAGGGGTGCAGAGGCGGGGGCCGGTTCGGAGACCGGGGCCGGCTCGGAGGCGGGCCCCCGAACCGGCTCACGGGCGAGTTCGCGGGCGAAGTCGCGGACCAGGTCGTGCAGGGCGTAGCGGCCGTACGCGGTCTCCTCCAGCAGCGACACCTCGACGAGCCGGTCCAGTGCGGCCTCCGCGCGGCGCACGTCGATGCCCGCGAGGCGGGCCAGCCGGGCGGCACCGTAGCCGGACAGACCGTATCCGGACAGATCGAGCGCGCCGATGTGGCGCAGGACGAGGGCCGCGTCCCGGTCGGCCTCGCGCACGGAGGCGGCGAGCGCGTCGTGGGCGACCGCCAGGGAACGGCGGACACTGAGATCGTCGTACTCCAGCTGAGCCAGGCGGCTGTCGGCGGCAGCCAGCCGGCCGGCCAGCACGTCGGGGGTGAGGGCCCCGCGCGCGGCCAGCCGGGCGGCGACCACGCGCAGGGCGAGGGGAAGCCGGCCGGTGAGCGCGACCAGGGGGTGCCCGGCGTCGAGACCGTCCCGGCCGGAGACCGCGCGCAGCAGCGCGGCACTGTCCTCCCCGGTCAGCGGGGCGAGCGGGAAGCGGACCGCCCCGTCGAGCGCGGTGAGGGGCGAGCGGCTGGTGACGATCACCGCGCACCCCGGCCCGGCGGGCAGCAGCGGCCGGACCTGCGCGGCGTTCGCGGCGTCGTCCAGCACCAGGAGCGTGCGGGTCGGTGCGAGCAGCGAGCGCAACAACGCGGCGGCGGCGTCCTGGCGTTCGGGGACGTCCCGGGGTGCGATGCCGAGGTCGCCGAGCAGCGTGGTCAGCGCCCGGGCGGAGGTGAGGGGCGTCCGACCAGGGGTGGCGCCGTGCAGGTCGACGTAGAGCTGACCACTGCGGAAACGTTCCAGCAGCCCTTGCGCGACATGCAGCGCGAGCGCGCTCTTGCCGACACCGGCCATCCCGCTGATGACCACGACGGAGGGTGCGGAGGAGCCGAGGACACCGGAGGAGCCGGATGAGCCGGGCCCGGGGGCAGCTGCCGTCGTCGGCCGCGCCCCAGGGGTGAGCACCCGCCGCAGTTCGTCGACCACTTCCCCGCGACCGGTGAAGTGGGCGGGTGCCGCCGGAAGTTGGGCCGGCCGGAGCACCACGGGCGACGCGCCCGGTACGCCCGTCGGCACACTGCGCCGAGGACGGTGTCCCGGCACAGGCTCGTCGGTCCCCCGCAGCACCTCCACATGCGCCTCCCGCACGCCCGGCCCCGGTTCGATGCCGAGTTCCTCGGCCAGCCGGGTGCGCAGATCACGGTGGACGGCGAGGGCCTCGGCCCGGCGGCCGACGCGGTGCAGGGCGAGCATCAGCTGCCGGTGGTAGGCCTCCCGCAGCGGATGCCCGGCGGCCAGCGCCGCCAGCTCCGGCACGAGCCCGGCCGCCGACCGCCCGCCGCGGAGGGCGAGTTCGGCGTCGTAGTGACACTCGAGGAGCAGCAGCCGCGCCTCCTGCAGCCGCCGTATCAGCGCGTACCCGCCCACCTCGGGCGGCAGCCCGGCCAGCGGTGCGCCCCGCCACAGCGCGAGCGCGTCGGCGCAGGAACGGACGACGCGCTCCCAGTCCCGGCCGGTGTGCGCGGTGCGCGCCGAAGCGACCAGGGCGTCGAAGCGATGGACGTCCAGTTCTCCGTCGTCGACCCGCAGGAGATATCCGGTCGGTACGGTGACCAGCCGGCCGGGGTCGTCGAGCAGCCGGCGCAGCCGGGCCACGTGGTTGTGCAGCGAGGGGTGCGCGGAGACGGGCGGGGCCCCGCCCCAGAGCGCGTCCTTCAGCCCGTCGACGGAGACGACGCGCCCCGCGTCGAGCAACAGCGCGGCGAGCAGGATCCGCAGCTTGGGACTCCCGACGGCCCGGACACCGGGCCTGGCGGAACACGTCCCCTCACCGCTCTTCTCCCCGCCGTACAGAACCGGTGCTCCCAGAAGCCCGAACCGCAACTCCCGCCGCATCACTGCCTTTCCGACCGCCCGCCGCCCGCTCACCCTCCGACCCGCTCACCAGCGGAGAGTCACCGGCCACATGTTAGCGATCCGTTGGCAAGTCCTGATGTGATCACTACAACGGATCCGGCCCGGGTGGTGCGCGCGTCGTACGCGCAACTCGGGGGAGTGTCACCACCGCGGCCCGATCCGCAGGCGAGGGCCCCGGTCGGTGAAGGTGAAAAACCGGGCCCTCGCCCCTTCCTTTCCGCCCTTCTCCCTGCCTTCCGGGTCAGCTGTCCGGCGGCCGCCCCAGCTGCGCCGGACACCTCCCGTCCCCAGCGGGGCCTGTGCCCTGGTGACAACAACGCGGCCCGCCCCGTGTGCAAGACCCGCGACAGGGTCCAAGACCTGCTGCCGGCCTGGAAGAGGAACGGACCGTGACGACCATCGCGGTGACCGGGCACATCAACCTGACGGAGGGCAGCATCCCCCTGGTCCGTGCCGCCCTGGACGATCTGCTCAAGCCGTACGCCGAGGACGGCGAGCTGGTCGGCGTCTCCTGCATCGCCAAGGGCGCGGACTCCCTCTTCGCCGAGGCCGTCCTCGCCGCCGGCGGACGGCTCACCGTGGTCGTCCCTTCCCAGGACTACCGCCGGAACAAGGTCGGGCCCGACCACGCCCCCCTCTTCGACCGCCTCGTCGAAGCCGCCGAGGAAGTCCTCGTGCTCCCCGTCGAGACGGCCGACCGGCAGGCGTACGAGGCCGCCAACGCCGTACTCGTCGAACGCGCCGACCGCCTCGTCGCCGTGTGGGACGGCGAACCCCCGACCGGCTGGGGCGGCGGCACCGCCGACACCGTCCTCGAAGCACAGGCCGCAGGTGTCCCCGTGGAGGTGGTGTGGCCGGAGGGCGCCGCTCGCCGGAGCAGAGCGAGGTCCAACGGGAGGCCGCGGCAGGCGAGGCCGCTCGCAGCGGGGCGAAAGCCGCCGAGAAGGCCGAGGTGAAGGTGAGGACCGAGTGGAAGAAACTCGCTGAACAGGGCCCGGAGCCCTCCGCTCACCACCGCTCGCCCAAGTCGCTCCACGGCGTCTCAGACGTGCACCTCGTTCCGCCCTGTCCGCCCCCGAAAAAGCAAAAGCCCCAGGTCACGGCGAGTGAGTCCTGAGGCTTTCACAGAGCCGCCTTCGGGATTCGAACCCGAGACCTACGCATTACGAGTGCGTTGCTCTGGCCATCTGAGCTAAGGCGGCGCGCTGACGGCACCATGGTGCGATCAGCAACGACGGTAAGTCTACACAGTTTCGGATGGTGCTTCGTACCTGCCCCGGAGGCGGGCCCGAGGGCCTGCCTCCGGGGTGGGTGCACCCGCTATGAGCAGCGCTTTCCGTCCGCGGGCGGGGTGCCCTCGACGAGGTAGGTGTTGATCGCGGAGTCGATGCAGTCGCTGCCCCGGCCGTAGGCGGTGTGGCCGTCGCCCTCGTAGGTGAGGAGGCGGGCCGAGGCGAGCTGGCCGGCCAGGGCCTCCGCCCAGCGGTAGGGGGTCGCGGGGTCGCGCGTGGTACCGACGACGACGATCGGTGCCGCGCCCTCGGCCTCGATGCGCTGGGGCTCACCCGTGGCGGCGACCGGCCAGTACGTGCAGTTCAGGGCGGCCCAGGCGAAGCCCTCGCCGAAGACCGGGGACGCCTTCTCGAAGTCGGGGAGCGCGTCCTTCACCTGGTCCGGGGAGTCGAAGGCGGCCGGGAGGTCCAGGCAGTTCACGGCGGCGTTGGCGAACATCAGGTTGGCGTACTCGCCGTCGGCGTCACGTTCGTAGTAGCTGTCGGAGAGGGCGAGGAGTCCGGCGCCGTTGTTCTCCTTCATCGCCGCCGTCAGGGCCTTGCGCAGGAGCGGCCAGGCGCTCTCGTCGTACATCGCGGCGATCACCCCGATGGTGGCCAGCGACTCGGTGAGCTCACGGCCGTCGGCGTCACCGGTGGGGATCGGCTGGGCGTCGGTCTTGACGAAGAACTCCTTCAGGTTCCTGCCGGCCTCTTCGGGACTGGTGTTCCGGCCGCCGAGCGGGCAGTCGCTCTGCCGTACGCAGTCCTTCGCGAAGGCCGTGAACGCCGTGTCGAAGCCCGCCGTCTGCTCGATGTTGAGCTGCCGCGCGGACAGGGAGGGGTCCAGCGCGCCGTCCAGGACCAGCCGGCCCGTCCGGTCCGGGAACAGCCCCGCGTACGTCGCCCCGAGGAAGGTCCCGTAGGAGGCGCCGACGTAGTTCAGCTTCTCGTCGCCCAGCGCCGCCCGCACGATGTCCATGTCCCGGGCCGCCTCGATGGTGGACACATGGCGCAGCAGCTTCGGCTCGTCCGCCCCGCAGCCCTCGGCGAACTTCCGGTACGCGGCGACCAGTGTGTCCGCCTCCTTCTCGTCGTCCGGTGTGAAGTCCGTCTGCGTGTACGCGTCCATCTCGGGGCCGTCCAGGCATTCGACGGGCTCGCTGCGGGCCACGCCCCGCGGGTCCACGGCCACCAGGTCGTAGCGGGCGCGCACCTCCTTCGGGTAGCCGATGCCCGCGTACGCCTGGAGGTAGTCGATCGCCGAGCCGCCCGGTCCGCCGGGGTTGACCAGCAGGGAGCCCAGCCGCTCCCCCGGGCCCGTGGCCTTCTTGCGGGACACGGCGAGGCGGATGTCGCCGGCGGACGGGTCCGCGTAGTCGAGCGGCACCTTCAGCGTGGCGCACTGGAAGCCGGGCACTCCGCAGTCGCGCCAGGCGGGCTTCTGCTCGTAGTAAGGCGTGAGCGCCTTGGGCGTGGAGCGGGGCAGGGCGGCCAGCACCGCAGCCTCCTCCTTCGTCGCCGAGCTCGCGGAACTCGTGGTGCTCGTCGTGCTCCCGGAGGAGCAGCCGGAGACCAGGAGCGCGGCGGCGGCGAGCAGCGTGGCTCCGGTACGGGTCCTGCGGAGGATGCGCCTTGTGTACATACTGCGAGCGTAACTCTGCGCGACGGGGCGAGTGCCTTGTGTGCGTGTCGCGCGTCGCGCGAGTCGTGATTTTTGGGGCTATGGGATTCGGTTTTCGGATTCGGACCGGGGTGGGTCGGACCGGGGTGGGTCGGGTCGGGTCGGGTCAGCCTGCTCTGAGGGCCATCGTCATCGCTTCCACCGCCAGGAGCGGGGCCACGTTGCGGTCGAGGGCGTCGCGGCAGGCGGCGATGGCCTCGATGCGGCGGAGCGTGGATTCGGGGGAGTTGCCCCGGGCCAGGCGCTCCAGGGCGTCCTCCGCGTCCGTGTTGGCGATGGCCACGCGGGAGCCGAGCTGGAGGGCGAGGACGTCACGGTAGAAGCTGGTGAGGTCGGTCAGGGCCACATCGAGGCTGTCCCGCTGGGTACGCGTTCTGCGGCGCTTCTGCATGTCCTCCAGTTCCTTGACCACGCCCGCGGTGCCGCGCGGCAGCCGGCCGCCCTGGGCCGCGCCGAGTGCCGCCTTCAGCTCGTCGGTCTCCTTGGTGTCCCTCTGCTCGGCCAGCTGTTTGGCGTCCTCGGCGGCGGCGTCGACGAGTTCCTGGGCCGCCTTGAGCGCGCTCCCGATGTCCTCGACGCGCAGCGGCAGCTTCAGTACGGCGGCACGGCGCTCGCGGGCGGCCGGGTCGGTGGCCAGGCGGCGGGCCCGGTCGACGTGCCCCTGGGTGGCGCGGGCCGCGGCCGCGGCGACATCCGGCTCGATGCCCTCACGCCGTACGAGCAGATCGGCGACGGCGTCCACGGAGGGCGTGCTCAGGTTGAGGTGGCGGCAGCGGGAGCGGATCGTCGGCAGGACGTCCTCGACGGAGGGGGCGCAGAGGAGCCAGACCGTGCGGGGTGCGGGCTCCTCGACGGCCTTGAGGACGGCGTTGGCGGAACTCTCGTTCAGCCGTTCGGCGTCCTCGACGAGGATCACCTGCCAGCGGCCGTTCGCCGGTGCGGTGAACGACTTGCGGACGGTGTCACGCATGTCGCGCACCAGGATCATCGCGCCGACGGCGGCGATCGTGCTCACGTCGGCGTGGGTCCCGATCAGGGCGGTGTGGCAGCCGTCGCAGAATCCGCAGCCCGGGGACCCGCCGAGTGCGCGGTCGGGGCTGACGCACTGCAACGCGGCGGCGAAGGCGCGCGCCGCCTGGTTGCGCCCCGCGCCGGGCGGGCCGGTGAACAGCCACGCGTGGGTCATCTTCGACGCCGCCGGTGGCGGGGCGCCGGTCGACGCGGCTGTGACGAGGGCATCGGCGTCCCGCGCGGCGGCGGCGAGCTGGTCGCTCACCCGCTGCTGCCCGACGAGGTCGTCCCACACGGTCATGGGTCACGCCGCCCTTCCGTCACGTTCGCCAGTCATTGTCCACCGGCCGCTTCGTCGGCTGATTCACCGGTTGATTCATCAACTGCTTCATCGGCTGCTTCGTCGGCTGCTTCGTCGACCGATTCACCGACCGATTCATCGGTCGGATCCACCGCCCGGATCCATTGTGGGGGTGACCACCGACAGTCCCGGACCAGTCCCGGCCGGTCCGGGACTGGTCCGGGCCGGTCGGGGGCCCGGAACCGGGGGAACGGCGCTGGGCGGGGGCCGTCGTTCCGCCCCCGCCCAGCACCGGTACCTCGGTGGACCGCCGCTCGTGTCAGCGGCGCCGTCCCTTGCCCTTGCCCCGGCCACCCTCTTCGGGTTCACCCGGTTCGCCGTGCTCGTCGTCACGCGGGCCCAGCAGTTCGTCCGCCAGGGTCGGCAGGTCGTCCAGCGGGGTCTCCTCGGCCCAGTCCGAGCGCTGCCTGCGCCGGTCCGGCATGTTCTCGAGGTCGACCCGGGGCAGCTCGCGCGTGCTGGCCACCTCGTCGTCCTGGGTGATCGCGGGGAGGACCGCCGTCTCCTCCGTGGCGCTCGGCGGCGGCACGGCCGGCAGCACCTCGGTCTCGTCGGCCGCCCCCGGCGGCACCGACACCTGCGGCAGTTCGGTGGTCACCTCGGCCTCGGACGGCTGCGAGGACCTGGTCCAGCCGGCCTGCCCTCCGCCCCCGGTCCCGGTCCCGGTCCGCTCGGAGTCGTGCGGGTCCTTGCGGAACCGGCCCGAGGGCTCGCCGGAGCCCGGCCGGTCCTCTCCGGCCGCGTCGCCCGTCACCCTGGGCAGCGCCGCCGTCCCGTCCGCCGGAGCCGATCCGCTCGCGCCCGACGCGTCCGGCTCCCGTGAAGCGTCCGACGACCCGCTCGACGCGTTCGCGGCACGCGCCGCGTCGGCCCAGCTCACCGTGGAGGGCCCCGCCTCCGCCGCGGCCGCGGCCTGCTCCGCGAGGCGTCGGGCCTCCTCGGCCCGCCGCAGCGCCTCCTCGGCCTTGCGCTGCTTCTCCAGGCGCAGTGCCTCGGCCTCGGCGCGCAGCCGCTCCTCCTCCTCGGCCTGCTTGCGGCGGCGCTCCTCCTCCGCCTTGCGGCGGGCTTCCGCCTCCGCGCGCGCCTTCTCCTCGGCGAGGAGCCGCTGCCGCTCCTCCTCGGCACGACGGGCGGCCTCCTCGGCGCGCTGCCGGGCCTCCTCCGCCTGCCGTTCGGCCTCGCGCCGCTGCGCCTCCTCCAGCTCGCGCCGCTTGCGCTCCTCCTCCTCGGCACGCAGCCGCGCCAGCTGTTCCTGGCGCTCGCGCTCCAGGCGCTCCTCCTCGGCCTTGCGCGCCGCTTCCTCCTCCGCCTTGCGGCGGGCCTCCTCCTCGGCCTTGCGCCGGGCTTCCTCGATGGCCTTGATCTCGGCCTCGGAGAGCGGCAGCACCTGGTCGAGCCGGTGCCGGACGACCGTACCGACCGCGTCCGGCTCCTGGCCGGCGTCGACGACCAGGTACCGGCCGGGGTCGGCCGCGGCCAGCGTGAGGAAACCGGCCCGCACGCGCGCGTGGAACTCGGCGGGCTCCGACTCCAGCCGGTCCGGCGCCTCGGTGAACCGCTCGCGCGCGGTCTCCGGCGCCACGTCGAGGAGCACGGTGAGGTGCGGTACGAGGCCGTCGGTGGCCCAGCGGTTGATGCGGGCGATCTCGGTCGGCGACAGGTCGCGTCCGGCACCCTGGTAGGCCACCGAGGAGTCGATGTACCGGTCGGAGATGACGATCGCGCCGCGCTCCAGGGCGGGCCGTACGACCGTGTCGATGTGCTCGGCGCGGTCCGCCGCGTACAGCAGGGCCTCCGCGCGGTGGGACAGTCCGGCGCTCGAGACGTCCAGCAGGATCGACCGCAGCCGCTTGCCGACCGGCGTCGCCCCCGGCTCACGCGTGAGCACGACCTCGTGGCCCTTGCCCCGGATCCACTCGGCGAGCGCCTCGGCCTGGGTGGACTTCCCGGCCCCGTCGCCGCCTTCCAGGGCGATGAAGAAGCCGGCGCCCGCCACCGCGGGCTCGGGGTCGTCGCCGCCGAGCAGCGCGTCCCGCAGGTCCTGGCGCAGCGGCACCCCGGAACGGTCGTCGACCTTGGCCAGGACCAGCGCGGCCACCGGCAGCAGCAGCGCGCCCACCAGCATCAGCGTGAACGCGGCACCACCGTGCGCGAAGACGAACCGGCCGCTCTCCAGCCGGTGCGGTCCGATGCCCGCGGCCACCAGGGGGGCGATCACCACGCCGAGGGCCACGAAGACGTGGACGACCGCGTGCAGGTGCTCCGTCGTACGGGCCCGCCGCTGGTCCTCGGTCTCCTGGTCGAGCAGGGTGTGCCCGGTGTTGGCCGCCGTGCCCGCGCCGACACCGGCCAGCGCGGCGATCAGCAGCACGCTGGTGACGTCCGGTACGAGTCCGGCGGCGAGCAGTGCGACGCCGGTGCAGGCGAGCGCCAGCGCGAGCAGCCGGCGCCGCGACAGCGACGGCAGCAGGGCCGGCGCCGTCCGTATGCCGACGACGACGCCGCCGGTCAGCGCGGCCACCAGCAGGCCGTACAGCACGGGCCCGCCGCCCAGGTCCTTGGCGTGCAGCACGAACACGGCGACGGCGGCCGAGACCGCGGCGGCCACGGACGCGCAGGCGAGCACCAGCAGCGGCGTGGCGCCGGTGCGGCCCTTGTCCGAACCGGAACCGGAGCCGGTGGCGCTCTTCGGGCGGCGCAGCCCCTCCAGCGGCGACCGCGGGCGCGGGGTGCGCGTACCGGGCAGTTCGAGGAACGTCACCATGGACAGCGACGCGGCGAACAGTCCGGCCGCGACGTACGAGGCGAGCGCCGCCTGGTGCTGTTCGAACCAGTCGATGCCCGTGCCCAGCAGGTTGTTGAGGAGTCCCGCGACGACGAGGACGAGGGCCGCGGCCGGCACCGCCACGAAGCCCGTACGCAGCGACAGGCGGCGCAGCGCGTCCAGGTGGTCCGGCAGCGGCCGCACCGTCGCGCCCTCCAGGGGCGGGGCGGGCAGCAGCGCGGGCGCCGCGCTCTCGCGGCAGACCGTCCAGAACCGCTCGGCGACCGACGTCACGAAGGCGGTGACGAGGAGCAGGGCGAGTGCGTCGTCGGGCGTCCAGTCGATCCACAGCGGCGCGACGATGAGCAGGGCCGCCCGCAGTCCGTCCGCGGCGATCATGGTCCAGCGGCGGTCCAGGGGGCCGCCCGGGGAGGTGAGCGAGGTGAGCGGGCCGAGGAGGACGGCGCCGAACAGCAGCGTCGCGAGGATCCGCACCCCGAAAACGGTCGCCACTGCGAACGCGACGCCCCGGTAGCCGCCGCCGAACGATCCCTCGGCGATCGCCGCCTGGAGAGCGAGGAGCACCAGCACCAGGAGGGCGAGGACGTCGCCGACACCACCTACGAGCTGTGCGCTCCAGAGGCGTTTCAGCTGCGGGCGACGCAGCAGGGCGCGGACCGCGCGCTCGCGGGAGTCCGCGACCAGGGCGTCGTCGGGGGCCGTTTGAGGGGCCGTTGGCGGCTCGGATCGCGTCATGCTTTCAGCCTATCGGCCCGCACCGATACCTCGGGCCTCTGCCCTGACATGCGCACGTCCCGACACCGAAGTGTTGCCGGGAGGTTCGCATTCCGAACCCTCGCGAAGATCCACACCGGGGAACGGGCAGGTCCTGAGGCTTCCGCGGAAGCTTTGCGGGAGCTGCGCCGGAGTTCCCGGAGCCACCGGGGGTCCAGGAGCCCGGGGCCGGGGCCCCGAGAACTCCCGCACCCTCATCAGACCCTGAAGGTCCCTCAGTCCTCGGCGCCGGTGCCGTTCGAGGCGGCCGTCGCCTTCTTCGCGGCGGCGGACTTCGTCGCCGTGGCCGTGGACGTGGACGTGGACGCCGTCGTCTTCCGCGCCGCCGTCGTCTTCGCGGCGGTCGTGGTCTTCTTCGCCGCGGTCTTCTTGGCGGCCGCCGTCTTCTTCGCCGGAGCCTTCTTGGCAGCCGTCTTCTTGGCGGCCGTCTTGGCCGGGGCCTTCTTGGCCGTCTTCTTGGCGGGTCCCTTGGCGCGCTTCTCGGCGAGCAGCTCGAACCCGCGCTCCTGGGTGATCGTCTCGACACTGTCGTCGGAGCGCAGGGTCGCGTTGGTCTCACCGTCGGTGACGTACGGGCCGAAGCGGCCGTCCTTCACCACGACCGGCTTGCCGCTGACCGGGTCCTCGCCCAGCTCCTTCAGCGGCGGCTTGGCCGCGGCCCGGCCACGCTGCTTGGGCTGGGCGTAGATCGCCAGCGCCTCCTCGAGCGTGATCGTGAAGAGCTGCTCCTCGGACTGCAGCGACCGCGAGTCGGTGCCCTTCTTCAGGTACGGCCCGTACCGGCCGTTCTGCGCGGTGATCTCCACGCCCTCGGCGTCGGTGCCGACCACACGCGGCAGCGACATCAGCCTCAGCGCGTCGTCGAGCGTCACCGTGTCCAGGGACATCGACTTGAAGAGGGAGGCCGTGCGCGGCTTGACCGCGTTCTTGCCGGTCTTCGGGGTGCCCTCGGGGAGGACCTCCGTGACGTACGGGCCGTAGCGTCCGTCCTTGGCGACGATCGGATGGCCCGTCGCCGGGTCGGTGCCCAGCTCGAAGTCACCGCTCGGCTTGGCGAGCAGCTCCTCGGCGAACTCCACCGTCAGCTCGTCGGGCGCCAGGTCCTCGGGGACATCGGCGCGCTGGTGGTTCTCGGAGTCCTTCTCGCCGCGCTCGATGTACGGGCCGTAGCGCCCGACCCGCAGCACGATGCCGTCACCCACCGGGAACGACGACACCTCGCGCGCGTCGATCGCGCCCAGGTCGGTCACCAGCTCCTTGAGACCGCCGAGGTGGTCCCCGTCGCCGTTGCCCGCCTCGGCCGCGCCGCTGCCGCCCGCGGGGAGGTCGCTGCCGGGAGTGCCCTCGCCGAAGTAGAACCGCTTGAGCCACGGCACGGACCGCGCCTCGCCGCGCGCGATGCGGTCGAGGTCGTCCTCCATGCGGGCGGTGAAGTCGTAGTCGACGAGCCGGCCGAAGTGCTTCTCCAGCAGGTTGACGACGGCGAAGGAGAGGAAGGACGGCACGAGGGCCGTGCCCTTCTTGAACACGTAGCCGCGGTCGAGGATCGTGCCGATGATCGACGCGTACGTCGACGGGCGGCCGATCTCCCGCTCCTCCAGCTCCTTGACCAGCGACGCCTCGGTGTAGCGGGCCGGGGGCTTGGTGGCGTGGCCGTCGGCCGTGATCTCCTCGGCGGTGAGGGCGTCGCCCTCGGTGACCTGCGGCAGCCGGCGCTCGCGGTCGTCGAGTTCGGCGTTCGGGTCGTCCGCGCCCTCGACGTAGGCCTTCAGGAAGCCGTGGAAGGTGATGGTCTTGCCGGACGCGGTGAACTCGACGTCCCGGCCGTCGGCCGCCGTGCCACCGATCTTCACGGTGACGGAGTTGCCGGTGGCGTCCTTCATCTGGGAGGCGACGGTCCGCTTCCAGATCAGTTCGTAGAGCCGGAACTGGTCGCCGGTCAGGCCGGTTTCGGCAGGGGTGCGGAAGCGGTCGCCGGAGGGGCGGATCGCCTCGTGCGCCTCCTGCGCGTTCTTCACCTTCCCGGCGTAGGTGCGCGGCTGCGGCGGCAGGTAGTCGGCGCCGTACAACTGCGTGACCTGGGCGCGGGCGGCGGCGACCGCCGTCCCGCTCAGCGTCGTCGAGTCCGTACGCATGTAGGTGATGTAGCCGTTCTCGTACAGCTTCTGCGCGATCTGCATCGTGGCCTTCGCGCCGAAGCCGAGCTTGCGGCTCGCCTCCTGCTGCAGCGTCGTCGTACGGAACGGGGCGTACGGCGAGCGGCGGTACGGCTTGGACTCGACGGACCGCACGGAGAACCGGGTGTTCTCCAGGGCGGCGGCCAGGGCGCGGGCGTTCGCCTCGTCGAGCTGGAGGGTGTTCGCGTTCTTCAGCCGGCCCAGGGAGTCGAAGTCGCGGCCCTGCGCGACGCGCCTGCCGTCGACGGTCTGCAGGCGGGCGAGCAGCGAGGACGGGTCGGAGGCGTCCCCGGCGCGGCCCGATGGGGGTCCCCCCGCCGGAGCGAAGCCGGAGGTGGGGGAGAAGGTGCCGGTCAGGTCCCAGTACTCGGCGGAGCGGAACGCGATGCGCTCGCGTTCCCGCTCGACGACGAGCCGGGTGGCGACGGACTGGACACGGCCGGCGGACAGCCGGGGCATGACCTTCTTCCACAGGACCGGCGAGACCTCGTAGCCGTAGAGACGGTCGAGGATGCGGCGGGTCTCCTGGGCGTCGACCAGCTTCTGGTTGAGCTGGCGCGGGTTGGCCACGGCCGCGCGGATCGCGTCCTTGGTGATCTCGTGGAAGACCATCCGCTTGACCGGGATCTTCGGCTTGAGCACTTCCTGCAGGTGCCAGGCGATGGCCTCGCCCTCGCGGTCCTCATCGGTGGCGAGGAAGAGTTCGTCGGATTCCTTCAGCAGGTCCTTGAGCTTCTTGACCTGGGCCCGCTTGTCGGCGTTGACCACATAGATCGGCTGGAAGTCGTGTTCGACGTCCACACCGAGGCGGCGGACCTCACCGGTGTACTTCTCGGGCACCTCCGCGGCGCCGTTGGGAAGGTCGCGAATATGCCCGACGCTCGCCTCGACGATGTAGCCAGGGCCGAGGTAGCCCTTGATCGTCTTCGCCTTGGCAGGCGACTCGACGATGACGAGTCGGCGGCCGCCCTTCGCGGTCTCGCTGGTCGGGGACAACTTCGCTCTTCTCTCCGGATCGACGCTGGGGCCACCCCGGGCTGTCGTCCCGGGGTCGGGTCTGCATTCACGGTTCGTGACGCTGCGGAGTGTGACGGTACATCCCGCCCCCGTGTCAAACGGGAAAAGCCCGCAACGGCCACTCGAACGGTAACCCGACTTGCACCGTTCCTGCCGCCCGGACTGTCCAGACCCTGCCCGCCCCTATGCGGAGCGCGACCTCCCGGTTACCGGAATCCCCTGTTCGCCCGCGATGCTCAGAGCCAGGTGAAGCACCACACCCCGACGACGAGGGAGGCCAGCGAGACGAGGCTCGCGACGGTGACCGAGGCGGCCTGACTCACCCCCTGGGCCACGGGGCGATGCCGGTGGACGCTGGCCGCGATCCAGGCCAACAGCCCACCTCCGAACAGGCAGAACACCATCCCCGCGAAGATCGCCGGTCCGTTCTCCATGGTCTCCCGAGCCCTTCTTCCCGGCAGCTGATGCCGGGTCCGGGGTGAGGCTGGCACGCGCGAGCGGCGGGAAGACGAACCGGAAGTGAACGCAGGGGCGACGTGGGCGGGGGCGACGGCGGCCGGCCCTCGGGGAGGTGTCCGAAACAACTCCAAAGTTGGCGAACCCGCCACCCTCCCGAGCCCCTGCCACGCCTGTGGCGGCCTCCGGACCCACGCGCTCCCGCCGGTCTCAGGCCCCACGCGCCCCTGTCGTCCTCCAAGCCCCACGTGTCCCTGTCACCCTCCAGGACCCGCACGCCCCTGTCACCCTCCAGGACCCACGAACCCCTGTCGCCCTTCAGGTCCCACGCGCCCCACCGGCCTCAGGACTCACGTTCCCCCGGGCCGAGCCCGGGACCGGCAGCCCCGCCCCGTCACTTCACCGGCTCCAGGAAGCCCTGCTCCACGAGCAGCCGGATCTGGGCCGGTGTGCGGTCGCGCAGCAGGACCGGGTCCTCGCCGAGCAGCTGGGCGATGGCGTCGAGGATGCGGCCCGCGCTCATCGTGCCGTCGCTCACACCCGCGAAGCCGGCGCCGATGGTGTCCACCCGGGTGGCCCGGCGCATGCCGCGGTTCTGGCGCAGCACCACATGCTCCGGGTCCTCCGCGCCGGGCAGCCCGACCTGCTCCTGCACCACTTCGGCGGCCAGCCTGAAGCGCGCTTCGAGCAGTGCCGCGTCGTCGTGCGTACGGAGATGGTCGAGCCGCTCGAAGTGGGCCCGCACCGTGTCCCCGAGCGGCTGCTCGACCGGATGCGACCATTCCTCCACCGTGACCGACGGCCGGTCGCTGCCCGACCTGCGCAGCGTGATCCAGCCGAAGCCGACCGCCTTCACGCCGCGCGCCTCGAACTCGTCCAGCCAGGCGTCGTACCGCGCCCGGTACTCGGCCGTGTCACCGCGGTGGTCCCCGGCGTCCCGCAGCCACAGCTCGGTGTACTGGTTGACGTCCTGCACCTCGCGCTGCACGATCCAGGCGTCGCACCCACGAGGCACCCATGACCTGAGCCTGTCCTGCCAGTCCTCCCCCTCGACGTGCTGCCAGTTGGCGAGGAACTGCGCGAATCCGCCGTCGCCGAGCCGTTCCCCCGCCTCCTGAACGAGCGTGCGGCACAGATCGTCCCCGCCCATTCCGCCGTCGCGGTAGGTGAGCCGCGCGCCCGGCGAGATCACGAAGGGCGGATTGGACACGATCAGGTCGTACTTCTCGTCCGCGCGGACCGGTGCGAACAGCGATCCCTCCCGCAGATCGGCGGCCGGGACCCCGGAGAGGGCCAGGGTGAGCGCGGTGATGTGCAGCGCGCGCGGGTTGACGTCGGTGGCCGTCACGCGCGTGGCGTGCCGAGTGGCGTGCAGCGCCTGGATGCCGGAGCCGGTGCCGAGGTCGAGCGCGGAGGCGACGGGTGTGCGGACGGTGATGCCGGCCAGGGTCGTGGACGCCCCGCCGACGCCGAGGACGACACCCTCGTGCGCACTGCCGATGCCGCCCGCGCCGCCGACCGCGCACCCGAGGTCGGACACGATGAACCAGTCCTCGCCCGCGGGCCCGCCGTACGGCCGTACGTCCACGCTCGCGACGACGTCGCCCGCGCCCGCGCGCGTCAGCCACCCGTCCTCCAGACAGACATCGACGGGCAGCACGTCCGCCACGCGCGCGTGCGGCACGGGTTGCTGCAACAGGAACAGGCGTACGAGTGTCTCCAGCGGGGTGTCCCCGCGCGTGGCCCGGAAGGCGGGCACGGTCTCGCTGCGGGCCAGCGCCGCGTACGCGGGGGCGCCGAGCAGTTCGAGCAGTCCGTCAGCGGTGAAGGAGGCCTCGAGCAGCGCGTCCCGGAGGCGGGCGGCGGTGTCGGGACGGTCGGACGAGGGCAGGGGCGGCAGGCCGGGGTTACTCACGCCCTCCATTGTGGCCGCCGCCCCCACCCCGCGCGTGTCGTGGCCGCCGCGACTGCCGCTGCGGTCACGGCGGTGGCGGCCGTCGAGACCGCAGCGACCGCCGCGGCGGGCTCCGGGGGTCGCGGGGGTGAGGGCGGCTGTGCGCTGTCGCGCCGTCAGCCCGTCGTGGCCTGCGCCGAACCGGTGGCCGTCTTGCAACTGGCCTGCCGGGCCATCGCCTCGCCGACCTCGCCCTCCTCCAGCGTCTTGAGGGCGTCGTTGCCGCTCTTGCTGAGCTTGTCCAGCTCGGTGGCGATGTCCTTCAGGCCGTCGGCGAACTTCGCCTGGTCGTCCGTGTCGAGCCCGTCGACCTGCTTCTTCAGGGAGGCGTACGACGAGGAGATGCTGTTGAGCTCCTTGACCGCGTCCGTCTGCTTCTTCTCGCCGTTCTCGACGTCCGGCGCTCCCGCCTTGGTCACGGCCGCACCAATCGCCTTGTAGGCGTCGGACATGTCCTGGAAGGCTTTCGAGTCGGTCTTCTGGACCTCTTCCGGGGTGCTGTTGTCCGAGGTCTCCTTCTGGATGGCGGCGTTGGCGGACTGGATCTTCTTCGCCTGCGGCTGCACCGCGCCGCAGACCTGGTCCGCCCAGGAGTTCAGCTTCTCGTTGTTGTCGTCACTGCTGCCGCATCCCGTCAGCGCCAGTACCAGTACCGCGCCGCCGGACAGCGCGGCCGCGAGCTTCTTGTTCACCGGATCGGCCCCTTCCATGGCTCCCGGCCCCGGAACATACACGCCAGATGCGCGACATCTCCCCGCCGAACGTCCGTTAAGATCACCTTTGAAGCCATTTGCACCATCGAGAGAAGGCTCACGACGGGGGCGCGCGTCGCACGGCGCGGGCGGGCGACGCGTCGTCAACACGCGCCGCCCGCCCGTACCTTGAGCCAGTTCGGTGGCTGGTCTACGAAACCACCGCCGGATCGGCCGATGTGGAGTCCGGTTCGGCATCACCTTCGTCACCCATGGCGATCCCGCGCCGTTTGGACACGTACACCGAGCCGACGATCACCGCCAGGGTGAGAACCGCGATCAGCACCCGCACGCCGACGTTCTTGTCCGCGCCGTAGGAGAACTGGATGACCGCGGGCGCGATGAGCAGCGCCACCAGGTTCATCACCTTCAGCAGCGGGTTGATGGCCGGCCCCGCGGTGTCCTTGAAGGGGTCGCCGACGGTGTCGCCGATGATGGTCGCCTCGTGGGCCTCGCTGCCCTTGCCCCCGTGGTGGCCGTCCTCGACGAGTTTCTTGGCGTTGTCCCACGCGCCACCGGAGTTGGCGAGGAACACCGCCATGAGCGTGCCCGAGCCGATCGCGCCCGCCAGGAAGGCGCCGAGCGCCCCGACGCCGAGCGTGAACCCGATGAAGATGGGTGCCATCACGGCCAGCAGACCGGGTGTGGCGAGTTCGCGCAGGGCGTCCCTGGTGCAGATGTCGACGACCTTGCCGTACTCCGGCTTCTCGCTGTAGTCCATGATCCCGGGCTTCTCGCGGAACTGCCGCCGCACCTCGAAGACCACCGAACCCGCCGACCGCGACACCGCGTTGATCGCCAGCCCCGAGAAGAGGAAGACGACCGCCGCGCCCGCGATGAGTCCGACGAGGTTGTTGGGCTGCGAGATGTCCATCATCAGACTCAACGGCGCGCCCTCACCGCTGAGCCGTTCGCCCACGTCCCGCGCACCGGTGGTGATGGCGTCACGGTACGAGCCGAACAGGGCCGCCGCCGCGAGGACCGCCGTGGCGATGGCGATGCCCTTGGTGATGGCCTTGGTGGTGTTGCCGACGGCGTCCAGGTCGGTGAGCACCTGGGCGCCGGCGCCCTCGACGTCGCCGGACATCTCGGCGATGCCCTGAGCGTTGTCGGAGACCGGCCCGAAGGTGTCCATCGCGACGATCACACCGACCGTGGTGAGCAGGCCGGTGCCGGCCAGCGCCACCGCGAACAGCGCCAGCATGATCGACGTACCGCCGAGCAGGAACGCCCCGTACACGCCGAGGCCGATCAGCAGGGCGGTGTAGACGGCCGATTCGAGCCCGAGGGAGATCCCGGCGAGGACGACGGTGGCCGGGCCGGTGAGCGAGGTCTTCCCGATGTCCTTGACGGGACGCCGGGTGGTCTCGGTGAAGTAACCGGTGAGCTGCTGGATCAGGGCGGCGAGCACGATGCCGATGGCCACCGCGACGAGCGCGAAGATCCTCGGATCGCCGTCCTTGCCCTGGATCGCCGCGTCGGTGACGCCGTCGAGGCCGGCGTACGACGACGGCAGATAGCTGTACACGGCGATCGCGACCAGGACGAGTGAGATCACCGCGGAGATGAAGAAACCGCGGTTGATCGCGCTCATGCCGCTGCGGTCGGCGCGTCTGGGGGCCACCGCGAAGATGCCGACCATCGCGGTGAGGACGCCGATCGCGGGCACGAGCAGCGGGAAGGCCAGTCCGGCGTCACCGAACGCGGCCGAGCCCAGGATCAGCGCGGCCACCAGCGTCACGGCGTACGACTCGAACAGGTCGGCCGCCATGCCCGCGCAGTCGCCGACGTTGTCGCCCACGTTGTCGGCGATGGTCGCGGCATTGCGCGGATCGTCCTCCGGAATGCCCTTCTCGACCTTGCCGACCAGGTCGGCGCCGACGTCGGCGGCCTTGGTGAAGATGCCGCCGCCCACTCGCATGAACATCGCGATCAGCGCGGCCCCGAGCCCGAAGCCCTCGAGAACCTTCGGCGCGTCGGCCGCGTACACGAGCACCACGCAGGCGGCGCCCAGCAGGCCGAGCCCGACGGTGAACATGCCGACCACGCCGCCCGTACGAAAAGCGATCTTCATCGCTTTGTGCGAGACCGCGGTGAGATCCTTTTCCGGCTCCCCGGGAGCCGGTGTCGCCTCGCGGGCCGCCGCGGCGACTCGCACATTGCTGCGGACGGCGAGCCACATACCGATGTATCCGGTGGCCGCCGAGAACGCCGCTCCGATCAAGAAGAACACCGATCGTCCGGCACGCTGATTCCAGTCGTCCGCGGGCAGCAGCAGGAGCAGGAAGAACACGACCGCGGCGAATACGCCGAGCGTGCGCAGCTGGCGGGCCAGATAGGCGTTCGCGCCCTCCTGGACCGCCGCGGCGATCTCCTTCATTTTGTCGGTGCCCTCGCCGGCCGCGAGGACCTGGCGCACCAGGACCCCTGCGACGGCCAGTGCTGCCAGTGCTACGACCCCGATGAGCACCACGAGCACACGGTTGCCGTCGGTCAGCACGGCAGCCGCGAGGGAGATGGGTTGGCCCGGCTGATGTGAGAGGGAAAGCCCCGCCATTCGTCCTCCTTGACGCTTGGGCTGAGCTCAAGATGTGGACGGGATTGTAGGTACCAGGAACCTGATCAAAACAGAGTGCGTTAAATGTAAATAGCCGCACATGCTCTTCGCACAATGATCGCCGGACGACCCAGGAACCGAAATCCGTAATGCCACTGGGGCATTCGACGGGATCATTCACCTGATCAGGCGAATGATCCTTTCAGTGATCGCACAAAAATCTTTTCGATCATCCGTCTGATCGTGAATCAATTCACGCGGTGAACGGTACCGCGGACCGCTCGCACCGGGGCTGCTCCCACCGGGGCCGCTCGGCGGGGACGGCCGGCACAGGGACCACTGTAGGCGCGGGCGATGACACCCGCACACGCCGAAGGGCCCCACAGGTGGGGCCCTTCGGTATGGGTCGCCATTCGGGTGAAGCGAGCGAATCGGGTGATTCCGGCGCACTCAGGTGAAATGCGTGCAATCGGATGAGACCGGCGCAGCCGGGTGAGCCGGATACGTCCGGTCGGCCGAGTCAGACGGGGAAGGTGGCCGGCGGCGTGGTGGACCACCTCATGCGGATCGATCCGCCGTGCTCCCCGGCACTGACCTCGACATCGTCGACGAGCCCGCTGATGACCGCGAGGCCCATCTCATCCTCCTCGATCTCGGCCTCGGTGGCCCCGGACCCGCCGGGCGTGCGCCCGCCGGGAGTCGCGTGGGGCGCCTCGTCGCCGACCTCGATGGAGAACTGCTTCTCCTCCTCGATCAGCAGCACCTTCACAGGGGCCGAGATTCCGCTGTGCTGGTGCAGTCCGACGGCACGTGTGCACGCCTCACCGACGGCGAGCCGGACCTCGTCGAGGACCGCCTCGTCCACTCCGGCCCTGCGCGCCACCGCTGCCGCCACCAGTCGGGCGGTCCTGACATGCTCGGGCAGCGCGCTGAAGCGGAGCTCAACGGTGGCCATGCATCCCCCTCGCAGACTTCGGGCGTGCTGTGGGGGAGGCACCGGGCCGCCGAAGAGCCCGGTCCTCCTCGTACTTCACTGCTCTCCCGGGCGCGGACGCCCGGGACCGGTGATCAGTCGGTGGCCGCCACCGCTTCCTCGACCGAGGTGTGAATCGGGAACACCTTGGTGAGGCCGGTGATACGGAAGATCTTGAGAATGCGCTCCTGGTTGCAGACCAGGCGCAACGAGCCCTCATGGGCACGCACACGCTTCAGGCCGCCGACCAGCACGCCGAGTCCGGTTGAATCGAGGAAATCCACACCCTCCATGTCGACGACAAGGTGGAAACTGCCGTCATTCACCAGCTCGACCAGCTGCTCGCGCAGCTTGGGCGCGGTATATACGTCGATTTCGCCACCGACCCTGACGATCGTGCGATCGCCCATGGTCTCGGTCGACAGGGACAGGTCCACGGATCCTCCAGCACCTAGCTATCGAGCGGTCGCCCTTGGGGCATCTCGGCTCAGCCCCCGGGACGGTTCGCCAGCCGCGATGGCATTCAATCACTTACCGGCAGGCGTGCACGACGCCTTGGCCCCATTGTCCGTCATGCCGGTGACACACTCGGTGCCGATGGCCAAGAATCTCCGACCCGATCGGCCCCCGACGGACAGCGCTCCCCAGCCCTCGCCGGGAGCGCTCCTCGACCGGCTCGCCGCCGGGCCGAGCAGGGCTTCGCGCATTACTCATACGGAGCACTTGCCCCCGCGCGCGGGTCGCCATGCCGTCTGGCCGGACCGGATCCGGGCGGAAGTGCTCGCCGCCGTGCAGGCCGCGGGCATCGACCATCCGTGGGCCCACCAGGCACGCGCCGCGGAGCACGCCCTGGACGGCGAGTCGGTCGTGGTCGCCACCGGTACCGCCTCCGGCAAGTCCCTGGCGTATCTCACGCCGGTCCTGTCGGCGCTCCTGGACGGCTCCGAGGCCCCGAACGGCCGCGGTGCGACCGCCCTCTACCTGGCTCCCACGAAGGCCCTGGCGGCCGACCAGTGCCGTGCTGTGAAGGAACTTTCACAACCTCTGGGCCATTCGGTGCGCGCGGCGGTCCACGACGGCGACACTCCGTTCGAGGAACGCGAGTGGATCCGCCAGTACGCCAACTACGTCCTGACCAACCCGGACATGCTGCACCGGAGCGTCCTCCCGTCCCACGCCCGCTGGTCCTCCTTCCTGAAGTCGCTGAAGTACGTCGTCGTCGACGAGTGCCACACCTACCGGGGCGTCTTCGGCTCGCACGTCGCCCAGGTGCTGCGCCGGCTGCGCCGCCTCTGCGCCCGCTACGGGGCCTCGCCCGTGTTCCTGCTCGCCTCCGCGACCGCCGCCGAGCCCGCGGTCGCCGCCCGCCGCCTCACCGGCCTGCCGGTGGTCGAGGTCGCCGACGACGCCTCCCCTCGCGGCGAACTGGTGTTCGCCCTCTGGGAGCCTCCACTGACCGAGCTGCACGGCGAGAAGGGCGCCCCCGTCCGCCGTACCGCCACCGCCGAGGCCGCCGACCTGCTGACCGACCTCACCGTGCAGGGCGTCCGCTCGGTCACCTTCGTACGCTCCCGGCGCGGCGCCGAGCTGATCTCGGTGATCGCCCAGGAACGCCTGGCCGAGGTCGACCGCTCGCTGGCCCGGCGGGTGGCCGCCTACCGGGGCGGCTATCTCCCCGAGGAGCGCCGTGCCCTCGAACATGCCCTGCACTCCGGCGAACTCCTCGGACTCGCCGCGACGAACGCCCTGGAACTCGGCGTGGACGTCTCCGGCCTGGACGCCGTGGTGATCGCCGGCTACCCGGGCACCAGGGCGTCCCTGTGGCAGCAGGCGGGCCGTGCGGGACGGTCAGGGCAGGGTGCCCTCGCCGTCATGGTCGCCCGCGACGATCCTCTGGACACCTTCCTCGTCCATCACCCCGAAGCCTTGTTCGACCGGCCCGTGGAATCCACCGTCCTCGATCCCGACAACCCCTACGTGCTCGCCCCGCACCTGTGCGCGGCGGCCGAGGAGCTGCCGCTGACGGACGAGGACCTGGAGCTGTTCGGTCCGGCCGCCGCGGGGCTCCTGCCGCAGCTGGAGGCCGCGAAGCTGCTCCGCCGCCGGACGAAGGCCTGGCACTGGACCCGCCGGGAACGGGCCGCCGACCTGACCGACATCCGCGGGGAGGGCGGTCGTCCCGTCCAGGTCGTCGAGGACGGTACGGGGCGGCTGCTCGGCACGGTGGACGCCGGCGCCGCGCACACGACCGTCCACGAGGGCGCGGTCCATCTGCACCAGGGGCGCACGTATCTCGTCCGCTCCCTCGACCTGGAGGATTCCGTCGCCCTGGTCGAACAGGCCGCCCCGGCCTACACGACGGTCGCCCGCGACACGACGTCGATCTCCGTGCTGGAGACGGACACCGAGATCCCGTGGGGCGACGGCCGCCTGTGCTACGGCTCCGTCGAGGTCACCAACCAAGTGGTCTCCTTCCTGCGTCGACGTGTCATCACGGGCGAGGTGCTGGGCGAGACGAAACTCGACCTCCCGCCCCGTACGCTGCGCACCCGCGCGGTGTGGTGGACGGTCACCGAGGACCAGCTGGACCGGGCCCGGATCAACCCGGAGGTCCTCGGCGGCGCCCTGCACGCCGCCGAACACGCGTCGATCGGCATGCTGCCCCTCTTCGCGACCTGCGACCGCTGGGACATCGGCGGGGTCTCCGTGCCCCTGCACCCCGACACCTTGCTGCCCACCGTCTTCGTCTACGACGGTCATCCGGGCGGGGCCGGCTTCGCGGAGCGCGCCTTCCACACCGCCGGCGACTGGCTCACCGCCACCCGGCAGGCCATCGCCTCCTGCGAGTGCGAGGCCGGCTGCCCGTCCTGCATCCAGTCCCCCAAGTGCGGGAACGGCAACGAACCGCTGCACAAACGAGGTGCGGTACGGCTTCTCACGGTGCTGCTGGAGGGTGCGCCGGCGAAGGAGAGCGAGGCGGAGGCGGACCGGACGGGGGCGGACCGGACGGGCGGCACGGCGGCGGAGGCCGGCCAGGGGTGAGCGCCGGCCGGCGGACCGGCCGGCCCCGCCCGCGCCCTGACCTCTGCCTCGAACGGTCCTCGTCCCGCGGCCACCGACACGTCCGAGACCTCGCCCTCGACCGTGCACCGCACCAGGCGCGTGCCCTGCGCCCCGGCCACTTGGCCGGCCCGCGCACAGGCCTCCGCCGTACCGTCCATCCACCGGTCCGCCGCCGCCAGCGCGGCGAGGTCCGCACCACCGGCCGCCCGGTGCCGGACCACGACGGCCTGCCCCAGGGTGAGGACGACGCCGAAGACGACACACAGCACGGCGATGGCCCCGACGCTCCAGACGGTCGCGGAGCCCCGGTCGGGGCCCTGTCCGGAACACCGGTGCCGACCTGGACCCCGGGCCGGGTTCCGACCACCGTCCCGGTGCCGGCAGCCGTCCCGGCGGAGGCCGCGCCCGGGTCCGGCCTCCTGCCCGGCCGGTGCGGCGCGCGCCCCGTCGCACTCCCCGCCGGCATGGCGCTCGTGCCCCCGGTCCGGCGGACCGGCCCCACGCCCACTTTCATGCCCTCGTCCGGACACCGGGCCGCTCTGCCGTCGCCGCCGGTCGCGGATCCCGTGCTTCACGTGTCCGCCCCCGCCGTCTCCTCCACGGCCGCCACCGCCTCCTCCCGTACCTCGAAGGGCAGCCCGCGCAGTAACGGGGGTTCGGCCACGACGACCACGCGCACCTGCGTCGCCTCCCGGCTCACGGTGACCTCCGCGCCGGACGGCGCCGCCCGGCGGGCCACCTCGACGACCGCACCGGGAGAATCCTGCCGGGCCGCCGCGCGGGCACCGGTGCGGGCCGCGTCCACGCACCGGATCTGTGCCGCCACCACCAACAGCCCCCACACCAGCGCCATCGCGAACATCACCAGCACGGGCAGCACCATCGCCGACTCCGCCGTCACGAAGCCACGGTCCGAGCGCCGTTCACATCCGGCCATCGAGCGCCTGCTCCACGATCTTCGTCAGCGCCGCGTCGACCGGGCCGCTCGTGACCACCTTGTAGAGCACGACGGCGAACGCCACCGCCGCCACGATGCCCATGGCGTACTCGGAAGTGACCATTCCGGCGTCCTTCCGTGCCGCGCGCATCCTGCACACCAGGGCACGCAACCGCGCCCGTACCACCTGATACATCTCAACCCCCTCAGGGAAAGGTTTTGTTGAAACACCACTCGACTGTCTGTCCGTGCGTCCGTGCGTCCGTTGTCCTGCCGCCGTTTTCGGTTCTCTCCCGTCATCGACCACCTCCTCCCAGCACCCCGCCGGCGAGCCCGATCACCACGGGCAGCACGCCGACCGCGACGAAGGCGGGCAGGAAACACAGGCCCACCGGCGCGGTGACCATGACGGCGGCCCGCCGCGCCCGCGCCGTCGCCTCGCGGGCCCATCGCGCGCGGGACTCCGCGGCGAGCCGCGCGACGGGCGCGGCCATGGGGAGCCCGGACACGTCGGCCCGTTCCAGCAGCCGGGCCAGGGCCGCGGTTCCCGGAACGGCGGCCAGCCGGCGCCAGGCCGCGTTCGGTTCCCCGCCGAGCCGCACCTCCGCCGCGCCTCTGGCCAGCGCGTCCCCGACCGGCCCGCCCAGGGCCTCGCCGACCGCCTGCGCGGCGGGCACGGGCCCGGCGCCGGCCGCGATGCAGGCGGCCAGCAGATCGGCGGCAAGGGGGAGTTGTCGCGCCGCGCGGGCCGCGGCACGTTCCCGCTCGTGCGTCCCGGCCGCCGTCTGCCGCAGGCGCCACCGCCACAGTCCGGCGGCTCCGGCCAGCCCCACCAGCACTCCGGCGGGACCGCCCAGCAGCACCCAGCCGGCGCAGGCCGCTCCCGCCGGGGGCAGCCACTCGCGCGCGCCTCTCGGCACCGTGAGGCGTGGCCGGGCCGCCGCCTGTTCCACGGCCAGCGTCTCGGCCAGTCGTCGTCGCAGCCGGCGCTCGCACCGCGCGTGGCGCAGCCACCAGGCCGGCCAGCCGAGCGCGGACGCCGTCCCCACGACGATCCCCAGCCCGTGGAAAACGTCGCCGTTCATGCCGACGCCTCCTCGGCACCCCGCATGATCCGCAGCACCCACCACAGCCCCAGGCCTTCCAGGACCCCGCCGGCTCCAAGGCAGCCGAGCCCGGACGGGGTGTGCAGGAGGATGTGCAGGGGGTCGGCCCCGAGGGCCGCGCCGAGCCCCAGCCCCAGGACGGGGAGCCCCGCGAGCATCACCGCGGTGGCGCGGGCGCCGGCCAGCTGGGCACGCAGGTCGGCACGCTGGTCCCGTTCGGCACGCAGCGCCGCTTCCAGCCGGTCGAGTCCGGCCGCGAGCCCCGCCCCCTGGTCCACGGCGACCCGCCAGCACGCCGCGAGCCCGCGAAGCCCTTCGGCGCCCGGCTGGCGCGCCGCCACCACGAGTCCGTCCGGGACGTCCCCGCCGAACCGTGCGGCCGTCAGCACCGCCGCCTGGGCGTCACCGAGCCCGCCGGAGTCACGCGCGGCCGGTGACAGCGCCTCACCCGGCTGCCGCCCTGCGCGCACCTCCCCGGCGAGGGCCCCGCACAGCGCGATCACCGCGTCGCCCCTGCGTTCACGGACCCGGCGCTCCCCGGCGGCCAGCCGCACCCGCCGCAGCAGCGGCACCCCGGCCGTGCCCGCGACGAGCGGCAGTACCGACGTGCCCAGCAGCGCCAGCACCGCCCCGGCGGCCAGGGCCCACCATTCGGCCCGCAGCCGTCCCCGGATGCGTCCCCAGGCACGGATCGCCCGGGGCCGTCCCGGCGGTCCGCTCCCGGCCGGTGCCCCACCGGCCAGCAGCAGCCGTGCCCGCCTGGCTCCGGCCCGCCGGCCGGCCAGCAGCCACGCGGCGGCCCCGAGGCACGCCGTGGCCGTCCCCATCGACATCCCGGCAGTCCCGTTCACCCTCGGTCCCCTCTCGCCGTCCGCCGCGCCCACCGGTCGAACGACCGTTCGTCAACGGGCTGACCGCCCCGAGGCCGCCCTTCTGCGACCCGGCCTCCCACGAGCCGCCCCCTCACGGTCCGCCGCCGTCACCGGCGTTCCGGAGCAGTTCCCGCAGCCGCTCCCACCCCCGCTCGGGGACGAACGCGTCGGGGCTCCAGCGCAGCGCGGGCACCGTCCGCACCAGCCCCGACGGGTCCCGTTCCAGCACGTGCACCTCAGCGATCCGCCGTCGGCCGGTCCGGTCGCGGACGAGGTGCAGCACCACGGACAAGGCGGCCGCCAGCTGGCTGTGCAGCCCGAAACGGTCGAGTCCGGCCGCCGTGCCGAGCGCTTCCAGCCGGGCGGGTACGTCCGCGGCGGCATTGGCGTGGACGGTCCCGGCGCCTTCGTGTCCGGTGTTGAGGGCTGCCAGCAGATGGACCACCTCGGGGCCGCGCACCTCACCCACGACCAGCAGGTCCGGCCGCATCCGCAGCGCCTGGCGCACCAGGTCCTCGAGCGTGACGAGTCCGGCGCCCTCCTGGTTCGCGGGCCGGGTCTCCAGGCGTACGACGTGCGGATGGTCGGGCCGCAGTTCGGCCGAGTCCTCGGCGAGGACGATCCGCTCGTCCGGACCGACCAGCCCCAGCAATGCGCTGAGCAGGGTCGTCTTGCCGGTCCCGGTACCGCCGCTGACCAGGAAGGACAGCCGCGCGCCGAACAGCGCGCGCAGGATCCGGTCGCCGCCCGGCGGCACCGTTCCCGCCGTCGTCAGTTCGTCCAGGGTGAAGGCGCGGGGCCGTACGACGCGCAGCGACAGGCAGGTGCAGCCGACGGCCACCGGGGGCAGCACGGCGTGCAGCCGCGTCCCGTCGGCCAGCCGCGCGTCGACCCAGGGCCGGGCGTCGTCCAGGCGCCGGCCGGCCACGGCGGCGAGCCGCTGGGCGAGCCTGCGTACGGCCGCCGCGTCCGGGAAGGAGACGTCCGTCAGCTCCAGTCCGCCGCCCCGGTCCACCCAGACCCGGTCGGGTGCCGACACGAGTACGTCGGTGACCGACCGGTCGGCGAGGAGCGGGTCCAGCGGGCCGCTGCCGATCAGTTCGGACCGCAGCTGTTCCGCGGCACCCAGCACTTCGGCGGCACCGAGCACCCGCCCCTGCTCCCGCAGGGCCTGCGCCACCCGCGCGGGCGTCGGTTCGGACCCGCTCTCCGCGAGCCACCGCCGTACCCCGTCGAGCAGTCCGGCGGGCATTCCGGACCCGCCTCCCGACGTCCTCTCCGGCGTAACGGACATCGCTCCCGCCCCCGGCGCCCCGGCCTCGTGCCCGTGCCCCGCCGCCACTGCGTCACGGAAACCCACGGCGGCCACACCGCCGCCCCCGACGATCCCGGCACCCATCGGAACCATGCCCCTGAGCCCCGCCCGAGGCGCCCCGCGCGTCTCCACGGGCACCGTGCTGTCCCGGCCGCCCACCGGCATCCCACGCGGCCCGTGCGGCCCGTGCGGCCCCTCAGGCCTCTGGCGTCCTCCGATGTTCATGCGGCCCTCGCCTCCACCAGCGCCCGCTCCCAGAACTCCTTGCAGAACCGGGCCAACGGGCTCCGGCCGGACGCCCCGGGCGGCCGGCCCGAGCCGGGCGGGTGCTGCAGGCCGGGCTCGACGGGCACGTCGCCGACGAGGGGCAGTCCGAGCAGCCGGGCCACCTCGCGGTCGTCGAGACCGGGTGCGTACGGCCCGCGTACCGCCACCCGCAGGTCGCGCAGGACCATGCCGACGGCGGAGGCGACGCGTCCGGCCGCCGCGACGGCACGCAGCTCGGCGGGGACCACCAGGACCCCGAGGTCGAGTTGCGCGAGGATCTCGGCCACCCCGCTGTCGACGCGCCGCGGCAGGTCGACCACGACCGCGCCGCCCCCGCGCCGGGCCGCGGCGAGCACCGCGCGTACGGCCTGCGGCGGCACGGTGACGCAGTCGCCGCGGTCCCAGCTGAGCACGCGCAGGGAGTGCAGTTCGGGCAGCGACTCCTCCAGGGCGCCGCCGCCGACCCGCCCCCGTGAGGCGGCGAAAGCGGGCCAGCGCAGCCCTTCCGCCGTTTCGCCGCCGAGGACCACGTCGAGTCCGCCGCCCAGCGGATCCGCGTCCACCAGGAGAGTGCGCAGCCCCTCACGCGCCGAGGTGACGGCGAGCGCGCACGCGAGCGTGGAGGCGCCGGCCCCGCCCCGGCCGCCGAGGACACCGACGGTCAGGGCCGGCCGGCCGACGCCCTCGGCCACATCGGCGATGCGGTCGACCAGCCACTGCTCGCCGTCGGGCAGCATCAGCACATGGTCGGCGCCGATCTCGACGGCCCGGCGCCAGACCCCGGAGTCGTCCTGGTCGCGGCCGACCAGCACCACTCCGCGACGCCGCGCGGCACCGCGCACCCGCCGCGCGGCGTCGTCACCGACGAGGACGAGCGGTGCGGCCTCCCAGCTGCCCCGCCGTTCCGGCACCCCGTGATGGACCTCCGGGGTGGCACCGGCCGCCGCGCACAGGCGCAGCAGGTCGTCGAGAAGCCCGGCGTCCTCGGTGACGATCAGCGGTCCGCCCTGCCTGCCTCCTCCGGCGGCGGGCGGCGGATCGTGTGTGACGGTTCCTGCCATTTCCTTCCCCCTTCGCTGCATCTCGCGATGCCTCTGCGGCCCCGCGATTCCCACACATGTGAGAACCGGCGAGCGGCCTCGATATGCACGGCCGGCGGAAACCGGCCGTACGCGACCCGGCAAACGGAACGAGTGGTGAACTCGCCGCAGGCGGACGCGTCGGAATCACGGTGCAGCGATCCGGGAAATCGTGTGGATCTTGGTCAAAAACTGTGGACAGGTTGACGCTTGTGAATATCGCCGTCACCCATACCGGTGAGCCCCGAACAACCCGTGCACGAATCCCGCAGAGCAGCCTTACGGCTACACAGGGTGATGAATCATGGGCATGACAAAGAAGCCGAGACCCGGTCGACGGGCGGCGTCCCGGCCGTACCGAGAAGGAGGAAAAACCCACCTGGACATGCGACGACCCCCGCCGGGGGGGAGAGCGGGGGTCGTCCCCACGGCCGACTCGGGGGGGGAGGAGCCGGACCGGGTTAGCACGGTCGCGAACGATCCGTGACTTCCATGGTGTACCCGAGAGCCTTCTCAGGCAAACCCACACGCCACACCTTACGCCGAATGGGCTGCGCCTATGCTCAGGGCGTGGAAAACCACTCACTGCCCCGCGCAGCCGCCTTCTTCGATCTGGACAAGACGGTCATTGCGAAGTCGAGCACGCTCACGTTCAGCAAGTCGTTCTACCAAGGCGGCCTGATCAACCGCAGGGCAGTCCTGCGTACCGCATATGCCCAGTTCGTCTTCCTGGCCGGCGGCGCCGACCACGACCAGATGGAGCGGATGCGCAAGTACCTGTCCGCGCTGTGCCGCGGCTGGAACGTCCAGCAGGTCAAGGAGATCGTCGCCGAGACCCTGCACGACCTGATCGACCCGATCATCTACGACGAGGCCGCCACCCTCATCGAGCAGCACCACACCGCCGGCCGGGACGTGGTGATCGTGTCCACCTCGGGCGCCGAGGTGGTCGAGCCGATCGGCGAACTGCTGGGCGCGGACCGGGTCGTCGCCACCCGCATGGTCGTGGGCGACGACGGGTGCTTCACCGGAGAGGTGGGGTACTACGCGTACGGCCCGACGAAGGCCGAGGCGATCAGGGAGCTGGCCGAGTCGGAGGGCTACGACCTCTCCCGCTGCTACGCCTACAGCGACTCGATGACCGATCTGCCGATGCTGGAGTCCGTGGGCCACCCGCACGCCGTGAACCCGGACCGGGCGCTGCGCCGCGAAGCCGTCACGCGCGAGTGGCCGATCCTGGACTTCCACCGGCCCGTCCGGCTCAAGCAGCGCCTCCCCGCGCTCTCCGTCCCGCCCCGCCCGGCCCTGGTGGCGGTCGCCGCCATAGGAGCCGCCGCGGCCACCGCGGGCCTGGTCTGGTACGCCAGCCGACGCCGCGTGACGGTGGCCTGACCGCCCTCACGAAGGCGCACCGGCCGGGCCGGTTTCCGTCCAGCGCACCGGCGCCCGATTGGCATGCCTTTGAACCCAAAAGTAAAGAAGCAGGCCTCCCACTTCCGCTTGCTTGGAACCTGGAGTACAAAGGACTCAACGGCCCGCGAGACCAAGGACATCCGAGAGGATCACCTTCACAACGCATTTGGCCCCACGGACCGAGCATGGTCACAGGGCACCCACGCGACGTCGACCCGTCGATTACGGGCCAGCCGCACCAGGAACGGGCAAAGTTCCCGGCCTGATGGGCATATATCGAGGACGCTTGGTAACCAGGTGGACGTGCCAGCGGCGGTACGAGAATTCGTACCGCCGCATCTCTGCGCGACTGCCGCGCAAACGCCTCTCGAATGATTTACCGCTTCACCGCTTTACCTCTTTACCGCCTTCGCGTCTTCGCTCCGCGCGCAGGCCGGCCCCGCGCGTTATGCCGCCCCGCGCTGCAGCGCCTCGCACACCGCCATGGACTCCCGCGCCCCCAGCTCGACCGCCCGTCCGCAATGGGCGATCCAGGCGGCCACGCCCTCGGGGGTGCCGGAGACATAGCCCTCCAGAGCCGTCAGATAGGCCTCGCGGCCCAGTTCTGCGTGGCCGACCTCGGCCGGGCAGACCGACTTCGGGTCCAGTCCGCTGCCGACCAGCACGATGCGCTCGGCCGTACGCGCGAGAAGGCCGTTGGAGGAGGTGAAGGGGCGCAGCGCGAGCAGCTCGCCGTGCACGACGGCGGCCGTGACCAGCGCCGGGGCGGAACCACCCCCGATGATCAGCTCGGCCAGGCCTTCCAGCCTGCCGTGCGCCTCCGCCGCGCCGGGCAGCGGGAGGCCGATCAAGGGCTCGTCGACCGGCTCGCCCTCCTTGCGGGGCCGCCCGACCTGGTCGGCGCGGTCGGCCGCCGCCACCAGGTGCAGCCGGGCGAGCACCCTCAGCGGCGACTGCCGCCAGATGGTCAGCAGCTGGCCCGCCTCGGCGGACAGCCGCAGCGCGGCGCCCATCGTGCGTGCCTCGTCGTCGGTGCCGAAGTCGCTTCGCCTGCGCACCTCCTCCAGCTCCCAGTCCGCGCCGGACAGCGCTGCCGAGCCGCGGGCGCCGCGCAGCGCCGCCTCGGAGGTGATCTCGTTGCTGCGCCGCCGCATGACCCGGTGTCCGTAGACCCGGTCCACGGCCTTGCGCACGGATTCCACGGAGTCGGCCACACCGGGCAGCGAGCCCAGGGCCGCAAGGGGGTCTCCCCCGCTCGAGCTCTTCCGAGAGCTTGGGGGAGGATCGGCGGTCGCTCCTGTCGTACTCATGAGTACGACATTACGCACCCCGGGTGTCCGCTCCCCGACGGAGTGGCCTTCTTCACGCCGGGCCTCCGGCGGAAGCCGCGCCGAAGGCCGCCGCTCACCCCTTCGGCGCGGGCGCCCCGGGCACGCCCTTGGGGGCCGGAGCGGGGGCGGCGGACAAGAAGGACTTCCAGCCCTGCTTCGGGCTCTCGCCCACGTTCAGGGTGCGCAGCTTCTCCAGGGTCTGCGGGTCCTGGGCGTCCAGCCAGTCCGCGAGCTGCCGGAAGGAGACGCAGCGGACGTCGGGCTTGGTGCACACCGCCTCGACGGTCTCCTCGACGGCGCGCATGTAGGTGCCGCCGTTCCAGGACTCGAAGTGGTTGCCGATGATCAGGGGCGCCCGGTTGCCGTCGTAGGCCCGCTGGAAGCCCGCGAGCAGGCCGTCCCGCATCTGGTCGCCCCACAGGTCGTGCTTCGCGGGGTCGCCCTGGGTGGTGGTGCCGGACTGGTTGACCATGAAGTTGTAGTCCATGGTGAGCTGCTCGAAGGAGTGCCCGGGGAACGGCACCAGTTGCAGCGACAGATCCCACAGACCCTGCTTCTTCTTCGGCCACACCTGGTTGTTGACGCCACTGGTGTCGTAGCGGAAGCCCAGTTCGCTCGCGGCCTTCGTGAAGTTCTCCTGGCCCTCCAGACAGGGGGTGCGGGCGCCGATGAGCTCCTTGTCGTAGTCGAAGGGCAGCGGGGCCTCGTTCTTCATGCCGGTGTGCGTCTTCCAGGCCTTCACGAACCACTTGGCCTGGGCGATCTCATCCTTCCACTCCGCCACCGACCACTCGCCGACCCCGCCGTCGGCGCCGCAGAAGTGGCCGTTGAAGTGGGTGCCGATCTCGTTGCCCTCCAGCCACGCGAGGCGCAGCTGCTCCACGGTGGCGGCGATGCCCTCCGCGTCGTTGAAGCCGATGTCGGAACGGCCCGGCGAGTGCTGCGGCGGGCGGTACAGGTCGCGCTTCTCCTCCGGGAGCATGTACACGCCGCTCAGGAAGTACGTCATGGTCGCGTTGTTCTCCTTGGCGACCGTGCGGAAGTGCGAGAAGAGCTTCTGGCTGTCCTCACCCGCACCGTCCCACGAGAAGACGACGAACTGCGGGGGCTTCTCACCCGGCTTCAGCCGCTCGGGCTTCGTCAGGTGCGGCTGCGCCCCGGTGTACGCGGTGGAGCCGTCGCCGATCAGCCGGACCGCACTCTCCGGTGCCGGCGCCGGGTTCACCTTCTCGACACCGGACGACTCCTTCCCGGAGCCGTCGGTGCCGGTTCCGCAGCCGGCGAGCGAGGCGGCGCAGACCGCTGTGATCACGGTGCCCACGGCGATCCTTCGGGTGGCGGCCATGCCCGCCCACCTTCTTCCTTCTCTCGGGCCAACCCTGGCGGGGATGTCAGGTGCTGTGCCGGCCCGCGCCGGCAGCGCCGCCAAAGTCGCACGGGGGCCGAGAAGGAATTAATACGACAAGCCGATGAAATAGCTGCTTCACCCACGAAGGTGATTCATTACCCCATTTGCCGGGAAAGTCTATGCCTGCCCTTTACTCTGAATTACGATCCGTTTACTGACAGTTGGGATCCCTCGTCATCGAGACGCCTCATCGCCGTTGACCGGTCCCGTCCGCCCTCTGATCCCATCCTCGATTTCGCCCCTGATTCCGCCGCTACCAGACCTCGCAGTTGCCACACCCGTCGTTGCCGGATCCCGCCGTCCCGACGCCGTCCCGACGCCGTGCCGACGCCGTGTCCCCGGCCACGTCCGCCCCCGCTCCCGCTCCCGAGCGGGGCGCCCCTTTCCCCGACCGCGCAGCCCCGGAGGAGACGGGAAGCATGCCAGCCTGTGTTCCCACCCATACCGCCGAGCCGAACCGGCCCGAACGCGCCCATCCGCCCCACAGTCCACCGCACAGTCCGCCAGGCCGGCCCCGCCGCCTGCGCATCGCGGGCGCGGACCTGTCGGCCGCCGTCGCGGTCTTCCTGATCGCCCTGCCCCTGTCCCTCGGCATCGCCCTCGCCACCGGCGCGCCGCTCCAGGCCGGCCTGGTCGCCGCCGCCGTGGGCGGGGTCGTCGCCGGACGGATCGGCGGCTGCCCGCTCCAGGTCAGCGGTCCGGCCGCGGGGCTCACCGTCGTCACCGCCGATCTCATCCAGCAGTACGGATGGCGGACGACCTGTGCCATCACCGTCCTCGCCGGGCTCGCCCAGATCGGGCTGGGCTGCCTGCGAGTGGCCCGCGGCGCGCTCGCCGTCAGCCCGGCGATCGTGCACGGGATGCTCGCAGGCATCGGCGTCACCATCGCCGTCGCCCAGGTGCACATCGTCCTCGGCGGCACCCCGCAGAGCTCCGTCCCCGACAACCTCCGGGCGCTGCCCGCCCAGTTGGCGAACGTGGACCCCGCGGCCGTCGCGGTGAGCGTGCTCACCCTCGCCCTGCTCCTGCTGTGGCCGAAGCTGCCCGGGCGGGCCGGGCGCCTGCTGCGCACGGTCCCTGCCGCCCTCGTCGCCGTCGCCGGGGCCACCGCGACGGCCGCGGCGACCGGTCTCGTCCTGGCCGAGGTCGACCTGCCGTCCTGGCGCAGCCACGCACTCGCCGGGCTCCCCGAGGGGCCCGTGCTCGGGCTCGTCGCCGCCGTGCTCACCACCACGCTGGTGTGCAGCGTGCAGTCGCTGCTGGGCGCGGTCGCCGTGGACAAGCTGGTGTCCCGCCGCCCCGGCCCGGGCCACGTCCCACGCTCCGACCTGGACCGCGAACTGCTCGGCCAGGGCACCGCGAACATCGCCTCCGGCTGCCTCGGCGGCCTGCCCGTGGCCGGGGTGGCCGTGCGCAGTTCCGCGAATGTGCGTGCCGGTGCCGTGAGCCGGAACTCCACGATGCTGCACGGCGTTCTCGTAGTGGTCGCCGCGCTGCTGATGGTTCCGGTCCTGGAGTTCATCCCGCTGGCCTCACTCGCCGCCCTGGTGATGGCCGTCGGCATCCAGATGGTCTCCCTGCACCACATCCGTACGGTGACCCGCCACCGGGAAGCCCTGGTCTACGCCGTGACCGCCGCCGGCGTGGTGTTCGCGGGGGTCCTGGAGGGCGTCGCCCTGGGGATCGCCGTCGCCGTGGGCGTGGCCCTGCACCGCCTCACCCACACCCGGATCACGCACGAGGTGAAGGAAGGAGTCCATCACGTACACGTACGAGGGCAGTTGACGTTCCTCGCAGTGCCGAGACTCAGCCGGGCCCTGCATCTCGTGCCCCAGGGGGCCACCTGCGTCGTGGCGTTGGACGGCTCGTTCATGGACCACGCGGCGTACGAGGCGCTGCAGGACTGGCAGAACACGTACACCGCCCGGAGCGGAGCGGTGGAGATCACCGGCCGTCGGCCCGGAGCCGGCGTCCGGATCGCCGAACCCACGGCCCTCACCTCTTCTCCCACGCCGGACGGGACCGACGAGACCGGCATGCCGTCCGGCGCCGGGTGCCGCTGCCGGCCCTGGACCGCCTGGCGCAACCACCAGTGCGAGCCCCCGCTCTCCGCACCGGACGACGACCGGAGCGGCCACGGCAGCCGGACCGCCGGTGGCACCGGTGCCACCCCTGAGGTCGACGCCGCCGATGACACCGGTGGCAGACAGGGCGGTCACGAGGGGCGGCCGACCCGGCCCGGCACAGGGGACGGTCCGTCGGACACGGACACGGACACGGGCTCGGGCACGGGCACGGGACCTGCCTCCCGCGCCGGGAGCGTGTCGAGTGCCGGTGGGCCGGAGGCGTCCCGGACCGGGACCGACCTGGTGCGTGGGCTCAGTACGTTCCAGCGGAGCACCGCTCCTCTGGTACGCGGTGAGCTGGCCCGGCTGGCGCGCGAGGGACAGCGGCCGACGCAGCTGTTCCTCACCTGCGCCGACTCGCGACTGGTCACCTCGATGATCACTTCCAGCGGTCCGGGGGACCTGTTCGTGGTCCGCAACGTCGGCAACCTCGTGCCGCCACCCGGTGAGGAGAGCGGTGACGACTCGGTGGCGGCCGCCCTCGAATACGCCGTGGACGTGCTGGCGGTGCGGTCCATCACGGTGTGCGGGCACTCGGGCTGCGGTGCGATGCAGGCGCTGCTCGACCCCCGGCCGGACGGCACCTCCAGTGCCCGCACACCGCTGGGACGGTGGCTGCGGCACGGGCTGCCGAGTCTGGAGCGTGTGCGGGACGGGAGCGGGCCCGGGGTGCGACTGGCCGGGCGGGAACCGGCCGACACCGCCGAGCAGCTCTGCCTGGCCAACGTCGTCCAGCAATTGGAGCACCTGCGCGCCCACGAATCGGTGGCCCGCGCCCTGAAGGACGGGCTCCTGACGCTCCACGGCCTCTACTTCCACGTGGGGGAGGCGCAGGTGTATCTCCTCACCGAGGCGGCCGGAGAGCGGGTGTTCGACCGGGTACGGGCCGAGGACCTGGCGCTGTGAGAACCCGCCCTGCGGGCATACGAGGCACTGCCGGGGGTGAACCGCGCAGCGCCGGCGTCCGTGGGTAGGGATGACCCCTGGCCACGGAAGCGGCCAGCCAACTCAAAAGGTCTAAACCACTTTGCCGAGGACCCTTGTCAGCGCACCCCTGGGTCTGATGAGCTGTGGCCTGGGACACAACGGACACTCCGGGAAAGGCAGATGCCGTGAGCAACGAAAGCCTGGCCAACCTGCTCAAGGAAGAACGCAGGTTCACACCCTCCGCCGACCTGGCCGCACACGCCAACGTCACCGCGGAGGCGTACGAACAGGCCAAGGCTGACAGGCTCGGTTTCTGGGCCGAGCAGGCCCGCCGACTGACCTGGGCCAAGGAGCCCACCGAGACCCTCGACTGGTCGAACCCGCCGTTCGCCAAGTGGTTCAAGGACGGCGAGCTCAACGTCGCCTACAACTGCGTGGACCGGCATGTCGAGGCCGGGCACGGCGACCGGGTCGCCATCCACTTCGAGGGCGAGCCCGGCGACAGCCGCACGATCACCTACGCCCAGCTCAAGGACGAGGTCTCCCAGGCCGCCAACGCCCTGCTGGAGCTGGGTGTCCGGAAGGGCGACAGGGTCGCCGTCTACCTCCCGATGATCCCCGAGGCCGCGATCGCGATGCTGGCCTGCGCCCGTATCGGCGCCGCGCACTCCGTCGTCTTCGGCGGCTTCTCGGCGGACGCACTCGCGACCCGCATCCAGGACGCCGACGCCAAGGTCGTCATCACCGCCGACGGCGGCTACCGGCGCGGCAAGCCGTCCGCGCTCAAGCCCGCCGTGGACGAGGCGGCCGGTCGCGTCGACAACGTGCAGCACGTCCTCGTCGTCCGCCGCACCGGCCAGAACGTCGCCTGGACCGAGGGCCGCGACGTGTGGTGGCACGACCTGGTGGGGCGCCAGAGCACCGAGCACGCCCCCGAGGCGTTCGAGGCCGAGCAGCCGCTGTTCATCCTCTACACCTCCGGCACCACGGGCAAGCCGAAGGGCATCCTGCACACCTCCGGCGGCTACCTCACCCAGACGGCGTACACCCACTGGTCGGTCTTCGACCTCAAGCCGGAGACGGACGTGTTCTGGTGCACGGCCGACGTCGGCTGGGTCACCGGGCACTCGTACATCGTCTACGGGCCGCTCGCCAACGGCGCGACCCAGGTCATGTACGAGGGCACGCCCGACACCCCGCACCAGGGCCGCTTCTGGGAGATCGTGCAGAAGTACGGCGTGACGATCCTCTACACGGCGCCCACCGCGATCCGGACGTTCATGAAGTGGGGCGACGACATCCCCGCGAAGTTCGACCTGTCCTCGCTGCGGGTCCTCGGCTCCGTCGGCGAGCCGATCAACCCCGAGGCCTGGATCTGGTACCGCAAGAACATCGGCGCGGACCGCACGCCCGTGGTGGACACCTGGTGGCAGACCGAGACCGGCGGGATCATGATCTCGCCGCTGCCGGGCGTGACCGCCGCCAAGCCGGGCTCCGCCCAGACCCCGCTGCCCGGCATCGCCGCGACCGTCATCGACGACGAGGCCAACGAGGTGCCGAACGGCGGCGGGGGCTATCTGGTCCTCACCGAGCCGTGGCCGTCGATGCTGCGCACCATCTGGGGCGACGACCAGCGGTTCCTCGACACGTACTGGTCCCGCTTCGAGGGCAAGTACTTCGCCGGTGACGGCGCGAAGAAGGACAGCGACGGCGACATCTGGCTGCTCGGCCGGGTCGACGACGTGATGCTGGTCTCCGGGCACAACATCTCCACCACCGAGGTGGAGTCGGCGCTCGTCTCCCACCCGTCGGTCGCCGAGGCGGCCGTGGTCGGCGCGGCGGACGAGACGACCGGGCAGGCCATCGTCGCCTTCGTGATCCTGCGCGGTACGGCCGCGGAGACCGAGGAGCTGGTCGCCGAGCTGCGCAACCACGTGGGTTCCACGCTGGGCCCGATCGCCAAGCCCAAGCGGATCCTGCCGGTGAACGAGCTGCCGAAGACCCGTTCCGGCAAGATCATGCGCCGCCTGCTGCGGGACGTCGCGGAGAACCGTGAGCTGGGGGACGTCACGACGCTGACCGACGCCACCGTGATGAATCTGATCCAGGAGAAGCTTCCCCAGTCGTCCAGCGAGGACTGACCCGAAGCGAGGACCGACCCGAAGACCGACCACCCGGGGAGCGACCCGGGGGCCGGCCCGAAGGGGGTCCCTGGTTTCCCCCTCGGGTCCACCGGTCACGGGCCCGTCCGCGGGCCGCGGAGGCACCCGGCGTCGTACGCGCGCCGGGTGCCTCTGTGACGTCCGTCATCGAAAGCCTTTCGTGCGATGCCGGAGCACGTTGGTTACAGTGACCACGAAGGACGGCCACAGCAAACCGTCCCCCACAGTTGTCTCATGGAGCGCCGGGAAGTCTGGTCGGCACACGATTCGTGCTGCCCGACGACCAGAGGACCCCCGTGACCACCCCCCGCACCCCCGGCCCGCGCAAGGCCTTCGGCCGTCTCTCCCTGCCCGAGCGGACCTACGTCACGGATGCGCTGCGCACCGAGACCGTCGGCGGCATGCTGCTGCTCGTCGCCGCGATCACCGCGCTGATCTGGGCGAACGTACCCGCCCTGCACGACAGCTACGAGAGCGTCAGCGACTTCCACTTCGGGCCCGAGACGCTCGGCCTGAACCTGTCCGTCGCGCACTGGGCCGCCGACGGACTGCTCGCGGTCTTCTTCTTCGTCGCCGGTATCGAGCTCAAACGCGAACTCGTCGCCGGTGATCTGCGCGACCCCCGGGCCGCCGCGCTCCCTGTCGTCGCCGCCCTGTGCGGCATGGCCGTACCGGCCCTCGTCTACACGCTCACCAGCGGCATCGGTGGCGGTTCACTGGCCGGCTGGGCCGTGCCCACCGCCACCGACATCGCCTTCGCGCTCGCCGTGCTCGCCGTCATCGGCACCTCGCTGCCGAGCGCGCTGCGCGCCTTCCTGCTGACTCTCGCCGTCGTCGACGACCTCTTCGCGATCCTGATCATCGCGGTCTTCTTCACCGACGGCCTCGACTTCCTCGCGCTCGGCGGCGCCGTGGTGGGCCTGGCCGTTTTCTGGCTGCTGCTGCGCAAGGGCGTACGCGGCTGGTACGTGTACGTGCCGCTCGCCCTGGTCGTCTGGGGCCTGATGTACAACAGCGGGATCCACGCCACCATCGCCGGTGTCGCCATGGGCCTGATGCTGCGCTGCCACCGTCGCGAGGGGGAGGAGCAGTCCCCCGGCGAGCGCATCGAGCACCTCGTCCGGCCTTTCTCGTCGGGCCTCGCCGTACCGCTGTTCGCCCTGTTCAGCGCGGGTGTGGCGGTCTCCGGCGGCGCGCTCGCGGAGGTGTTCACCCAGCCCGAGACGCTCGGCGTGGTCCTCGGCCTGGTCGTCGGCAAGACGGTCGGTATCTTCGGCGGTACATGGCTGACCACACGCTTCACCAGGGCGTCGCTCAGCGACGACCTCGCCTGGGCGGACGTCCTGGCGGTGGCGGTGCTCGCCGGGATCGGGTTCACCGTCTCCCTGCTCATCGGCGAACTCGCCTTCGAGGGCGACGCGTCGACGGCGGACAGCGTCAAGGCGGCCGTACTGACCGGATCCCTGATCGCCACCGCCCTCGCGACCGTGCTGCTGAGGATCCGGAACGCCAAGTACCGCAAGCTGGCCGAGGAAGAGGACCGCGACGACGACCTCAGCGGCGTCCCGGACGTCTACGAGGAGGACGACCCGGCGTACCACCTGCGCATGGCGGAGATCCACGAGCGCAAGGCCGCCGAGCACCGGCAGCTCGCCCGGGAGAAGAGCGAGGGACGTCGCGGGCTTGCCTGAGTACCGGGCGGGGCAGGCGAGGACCACGGCGATCCGGCATGATCTGACGGAACGGTACAAAGGTCAGGACAGTCGGAGCCGGTCCGAGCCAGTCGGACGCACACAACCGGACACACGCGGCCGACGCAGGTGATGGGGCGGGCAGGGGCCGTCAGGCGGCAGACTGATCCTTACTCAGAGGTACGCAGAGGCACGCAGGACGAAAGCAGAAGAGGGAGACCGCGATGAGCGCACCCGACGGCAGCCCGGTCGGCGCCGAACGCAGCATCGGCCAGTTGTTCGCCTCGGCGACGGAGAACATGTCCGCGCTGGTGCACGACGAGATCGCCCTGGCGAAAGCACAGCTCAAGCGGGATGTGCAGCGAGGTGCGACGAGCGGCGGACTGTTCACCCTGGCCGGTCTCGTCCTGCTGTTCTCCCTGCCGATGCTGAGCTTCGCCCTGGCCTACGGCATCCACACCTGGAGCGACTGGAACCTGGCCCTCTGCTTCCTGCTGTCGTTCGCGGCGAACGTGCTGGTCGCGCTCGTCCTCGCCCTGATCGGGACGGTCTTCGCGAAGAAGGCCAAGAAGGGCCGCGGCCCGCAGAAGGTCGCCGCCTCGATGAAGGAGACGGCGGTCGTACTGCAGAAGGCCAAGCCGCACCCGCGTCCGGAACTCCCCAGGGACCAGATCCCCGAGGCGATCGAAGCTGTGGCACGCTCGTCCTCATGACGGACCCCGCCACTCCTTCGGCGCAACCACTCTCGGCCGTACGCCTCGACATCCCGGGCGGTGCCGAGGTGACCCACCGGGACGTCGCCGCCAACGGCGCACGGTTCCACATCGCCGAGCTCGGCGACGGGCCGCTGGTGCTGCTGCTGCACGGCTTCCCGCAGTTCTGGTGGACCTGGCGGCACCAGCTGACGGCGCTCGCCGACGCCGGGTTCCGCGCGGTCGCCATGGACCTGCGGGGCGTCGGCGGCAGCGACCGCACACCGCGCGGCTACGACCCGGCCAACCTCGCGCTGGACATCACCGGTGTGATCCGTTCCCTCGGCGAGCCGGACGCCGCGCTGGTCGGGCACGACCTGGGCGGATACCTGGCCTGGACGGCGGCGGCGATGCGCCCCAAGCTCGTACGACGGCTCGCGGTGTCGTCCATGCCGCATCCGCGGCGCTGGCGGGCGGCCATGATCGCCGACGTCAGGCAGTCGTCCGCCATGTCGCACATCTGGGGGTTCCAGCGGCCCTGGGTCCCGGAGCGGCAGCTCACCGCGGACGACGGGGCGCTGGTGGCCAAGCTGATCCAGGACTGGTCCGGGCCCCACCCGCCGGAGGAGAAGGCGCTGGAGAACTACCGGCGCGCGATGTGCATCCCGTCCACGGCGCACTGCTCGATCGAGCCGTACCGGTGGATGGTGCGGTCGCTGGCCCGGCCGGACGGCATCCAGTTCAACCGCCGGATGAAGCGGCCGGTGCGGGTTCCGACCCTGCATCTGCACGGCTCGCTCGACCCCGTGGCGGGCGTCCGCAGCGCCGCCGGGTCCGGGGAGTACGTCGAAGCGCCGTACCGCTGGCGGCTGTTCGACGGGCTGGGCCACTTCCCGCACGAGGAGGACCCGGCCGCTTTCTCCTCCGAGCTGATCAACTGGCTGAAGGACCCGGAACCCGACCGCTGACAGCCCACCGAGCGGCTTCCGCACCCCTTCCGCCCCCCTTCCGTGCCCCTTCCGTGCTCCTTCCGCTTCGCCTCCCGTACGCCTTCCGTACGCAGGACCGATCATCGGATCTGAACACCTGTCCTACGAACGGCCATTTGCCTGGCGCATAGGCCAATTGGCCCTGCGCGAGGCGGTTATCGACCATGGGTCGGGGGCAGTGGTCGGAGTATGGGCTGGACGCACGACTACAGTGACGCACGCCGCGACCGCCGCTCGGCGGCCGGTATGGGATCCCACCAGCAAGGCGGTGCACCGGAGATGGCAGGTACGGATCTCAGGGTCGGGATTCCGCATATCCTCCGCCGCCGGGCCCGCTGGGTCTCGGTGCGACTCCGCCACCATCACCCACGCGGCTGACGAGGGACGTACGCCCGGCCGTGCTCCCGGTGGGCCTCCTGGGCGTACACCCGTCCCCGCCCCGCTCCGTACCACTCCTCTCATACGCCCCTCCGGGCGACCCGGTCGCGGGCTCCGGCCATACGACCGGCCATACGGGTGCCCGTACGGCCGTAGCAGGCCTCGCGCCGCTCAGAGTGCGCAGCTGTCGCTGTCCACCTGCTGGGTCGCGGAGCGGCCCTTGACGATGTCCTCCTGGATCTCGTCCACGGTGAGGGCGTATCCCGTCTCGGCGTCGTCCAGGGACTTGGCGAACACCACGCCGTAGACCTGGCCGTCGGGGGTCAGCAGCGGGCCGCCGGAGTTGCCCTGCCGGACCGTCGCGTACAGGGAGTAGACGTCTCGGCGGACCGTGCCCCGGTGGTAGATGTCCGGGCCGTTGGCCGTGATGCGTCCGCGGACCCGTGCCGACCGGACGTCGTACGCGCCGTTCTCCGGGAAGCCGGCGACGATCGCGCCGTCGTCCCTGCCCGCGTCCTCGGTGGTGAACCGCAGCGCGGGCGCCTTCAGGTCCGGGACGTCGAGGACCGCGATGTCGCGCTTCCAGTCGTAGAGGACGACCGTCGCGTCGTACTTCCTGCCCTCGCCGCCTATCTGTACGGTCGGCTCGTCGACGCCGCCCACGACGTGCGCGTTGGTCATCACGCGGCGCTCGGAGAACACGAAGCCGGTGCCCTCGAGGACCTTGCCGCACTGCGGGGCGGTGCCCATGACCTTGACGATGGACCGCTGCGCGCGGCCGGCCACCGGGCTGCCGGCCAGAGCGGGATCGGGGGGCTGGACGTCGGTGATCGGCTCGTTCGCGAAGGGGCTGAAGACCTGGGGGAAACCGTTCTGCGCGAGGACGGAGGAGAAGTCGGCGAACCAGGTGTCCGCCTGGTCGGGCAGCGCCCGGGAGACTCCGGTCAGCACCTTGGACTGGCGGACCTCCTTGCCGAGCGTCGGCAGGGTCGTCCCCGCGAGGGCCGAGCCGATCAGCCAGGCGACCAGGAGCATCGCGACGACGTTGACCAGGGCACCACCGGTGGCGTCGAGCGCCCGGGCCGGGGACCAGGTGATGTAACGGCGCAGCTTGTTGCCGAGGTGGGTGGTCAGGGCCTGGCCGACGGAGGCGCAGACTATGACGACGACGACCGCGACGACGGCGGCGGCCGTGCCGACCTCCGCGTTGTCCGTCAGGACGTCCCAGATGACGGGGAGAAGGTAGACGGCGACGAGACCGCCGCCCAGGAACCCGATCACCGACAGAATGCCGACGACGAAGCCCTGGCGGTAGCCGACGACCGCGAACCACACGGCGGCGACCAGCAACAGGATGTCCAGCACGTTCACCGCTTTTTGCCTCGCCTCGTCATTCCGGTCGTTCTCACTCGGCCGGAGTCCGGAGGCATGCGGCACGAACCGCCGTCGTCACGAGCCCCCGTACCGCACGGCACCGCGCCCACCCTGTCATGACCGCCAGTCCAGCGGGACCTGCTTGTCCCGGTCCCAGGGGCGCTCCCACCCCGCGTAATGGAGCAGCCGGTCGATGACCCCGGCCGTGAAGCCCCACACCAGGGCCGATTCGACCAGGAATGCCGGGCCCCGGTGGCCGCTGGGGTGGGAGGTGGTCGTGCGGTTGTCCGGATCGGTGAGATCCGCCACGGGGACGGTGAAGACCCGGGCGGTCTCGTTCGGATCGACGGCGCCGACCGGGCTGGGGGTCCGCCACCAGCCCAGGACCGGCGTGACGACGAAGCCGCTGACGGGGATGTAGAGCTTCGGCAGGACGCCGAAGAGCTGGACTCCGTCGGGATCGAGCCCCGTCTCCTCCTCGGCCTCGCGCAGCGCGGCCGCCAGCGGCCCGTCGGCCAGCGGGTCGCCGTCCTCGGGGTCGAGGGTGCCGCCGGGGAAGGCCGGCTGTCCGGCGTGCGAGCGCAGCGCCGCCGACCGCTCCATGAGCAGCAGCTCCGGGCCGCGCTTCCCGTCGCCGAACAGGATGAGGACGGCGGCCTGGCGTCCCGCGCCGTCCGCCGGGGGGAGGAAGCGGCTCAGGTCGCCCGGTGCGATCGTCTGCGCGACCCGGACCACCGGGTCCAGCCAGGAGGGCAGGCCCTCCGTGCTGAGCCTCACCCGGCCGTCCCGGGGATCGGTCACCCGCGTCATCGCCACCCCTGTCGTCCTGGCACCCGCCGCTCCCATGCCCCGTCCAACGCCCGGTGGCGCCTAGATCGTTCCACCGGCGGCCGCCGTGTATGCCCTCGTGCATGCCGCTGCGCATGCTTCCGTGCATGCCCCCGTCATGCGGCGCCCAGCGGTGGGGCCGGCCGGCCGCCCGCGTCGAGGTAGGCCTGCGGAGGGTTCAGCCGCTGCCCCGGGTAGCCGCCCTTCTCGTACTTCAGCAGCTTCCGCGCCTTGTCCGGGTCGGTCTCGCCCTCGCCGTACGCCGGGCAGAGCGGGGCGATGGGGCAGGCGCCGCAGGCGGGCTTGCGGGCGTGGCAGATGCGGCGGCCGTGCCAGATCACATGGTGCGAGAGATCGGTCCACTCGTTCTTCGGGAAGAGCGCGCCGACGACCGCCTCGATCTTGTCGGGGTCGGTCTCCTCCGTCCACTTCCAACGGCGCACCAGACGCTGGAAGTGCGTGTCCACGGTGATGCCGGGGCGGCCGAAGGCATTGCCGAGCACGACGAAGGCCGTCTTGCGGCCCACACCGGGCAGCTTGACGAGATCCTCGAGACGGCCCGGCACCTCGCCGCCGAAATCCTCCGCCAGCATCTTCGAAAGGCCTATCACCGACTTGGTCTTGGCCCGGAAGAACCCGGTGGGGCGCAGGATCTCCTCCACCTCCTCCGGGTTGGCGGCGGCCAGGTCCTCGGGGGTGGGGTACTTGGCGAAGAGGGTGGGGGTCGTCTGGTTGACGCGCAGGTCGGTGGTCTGGGCCGACAGGACCGTGGCGACCACGAGTTGGAAGGGGTTCTCGAAGTCCAGCTCGGGGTGGGCGTACGGATACACCTCGGCGAGCTCCCGGTTGATGCGCCGGGCGCGGCGGACGAGGGCGATGCGCGACTCGGCCTCGGGCGGTTCGGCGGCGGCCACGGACTTCGCCCCGGCCGCACTGCGCGTCCTCGCACTCTCACTCGTGGTCGCACTCGCACTCGCACTCGCGGTCGTTTTCTTCTTCACCGGCGCCTTCTCTGTCGGTTTCTCCGTTTCCCTGCCGCCATCGGAGCCCTGTTCGCCCACGGCGGAATCCCGGTGCGCCGCCACCCGAACAGCCCCTGGGGCCTGCACTCTCACCGGCGTTTTGGCCACCCCGCCAGCCTACGACTCGGCACCGACATCCGTCCCGACCCCTGAAGACCGGCCCCCAATTGGACCCCTGCCGCTTACCCGGGCAGGCCCGTGCGGCATCCTTGTGACAGATCACACTGTTTGGACTGTCCGGCAAAATGGGCACCCCGGTCCCCTGGTACGTGGGGATCAGGATCCCCTGAGCAGGTCGACAAGGAGAGAACACGTGGACGACGTTCTGCGGCGGAACCCGCTCTTCGCGGCGCTCGATGACGAGCAGGCCGCGGAGCTTCGCGCCTCGCTGACCGAGGTGACCCTCGCACGGGGCGACTCCCTGTTCCACGAGGGCGACCCCGGAGACCGGCTCTACGTGGTCACCGAGGGCAAGGTCAAGCTCCACCGCACTTCCCCCGACGGCCGCGAGAACATGCTGGCCGTCGTCGGGCCCAGCGAGCTCATCGGCGAGCTGTCGCTCTTCGACCCGGGCCCGCGCACCGCGACCGCCACGGCGCTGACCGAGGTCAAGCTGCTCGCCCTCGGCCACGGCGACCTCCAGCCCTGGCTGAACGCCCGCCCCGAGGTGGCCACCGCGCTGCTGCGGGCCGTCGCGCGCCGGCTGCGCAAGACCAACGACGCCATGTCGGACCTGGTCTTCTCCGACGTTCCGGGCCGGGTCGCCCGTGCCCTGCTGGACCTCTCCCGCCGCTTCGGTGTGCAGTCCGAGGAGGGCATCCACGTCGTCCACGACCTCACGCAGGAGGAACTGGCCCAGTTGGTCGGCGCGTCCCGCGAAACGGTCAACAAGGCCCTGGCGGACTTCGCCCAGCGCGGCTGGCTCCGGCTGGAGGCCCGCGCGGTGATCCTCCTGGACGTGGAACGCCTCGCGAAGCGGTCCCGCTGACCTGACCCGGGCCCTCCCGCCCCTGCACCTGTCCCTGCCCCGCACCGTCCCTCAGCCGGACGTCCGGGGCAGGGCACCTGCTCATCGGCCCCGGGATTCCGCCGGACGGACGTGGAGCGGACTGCAGACCCCGGGGTCTCGGGGCTTCAGGGCCTTGACGCTTTGGGGTCTTGAGGCCTTGGAGCTTCGAGGCTTTGGGGCCCGCCCTAAATGAGCCCGTGCTCCCGCAGGTACTCCAGCTGCGCGCGGACCGACAGTTCCGCGGCCGGCCAGAGGGAGCGGTCCACATCGGCGTAGACCTGGGCGACGACGTCGGACGCGCTGTGGTGGCCGTTCTCGACGGCCGTCTCCACCTGGGCGAGGCGGTGCGCACGGTGGGCCAGGTAGTACTCGACGGCGCCCTGGGCGTCCTCCAGTACGGGGCCGTGGCCCGGCAGGACCGTGTGGACGCCGTCGTCGACCGTGAGCGAGCGCAGACGGCGCAGTGTGTCCAGATAGTCGCCGAGGCGGCCGTCGGGGTGGGCCACGACGGTCGTACCGCGTCCCAGGACCGTGTCGCCGGTGAGGACGGCCCCGTCGGCCGGCAGGTGGAAGGCCAGCGAGTCGGCGGTGTGGCCGGGGGCGGGGACGACCCGCAGTTCCAGGCCGTCCACGGTGATCACGTCCCCGCCGGCCAGTCCCTCGTCCCCCAGGCGCAGTTCCGGGTCCAGCGCCCGTACCTTCGTGCCGGTCAGCCCGGCGAAGCGGGCGGCGCCCTCGGAGTGGTCCGGGTGACCGTGCGTCAGCAGGGTGAGGGCGACGCGCTTGCCGGCCCGCTCGGCGGTGTCGACGACGTTGCGCAGATGCCCCTCGTCCAGCGGGCCCGGATCGATCACGACCGCACGCGCGGAGCCGGGTTCCGACAGGATCCAGGTGTTGGTGCCGTCCAGGGTCATCGCCGAGGCGTTCGGGGCCAGGACGTTGACCGCCCGCGCGGTGGCGGGTCCGGAGAGGACCCCTCCGCGCGGTTGGCCGGGAAGGGCTGCCGCGTCCGTCATGTCGTGGCTCCACCGCTCGGGAGGTGCAGGGTGAACTCGTCGTACCCCGGCCAGGACAGCACGATTCCGTCCTCGTCGAGTCGCGCGGTGGCCAGCACCGGCGCGAGGTCACGCGCGGGTGCCGCGTCGAGCGCCTGCGCCGCCGTCGTGTACGCCGTCAGCTGGCGCAGGGTCGCGATCGTCGGCGGCATCATCAGCAGCTCGCCCCGGTCGTACGCGGCGGCCGCCTCGTGCGGGGCGATCCACACCGTACGGTCGGCCTCCGTGGAGGCGTTCCGGGTGCGCTGCCCCTCGGGGAGGGCGGCGACGAAGAACCAGGTGTCATAGCGGCGGGACTCGAACTCCGGGGTGATCCACCGGGTCCACACACCGAGCAGGTCCGAGCGCAGGACCAGCCCCCGGCGGTCGAGGAACTCCGCGAAGGACATGTCCCGCGCGACGAGCGCCACGCGGTCCGCCTCCCAGTCCGGGCCCGTGGTGTCGCCGATCACGGAGTCGGGCGTCGGGCCCGCGAGCAGCACGCCGGCTTCCTCGTACGTCTCGCGCACGGCGGCGCAGACGATCGCCTGGGCCGCCCTTTCGTCGACGCCGAGTCTGTCCGCCCACCACGCGCGCGTGGGGCCCGCCCAGCGGACGTGCAGGTCGTCGTCGCGCGGGTCGACGCCACCGCCCGGGTAGGCGTACGCGCCCCCGGCGAAGGCCATGGAGGCGCGTCGGCGCAGCATGTGGACGGCATAGCCGTCACCGGTGTCCTTCAGGAGCATGACGGTGGCCGCGCGCTTCGGCGTGACCGGCACGAGGGTGCCGTCCGCGAGCGCACGGATGCGCTCCGGCCATTCCGGCGGACACCACTGCCCACCGGCCCGGCCACCCGTTCGGCCCTCGGCCTGACCACCCGTTCGGCCCCCGGCCCGCCCATCAGCCTGCGCATTCGCCATGGCCGGAGGCTATCCCGTGACGGGCTGATGTTCGAGTGGCCCACGGGGAGAGGGAATCGGGCCGCCCTCGTCCCCGTGGGCCGCCGGATCACCGGCCGTCCACAGCCGTCAGCCCGTCCCGGGCAAGGCCCGTCCCGGCCGGTCCGCTTCGGTCGGTCCTCCTCGGTCGGTCCTCCTGGGACGGTCCGCCCCGGTCAGTCCGCCTCGGTCAGTCCGCCTCGGTCAGTTCCACCTGGATCTCGATCTCCACCGGAGCGTCCAGCGGCAGTACCGCGACGCCCACCGCGCTGCGGGCGTGGACGCCCTTGTCGCCGAGGACGTCGACCAGCAGCTCGCTCGCGCCGTTGAGGACGCCCGGCTGGCCCGTGAAGTCCGCGGCCGAGGCCACGAACCCGGTGACCTTGACCACGCGCGCGACGCGGTCCAGGTCGCCGGCGACGGACTTCACGGCGGCGAGGGCGTTCAGCGCGCAGGTGCGCGCCAGCTCCTTGGCCTCCTCCGCCGTGACCTCGGCGCCGACCTTGCCGGTCAGCGCGAGCTGGCCGTCCACCATGGGGAGCTGGCCGGCGGTATAAACGTACCGCCCGGACAGCACGGCCGGGCGGTACGCGGCCAGCGGCGGAACGACCTCGGGCAGCCTCAGGCCGAGCTCGGCCAGCTTCGCCTCGACCGCACTCACGCCTGCTTCTCCCGCTTCAGGTAGGCGACCAGCTGCTCGGGGTTGTTCGGGCCGGGAACGACCTGCACGAGCTCCCAGCCGTCCTCGCCCCAGGTGTCCAGAATCTGCTTCGTGGCGTGGACCAGCAGCGGAACCGTGGAGTACTCCCATTTCGTCATGCCGCGACTCTAGCCGCTGGTTTCCGGGGAACTCTCCCCCGGAGCCGACGGGGCGCGCGGGGAGGAATTAGGCTCAAAGGCGTGAGCAGGCTTCAGGTCGTCAGTGGCAAGGGCGGAACCGGCAAGACCACGGTGGCCGCGGCCCTCGCGCTGGCTCTGGCCACGGAGGGGAAGCGGACGCTTCTCGTCGAGGTCGAGGGCCGCCAGGGCATCGCACAGGTCTTCGAGACGGAGGCGTTGCCGTACGAGGAACGGAAAATCGCGGTCGCTCCCGGGGGCGGGGAGGTGCACGCCCTCGCCATAGACGCCGAGCGTGCCCTTCTGGACTACCTCCAGATGTTCTACAAGCTGGGCAGTGCCGGGCGGGCCCTGAAGAAGCTCGGCGCGATCGACTTCGCGACCACCATCGCCCCCGGTGTGCGGGACGTCCTGCTGACCGGCAAGGCGTGCGAGGCGGTACGGCGCAAGGACAAGAGCGGGCGGTTCGTCTACGACTACGTCGTGATGGACGCCCCGCCGACCGGGCGCATCACCCGTTTCCTCAACGTCAACGACGAGGTCGCCGGACTCGCCAAGATCGGTCCGATACACAATCAGGCGCAGGCCGTGATGCGGGTGCTGAAATCACCGGAGACGGCGGTGCACCTGGTCACGCTGCTGGAGGAGATGCCGGTCCAGGAGACCGTGGACGGCATCGCCGAGCTGCGGGCGGCCCGGCTGCCGGTGGGGCGGATCATCGTGAACATGGTGCGCCCCGGGCTGCTGGACGCGACCGATCTGGAACTCGTGGGGACGGTCACGCGTTCCTCTGTCGCGCAGTCGTTGTCCTCCGCCGGTCTCGGCGGCGCGCGGCGCGGGGGGCACGCCGAGCGGCTGGTGGACCCCCTGCTCGAACAGGCGGAGGAGTACGCCGAGCGGTACGCGCTGGAGGCCGAGCAGCGTGCCGCGCTGTCCGAGGTGGACCTGCCCCGGCACGAGCTGCCGCTGCTCGCGGAGGGCATGGACCTGGCGGGCCTGTACGCGCTGGCCAAGGAACTCCGCGCCCAGGGCGTGTCATGACCGGCAAGAACCCTCCCGGCGGCGCCGCGCCGGCCACGGGCGTGCTCGATGCGGATGCCGTCACGGGCGTACTCGACCCGGGCGTCGTCGTAGGTGTACTCGCTCCGGGCCTCGTCGCGGGTGTGCTCGTCGTGCCGTCCGGTGCGCTCGTCGCGCCGTCCTCCGTCACGAGCCGGAAGCCGAACCGGGAAACCCGTCGAGAACCGAGTCGGAAGTATCGGAAGCAGGGGATGTCATGAGTCGTCGTCCGGAACCGGCGCACGCGCACGACCCGGCCCACTCGGGCGGCTCGGCCCACTCGGCCCGCCACCGCCTCTCCCCCGTCCCCATGCTCGACGTCGATCCGCTGATCGAGGACCGTGGCACCCGGATCGTGGTGTGCTGCGGTTCGGGCGGGGTCGGCAAGACGACCACCGCCGCGGCGCTGGGCCTGCGCGCGGCCGAACGGGGTCGCAAGGTGGTCGTTCTGACCATCGACCCGGCCCGCAGACTCGCCCAGTCCATGGGCATCGACTCGCTCGACAACATCCCCCGCCGGGTGAAGGGCATAGACGACTCCGCGGGCGGCGAACTGCACGCGATGATGCTCGACATGAAGCGCACCTTCGACGAGATCGTCGAGGCGCACGCGGATCCCGAGCGGGCCTCCGCGATTCTGGGCAACCCCTTCTACCAGTCGCTCTCGGCGGGCTTCGCGGGCACGCAGGAGTACATGGCGATGGAGAAGCTGGGGCAGCTGCGGGCCCGTGACGAGTGGGACCTCATCGTCGTCGACACCCCGCCGTCCCGGTCCGCGCTGGACTTCCTGGACGCGCCGAAGCGGCTCGGCTCCTTCCTCGACGGCAAGCTCATCCGCCTCCTGCTGGCCCCGGCGAAGGTCGGCGGCCGGGCGGGGATGAAATTCCTGAACGTCGGGATGTCCATGATGACCGGCGTTCTGGGGAAGGTGCTCGGGGGGCAACTGCTGAGCGACATGCAGACGTTCGTGGCGGCGATGGACTCCATGTTCGGCGGGTTCCGTACGCGCGCGGACGCCACCTTCAAGCTGCTCCAGGCGCCCGGGACCGCGTTCCTGGTGGTCGCGGCCCCGGAGCGGGACGCGCTGCGCGAGGCCGCGTACTTCGTGGAACGGCTGGCCGCCGAGAACATGCCGCTGGCCGGCCTGGTCCTCAACCGGGTCCACGGCAGTGGCGCCGACCGGTTGTCGGCCGAGCGGGCACTCGCCGCCGCGGAAAATCTTGAGGACTCCCGCATTGTGGATCAGGAGGACGGGAAAGCTGGACTTCGTAACTCCCCCGACACATACGAAAGTTCGGATGCCCCCGCTGCGGAGACTCCCGCTCCGGAAGCACCCGGGACACCGGCACAGGACGACGTCCCCGACGGAGGCTCCCCCGCCACCGTGGACGACACCGGCGCCGACGGGGCGGACGAGAGGGACGCGGAGCGGTCCGTGGACCAGCTCACCGCGGGCCTGTTGCGGCTGCACGCCGAGCGGATGCAGCTGCTCTCACGCGAGCAGCGCACGCGTGACCGCTTCACCGCGCTCCACCCCGAGGTGGCGGTGACGGAAGTGGCCGCGCTGCCCGGCGACGTGCACGACCTCACGGGACTGCGGGACATCGGCGACCGGCTCGCGGCCAACCGGCCGGAGCTGCCCGAGGCGAGCGCCTGACACGCGTCGGCACGCCCTGGCGTCAACACGCCCTGAGGCGCATCGACATACCCCCACGGACGCGCCCTGCCGCTCGGCCGAGCACCATCCGCCCCAAGGAACTGCCGGAAGGCTGAACGGAGTAGGGCCTGAAGCCCGTGCGGAGGCCCGCCCGGCCGCGGATGCCGGTGCAAGGCCCCGCCCGAAATTCCACCCACGCGGAGCGGAGCAAGGGCCGGGCAGAGCAATGACAGAGCGGGGGCCGAGCGGAGCAGCGGCGGAGCGGGGCCCGAGAACCCTCAGCCCACCGCCGCGAAGCTCGCGTACACCTCGTCGTCGAGGGGCATGACACCCGTTCCCCGCTCGTACTCCGTGCGCGCGGTCTCCAGCAGCCGGCGCCAGGACGTCACTGTGGGCCGCCGGCGCAGCAGTGCGCGGCGCTCACGTTCCGTCATGCCTCCCCACACGCCGAACTCGACGCGGTTGTCGAGCGCGTCGGCCAGGCACTCCGTGCGTACCGGGCACCCGGTGCACACCGCCTTGGCCCTGTTCTGCGCTGCTCCTTGAACGAACAGTTCATCCGGATCAGTAGTGCGGCAGGCAGCCTGCGCACTCCAGTCGGTAACCCAGCCCATACCGGCGCCGTCCTCTCCCGAATCGAGGCTCCCCCACGGCGGCAGCGGCATATTCACCGCCGCCAGTTGAGGACGTTACGGAAGGTGGGCACAGCGCAACACCCCCAGCGGGCCCAATCTTGATGGCCCGAACGGACTATGGGTAAGCGGCAGATCACCCGGGGGAGTGAGCTGGCGACATGCGCGGCAATCCCGACGTTTCGGGGCGTTTCACTTGCGCCACAACGGACACCATGTGACACGGAAGGTGGATCCGGACACGCATCCCCCACCCCCCGACGAAAAAAGTCGGAGAGATCCGGAACGATTCGGGGTCGCCCGACGTATTGATACGTGACCTCACTGCTGTGACAGTTGTGGGCAGCTTAGGCCAAGGCCTGTACGCGTGTCCGGCAAATGAGAACGTAGGCTGCTCCCATGCCAAAGAAGCGCTCGGGCGGCGGCCTGTCGGCAACGCAGCAGGCCGCGAAGTTCCTCGGTGTCAGTGTCCTGTCGGGGGCCGTGCTGGCCGGTATCGCGCTGCCCGCCGTGGGGGCGCTGGGCCTCGCCGCCAAGGGGTCGGTGGAGAGCTTCGACGAACTCCCCACCAACCTCAAGACACCCCCGCTGAGTCAGCGCACCACCATCCTCGACGCGGGGGGCGGCAAGATCGCCACCGTCTACTCGCGCGACCGCACGGTGGTCGACTTCAAGGACATCTCGCCGCACCTCCAGAAGGCGATCGTCGCGATCGAGGACTCGCGCTTCTACGAGCACGGCGCGGTCGACCTGAAGGGCGTACTGCGTGCGATGAACCGCAACGCGCAGAGCGGCGGTGTCTCCGAGGGTGCCTCCACCCTGACGCAGCAGTACGTGAAGAACGTCTTCGTGGAGGAGGCCGGCGACGACCCGACCAAGGTCGCGCAGGCCACCCAGCAGACGATCGGCCGCAAGATCCGCGAGCTGAAGTTCGCGATCCAGGTCGAGGAGGAGCTGGGCAAGAAGAAGATCCTCGAGAACTACCTGAACATCACGTACTTCGGCCAGCAGGCCTACGGCGTGGAGGCCGCCGCCCAGCGCTACTTCTCCAAGCCCGCCAAGGACCTGAACCTCCAGGAGTCCGCGCTCATCGCCGGCCTCGTCCAGTCGCCGAGCCGGTACGACCCGGTCAACGACGAGACGGAGGCCACCAAGCGGCGCAACATCGTCCTGGCGCGGATGGCCCAGGTCGGCGACATCTCCCAGGAGCAGGCCGCCGAGGCCTCGGACACACCGCTCGGGCTGAAGGTCAGCAAGCCGAAGAACGGCTGCATCACGGCGGTCGACGGCGCGGGCTTCTTCTGCGACTACGTGCGCCAGGTGTTCCTGAACGACCCGGCCTTCGGCAAGACCTCGGAGGAGCGGGCCAAGGTCTGGAACCGCGGCGGCCTGACGATCCGTACGACGCTCGACTCGCAGGCGCAGAAGGCCCTGCAGGAGTCGGTCAAGAACCACGTCAACAAGAGCGACGAGGTGGCCACCGCCGCCAGCGTCGTCCAGCCCGGCACCGGCAAGATCCTCGCCATGGGCCAGTCGCGTCCGTACGGTTTCGGCAAGAACGAGACGCAGATCAACCTCTCCGTGGACCAGGGCATGGGCGGCGGCGCCGGCTATCAGCCCGGTTCGACGTTCAAGCCGATCGTGGCCGCGGCCGCCCTCGAGGGCGGGATGCCGGCGACGAAGACGTACGCCTCGCCGTACCAGATGGACTACCCGGCTCCGGTCCAGGCCTGCGAGGGCAAGACGTGGAACGAGTCGGGCGTCCCGGTCGAGAACGAGAACGAGTCCGAGGTCGGCCCGTACGACATGAAGGAAGCGACCGCGAAGTCGGTCAACACCTACTACATCGAAATGATCAGCGAGATCGGCATCTGCCCGGTGACGGAGCTGGCGAAGAAGATGGGCGTCGAGCGGGCCGACGGCAACAAGATGCTGCAGGCGCCGTCGATCGCCCTCGGCACTCAGGAGATGTCCCCGCTGACCATGGCGAACGGCTACGCCGCGTTCGCCTCGCGCGGCATGTACTGCACGCCGGTCGCCATCGAGTCCATCAGCCAGCGCGTCGGCGAGAAGTCGAAGTCGCTTCCGGTCCCGAAGTCGACGTGCTCACGCGCGATGTCGGAGAAGACCGCCGACACCATAAACACCCTCCTGCGGGGCGTGGTCGAGGACGGTACGGGTACGGAGGCCGGTCTCGGCAGCCGCCCGAGCGCGGGCAAGACCGGTACGACGGACTTCCGTTACGCCGCCTGGTTCGTGGGCTACACGCCGAACCTGGCCGGTGCGGTGTGGGTCGGCGACCCCGAGCACAAGCGGCAGATGGTCGACATCTCGATCGGCGGGACCTGGCACTCGAAGGTGTTCGGTGGCCAGGTGCCCGGCCCGATCTGGCGCGACATGATGAGCGGCGCGCTGAACGGCAAGGACGCCCCCGAGTTCAACCTCGTCAACATCCCGGACCGCAAGAAGCCCGACGAGGACAAAGGCCGGGACCGCGGGGACGACGACCGTGACGACAACCGTGACAGCGGCCGCAACAACGACGCCGGCGGGTTCATCGGCGGCCTGGTCGGCGGCGGAAACGGCGGGACCGAGACCAACGGCGGCACCGGCACCAACGGCGGGGCCGAGCCCAACCCGACCATCTCCATCCCGGAAGGCTTCTTCCAGGGCCCGGGCAACGGGCCGGGCGGACGGCGCTGACAGCACACCGGCGGTACGCCGGCGGCATCGCGAAGGGCCCCTCTTTCCCGCACCGGGAGGGAGGGGCCCTTCGCTGTGTCGCCGGCTCGTCCGACGGGACGCTTCCGTCTACCGGACGCCCACCGGCTCAGCCGGCGAGGAGCCTCTTCACCGCGGCGGCCACCCGGCCGCCCTCGGCCTGCCCGGCCACCTTCGGGTTGACGATCTTCATGACCGCCCCCATGGCCCGCGGGCCCTCCGCGCCGGCCGCCTTCGCCTCCTCGACGGCCTGGGAGACGATCGCGTTCAGCTCGTCGTCGGACAGCTGCTGGGGCAGGTACCGCGCGAGCAGCTCGCCCTCCGCCTTCTCCCGCTCGGCCTGCTCGGGACGCCCGCCCTGCGCGAAGGCGTCCGCCGCCTCACGGCGCTTCTTCGCCTCACGGGTGATCACCTTGAGGACCTCGTCGTCGGAGAGTTCGCGCTTCTCCTTCCCCGCCACCTCCTCCTTGGTGATCGCGGTGAGCGTCAGCCGGAGCGTGGAGGAGCTGAGCTCGTCACGCTCTCTGATCGCAACGTTGAGGTCGTCATGCAGCTTCGACTTGAGCGTGGTCATGCCTCGATTGTCGCAGGAAGGGGAGGAAGGACGCCCGCGCATTTCCCCCCGGCCCCAAGGTCCGGCGTCCCGGGGCGCGTTCGGGCGGACGGGGACCGGCTCCGGCCGGCCGCCGGGAAGGTACCGCGGCCGTTCCCTCCCCCCGGATCTGACACGATGGACGTATGCGCGCGCGATACGGAATCCCCCTGGGAATCACGGCGGCCGGTGCCGCCGGACTGGTGTACGCGGCGGGCTTCGAGGCCCGCTCCTTCCGGCTGCGCCGGGTGACGATCCCCGTCCTGCCCGCCGGAATGCGCCCCCTGCGCGTCCTGCAGGTCTCCGACATCCACCTGGTGAGCGGCCAGCGCAAGAAGCAGCGTTGGCTGCGCTCGCTGGCGGGCCTGCGCCCGGACTTCGTGATCAACACGGGCGACAACCTGTCCGACCCGGAGGGCGTCCCGGAGGTGCTGGACGCGCTGGGCCCGCTGATGGAGTTCCCGGGCGCGTACGTCTTCGGCTCCAACGACTACTACGGCCCGAAGCTGCGCAACCCGGCCCGCTACCTGATCGAGAAGGCCCAGGGCCGGCACGGCCTGAACGGCAACGACCCGGCCGCCAACGTGATCCACAACCCGTGGGAGGACCTGCGGGACGGCTTCGACGGCGCCGGCTGGCGGAACCTGACGAACACCAGGGACACCCTGAAGATCGAGGGCGTCACGATCGAGCTGACCGGCCTGGACGACCCGCACATCAAACGGGACCGCTACGCGGAGGTGGCGGGCGGCCCGTCGGCCACGGCGGACTTCTCGATGGGCGTCGTCCACGCCCCCTACCTGCGCGCCCTGGACTCCTTCACCGCCGACGGCTACCCCCTGGTCCTGGCCGGCCACACCCACGGCGGCCAGCTCTGCATCCCCTTCTACGGCGCGCTGGTCACCAACTGCGACCTGGACACCGACCGGGTGAAGGGCCTGTCCACGCACACGTCCGAGGGCCACACGTCCTACCTCCACGTCTCCGCGGGCTGCGGCACCAACCGCTACACCCCCGTCCGCTTCGCCTGCCCGCCGGAGGCGACGCTGATGACGCTGGTGGGGCGGGAGTAGCCGGCCCGAGGAACCGGACGGGAGCTGGGGGCCGGGCAGGGGCTGACGTGGCCGAGCCGGCCCCCATGTCACTCGTCCGGCCCACCCGCATCGCCCCGACCTGGTCATCCACCCACTCTGGGGTCCATGACCACCCCGATACCCAGGGACATCCCCGACCTCCCCGTCATCCCCGGGAGACGGACGAACCTCATGCCCCCGTCCGCCCCCGCGGGAGCCGTGGTGCCGCTGGTGCGCCGGCCCCTGGTAGCCGCATACCGCCTGCTCGTGGCGCTGGCCGCGCTCGCGGCGGTGACCGTCGAGATCCTGCTCGGCAGCCCGGCACGCGTCCTGAGCCACTTCGCGATCCAGAGCACGCTCCTGCTGGCCGTGGTCATGCTCGCCTCGGCCGGCCGAGCCTGGGGCGCCCGCCGCCCTCCGCCGGACGCCCTGACCGGAGCGGCGCTGCTGTACGTGGTCGCGGCGGCCCTGCTCCACCACGTCCTCCTGGCGGACGCGACACCGGCGTACACGGTGACGGGGACCACGGAGCCGGCGGACCTGACCGGCCCGGCCGGCACGCTGGCCGCACTCGCACCCCACGCCCTGCACACGGTGCTCCCGATCGCGGCGGTGCTGGACCGGCTGCTCCTGTCCCCGCCGGCCCGCATGCGCCTCGCCCACGCCGCCGCATGGCTCCTGTACCCGACGGCCTACCTGGCCTTCACCCTGATCCACGGGCTGTTCCTCCCCGCCGGCCCGGCCCGCCACCTCTACCCCTTCCAGGACGCCGACCGGCACGGCCACCCGTACGTTCTGGGCGTCTCCCTCCTCCTGCTCCTCGTCCTGTACTGCCTGGCCGTCGCCCTCATCGTCGTGGACCGCACCCGCCCGGACCCCCTCCGCCTGGGCGCCAAAACCGGATTTCGTCTCCAGCCACCGGTGGGCTAAAGTAAACGACGTCGCCGCGAGAGCAGCGACGATCGGGGTGTGGCGCAGCTTGGTAGCGCGCTTCGTTCGGGACGAAGAGGTCGTGGGTTCAAATCCCGCCACCCCGACAGAGAAGTACCACTCAGGGGCCTGATCCGCATCGCGGGTCGGGCCCCTGAGTGGTACCGGGGGACGTTTGGGGAGCCGTTCGGGAGGCGACTTCACATCCCGGCACCCGAACGGCTCTCATCACTCCGCCGCAGCCGGTTCGGCGCCGCGGTCGACGGGGAGGACGCGGAAGGTCTCGGCCACCGTGGTGTTGGCGATCGTCACGACCGCCATGACGCCTGCCGCGACGGGGTGTCCCACTCCGTACAGAGCAGCGGCGCCACCGCCGAGCACCAGCGCCTTCACCACCAGGACGAGTGGAAGCCGCGGTCGCCACCGCGCCCGGGGTGCGGCGAACAGCGCCCAGACCACGGCGGCCGGCAGAGGTGTTCCCACGCCGAGCAAGGTTCGGGAGACACCCTCGGGACCCGTATGCAATCCCCACCAGCCCAGGCAGCCCAACGCGGCGAGCTCCAACAGAAACGCCAGGGCTTCATTCGCGGCGCACCAGGGCTGTGCATCAAGCCCCGCCACACCACCACCCCTCCCCGCCATCCGTCCCTCCCGCTGCTCCGGTGCGCTGGTGCACCCGGCATGACACCGCCCAGAGCGTAAGCGCTGCGTTCACGGAACTGCGGCCCGAGCCGGCTTCGGGCAGCGCTCACACCATCCGCCGGCCCCGCCGCCCAGGTGGGTGTGGAACAGGCCGATGCCAAGCACGATCTGGTGGTCGAAAAGGTTGCAGTCGGTGACTGAAGTGCTCCTTCCCGGCTCTGCGTGCCAGGACCGGGGGTCCCCAGCTCGACCAGCCCGACACGTACAGTGAACGGTCGTGTCACTGTGTGACCGTAGTGGATGGTGTGGTCGGGTGTGTGGCGCGTCGTCCCGGCACAGCTGCCCGGGCGGTCGCCCTGGTCCCGGTGAGGAGTACGGATGAGCCAGTGGGGTGTGGTGGTGGCCGGTGGCGTGGTCGTCGGCTACGGGGCGCTCTCGCGGCGGCTGTCGACGACGGTGCTGTCCGGGCCCCTGGTGTTCGTCGTGTGCGGGCTGGTGATCGGGCCTCTGGGCCTGGACCTGCTGAACGCGGACCGGGATCCGGAGGTCATCCGGACGCTGTTGGAGAGCGCGCTCGTCCTTGTGCTGTTCACGGACGCGGCGGCGATCAGGATCGGGGACCTGCGCAGGGAGGGGTTCCTGCCGTTGCGGCTGCTCGTGATCGGGCTGCCCCTCACGATGGCGCTGGGGTGGCTGGTGGCCTGGCCCCTCCTGCCCGGTCTGAGTGTGTGGGAGCTGGCGCTGGTCGGCGTCATCCTGGCTCCGACGGATGCCGCGCTCGGACAGCAGGCTTTCTCCAACAAGCGGGTCCCGGCGCTGGTCCGAGGCGGCCTGGGCGTCGAATCGGGCCTGAACGACGGTCTGGTGCTTCCGTTCTTCGTGCTGGCGCTGGCGGCGGCGGGTGAGGGGGAGGGGCAGCCGGGTGTCGTCGTGACGTTCCTGCGTGCGCTGCTGCTGAGCGGTGCGATCGGACTCGCCGCCGGTTGGGCCGGGGCGGGCGTGTTGCGTTGGTCGGTCGCCCGGGACTGGAGCACTCCTGCGTGGCGGCAGTTCCTGACGCTCGCCGTTCCCGTGATCACCTACGTACTGTGCGACGCGGCCGAAGGCAGCGGCTTCATCGGTGCCTGGGCTGCCGGTCTGGCCTTCGGAAGCCGGCTGCGTGGCGCCCCGTCAGGACGTGTCGCTCGCGCCGAAGACCCGGGTCCCACGCAGAGCGCGAAGTTCGGCGAGCGGCTCGGGCTCCTGCTCTCCTCGGTGAGCTTCCTGGTCTTCGGCGCGGTCATCCTGGGGCCGGTCCTTCAGCACCTGACGTGGCGGATGGTGGTCTACGCGCTGATCAGCCTGACCGTGGTCCGGATGCTGCCGGTCGCTCTGGCCATGGCCGGTACCGGTCTGCGGGCCGCGTCCGTCGCCTACATCGGGTGGTTCGGTCCGCGCGGGCTCGCCTCCCTGGTCTTCGGCCTGCTGGCCTTCGGGGAGCACCTGCCCGGGACGACGCTGCTGAACGGCGTCATCGCCGTGACCGTGGGTCTGAGCGTTCTCCTCCACGGCGCCACGGCCCCGTTTCTGGGAAACCGCTACGGCGACTGGTTCACCAGGACGCTCCGCACCGAACCGGGCCTGCGGGAGAACGCACTCGGCGCCGACAACGCCCCCGGTGTACGAGACCCCCACAGCCCTTGAGGAACACGGCGACGGCCGCGATGACCACGCCGGTGCACGCCACCACGCCACCACGCCGCCACGCCGCCACGCCACCGACTGCGGTGAGCACGGCATCGATCGTGACGAGCCGGGTGTCGATGTCGATCGGGTGCAGGGGCTGGTGATGGTCGCCGGAAGCGGCCGGCGTGAGAGCGGCGCAAGGCGTCTGGAGCGCACGCCGGGCATCCGTGCGGACGCCCGGCGTGAAGTCCCGGGCGTCCGCGTGAAGACCGGTCGTCGGGTCCTGAAGACCGGTCGTCGGGTCCTGAAGATCGGTACAACCTCATCCCGGTCTCGCATGTCGTGGTCATGAACGCTCTTCCGCGTCCTGATCCGATCAGAGGACCGAATGACCCCAGCCAGACGCACGACCTCCGCGGCCGCGACCGCGATCGTGCTCGTCACCGCGGGCGGCCTGCTCACCGCCGTCGCCACGCCCGCCTCCGCCGCGACCACCTGCACCTCGCCGGTCTACAAGCGGCAGTTCTTCGCGAACACCACCTTCTCCGGCAAGCCGAAGAAGACCGACTGCGACTCCAAGATCGACCAGAACTGGGGCACGGGAGCGCCGGCTTCCGGTCTGCCGTCGAACACATTCGGTGTCCGCTGGACGGTGACCCGCGACTTCGGCTCCGGCGGCCCCTTCTCCTTCCCGGTCGAAGCGCGTGACGGCATCCGCGTCTACCTCGACGGCGTCCGCAAGGTCGATCTGTGGAAGGACGTCTCGACGACGGTGAAGAAGACGGTCAACGTCACCATTCCGTCCGGCAAGCACACCCTGCGCATCGACTTCGTCAACTGGACCGGCGCCGCCAACGTCAAGTTCGGCTACGCGCCACGGACTTCGTCCACCGTCGACAAGGTCAAGCCGCGCACCCCGACGGGCACCGCCGTCACGTACGACACGGCGACCGGCAAGGCCAAGGTCACCTGGTCCAAGAACAAGGAGATGGACCTCGCCGACTACCGCGTCTACCGCCGCCTCAAGGGCGGCGCGTACCCCGCCAAGCCGCTGACGACCACGACCTCCACGTCGTACACCAACACCCCGCCCGCTGACGGCCAGACGTACTACTACGAGATCCGCGCGGTCGACAAGGCCGGCAACGAGTCCGCCGGGACCGCCGACCAGGCGGTCACCACTGTCGACCGCACCGCGCCGTCCGTGCCGGCCGGACTGAGCACCGTCTCCCAGCCGAAGGGGCTGCGGGTCGGGTGGAGCGCGGTCCAGGGAGCGGTGTCGTACCGGGTGTACCGGGCGGCCGGTGCGGACGGGGCCTACACCCGCGTGGGCGCTACCGAGCAGGTCTCGTACGTGGACGCCTCGGCCGCCGAGGACACCACCTACTACTACCGGGTGACCGCTCTGGACGCCGCGGGCAACGAGTCCGCGCGGTCCGTCGCCGTCAGCGGCAATCGCCGGGATCTCACCCCGCCGTCCGCCGTCACCGGGGTGGCCGTCACCCCGACCGAGTACGGCTTCGAGGTGCGCTGGGACGCCAACCCGACCGCCGACCTGGCGAGTTACGTGGTCCGACGGGGCGAGCTGCTGGGGGACGAGGAGGAGCAGCTGTGCTCCCTCTATCCGGGCTATTACGTATCGGCCGAGACCACCTCGTACGCGTACACCGTCCTCCCGGACGGCGAGGAGTCCTGCTTCATCGTCGACGCCGTGGACGACGCCGGGAACTCTTCCTTCCGGGTGACCGGCGAGGCCCAGATCGTGACCGCGACCGAGCTCGACATGACGCCGAGCGTGGCGACGCCGGAGGGTTCGCCGGTCCGGTTGACGGCGGCTTCCGGAGAGGCGGGCGTCGAGCTGTCCTGGTCTCCGGTGACCGACGCCACCGGCTACCAGGTCCACCGATGGAGCCCGCACGCCAAGGCGTACGAGAAGCTGGCGGCCACGACGGGGTCCTCCTACGAGGACACCGACGCCGTCAAGGGCACCACTCACTTCTACTGGGTGACCGCCCGGTACGCGGACGGCACCGAGTCCGCGCCCGCCGCCGACTGGGTGGTCCTGGCGCCCTGACCTCGTTCGGAACGAAGAGGTCGTGGGTTCACATCCCGCCGTCCTGATCGAGATACAAGGTGAGGCACCTCCTCAAAGGCACCTCCTCATATGAGGAGGTGCCTTTGAGGAGGTGCCTCACCTGTTTCGTCTGCGTGTCCCTCTGCGTGACTACCGGGTCCCGCATGTCTGTGGCCGCTGCGGATCGGCGCCGGGGCTCACGAGCCGGTGGACCGATCGTCCTGCCCGAGCACCATAATTTCCTGTTTCGACATTCTTCTATGTTGACGATCCTCGATCCAAGGCGCAGGCTTTGCATTGACAGGCATCAATGCAAGCAGATGGGAGTCGCGTCGTGTCCCGTGCCCAGCTCGCCCTGCGCGTCAGCGACCTCGAAGCGTCGATCACCTTCTACTCGAAGCTCTTCGGCGTCGAACCGGCCAAGCGGCGCGAGGGCTACGCCAACTTCGCCCTCACCGAACCCCCGCTCAAGCTCGTCCTGATCGAGGGCGAGCCCGGCGAGGAGACCCGCCTGGACCACCTCGGCGTCGAGGTCGGGTCCACCGACCAGGTCGACGCCGCCACCAACCGCCTCAAGGAGGCCGGCCTGGCCACCTTCGAGGAGAACGACACCTCCTGCTGCTACGCCCTCCAGGACAAGGTGTGGGTGCACGGCCCCGGCAAGGAGCCGTGGGAGGTGTACGTGGTCAAGGCCGACGCCGACACCCTCGGCAGGAGCGCCGACCCCACCACCGCCGGCGACGGCTGCTGCACCGGCCAGGACGCGGACGCGGCCCCGCCGCAGCGGGGTGCGGCTGCGGCTGACCAGCGGCTCCGTGAGGCGGTGGCGGTGGTTCATTCCAGTCCTCCTTGCCGACGCCGCGACCGACCACCCTGCGGCTCTCCCTGAAGTGCGGGTCGCCCGGGAGTCGTTCGGGAGCAGTGCGGGTCGGCCCCAGGGTGGTTTTCAGGAGCGACTGGTGAGTTTGCCCCCACGGCCACCTCCGCCCATACCGTCTTGCCGACGGGTCGGCGGGGCGTCGAGCCCCAGCGCAGGGAGAGGGCGTCCACCAGGAACAGTCCCCGGCCCGACTCGCCCTCCGGGCACGACGTGGGCGGGGCCGGGGGCAGCCGTTTCTCCGAGGCGGCGTCCGTGACCTCGATGCGCACCAGGTCCGCGGTCGCGTCGAGGGCGAGCCGGAGGCGGAAGTCGCGGCCGGGGGCCCGGCCGTGCCGTACGGCGTTCGCCGCGAGTTCGCCGACGACGAGGGCGACCGTACACGACGCGTCCGACTCCGGCGGGTGGCCCCACTCCTCCATGCGCCGGACGGCGAGGCGCCGGGCGAGTTGCGCACCTCGCGGCGAGGAGGCGAACTGTCCGGCCCAGGAGCGGGGTTCGTGTGCGGTGTCGTGGAGTGCGGCGGCGGTCGCGGTCCGGCGCGGCCGTTCTTCCGGGGTGGTCGTTCCTGTCAGCACGGCCTGTCCGTCCTTGTCCGTCCGAGCCGCGACATCTCGCGGCGTGCGCGATGTGTCACGTTCCGTGAACAAGAGTCGTCCGACCGCCCTACGCTCGAAAGGTGACACAGCATTACCTTTCAGGCGGTAAGGAACGGACGTGACGCTTTGGCCAACGGAATTGATCCGAGTACGTCGATGGCTGCGCTGTTCGGCGCGCGGGTGCGCCGGCTCCGTACGGCGGCCGGGCTGACCCAGGCCGAACTCGGCGCCAGGACACATGTGGTGAGCACGCGGATCACGCAGATCGAGCGGGCGTCCGGCGCGAAGCCGACGCTGGAGCTGGCGCGTGCGCTGGACGCGGTCCTCGGTGCGGACGACCTGCTCGTCGAGTTGTGGCCCTACGTGTACCGGGAGGCGTTTCCGGACTGGTCGCGGAAGTTCATGGAGTACTCGGGGCGAGCGAGGGCCATCAAGCAGTACGCGGCTCATGTGGTGCCGGGTCTGTTGCAGACGGAGGACTATGCGCGGGCGGTGCTGAGCGTCGGCCGGACGCTGGGCGGAGAAGAGCAGTTGGAGGAGCGGGTCACCCTTCGTATGGGACGACAGGAGCGCCTCGGTACGCCCTGCCGCCCTGAACTGTGGGTGGTCCTCGACGAGGCGGTGCTCCGGCGTCCCATCGGTGGCCATGCGGTGATGCGGGAGCAGTTGGAGCGGCTGCTCGAGACCTCGGCGGAACCTCACATCACCGTGCAGGTACTGCCGTTCGACCAGGGTGAGCACGACGTCATGGGCGGCTCGCTCACGGTGCTCACCCTGCCGGACGCCTCGGAGACCGCCTACACGGAGGGCGCGCACTACGGCCAACTCATCGAGGATCCGGGGGAGGTCAGGAGTTTCGCGCTGACCTACGATCGGCTGCGGGCGGCAGCTCTGCCCCCGCTCATGTCGCTCGACATGATCCGATCCGTGAGGGAGGACAACCACCGTGGAGCGAAGGTCCCATCCCGATCCGACCGGCGCCGCCTGGCGCAAGAGCAGCTACAGCAACCAGGAGGGCGGCGACTGCGTGGAGGTGGCCGACGGGTTCCGGGCCGTCGTGCCCGTCCGTGACAGCAAGGTGCCGCACGGTCCGGCGCTGTGCTTCGCAGCAGCCTCCTGGGCCGCGTTCATAGGCGAGTTGAAGGGTGACGGGCAGCACCGTCCCTGAGGCGGCCGGGCTCCGGCCGCAGTCCGTCCGCCGGGTCCGCCGGGTCCTTGTCCGCGAGGGTCCGGCGGGCCGCTGACCTCCTGAAAGAACCGGGGGAAAGAACTACCCACCCGCCCACCCTCCCCGCCGGGAAGCCCGGCGTCACCCGTGCGAGTGACCGGCTTGCGGGCGCGGGATACGGGCGGTTACGTTCACCGCAACAAGCTCGACAACCGCAAACAGATACGGCCCCCGGCCGGGACGGCAATCCCGAACGAGGGCCTGACCGATCAGGAAGCATCGACCTTCCCAATGGCTGATTCGCAGTCTAACGCGCGCCTGCGCGCCGACGCCGGAGCACCGACCTCCGGTGTGATCCACGTACGCACCCGGCTCACCGCCGACTTCACCGTGATCTCCAACGCCCTCGCCCAGCGGCGCGGCAGCGCGGTCACCGTCGGCGTGGCGGTCTACATCCTCTCCCTGCCCACCGGCTCCCCCGTGTCCATCTCGGCCCTGTGCGCACACTTCAGCGAGGGCGAGATCCTGATCTCCCGGGCCCTGCGGGAGCTGGAGGCCGCCGGTTACCTGGAACGCCGCCGTGAGCGCCTGCCCTCCGGGCAGATCCGCACCCGGACGTACTTCTACGACGTCCCCGGCGGCAGCCCGGAACCGGACCGACCCTCACGCTCCGACGACGGGCCACCGGAACCGCCGAAACCGCCCCGGCCACGGAAGTCGTCCACGACCGGGCCGGCCACGGCCTCTGACGTTCCGGTGCCCACCTGAGTTCCTCACGTGGCCGTACACGAGGGGGGACACATGGGGTTCATCAACAACGCCAAGACCAACGAGGCAACCAGAGCTAGCGACGTCGCGTGGAAGGCCCGGGGGCGGTGGGAGGCTTCCAGGGGGCAGCGTTGTCCGAGGTACGGCCAGCATTCGGCTGGGCCGGACCAGACGGCAGATACATGTTTGCATATTGAGCAACAGAGTTCCCGGCACCGTTGCTGGGGTTCTGTTCATTTGCAAGATTCTGCGTAAAAGAAGAACCCATTTCCACCAATTGGCCAATTCTTTTTTGCAGCTGGACGCGCTCGCCCACGCCGAAAGACAGAGCGGCTTGCGTTGCTGCGGACGGGTTCTGCGCGGCTTCCCGACTCCAGTAGTTAAATTCCGCCTGGGCGATCTGCCGGTGCGCCTGCTCAGCATACGGGCTGTTGAGGGGCGTCAGGTAGGCGTTGGTCAGTGATGGATCCTTGAAGACTGTATCGACTTCGCGTGCGCCATGCTCTCCTGCCCCATAGCGAATACCCTCGATGGCGGCTGCCACAGCATGGCCAACGGTGACGCCCGCCGTCCCGCCCCCCTGATTGAGCACCTGGTGGATGTGTCTCATGGATTCCTGACGCGGGTTTCCCGCCGGTGGTACTGGATCCGAATTCAAGCTTTGAATCTTCCTGAGCGTGTCCACTTTTTCCCCTTTTCCAACATTCGACCAGGTGTGCAAAGTACAACGCGGAGCAGGCCTACGGGGTTCAATGGAGTGCCGCCGGAGAAACAAGAGCGGTCATGAGCCGGAGAGAGCTGTCGGAACATCGGCGGGCAGCAGGTGATGCAGACCCTCCAGTTGCACTCGCTCTCCGACGCCCTGCGCGAAGGGCTCCGGCTGCTCTCCCGCGAAGCGACCGAGGTCGCCGCCTCTCAAGAGATCCGCGACTTCTACCGCAACGCCCAGGCTCCGACACCCGCGGGCGTCGTGCCCGCGACGGCGGACGAACTGGCCGCAGCGGACGAGACCGAGTGGTGAACACCGGCTCCGCCCTGCGGGGCGAAGTGTGGGGGTGCGCTCTCCCCGGCCCCATCGGCCCGCACCCCGTGGTCGTCCTCACGGTGAACCGGATCGCCGAACCGCTGTCGGCGCTGACCGTCGCCGTGATCACCGGAACACCCGGCCCCGCCTCCACCCACGTTCCGGTCGGCCCCGACTGCGGGGTGACCACGTACGCCGAGTCGTACGTGAACTGCACCGACCTGCACACCGTGGACAAGCCGAGGCTTCGGCGGCGTCTCGGCCTGGTGGCTCCGAGCGAGATGCGACGTGTGGAAGAACGCGTACGCGTGATCCTGGGGCTGGCGTAGCCCCCGCCCACCCCAAAAACCCGCCTCTGACGTACTCCTGCTCCCGGCGGCGAGCACTCAGTCCTCAGGCGGGGCGCTCGGCCATGACGACCAGACCCGGCCCGCTCTGCTCGTCCGCGGGGAGCCGGAGTTCGGCGACCGGGCGCAGGCCGGCCTGCTCGATCAGGTCCACGAGCTGCTCCGGCCGCCATTGGTGCGTCGTCCAGCGAACGGGCACACCTCCGTAGGCCTCGGTGCGCGCCACGTCCTCGTCGCCGACGTGTGTCGCGGTGATGAAGTGACCGCCCGGCTTCAGGGCACGCGCGAACAGGGCGAGAACCTGGGGTAGGACATCACGGGGGAGGTTGAACAGCGACCACCACCCGAGCACGCCGCCGAGGGACGCTTCGGCAAGGTCGAGGTCGGTGGCGGAGGAGACGTCGAAGCGGCATCCCGGATGAAGACGGCGCGCGTTCTCGATCATGCGGGGCGAGAGATCGACACCGGACACGTCGAGTCCGCGTTCGGCGAGGTAGGCGGTCACCGTTCCGGGCCCGCAGCCCACGTCGAGGACGGGCCCGAGCCCGCTCACCGTGTCGGCGAAGGCGTCGACCGAGGCCTTGAGCCACGGATGGCAACGGATGTCACCGAATCCCGTCGTCACCACCATGTGGACGTAGTTGTCGGCCACCCGGTCATAGGACTCACGGACCACGTCGAGATCGGCCGGGCGATCGATACGGTGTGCGCGCATCGGCTAACAGTAGTTCCACGGAGGTCTAGTTGGTGGGCTCGATCATTCAACTGCCACCAGCCCTCGGTGAAACGGGGATTGTTGTGATGGTGCGCGCTCCCAGGGCGTTCGGTGGAGAGGGCGGACCTGAAGGGGACGGCCGGCGACGCCTCATCGCAACAGGGCTCTGAGCGCGGACAGGTGGTCGGGGCGGAACGGGCGGGCATCATGTCGAGGTGGTTGCTCCCCACTCTCCACCGCTTGTCGTCGACGACCGCGGCAACGCCCTGGTCTCCTTCGTCCCGGGAACGGAAGGCAAGCCGCCCGGTGACGCACCCCTGCCCCTTGCGCTGGTGGCCCTGTGGCACGGCAACCGCGTCCTGATGGCCTTCAACCGGTTCCGGCAGGTCTGGGAACTGCCGGGCGGGCAGATCGACCCCGGCGAGACCCCGCGCCGGGCAGCCGCGCGCGAGTTGTCGGAGGAAACCGGTCACGTGCCCGACGGGCGGCTCCGCTTCGTCGGCTTCGCGCGCTTCACTCTGGCGCCTGATCAACGTGTCGAATACGGCGCCCTGTTCACCGGCCGGGCCGCCGCTGTCTCGCAGGTGCTTCACGTCAACGACGAGATCGCGGCCATCCGGTGGTGGGACCGTCGCGAACCCTTGCCGGGGCGGCTCCAGCCACTGGACGCCCACCTGGCAGAGCTCAGCCGCAACACGCCGACAGGCACCCGCCACGGCACAGCCGGAGGCTGAAGGACAAGCCGAGCAGGTGTGGTGAACCGAGGCCGCCGGGCATCGGACTCGGGCTCCGCCGGTGCCGGGCAGATCGCGTCCGGCCCCGCGACGAGAGCGCAGACGGGCCCCCGAATCGGAATGCAACGCTCCGCATAGTCTAAGTTAGGGTTGCCTAACCTAACCTTCGTTCGGAGATGGATCATGCCAGCTGCCTTCCCAGCCCCGCACACCCCCCGCCGCACCGTCCTGCGCGGCCTGGGTGTGGGAGCCGCCGCCCTGGCCGGGGCCGGCGCGCTCGGCGCCTGCTCCTCGCGCGAGGCCGTGGAGGGTGACGCCGCGGCCGCTTCCGGGGACGGGGACGGAGCCGGGGCCGGGGCCGGGTTCACCCTCACCGACCAGCGGGGCAAGAAGACCGCCTTCGACGGTCCGGTGCGGCGGATCGCCACCGCGATCATTCCGTCGCCCTCGATGATCGCCGCGGTGGACGGCTCCTACGACCGTCTGGTCGGCATCAACGAGTCCACCCTCCAGGCGAACAAGGAGGGCATCTTCGGCACGCTCTTCCCGACGTCGAGGAAGACCGCCACCATCGCCGGGTCCGACTTCGTGCCCAACGTGGAGACCATCGCCGGACTCAAGCCGGACGTGGTGATCCAGTGGGGCGACATGGGCGACGAGGTCATCGCCCCCCTGGAGAACGCCGGCTTCAAGGTCATCGGCCTGACCTACGGCACCCAGGAGATGATGGAGACCTGGATCAGGATCTTCGGCACCCTGCTGGGCAAGCAGGACCGCTCCACCGAGATCCTCGACTGGATGCACGACGAGGACGCCGCGGTCCGCGAGCTGGTCGCCCCGTACGCGAAGAAGAAGCAGAAGGTCCTCTACCTGCGCACCGCCTCCGACGGCTGGACCACCGCCACCGGATCCGACTACGTCACCCACTGGACCGGGATCGCCGGCGGCGTCAACGTCGCCCACGACGTCTCCGCCGACGCCCCGCAGGTCTCCGTCGAGCAGATCCTCGCCTGGGACCCCGAGGTGATCCTCCTCTCCGCCTTCGACGAGGCCGAACCCGCCGGTGTCTACGGCAACAAGAAGCTGGCCGACGTCCGTGCGGTCCGCGAGCGCCGCGTCTACAAGGTGCCGCTGGGCGGCTACCGCTGGGACCCGCCGTGCTGCGAGTCCCCGCTGATGTGGCGCTGGGCCGCCCAGGTCCTGCACCCGGAACTGGCCACCCGCAACGGCCTGCGCGCCCGCGTCAAGGACACCTTCGACCGTCTCTACGGCTACCGCATCTCCGCCGCCGAGACCGACGAGGTGCTGCGCACGAAGCTGAACACGAAGAGCGCGGGCTATGCCGGTTTCCGCGCCTGACGCCGTGGCGGCGGTCCGGGCCACCGGTGAGGGGAAAGCCGCCCGCCGGCCCCTCCCCCGGCTGCTCGTCCTCGCCCTCGCCACCCTCGTCGTCGCCCTCGCCGCCCTCGCGCTGGGCCGCTACGTCGTCCCGCCGAACGAGATGCTGCGGCTGCTGGCCGGACAGGTCCTCCCCGTCCAGCAGACCTGGACCCCCACGGAGGAGACCGTCGTCCTCGACGTCCGCCTCCCCCGCGTCCTGCTGTCCCTGCTGGTCGGTGGCGCGCTCGCCCTCGGTGGCGCCGCCCTGCAGGGCGTTTTCCGCAACCCGCTGGTCAGCCCCGACGTCATCGGGGTCGCCTCCGGCGCGTCGTTCGGAGGGGTGCTGGCCCTGCTCCTCGGGCTCGGCTCGTTCTTCGTGGTCGGCGGCGCCTTCGGCTTCGGTCTGCTCGCCCTGGCCATCGTGATGACGATCGGGCGGCTGGGCGGGGGCAACCCGATCCTGATGATCATCCTCGGCGGGACCGTCACCGGCGCCTTCTTCACCGCACTGGTCTCCTTCGGCAAGTACGTCGCCGACCCCGAGTCCGAACTGCCGTCGATCGTCTTCTGGCTGCTGGGCTCCCTGGCCACCGCCACCTACGCCAAGGTCGTCACCGCCGCCCTCCCCGTCCTGCTGGGCGCCGCCGTGGTGCTCGCCCTGCGCTGGCGGCTCAACGTGCTCTCCCTCGGGGACGACGACGCCGTCGCCCTCGGCGTCCCACCGCGTCTCACCCGCGGGCTGCCGCTCTGCGCCGTCGCCCTGATGACCGCGGGCGCGGTCGCGGTGGCCGGCCTGGTCGGCTGGGTCGGCCTGGTCGTCCCGCACCTGGCCCGCCTGTGGACCGGCAGCGACCACCGGGTGCAACTGCCCGCCGCGTTCCTCATCGGCGGCGCGTACCTCACCGTGATCGACACGCTGTCCCGCACCGTGACCGCCGCCGAGATGCCGCTCGGCATCCTCACCGCGGTCATCGGCGCGCCGTTCTTCGTCGTCCTGCTCGCCAAGTCCCGCAACCGGATGTGGTCCCCGTGATCCCCGTGATCTCCCCCGCCCCACCGACGAGCCCCGCCGTCGCCGGCCGGGGTCTCGGCCACCGCTACAGCAAGGACCGGTGGGTCTTCCGGGGCGTCGACGTCACCGCCCACGAGGGCCGCGTCCTCGCCGTCCTCGGCCCCAACGGACGCGGCAAGTCCACCCTGCTGCGCATCCTCGCCGGACTCACCGCCCCCGTCGAGGGCAGCGTCGAGACCACCTCGGCGGTCGCCTACGTGCCCCAGTCGCACAGTGCCGCGTTCGCCTACTCGGTCGCCGACATGGTGCTGATGGGCCGCTCCCGCCACCTCAAGGCGTACGCGACACCGGGCCGCCGTGACCGCGAACTGGCCGCCGAGGCCCTGGAACGCGTCGGCATCGCCCACATGACCGACCGCTCCTACGCCGAACTGTCCGGCGGCGAACAGCAGATGACGCTGATCGCCCGCGCGCTGGCCGCCCAGTGCCGGGTGATGGTGCTCGACGAGCCGGTCTCCGCACTCGACCTGCGCAACCAGGCCCGGGTACTGACCCTGCTCCAGGAACTCGCCGTCGGCGGACTGGGCATCGTCCTCACCACCCACCACCCCGACCACGCGCTGCACCTCGCCGACGACGCCGTCCTGGTCCTCGGCCCCGACGACGTCCGCACCGGGCCGGCCGCCCAGCTCCTCGACGCCGACGCACTGGGCGAGTTGTACGGCCTCCCGGTCGCCACGGCCGTCGTCGACGGGCCGCGCGGACCACGCGTCACGGTCGTCCCCGACCTCGGCCCCACCCGCGATTCCCTCACCTCTTCCCCCGAGGAGGCCGCCGCATGACCCCCGTCATGTACGTGACCATGGACCCGTCCCCCCGTCCGGGGACGCCCGCCACCCACCAGCCCTTCGACTCGGTCGACCTCTACGACCTGGACGAGGAACTCCTCGAGGCGGGCGAGGTCAAGGGCCTGATGTTCTCCCTCAACTGCGACCAGATCTTCCTGGAGCGCCGCTCGGCGCTGCTGGAGAAATTCGTCCGCTCCGGCGGCCGCGTCCTGGTCAACGGCCATGTGGTGCGCCCCTTCCTCCCGGGGCTCTCCCCCTGGCGGGCCATCGACCACCACGGGCCCGCCGACCTGCGCATCACCCCGGTCACCGGGCATCCGGTCTGGGAGGGCGTCGACTTCCACGAACTGCTCTACCGCACCGGTGTCCCCGGTACTCCCACCGGCGAGGAGCTCGCCCGGGTCGGCGTGGCCGGTTTCTACGGCCGCGGGTACCACTCCCGGGTCCCCGAGGGCGGCACCGTGATCAACGGCATCGGCCCGCACGCCCTCCCCATCGACATCGTCCACCCGCTCGGCGACGGTGCCGTGATGGCCCATGCCGGCAACGACCTGATGGGCTTCAGCGACCCCGACCGCACCACCCGGCACCTCGGTCCGCGGCTCCTCGCATGGCTGGAAGGCACCCTCTGATGACCCACCTCGGTTTCCTCCACGGCGGCTCGTTCTCCCAGCTCACCACACTCGCCGACCCCGCAGTCCGCCTCTGGCGCCCCCGCGAGATCTACCTTCCGGAGGCCGTCGAGGCCGACTTCGACGGCCTCGACACCCTGATCGTCTCCGACCGCCTCCACCCCGGCCTGCTCGCGAAGGCCGCCCCCGCGCTGCTGACGGTCGCCGAACACGGCGGCACAGTCGTCGTCCTCGGCGAGAACGACATCACCGGCTGGCTCCCCGGCCTGCGCGGCCTCCGGCCCGCCGAGACCGACTTCTGGTGGTGGCGCACCCCCGGCGGCGACAACGGCGTCCGCCGCGCAGCCGAGGACCATGCCGCCTGGCAGTTCCTCACCGAGCGCTCCGTCCGGTGGCACTACCACGGGCTGCTGGCTCCCCCGGCGGGTGCGACACCGCTCGTCCACACCGTCCTGGAGCGGGACGGCGACCCCGCCACCCAGCAGGTCCTCCTCTACGAGGACCGCGTCTCCACCCCGGGCCGCCTGATCGTCACCACGATGGACCCGGTCTACCACCACGGCTCACGCTTCATGCCCGGCGCGACACAACTGCTGTACGGACTCCTCCGGTGGACCGGCACGGACGTCCCTGCGACGGCGACGGCGACGGCGACGGTGTGACCGCCGAGACGCCGGCCCGGAGGCAGTCGCCGTACTGACCGCCCCCTGCGCCGGGTCGTCCTCCGCCCCGCCCGCCCCGCCGCGGATCAACGCGTCCGAGGAGAGGCCGTGACGATCCAGACGTGGCCGGGGACCTGAATGCCTGCCGGCCTGAGAGCCGTGCCGTCCGGCGCCCCGACCTGGCGGGCACGCGTGACGGCGGTCAGGCGGTCAGTGCATGCCGCGTTCTTCCAGGGCTGTTTTCAGGCTGCGCAGGGCGTAGTAGACGCGGGACTTCACCGTGCCCTGGGGGACGCCGAGGGCGGTGGCCGCCTGCTGGGTGGTGCGGTCGGCGAAGAAGGTGGCCTCCAGGACCTCGCGGTGTGCGGGCGTCAGGGCCTGGAGGGCGTCGTGCAGGACGATGGACGACAGCATGCGCTCGATGTCGTCGGCCTCGGCGCCCAGTTCGGTCAGCCAGGTCGCGCCGCCTATCTCCAGCGGGCGGGCCATCTTCGTGCGGTGTGCGTCGATCACGATGTTGCGGGCGACGCGGAACATCCAGGGGCGTACGGCCATTCCCTCGCCGTCCGCCAGGGTCTGCTTGTTCCAGCAGCGCAGCAGCGTCTCCTGGATGACGTCCTCCGTGCGGTGGGTGTCACCGTTCAGCATGCGCAGCACGTACGCGTAGAGGGCCGGGCCGTGGTCCAGGTAGAGGTCCCTCAGCGCCCGTTCCTCGGGCGACACCGCGCTTGCCGATCCGATCACCGTCACGTTCATGGTGTGCTCCTGCTCCTTGGGACGGCCGGCTCCCTGCCGTGGGGACGGAGAGGAGAGCCGGAACCTCCGGCGGAGTGGAGTGTTGTCAGGCGTGTTCGACGCTCGTTCGACGCTTCATTGACGTGGGATATACGCGTCGTACAACGGGGTCGTACGACGGGTTTGCACGACGGGTTTGCACGACGGGTTTGTACGGCGGCGTGCAACGGGCCGGTCAGACGTAGGCCGTCAGGTCCTCCAGCTGGATGCGGACCTGGTGGGCCAGGTGTTCGTCCGCCGGGGACAGGCGGCCGGCGCTGTGCAATCTGCCCCACATGTGCAGCAGTTCGTTGCCGTGGATCTCCGCTGCCCGGTCGTCGTCCAGCCGTTGCCACGCGGCTGCCGCCCTCGCCACCGCCGCCGGCGCCTGCGGGTCGCCGGCCCCGCACAGGATGCGGGCCACGGACAGGGCCAGCACCGTGGCCTCCCGGTGGTCCCCGCGCAGGTGCGCCAGGTACGCCTCCATCGCCCGCGCCTCCAGGGCGTCGGGGTGTTCGGCGCCCATCTCGGCGGTCATGGTCTCGCGCAGCGCGGTCGCGTCGTCCAGCGCCTCGTCCAGCCGGCCGACGGCCGCCAACGCGTTGATCCGGGTGATCCGTTCGATCAGCTCGGGCGACAGGTCCACGGCGGCCACGGGGGCGGACAGTTCCTCGGTGACGCCCCGCGTGGTCCTGCGTGTCGGCGCCGGGGGTGGGTCGGATGCCGGTGCCGGTTCCGGCTCGGGGGCCGGGTGCGGTTCCGCCTCCCGCCCCATGGCCGGCTCCTGGCCCGGTACGAGCTCCGGTTCGGGAGCCGTGGCCTGGGCCGGGATGCTGATCCGGACCGGCGAGTTCGCGGTGTCGCCGGCGGCGGTGGCCCGCGCGCGGGCGACGGCCGCGGCGATGGCGGACCCGGCCACGGGAGGCGGCACAGGCGCCGGGGCCTCGGAGACCTCCAGGTTTTCGGTGTCCTCGGGTGCCTCCGGGTCCGTCGGGCCTTCGGGAACCTCCGGTTCCTCCGGTACCAGAACCCGGCTCGATCCGTCCGGCGCGACCTCCAGGGTGAAGTGGGCGTCGCCCGGTCCGTCGGTCACGGTCGCCTGCACTGCGGTGCCGCACTGCTCCGCGTACCGCTGCAAATGGTCCAGTACGGCCTCGTGCACGGACTCGCCCGGTGCGGGGGCGACGGGCTCCTGGCCGATGCGGGCGAATCCGTCGTCGGAGATGTACACATCGAAGTGGGTCATGGCTGTCCTCCTCATGGGGCGGGAGTCCCCTCGTCGCCGGACTCGTCGGGGCTGGGAGTGACGCCCGGAGTGGCGCCGTCGGGCGGGGCGGCTATACCGGCGTACTTGGCGAACTGGGCGCGGATGGCGGCCACATAGCCGAGGGCGTCGTTCGACTGCGGGACGCCCCCCACCTCGATGACGGCGTCCATGCCGACCTTGTAGGCGGCCAGGGTGACGTCCAGAACGGTCCCTTCGACCGTCTTGGCGTCGATGGCACTCTTCGCCTGTTCGGCCAGGTCGCACATGTAGCGGCCCTGCGCCATGATCGAGTCGGCGGTGTCCGTGGCGTCGACCTCGTCGTTGTCGTCGTCGTCCTCGCCGTACTCCTCGAAGATCTCGGGCGGCAGCTGGGAGATGCCCTTCTCGCCGTTGGCGCCCTTCATCTCGGCGTTGAAACCGGAGGCGTTCTCCAGCTGCGACGCGATGACGATCGGGCCGATGTCCGAGCACAGCTCGCCGGCGTCCTTGATGCTGTCCACCAGGTCGTCCGGGACGGTGTTCTCGTCCAGCTCCTCCTTGCCGTCGCCGCCGAAGACGTTCTCGATCTCGTGGCCGATGGCCTCGTTGGCGGAGTCGCTGCCTCCGCCCCCGCCGAACAGCAGGATCAGGGCGATCAGCGGCGCCAGCAGCACGCCGAATCCGCCGAGGATGATGACGACGCACGCGCCGATCACCAGGATCGCCGGCGACATCAGACAGCCGCAGCCGACACCGGCCGCTGCCACGTTGCGGACGGTGTTCGATGCGTTGTCTTCCGAGTCTGCGCTCATCGGCGCGTGCCTTCTTCCCCTCACCTTGAACCGCTGTGCCCGTCGGCCCGTTGTGCTGTCCGGCGGGCTCGGTGGATGAAACGCAGCCCGGCACAAAGAAGTTCAAACCGGTGGAAACCAGATGAGTCAGAGCAGCACAGGCACAGGGCAAGAGGGGGGCAGGAAGCGCATGGGCGCTCCTTCGGCAACGCCGTCGGACCCGCAGGGCTGGGTACGGGGACCGAAACCCGCCCGCCGGCGACCCGGCGCGGACACGGCCGGCCCCGAGGGGCAGGGCGCCGCTACGTCCCCCGCGCAGCAATCCGCCGCGCCGCCGGCTCCGGCCGCGCAACCGGCGGCCACCCGGCCTGCCCCCGCGCAGGCACCGCCTGCCGCCGACCGCACGGCACCACGTCCCGCGACCGGTCACGCACCCGCCGCCCCAGCCACCGCCCAGCCGGTACGGCAGCAGCCCTCACCGGCGGCCCGCCCGCACCCGGCACCGCGCCCTGCCCCGCGGCCCGCGCAGCGGACCGAACCGGCGCCCGCGTCCCGGACCGCGCCTTTGGCCTCCCCCAGGACCCCGGGTCCGGTCAAGTCCCCGGGCCCGGCCGGGACTCCCGGTGCCCCGAAGTCCCGGCCGGGCCCGCCCAAGGCGCCCGGTTCCGCCGGGGCCGCATCCGTACGCCGGGCCGCCGCGGACCGGGCCGACACGGACCGGTCCGACACGAGCCGGTCCGCCGAAGCCGGCTGGGGCGAGCCCAAGCGGCGCAGGCCCCTGCGGGGCAAGTCCCCGGACGAGATCGGGTGGGTCAAGGCGCACGGCGGCGCCGGCGCGACCTCGCTGTGCGAGCTCCTCGGCGGCGTGGACGTGGGCGCCCGCTGGCCGGAGCCGGCGAAGGGCGAACCCCGCCGGATCGTGATCGTCGGCCGGACCAGCGCGCGGGGCATCAGAGCCGTCTCGCAGGCGCTGGGCGCACTGCACGAGGGCAAGGCCCCGCAGGGCCTCGACCTGGTGGCCGTGGTCCTCGTCGCCGACACCCCGAACCGGCTGCCGCTCAGCCTGCTGCGCCGCATCCGGGTCATCCGCTCCGTCGCCCACGTCCACCGGGTGCCGTGGATACCGGCCTGGCGCGTGGGCGGCCGACCGCGCTCGCTGCCCCGGAAGATCAACAAACTCGCCCAGTTGGTGGGCGCCGAAGTCCGCCACGAGGGAACCGCCTCATGAACCACCTGCTGTTCCACAGCCACCTCGCGGCCGACGACTTCGACCCGACCGCCGGCGGCGGCGCGATGACGATCCTCCGTCTCCTTGCCTGGTGCGCCTCGGCCGCCGGAGTCGCCGGTCTGATCATCGTCGGCATCCAGATGTCCATCCAGCTGCGCCGCGGCGATCCGGGCGAGGGCGGCGAGCACTTCCGCGGTGTCTTCTTCGTCGTCATCGCCTCTCTGCTCGCCACCTGCGCCGGTCCGCTCGTCGCGTTCCTCGGCGACCTGTCGCTCCAGTGACCGGGGGGTGGCACCACCACCCCCGGACCAGCACCACCTTTCCCACCGCTCATCACCTGCCCGCCCGCCACTGAGGCCGGGCACCGAATCTCCGGAGATCCCCATGTCCTCCTCACTCCTTCTCAAAGCATCGGTCTTCCTCGCCTCCGACGTGCCCGACCCCGGCCGGGAGGCCCCGGAGGAGCTGACGGAGAAGGTCAACACCGTGCTCGGCATAGCCGCCTGGGCCGGTACCGCCGCCGGTGTGGCCGGTGTGCTGGTCACCGGCGCGATGATGGCCATCTCCGTCAAGCGGGGCGAGAGCTCGGAGCACATGAGCCGTCTGGGCATGGTGCTCGGCGGCTGTGTCCTGGTGGCCACCGCGGGACCGCTGATCTCGTTCGTCTTCAACTGACCGGCGGTCGTCCGAGATGTTCACACGCAGGCAGCGGCAACCCGAGGAGTCCGGCCCGTACTGGCGTCAGCGCGGCTGGCAGATGTCGGCCGGGTTCCTCGCCGCCGCAGTGATACTGGGCGGGGTCGTCGCGCTGACTTCCGGTGGTGACGACCCCGCCCGCGCCACGGCAGGCCGCGGGCCGGTCGCCGAGCACGGCCGGCCCGGTGACTGCCGCACGGACGACAGCGCCGGTGACGCACGTCCGAAGTCCGCGCCCGAGGACATCACCTGGCGCAGGCTCGGCGCCGTGCGTGTGCCCGTCTCCCCGACGGCCGGACCGGTGCGCACCGAGGGCACGCCCTGGTGGTGTTTCGCCCGCACCGCCACCGGTGCCGTGATGGCCGCCCACGTCATCACCTCCCAGATGGGCATGTCCGACTGGGAGGCCGTGGCGGAACGGCAGGTGCTGCCGGGGAAGCCGCGCGAGATGTTCGTCTTCAAGCGCCGCACCATCGAGGGCGCACCGTCCGAGACCGCCGACCAGACGTCCGTCGCCTCCTACGTCGGCTTCTCGGTGAGCTCCTACTCGAAGAGCGCGGCAAGCGTGAACCTGCTCATGCGCGGCACGGACGGCTTCACCGGGGCCACCGTCAACCTGCGCTGGGACCGGGGGGACTGGAAGATCCTGCCCTTCAGCAACGGCCGCCTGTACTCCTCCGTGCGCACGGTGCAGAACACCAACGGTTACCTTCTGTGGGAGTCCTGACATGGCGTCGTGCAGCGATACAGGGGTTCCTGTCCTGGATGCCCTGGTGGGATTCTTCAAGTTCCTGGGCGATCCCATCGGCACCATCATGCAGGCGGTCGCGGACTTCGTCCTGGGCGCCGCGATCGAGGTGTACGCGTCGCTGGTCACCTCCATCCCGACCATGTCGTGGAGAGACGGCGGTCCAGCAGACAAGATCAACGCCATCTCACAGTGGGTCGTGGTCTATCTGGCGGTCGGCTCACTGCTCTTCGCCGCCGCCCGGATGGCGATCGAACGGCGTGGTGAGGCCGGCACGACCGCCCTCAAAGGCATCCTCCGGGTCATCCTCGTCGCGACAGCCGCCACCACCGTCCTGACCGCGGCGGCCGGAGTCTCGGACAGATACGCGCAACATCTGTTCGCTGCGGGGGCAGAGGAACACCTGAAGGGCATCGGCGAATGCACCGACGGGAGCACCCTCCAGGCCTTCCTGATGCTGATCCTCGCCTTCCTGCTGCTCATCGCCGGCATCATCCAGACGATCCTGCTCTACATCCGGCTCGGCGTCATGGTCCTGCTGCTGGGCACCCTCCCCATCGCCGCCGCCGCCTCCATGACGGACTGGGGCTCCGGCTGGTGGCGCAAGCACCTCGGCTGGCTGATCGCCTGGCTGTTGTACAAACCGGCCGCGGCCCTCGTGATGTACGCGGGCTCGGTGCTGATCACCTCGGACTCGGACGAGATCCACGAACGCATCGCGGGCATCGGCATCATGCTGCTCTCCGCGGTCTCGCTGCCCGCCCTGCTGCGGCTCGTCGTGCCCGCCACCGCCGCCCTCGGCGGAGCATCCGAGAGCAAGGCCATGTCGGCGGTGGGCGGCGGCCTGGCCACCGGTGCCCGCTCGATCGCGGGCGGCAGCGGCAGCAACGGACGGACCGGCCCGTCCGGTTCGTCCTCGTCCGCCGACGGCGGCGCCGCCGGCGCGTCCGGCAAGGGCGGTCCGAGCGGCTCCACGGGCGCGAAGGGCACGGGCGGCGGAGGTGCCGGCCAAAGCGGAGCCTCGGGTGCCGGTGGTGGTGCCGGTGCCGGTGCCGGTGCCGGTGCCGGTGCCGGTGGTGGCGGAGCGGCAGCCTCCGGTGCGGCGAGCAAGGCGGCCGCCGCGGCCGGGCCCGTCGGGGCGATCGCCGGCGCGGCGATCACCGTGGCCTCCGTCGTGGCCAGTACCGCCTCGGGCGCGGTGGACGACGCCGACGGCAGCCAGGGGCACAACCAATGACCGCCGGCCGGCGACGCCCGTACGTCCCCCCGTCGCCGGCCGTCCCCGGACGGCCGTCGGGCTCCCGATCCCCCGAGGGAGCCCGGCGGCCTCTTCCTCTTCCGCTTCCTCTTCCGCCGCCGTCCTCCGTCTCTCCCCGAAAGGAGTTCAGACCCTCATGAGCGCACAAGCCGCCTCCCACCCGACCTACGGGAACTGGCGCCGACCACGGCGACCGGGGCTCGGCCCCCTCGGGCTCGTCGGCACCTTCGGTGTCTTCGGCGGGCTCGTCATCACCCTCCTCGCCTCGCTGATCTCGCTGTACGCCGCGCTGGTCGTGCTCGTACCGGTCGTCGTGTTCCTGGTGCCGCTGGCCATCCGCACCCAGGACGGCCGCAACGTCTACCAGCTGATGACACTGCGGATCGGCTGGTGGCAGCGCAAGTCCAAGGGCGCGCACCTGTACGTCTCGGGGCCGCTGTCGCTCCGGCCGGGCGGCCGGTTCCGCCCGCCGGGCCTGTTGAACAAGGTCACCGCGACCGAGGGCCGCGACGCCTACGACCGGCCGTTCGGCGTGCTGCACCACCCGGCGCGCAACCTGTACACGATCGTCCTGGGCTGCGATCCCGACGGCGGTTCCCTCGTCGACCCGGACCAGGTCGACGTGTGGGTGGCGCTGTGGGGCGAGTGGCTGGCCCGGTTGTCCCACGAGCCCAGCCTGCGGGGCGCCTCCGTGATCGTGGAGACCGCCCCCGACCCGGGCACCCGGCTCGCCCACGAGGTGCTGCCCCGCATCCACGCCGACGCGCCGGAAGCCGCCCGCGCCGTGATGGAGGAGGTCGTCGAGCGCTACCCGACCGCCTCCTCCGAGATGCACACCTACATCACCCTGACCTACGGCGTCCCGCCCGGCCAGAAGCGCAAGAAGGAAGACGTCATCACCGACCTGGCCATCCGCGTCCCGGGCCTGCTCAGCGGGCTCGTCGCGGCCGGTGGCGGGGCCGCGTACCCGCTGTCGGCGGAGCGGATCGCCGAGGTGGTCCGGGTCGCCTACGACCCGGCCGTCGCCGCCGACGTCCTCGACGCCCGCGCCCAGCACGGTGGTACGGGCCTGGAGTGGGAGGACGCCGGCCCGGCCGCGACCGTCGAGACGGTGGGCAGCTACCAGCACGACTCGGGCGTGTCCCGCACCTGGCTGATGACGCTGGCCCCGCGCGGCACCGTCCGGTCCTCGGTGCTGCGCGGCATGCTGGAGGCGGCTCCCGGCACCCGCCGCAAGCGGGTGGCGCTGGTCTACCGGCCCATCGACCCGGCCACGTCGGCCCGCATCGTCGAGGCCGACCGGCGCAGCGCCCAGTTCATGGCCACGTCCGGCCGCGGCATGGTGCAGGCCCGCGCCGCCTCGGAGATGCGCGCGGCGGAACAGACCGCGGCCGAGGAGGCGTCGGGCGCCGGCCTCGTCGAGTTCTCGCTGATGCTGACCGTCACCGTCGACGACATGTCCGAACTGGCCGACGCGAACGTGTCGGTGCGCAACCTGACGGCGGCCTCCCGCGTGCTGATGCGGCCCGCGGACCGGATGCAGGCGGCCGCGTTCAGCTGCACCCTGCCCGCCGGGATCCTCCCCTGGGAGCAGACCCTCGTCCCGCACGAGATTCAGGAGGCGCTGTGAGCCGCCGGAGCGAGGAGCGCAAGGCAGAGCGCGCCGACCAGCTCGCCGAGGAGCGGGCCCGCGCCGCCCTGGCGGCCGGACAGGGCCCGTACGACCCGTCCTGGGCGGCGGGTCCGCTGCTCACGGAGCAGCGGACCGGCGGGGCGGGGTCAGGAAAATCCGGTGGGGCGGGGTCGCGGAAGCCGCCGCCCCGCCCTCGGCAGCCGTACATCCCGCCGCGCGGGTGGTACGGGGTCGGCGGCGGACGCGTCGGCTATCTCGACCCGCCCACCATGTGGCGGGCGACCACCGTGCAGGCCTGCGGCATGTGGCCGTTCGCCGCCGGTTCCGGTTCGCCGATGACCGGGGTGCCGCTGGGCCAGCACCTGTACACCGGTGCCACGGTCTGCGGCGACCCGCTGAACTGGTTCACCCGCGCCCGCTACATCTCCAACCCGTCGCTGTTCATGCTGGGCATGCCCGGTCTGGGCAAGTCGACCCTGATCAACCGGATGCTGATCGGGCTGTCCGCGACCGGTGTCGTCCCGCTGGTCCTCGGCGACCTCAAGCCGGACTACGCCGACACCGTGCGGGCGCTCGGCGGCCAGGTGATCTCCATCGGCCGCGGCCGGGGCGGCATCAACGTCCTCGACCCGGGCGCCATGGGCGCGGCGGCGAGCAGGATCGGCGGCGAGTCCGGCGAGGTGCTGAAGGCCGAGACGCACGGCCGGGTGCTGAACATGGTGGCCGCCCTGATCACCATCGTGCGCGGACGCCCGATGGACGACCACGAGCAGTCCGTGCTGTCGGCGGTACTGCACCACCTGCGCGAGCGCACTCCGGCCGGGCGGGCTCCGCTCCTGCCCGACCTGCTGCGGGTCCTCGTCGAGGGCCCCGACCGGGTGCGTGCCGTCACCCTCGACCGCGGCTCCGACACCCGCTACCGGGACGCCGTCGACCCGCTGCACCGTTCCCTGCTCGGCATCCTCGACGGCCCCCTCGGCGACACCTTCGCCTCCCCGACCTCCACCCGGATCGACCCGAACGCGCCCGCCGTGTGCATCGACATCTCCGGCATCGGCGAGGCCGACACCCAGCTGACCGCGGCGGCGATGCTCGCCGCCTGGTCCGACGGGCTCGGCACGGTGGCCGCCTCGCACGCCCTCGCGGACGCGGGACTGGCGCCCCGTCGCTGGTTCTTCACCATCCTCGACGAGCTGTGGCGTCCGCTGCGCGCCGCCTCCGGCATCGTCGACCGCATTGACGCGCTCACCCGCCTCAACCGGTCCCTCGGCCTCGGCGACGCCAAGATCACCCACACCCTGAAGGACGCCGAGGCCCTGGGCACCGACTCCGACCGGGCCAAGGCCCGCGGTTTCGTCGAGCGGGCCGGCATGGTGGTGTGCGCCGGGCTGCCGAAGACCGAGATGGAGGACCTGGGCAAGGTGGTGGGCCTGTCCCGGCGCGAGATCGACCTGGTCTCGTCGTGGTCGTCGCCGCCCGGCTGGGGCGTCTCCGGCGAGAACGAGGAGCCGCCCGGCCGTGGCCGCTTCCTCATCAAGGTCGGTGGCCGGCCCGGCATCCCCATCAAGGTCGCCATCACCGACGCGGAACGCCGCCTGCACAACACCAACACCCGCTGGACGCCGAACGAGGAGGTCGTCGAGCAGGCGGTGGCACAGGTCACCGAACAGGTCCGGCAGGCCGCCGAGATGGGCGCACTGCCGGTCCTCGGCGATGGACCGATGGACCCGTCGGGCCTCGGCGGGCCGGCCGGTCCCGGGAGGTGGACGCCATGAGCGGAGGCGGCCCCGGTGGCGGCGGCCACCAGGCGATGATGTCGTGGGCCATCGTGAGCATCGCCGGTTCGGCCCTGGCCCTGTTCACCTTCGTCTGGGCCGGCGGCACCCTCGGTGCCGGTGTCACCGGGCACGGCTGGGACGCCCCGCCGTTCGCCCTGTCCACGGTGGGTGAGCTGGTCTCCTCGGGGGCCGCGGGGCCATGGCCGGGCGCGCCGGCGGCCGCCGTGTACGGGGGAATGCTGGCGCTTCTCGTGCTGCTGCTGGTCCCCGTCGCGTTCGGGGTGCGGTATCTGCTGGGGCGGACCGGCCGCCAGAAGGGCCTGGCCGGGCGGCGCGAGATGGCCGCGATGTGCCCGAAGGGCATCGAGGCCCGCGCCCGCGAGCTGCGTCCCACGCTGAAGGGCCGCGACCGGGTGCACCCCGACGAGACCGGCAACCTCCTCGGCGACCTGATGCCCAACGGGCCGGAGCTGCGCAGCAGTTACGAGGACGTGGAACTGGACCTGATGGCACCCCGGGCCGGCAAGTCCACCGGGATCGCCGTGCCCCGCGTGCTGCGCGCCCAGGGCGCGGTGCTCCTCACGTCGAACAAGTCCGACGTGTACGCGGTGACCCGCGCCGAGCGCGAGAAGGCGGGCACGGTCTGGACGTTCGACCCGCAGGGCATCGCCCACACCCCGCGCGGCATGTGGTGGAACCTGCTCGGTGAGTGCCACACCATCGAGGGCGCCCGGCGGCTCGCGGGCCACTTCGTGGCGTCCGTCAACGACGACACCACGAAGAAGGACTTCTGGATCTCCGCCGCCCAGAACACCCTCACCGCCCTGTTCCTGGCCGCCGCCCGCGGCCGTGCCTCGGTGCAGGACCTGCTGGGCTGGCTCGCCGACCCCGCCGACCGCACCCCGATCGACCTGCTCCGCGACGCCGGACTCGTGGCGATGGCCGAGCAGTTGCAGGGCACCATCCGCGGCGCGGTGGAGACCCGGGACGGCATCTACGAGACGGCCCGGCAGACCGTCTCCTGCCTCCTCGACCCGGAGATCCTCGCCTGGGTGACACCCGACCCGCACATGCCGGAGTTCCGTCCGGACCAGCACGTGCTCGGCGCGGACACCCTGTACCTGCTGTCCAAGGACGGCGGCGGCTCCGCGGCGGGTGTCATCGCGGGGCTCGCCGACACGACGCTGCGGGCGGGCGTGGTGGCCGCCGAGCGGATGGGCGGCCGGCTCGACCCGCCGCTGACCGCGGTCCTCGACGAGGCGGCCAACGTGTGCCGCATCTCCGACCTGCCCGACCTGTACTCGCACTTCGGTTCCCGCGGCATCAACGTCGTGACGCTGCTCCAGAGTTACCGGCAGGGCGCGCGGGTGTGGGGTGAGATCGGGATGGACGCGCTGTGGAGCGCGGCCACCGTCAAACTCCTCGGCGCGGGCCTGGACGACGCGGACTTCGTGCAGAAGATCTCCACCCTGGTCGGCCAGCACGACGTGCGGACGCCGACCATCTCCCGCAGCAAGGAGGGCACGTCCCGTTCGTACTCCTACCGGCAGGAGTCCGTGCTGCCGCCCGACCGCATCCGCGCCCTGCCCAAGGGCACCGCGCTCCTGCTGGCCACGGGTGTCAAGCCGGCGCTGATCCGGCTGCGCCCCTGGTACAAGGAGCCGGGCGCGGGCGCCATCTCGGCGGCGGCGAAGGCGGAGGCGGCGGCGATCACGGAACGGGCCGCGGCTCGTTTTGTGGGCGGCGTGAGCTTCGACAAGCCGGCTCCGGCCGGCCGGGACGCCGCGCCGGCGTGATGCCGCGCGGCAGCCGCTCGGCCGGACCGCCGGGACCGCCGGGACCGCCGGGACCGCCGCCCGGAACGAACCGGGCCTGGGCACGATCCCGGCGAAGGCGCGGGAGGGGCCATCACGCAACGGACTTCGGCTCGTCCGCCGGATGGCTCACACTCCGACCAGCCGGCTCCGGCCGGCCGGGACGCCGTGCCAGCGTGATGGCGCGCAGCAGCCACTCGGCCGGCCCGTACCGCGTGCGCGCCGCCAGGCGGGCGCCCAGCGCGAGCTGGACGGCGTACAGGACGAGGCAGCCGAGCAGGACGGCGGCGCTGCCGACCCGGTCGTACAGGCCGAGTCCGTAGCCCGTGAAGACCCAGGCGAGGACCAGCGACTGGGTGAGGTAGTGGGTGAGCGCCATGCGCCCGGCGGCGGCCAGGAATCCGGCCGCCGCCGGGCGCATGACATCCAGCAGCAGGAGCAGCCCGCACGCGTACGCGGCGGCGAGGGCCGGCCCGGTCAGCACCGCCACCGCCTTCCCGACCATGAACCAGCGGTCGTCCAGCGGGCCGTCGGTGCAGCAGGCGGACAGCACCCCGCCGGCCAGACCGACCGGCAGCCACCGCACGACGACCCGCCGCAGCCAGGCCCGGTCCCGGCCGCGCCGCCGGGCCAGTGACGTCTTCGCGGCGGCCAGCCCCGCCAGGAACGCGGCCAGCTTGTTCGGGGCGTACAGCAGGGCCGTGGCGAACGCCGACGGCAGCTCCCGCAGGTGCTCGGCCAACACCTGCGCGGGACCGCCGCGATGGGCGGCGACGGCGTCGGCGGCCCGGGGGGCGTGCTCACCCACGGCGGCCGGGTCGGTGAGGGCGACGATCAGCAGTCCGTACCCGAGCAGCAGCACCCCGAGACCGGCGACCAGACCGGCCGCCAGGCGCAGAGCGGTCCGCGGGGCGAGCCCGCGCAGCCCGTACAGCACCAGCGCCAGCACCGCGTACGTGGTCAGGATGTCACCGGGGTACAGCAGCACCGCGTGGGCGATTCCGATGCCGAACAGGCCGAGGACACGCCGCAGATGCCGGGGGGCGAAGCCGGCGCCCGCGTGCCGGGCGGAACGCATCTGGAGGGCGAAGCCGTAGCCGAACAGGAACGAGAACAGCAGGTAGAACTTGGTGGCGACCAGGGCGGACACCAGCCAGGCCGCGATCCGGTCCGGGGCCGGCGCCCCGGGGCCGCCACCGGACACCGTGTCCGGGCCGGCCATCAGTTCCGCGTTGACCAGCAGGATGCCGAGGAGGGCGAAGCCGCGCAGGACGTCGAGTTCCCGGAGGCGCCGGCCGTCGCCGGCCGGGCGTCCGCCCGCGGTCACCGCGCCGCCACCACCCCGGTGCCGAACGCCAGCGTCGCGGTGAGGAACCAGCCGAACGACGGCGCCAGCAGGTGGCACATGTGCCACAGCCGGGCCACGGCGGGCCGCTCCCGCCGGTAGACCACCGGCACCTTCCCGCCGACCGGGGGCAGCCCGCACAGCGGCCCGTACCGGCCGGGGTCGAGGACGAGTTCACGGCCGAGGTGGTCGGAGAAGCGGACCAGGCCGCCGGGGCGCGGATCGGCCGCCGGGCGGTGGGTGACGACGCCCATGACGCGCAGTCCGCGCGCCCACAGACCCAGGGCGGCCAGGGCCGCCTTGAGCGCCGCCAGCAGGCAGCCGGCGCCGAGACCGAGACACAGCGCGAGCAGCAACAACTGACTGAACATACCGCTCCCAGGTCGGCCGACGCCCTCGGCAGCACAACGGGAGGCGCACCTCACCCGGTTCACCCGCCGCTTGAACCTCGGCACTTCGTCTCCCGTTGTGAGGATGCCCCGCCCCCGCATCCCCTGCGGGGCACACGAGAGGAGCCCGGCCCTGATGACCCGGACCCCGCGCGCACCCGGCAGGCGGACGGCCGCGGCCGTCGCCCTGGCCTGCGCCCTGACGGCGACGGTCCAGACGCCCGTACGGGCCGACCCCGAGCCCACCACCCTCACCGAGGTGAGGGACCGTATCGAGCGTCTCTACCACCACGCCGAGGCCGCCACGGACAAGTACAACGCCGCCGGCGAGAAGGCCGCTGCGAAGAAGAAACGTCTCCGCGGGCTGGACGCCCAGGTGACCGCCACCGAGACCCGGCTGACCCGCCTCACCTCGCTGGCCGGGGCGACGGCCCGCGCCCAGTACCGGGGCGGCGGACTGCCCGCCGAGGCACAGTTCGTCCTCACCGGCGACCCCGAACGCGCCCTGGACAACGCCTCCGTGGCCCGCCAGGCGCAGCAGGCGACGCAGCGTGTGCTGACGGCGCTGGCCGAGACCCGCGGAAAACTCGAGAAGCAGCGGGCTTCCGCCGAGGACGAGTTGCGGGAACTGCGGTCCGAACGGAAGAAGATGGCCGCCCACCGCAAGACCATCGAGAAGCGCATCGCCGCGGCCGAGGCCACGGAGGCGCGGCTGTCGGAGGAGCAGCGCCGCCGGCTGGCCGCGCTCGAGCGGGAGAAGGCCGCCGAGACGCACGCGAAGTGGGAGAAGACGGGCGTCCTCGACAAGGCCGACGGGGCCGACGGGGCCGGCACCGAGGAAAGCAGCGCCGGCCGCAAAGCCATTGCCTACGCCACCCGGCAGCTCGGCAAGCCCTACGTCTGGGGCGCCGAGGGCCCCGACACCTTCGACTGCTCCGGCCTCACCTCGCAGGCCTGGCTGGACGCGGGAGTGGTCATCCCGCGCACCTCGCAGGAACAGTGGCGCCTGCTCCACCGCGTCCCCGTCGAGGACATGCGCCCCGGCGACCTGATCATCTACAACTCCGACGCCACTCACGTCTCCCTCTACATCGGCGACGGCGAGATGATCCACGCCCCGCGCCCGGGGCGGTACGTGACGGTGGCACCGGCGGGGTCGATGCCCATCCTGGGGGTGGTGCGGCCGGGCGCCCGAACGTGAGGTGGGGCGGACCCTCATGCGGGTCCGCCCCACCTCCCGCCTCCGGTCCGGGCCGCTTGCGCTACCCCGGCGGCGGTTCCGCACCGCCGCCGGGCCGGACAGAAAGCTACCTAGTGGCCCCCACCTCCGCCTGCGCCCCTGCGGCGTCCTCCCTGCCCGTGCGACGACGACGAGCTGTGTGCCGGCGCGGGGGGCCGGCTGGGCGCCGAGTTGCCGCGCGACTGGGTCGGCTGCTGATACGGCTGCTGCTGCTGCTGCGCGAGGTACCCCGCGACATCCTGGTTGTACTGCGGCAGCGTCGGACCGTAGCCGCCACCCGTGGGCATCTGCTGTCCCCTGGACTGCTGGTACGGGTCGTGCATGGGCTGCGGAGACGCCACGGCCACCGCCGTTCCCACGGCCTGGGCCGCGGCACCGAAGCCCTGGATGCCCGGGTGGTTCATGCCGGCTCCGGCACCGTAGACGGCCCCTCCCGCAGTCGCGACAGCGGATCCCGCGAACCTGGCGAGGGAGGGGGCGGGCTGGGGCCTCGTGGGGTCGGCCCTGACGCTGTAGGCGTAGTAGGCCTGCCGGCCGGCCTCGGCCGCGTTGGCGGCCGCGGTCGCGCCGACCGCGCCGCCGTAGCCCTGCACGGCGGCGGTGGGGTCGGACGAGTACTGCGCCGCGAGCATGGCGGCCGACTGCCCCGCCAGCGGAGCCGCCGCCAGGGCGGCGTTGGAAGCGCGCGTCCAGCCGCTGTCGCCGGTCGGGGCGGCAGCGGGCGGCTGAGAATACTGCGAGTACTGCGACTGCGAGTACTGCGACTGGGACTGCCACGAACTGCTCGACGTGGAGGGCGGGTAGGGCCCGGAGCCGTCGCTCTCCGGGCTGCTGCTGCTCTGACGCTCCCGCTCGGCGGAACTGCTGCTCTGGTGGGTCCTGCCGCTCCTGCCGCTCCGGCGGCTCCCGCTGCTCTGTGCCGTATAGAAGCTGTCGTCCGAGTTGTTTCCTGACATGTGGCACTTCCTCTTCGTTCACGGATCGGGCCGTGGGAACACGACACCGTCGAACACGACTCTGTCGCGGAGTCATCAGCACAACGGCACCGGAGCGGCAAGGGTTCAGAGACCCCGGCCGCTGTCCCCTGAAGGCGGTGAACCCCGGGCACCGTCCGTGCGTTGTGGTGCCGGACACGACGAGGCCCGATCTCCACCCGAGGGAACATCCATGCGCAACCCCGTGCCAGCCACCTTCACACCCGCCGGAGAACGGGGGGAGCGGTCATGAGGAACGACACCGCTCCTGCCGCGCAGGAGGAGCAGAGGGGCGGTAACGAGGCCGGGGCGCCTCAGGAGCCGCCCGCCACACCCGGACCGCCGCCTTCCGCGCCCCTGTTCATCCTCTACTTCGAGGGCCCCGAGTACGTTCAGGCACTGCGGCAGCTGACCCTGTGGGCGCACCATGTGCTGCTGCCGGTCTACGGCCGGGAGGTCACCTCCTCCGCTCCCTGGTGCTCCCGCTGGTGGGAGCACCCGGAGGCGGTGGCCCAGCTCCATGGTCTGTGGCTCGCCTGGATGGACCTGACAGGTCCGGGATCCGGCCTGAGCGGGCCCGCCAACTGGCATCGCGACTACCTGCTGCCGGTGATGGCCTCCCTCCGGGACCCCTCGGGCCCCTTCGCCGGCTGCAAGCCCGGTATGCACCGTCCGAAGGAGAAGCCCACCGTCGAATCCCTGGACCCCTTCGGGCCCCCTCCTCCTCCGCCTCCGCCCGCGTCGGCCTGACGGAGTCGCGTCGCGTGCCGCCGCAGCAGGCGGCACGCGCCGAAAGGCCGTGCTGAACCACGCGGCCTCACGGTCGCGTGGTGACTGCCGTGCGCCGTACGCGGCCGGTCGGCGGGGCCGGACCCGGCACCGTTACAGGCTCCGTGCGGAGCAACCATCTCCCGGAAGGAAGGGTGACATGGCAGGCTCGGACTACTCGGACGACAGCACCGGTTCCCACGCCAGTTCCTACTCGTCCGTCACGATCAGCGACGACGGAAGGCGGGCGCAGGCCCAGGTCTCCCGTGCGTCGGTTCCCGACGACGCGCCCCCGCTGCTCAACGATGCCGGAACCGGCGTGTACGACCAGAACGCCCGGCAGTTCTACACGGTCACCCCGGACAACGAGCGGGGCAGTCAGGTCGCGCGGTGGAGCAGAAACACGGCGCAGTGGGTCTCGGAGCACCAGTCCCGCATCGTGAAGGCCCTGATCGACATCTCTCCGACCCTCATCCAGGGTGCCTCGTCCTTCGTGCCCGGCCGGGCCGGCACGATCCTGAAGGGCATCGGCATCGCCGCCCAGGGCGCGGTGGCCGGCCGGGGGCTCGTCGGCCAGTACCAGCAGCACCGCTCGGGCGGTCACGTCGACCCGGTCCAGGTCGGCGCGAGCCTCACCCGGCTGACGTCCACGGTGCTGAACACGTACTCGGCCGTGGGCGACAAGGACTCCGCTGTGACCAGGATGGTCGGTGGCGCGGGCTCCTGGGTGGCCGGCGCCGCGACGGCGGCCGACGCCGTGCACCACGCCCACACTGACCCGGGGCGAGTGGCGGACGACCCCGGCTACGAGATGTACGGGATGCACCGCAACCCGACGCTCGGGAACCAACCGGGCCAGTACCCGCCCGGATTCGACCCCGCCCCGGCGCCCCCGTCCTCCACGTCGTCCCTGCCGATGCCGGCCAACAACGCTCCGGCCGGGAACTTCAACCTGCCCATCAGCTCCACGGGGACCGACAGGACAACGGTGGAGGGGCGCGTGTCCAGGAAGGCCCAGGGCAAGAAGTCCGCCGGCCGGAGCCGCTAGGCCTGTCGTACGGCGGCCGCGTCCTTGGCAGAGGCGCGGACGCCGTACCGTGCCCCACCGTGACGTCCCGCTTGTTGAACCGTTGCCCCCGGCCCGCCCGTTGTCGCTTCCGTCAGCACCTCCGACCTGAAAGAGAGGCACCGTGGCGGATGACAACGCGGCCTCCCCGGGCCGGAACCGGTTGACCAAGGAGCGTCCCGAAGTCGGACTGGCGCGCGACCTGATCAAGACCGAGTACCGCCTGCGGGACGAGCGTCGCGACAACGGGCGGGGTCCGGCCGACACGGCGGGCCTCTGGAACCGTCTGGCGTCGGAGCTGCGCCGGCTCATGGACCGTCTGACGGGCCGGTCGCGGTCGGCGGCGACCCCGGCCGGCGGGGACCACGCGTCCGTCGGCGGACGGGAGGCCGACCGGTCCGAGCCGTGGCCGCCCGTCCCGGCACAGAGGCCGGCGGAGAGATCGTCCGAGACGTCCTCGGCGCAGTCGGCGCAGTCGGCGCAGTCGGCGCAGTCGGCGCAGTCGGACATGGCGCGCCTCGGGGAGAGGATCGGCAGGCTGTCGACGCTCCAGCACGAGGCCTTCGAGGACGCGGTTCTCCACCTGGTCAGGACCGACGAAAAGTGGAAGAAGGCGTTCGAGCAGTCCCCCGAGAGCATGCCGACCGTCGCGCGGTACGCCGCCAACGCGTACATGCGGGAGTCGCTGCGGGAGACGTCCCGGGCAGTGGACTCGCCCCAACAGGAACGGGCTTCGGTACAGGACACCGGACTGCGGACCGCGCCGGCCACGACCACGAACGCCTACACCGACAGCAGTACACAGACAGATACGAACGCGAGCACGAACACGGCTGTCTCCTCCCTCACCGCCGCCGAGGCCATGGAGGCCGCCCGGGACCGGATCATGGCCGCCGACGCACAGCAGTTCGCGGCGCTGCGCGAGCGCTGGGAGCGTCCGGCTTCGCGGGAGCGGCCGGACACCGCACCGGCCGTGACACAGGCCGCGGGGCAGGACCGGAGCAGCTTCGAGGTGCCCCGTCGGAACGAGACGACCGACGGCCAGGCCTTCCGGGCGGCCGAGCGGGCGCAATGGGAGCGCCTCGGCATCTCCCCCACCGCCATCCCGGCCCCCACCGACGCCCCCGACAACCAGGCCCTCCAGGCCCTCCAGGCAGCCCAGCAGACGCAATGGCAACGCCTCGGCACCAGCCCCACCGCCGCCCCCAGTGCCCAGGACGCCTTCGACGGCCAGGCCTTCCGCACCGCCGAGCAGACCCGACGAGAACAGCTCGACAACAGCCCCACCCTCGCCCCGCGCCCCGCCGACGCCTTCGACGGACAGGCCTTTCTCGCGGCCGAGCGGGCTGCTCAGCAGACCGGACGGGCCGCCCACGCCGACGGTCCGGTGGACAGCGCCCCTACGAGCGCGCCCCCGAGCCCTGAGCTTCCCAGCCCCCTGCTTCCGAGTCCCCTGCTGGCGAGTCCCGTGTCGCTCCCGGCACCGTCCGCGTCCCTGCCGTCCCTGCTCAGCGGCGACGGGCACGCGGTCCTGCGCAGCTCGCTCGACTCGCTCGCCCCCCTCCGCTTCCCCACGGCCCCGGGTGGCACCGACTCGCCGACGAGGTCCCACAGCCCGGCGCCCGCCAGGGCCCACACCATCCCCACCCGCACGAACTCCCAGCCGAAAGGACGGACATGACGTACGTCGCCCCACCCGGAGGCGTGATCCATGCGTAGACCCTTCATCCGTAGGCCCGTCATGCGCAGACGCACCTCGTTCCTGCTGGCGCTGCTCCTGGTCGCCGTCGGGGTCACCGGCACCGCCCTGCTGATCCAGAACCAGCGCTCGGACGACGTGAGCATCGCGGGGGCCCCGGCCGCCAACGCCGCCACCGGTGAGCACACCGTCACCTTCAAGAACACGACGGGCCAGCGGATCTGGATCGGCAGCACGGTCAACGCCGACGGGTCGGCCGAGCTCACCGGGCTGCCGACGCTGGACCCGGGCCAGTCGGCCACCATCACGATCCCCGAGAACTCCGGCGCCGGTCACTGGCGCGGCAAGTTCTTCGCCCGTGAGGGCTGCACCGGTGAGGAGGGCAGTACGTTCCACTGCGTCGTCGGCGACTGCGGACCGTACGCCGACCGGTGCTCGACCGGTGAACAGCCCACCGGACTGGCCGAGTTCAACTTCGATCCGAAGGACAGCCTGGCGCCCTGGTACAACGTCAGCTATGTCAACGCCGTCGCGTCGCCGATCACCATCACGCCGGACGGCGTGACACCGCCCGAGTCGGGCGAGTGCACGTCGGCGGGGTGTGTCGAGGACCTGCTCGCCGCCTGCCCCGCCGACAACCTTGTCAAGGACGAGGCCACCGGCCGGCCGCTGGTGTGCGTCAACCCGAACCGGGACGCGAAGACGCCCTACAGCGACGCGCTGGCCAAGAAGTGCCCGACCGCGTACAGCTGGTCCAAGCACGACGCCGAGCAGGGCAATCAGGTCGTCTACCAATGCCGGCAGTGCACCGGTATGACGGTCGCCTTCCACGGCAGCGGCGGCGGCACCCCGGCCGACACCGACGCCTCGCCCCCGCCCGGCCCCGCGGTCATCGAGCAGCCCGGCGGGGGCGGCGGCACCCCGGCCGCCTCCCGCAAGGGCATCAGCCTGAACCCCGTCGCGGGCGCCTCCGAGGCGCTGGCCGACTCCGGTTCGTCCTGGTACTACAACTGGGCCTCCTCCACCAACGGCGTCACCAGGCCGGAGGGCGTCGAGTACGTCCCGATGATCTGGGGCCCCGACTCGATCACCGACACCCAACTGGGCCAGGCCGCCAAGGAAGGAAAGGCGCTGCTCGGCTTCAACGAGCCGGACCATCCGGGCCAGGCCACCATGTCGCCCGAACAGGCGCTGGACCTGTGGCCCCGGCTGGAGTCCACCGGCCTGCGCCTGGGCGCGCCCGCGGTCGCCTCCGGCGGCGACCTCGAGGGCGGCTGGCTGGACCGGTTCATGAAGGGGGCCGAACAGCGCGGTCTGCGCGTCGACTTCATCCCCCTGCACTGGTACGGCGCCGACTTCGGCCCCGACGCCGTCAACCAGCTGCGCGGCTATCTCCAGGCCGTGCACGACCGCTACGGCAAACCGGTCTGGCTCACGGAGTACGCCCTGATCGACTTCTCCCAGAGCACTCCGCGTTACCCCAGCGAGCAGGAGCAGACCGCCTTCGTCCGGTCCTCGACCGAGATGCTGAACGGCCTGGACTTCCTGGAGCGTTACGCGTGGTTCGTGCTGTCCACCGAGACCCACCGGACGGGTCTCTACGACGGGGCGGTCGCCAACGCGAGCGGGCGCATCTACCGCGAGGTGCGCTGAGGCACTGAGGCACCCGTCGCAAGCCCATGGACGGTTCAACTCCGAAAACAACATCGGAGTTGAACCGTCCATGTCTCTTTCCCGTTGTGCGGGTGCACCCCGGCGACTGCGTGGCGGGGGCTCACGATCGAAGGAGATCCATGTCAGGCGGTCCGTTTCGGCGCAGCCCTTCGGGTACGGGCGTCGGCCGGGCCGTCCTGCAGGCGGGCGAGCCGCGCGCGGACCTTCTCCGCGTCCGGATGGCCCAGTTCCATGAAGATCTCCACGGCTTGGCGCCAGCTCGTCCGGGCGGTCTCCGGCTCCTCGGCGTCGAGATGGGCCTCACCGAGGTTGCCCAGCGTGTGGCCCTCGCCCCACCGGTTGCCGATGTCCCGGTGCGTCGCGAGCGCCAGATGGTAGTACTCGACGGCCTCGTCGTAGTGGCCGAGCCGATGGTGGACCGTGCCGAGGATGTCGAAGGCCACGCCCTCGACCCAGCGGTTGCCGCCGGCGCGCAGGACGACCAGTGCCTGTTCGAGGCAGTCGAGGGCGTCGGCGTACCTGCCGAGCCGCTGATAGGCATCGCCCAGATTGCACAGGGCGATGCCCTCCCCCCACACGCTGCCCACGGCACGGTCGAGGGCCAGCGCCCTGCGGCTGTATTCGACGGCCTTGGCGAGCCGGCCGGCCTGCAGGTAGGAGTCGCCCAGGTTGCCTATCACCACCGACCTGCCCTCCCTGTCCCCGAGTTCCCGGAACAGGTCCAGCGCCAGGTGCAGGCACTCGATGGCCTCGTCGAGGCGGCCGGAGTGGCGCAGCGCGGCGGCCATGTCGGCGAGGCCCTGGGCCTCGCCCTCCCGGTCGCCGGCGTCGCGGGCGGCGGCCAGGCCGGTACGCGCGGTGCCGAGCCAGTCCTGGATATGGCTGCGGAGGTAGAAGAACCCCCACAGGACGGCGGTCAGCCGCCATGCGGTGCCCGGCTGTCCGGACGCGGCTGCCTGGTGCACCGCGGCGACCAGGTGGGGCCGTTCGGTCTCACACCAGGCCAGCGCCTGTTCGTGCGTCGCGAACTCGAGCGGCCGGCACCCCTCGGGCAACGGTTCCAGAGCGATGCGGCGGCGGTTCGGGGTGATGTGCGGGTAGGCCGCGTCGGCGGTGTACAGGTACCAGGCCAGCAGCCGCTCGACGGCCAGGTCCCGCTCCTCGGGTGTCTCCTCGGCGCGGACCCGTTCGGCGGCGTACACGCGCAACAGGTCGTGCAGGGTGTAGCGGCCGGGGAAGTGTTCGGTGAGCAGGTGGGCACGGGTCAACTCGGCGAGGAGGCCGCGGGCCTCACGCGGCGGGAGCCCGGCGAGACCGGCCGCGGCGGGCGCGGAGATGTCCGGTCCGAAGTGCAGACCCAGCAGCCGGAACAGGCGTGCCGCCGGGGCGGGCAGCGCCTTGTACGACCAGGAGAACACGGCCCGTACGTCGGTGCTGATGCCGTCACCGCCGGCGAAGGCGTCCAGACTGCCGTGGCTGTCGCTCACCTCGTCGGCGATGGCGCCGAGCGGGAAGGCGGGGTGGGCACGGGCGTGGGCGGCGACGATGGCGAGCGCCAGCGGCAGCCGGCCGCACCGCGCGATGATCTCGTCGGCCGCTTCCGGTTCCGCGGCCAGCCGGTCGGTGCCGAGGCGCCGGGCCAGCAGGTCGTGCGCCTCGGCCGACGTCAGCTGGTCCAGCGTCAGGGGGTGCGCCCCTTCGCCGGCGACCAGGCCGGTGAGCCGATTGCGGCTGGTGACGATGACCAGGCAGCCCGGGGAGCCGGGCAGCAGTGGGCGGACCTGCTCGGTGTCGCGGGCGTTGTCGAGCAGGATCAGCACCCTGCGCTGCGCGAGCATGCTGCGGTACAGAGCTACTTGCGCGTCGAGACCGGCGGGGATCCGCATCGGGGGGACGCCGAGCGCGTCGAGGAAGATACGTATGGCCTCGTCCGGCGTCACCGCCGAGCCGGTCGGGTCGAAACCGCGCAGGTTGATGTAGAGCTGGCCGCCGGGGAAGCGGTCGGCGATCCGATGGGCCCAGTGCACGGCCAGGGTGGACTTGCCGATGCCGCCCATGCCGCCGATCGCGCTGATCACGACGGTCGTCGGGGGTCCGCCGTCCTCAGGCAACAGAGCATTGGTCCGGTCGAGTTCGGCGTGCCGGCCAGCGAAGGTCGGAAGATCGGGGGGCAGTTGCGCGGGGCGGGTGACTCCGGGCGGGGGGTCGTTCGGGTCGGAACGGTCGAAACGGTCGGTGTGGCCGGACCCGTCCGTCTGCCGGTCGGCCGGGCCGTCCGACTCCGGCTCGTCCGTCGCCCTGCCACCGTCCACCGTCCCGTCCACCGGGACGGCATCGGACGACTCGGACACCACGGACGGCTCGGCCTGTCCGGACGGCCGGACCTGCCTGTGCGGAGCCGGTGCCGGGGCGGGAGTCGTACCCGGGACCGGGTCGGGCATCAGGGCCGGGTCGGCCGCCAGAATGCGGTCGTGCAGATCCTGGAGCGAGGCGCCGGGCTCAATGCCCAGCTCCGTCACCAGGACATTCCGTGCCCCGCGGTAAGCGGCCAGTGCCTCGGCCTGCCGCCCGGACCGGTACAGCGCCAGCATGAGCAGCCGGCACAGTTGCTCCCGCAGCGGGTGTCTGCCGGAGAGCGTGATCAGCGGGCCGATCACCTCGTGGTGACGTCCGAGCTCGATGTCGAGGTCCAGCCGCGTCTCCACCACGGTCAGCCACTCCTCGCCCAACCAGGAGCGCGCCGACTCGGCCAGCGGGCCGTTGAGTCCGGCCAGCACGTCTCCCTGCCATCCGTCGAGCGCGGCGTGCAGCAGTTCCGCGGCGCCGGACAGGTCTCCGGCGGCACGCAGCTTCTTCGCCCGGGCGACCCGCTGCTGGAACACGACCAGGTCCAGGGCGTCGTCCGGAACCCGGAGCACGTATCCGTCCCCGACGGAGACGACCGTCCGGGGCGGCCCTGCCGAATTCCGGTCGGGCTCCAGGACCTTGCGCAGGCGCGACACATAAGTCCGCAGCACGGACACGGCGGCTGCGGGCGGCTCCGCGCCCCAGACGGCGTCGATGAGTCCACCGAGCGGTACCGGGTGTCCGTGGCGTAACAACAGGGCCGCCAGCACGACTCTCTGCTGCGGCGAGCCGAGGTCCAGTTCCTGTTCGCCGCGCCATGCCCGGACCGGCCCCAGCACAGCGAAACGAACAGAATTCTCGTAGACGTTCACCCTCGGACTCTAGTAAGTCAAGACTCCGTCGCCGGCCACTTTGACGGAATACGTCATTCCGTCCCGTGTCGTCGCCGGTTTCGCTGTTATCCCGCTTGTCACCGGGGAGTTGAACCATTTCCCCCCGGCATCCGTTGCGGTACGCGGGCCATGCCGATACGGACCCGGCCACGCCATGCGGCCGGGAACGTCAGAGAGGAACGCTTATGAGCCGTGACGCAGCGGACGAGCCGGTCGACGGAGGGGAACACGCCGAGTCCGGGAGCGCGCCCGAGTCGTCCCCGCACTTCACGGTGGTCATCTCCGGTGACGGCTCCGCCGCCATCGACGGTGAACCCGTGCCGGTGGCGGAGGGGGAGGCGGTCGACGCCGCGATCCTCGACACCCTGCACGGACACGCACGCGACCGGGGCACGACCGTCACGGCGGCGATCTCCGATCCCGCCGCGGGGTACGTGGCGTTCGTCGAGGTCTCCCCGGACGGTTCGAGCTCGCTGCTGGAACAGCAGGAGCCGGAGGCACCGGCACCAGTACCAGCACCGGCACCGGCACCGGCACCGTCCCTCGTGAAGGGGGACGCCCTCGACGATGCCGCCGACGACGAGCCCGCCGGTGGCACCGGTCCCGCGGTCGCTCCGGGCACCGATGCCGACGGGGACGCCTACGACGCCTTCGACGCCTTCGACGACTTCGACGAGGCGGCGTACGCGCTTCCCGAACCCGAGGGGCCGCCGCCCCCGCCTCCGTCCGGTGAGCCGGGAGCAGGGCCGGGACCGGAGTCCGGGACCGGGCCGGGTTCGGGTATCGGCATGGGTATGGGCATGGGCATGGGTATGGGTATGGGCATGGGTATGGGTATGGGACTGGGCCGGGGTTCGGGCTCCGGGCCGGAAGCCCGGCCGGAGCCGCCCGCCCGCCCCGTACCGCCGCCGAAGCCCGCCCGCAGGACCGCCTCCCGGCAGTCGGACGACGAGTTCGAGGGCCCCGGGCTGCTCAGCAGGCCCCTGGTCGTCGGGCCGGTGGCACTCGGTGTGGCCGCGCTGGTCGTCGTACCGCTGGTGATCCTGGGCAGCGGCGGATCGGACGGCGGCGGGAACCAGGAACAGGCCGCCGCCCGTGCGAGCAGTTCGCCTTCGGCCGAGGCGTCGCCGGCCCTCAAGACGCCCCCGCGGCCGATCCCGTCCCCGTCCGTTTCGACGTCCGCCTCGCCGTCGGCCAAGTCGAAGGACAAAGACAAGGACGACAAGGACAAGGGCAAGGACAAGCCGAAGCCGAAGCCGAAGCCGACGGACACCCCGGGGGCGAAGAGCGGTGGGGGCGTCACCGTCACCGTGACCGCGACGCCTCCGAAGGACACCACCACCGTCACGGCGAAGCCCCCGCAGGACACCGCCGCCAGTGCCGTGAAGCGGCTCGCCAGGAACGACCCGTCCGGACGGCACATCTGCTACCGCGCGTACGTCGCCGAGCAGGGCTGGCAGAAGCCGGTGTGCGACGGCACGATGGCCGGTACGGCGGGCCAGAACCGGCCGATCAAGGCCCTGAACATCGCGGTGCACGGCGTCGACGGGTCGGCCGCCAACGCGTTCCGTCGCTCGTCGAAGCCGGTCGACGGCCGGGGTGAGTGGGAGCCGAGCTGGACGGCCATCACCGGCGACGGCAAGAACTTCTACATCGGCAGCGCGAAGCGGAACGCCCCGAACATGCTGGGCTTCGCCATCAACGTCGGCAGCGGCGAGGTCTGCCACACCGTCCGCCTCCGCCAGCACGACTGGGCTCAGCGGACGTGCAGCAAGCCCCGCCCCGACTACACCTTCGGCGGCACCCTCAACAACGACGTCTGGCTGGAAGCCGTGAAGTTCACGGTGTGAACCGCACGGCTGCGGCAGCCTCCGCCGACGGTGCCGCGGCCGGGCGGACCTTCCCCGGAGTACGGCGGTCTTCGGGCTGCCACCTCGCCGGTCGCCCACTGATCACTCGTCGATCGCCCACCGACGGTTTACGGCCAGTACTTTCGTAGTAGTGGCAGTGGTAGCGGCAGTGGACGGTCGGGCGAGGGCCCGGGACAGGAGCGACAGCATGATCATTTTCGGCACCAAGGGGTACCTCTACCAGCTCGCGATCCTCACATTGGTGTGCTCCCAGTGCGGGAATCCCTCCGCGCACACACTCAGGAAGCGGGTCACGAAGTTCACGCTGTTCTTCGTGCCGCTGTTCCCGGTCTCGACGAAGTACGCGACGCAGTGCACCTTCTGCGGCGCCGAGGCGAAGGTGACCGCGGAGCAGGCCGAGCAGTTGCAGGCGCAGGCCTCGGGCGGTCCCGGTGGCGGTCAGGCGTACGGGCAGTCGCCCCAGCAGCACCAGCAGCCGTACCAGCAGTAATGCCGCAAGCCGCGGGCCCTCGGACGTCAGAAGTACGGGCCCGCGAGGACGGCCCACGCGGCGGCCACGGCGACGGGGACCAGGGCCAGGATCCAGCGGGGCTGGTGGCGGGGCGGGCGGGTGAACGCGAAGGCCAGGGCCGCCGCGCCCAGGGCGAGCGCCGCGTAGCCGGCGTACCAGCCGCGTTCGACGGCGCCCCACGCCCACAGGCTGATGCCGGTGCCCTCCAGCTCCTCCTCGAGCGCGCTGCCCGTGTACGGGTCGCCCACCCGGCCGCCACGGACGCCACCTGACAGGTCACCAGGGCCGCGAGGACGAGGAGGACGGGCGTGGGGAATCGTTCCTCCACCGTGTGCCGTACGCGCCACAGCAGATAGAGGACCACCCCCGTGACCGCCGGGGCGACCGACACCCCGTACGCCGCCGTGTAGAGCTTCGTGTACGCCCCGTCCCCCTCCGCTGCCGAGGGCGCGCCCGAGGCCGCCGCCGCTCCCAGCACCTCGGCACGGTCGAGGAGGCTCCAGATCTCCGGGATCGCCACGTACCGCGCCAGTACCCACAGGAGCACCAGCGCGCCGACGGCCGGCCACTTCGCCCTGGTGCGGAAGCGGCCCGCGTCGAGGACCCGGTCGGGCACGGTCATGGCCGGATGATAGCCACAGCGGCCGCACGGGCCCTCCGGGCAACCCGTCTATGCTCCACGCGGTTGTTCCCTCTGCACGGATGCGCGCAGGTGTACGCGGCAGATGTACGCAGCAGATGTACGCAGCAGATGTACGCAAGTGACAGGTAAGGAGCGGATGCCTCGATGGTGTTCAAGCGGCTGCTCGGTTCGCCGGGTGTGGGCGGGCCCTCGGTCGACACGGTTCTGGAGCCGGGGCCCGTCCGGCCCGGCGGGACGCTCGCCGGGCAGGTGCGGCTCGTGGGCGGCGACACCGCGTTCGACGTCGAGCAGGTGGCCCTTGAACTCGTGGCCCGGGTGCGGGACGAGGAGGGCGGGAGGGGGGCCGCCGTGTCGTTCGAGCGCTTTGCCATCGGCGGGGGGTTCCGCCTGGACGAGGGTGAGGCGCGCACCGTGCCGTTCGGGGTGACCCTGCCGTGGGAGACACCCGTCACCGAGCTGGACGGCCGGGACCTGGACGTCCGCCTCGGCGTGCGGACCGAGCTGGCGGTCGCCGGGGCGCAGGACCCGGAGGCCGACGACGACCCCGACCCCGATCCCGGCCTCGATCCGCTCGGTGTCGGCCCGCTGCCCGCCCAGGAGGCGATCCTCGGGGCGTTCCGGGAGCTCGGGTACGGGTTCCGGTCCGCCGGTCTCGAGCACGGCCGCATCGGCGGCACCGGGCAGCGGCTGCCCTTCCACCAGGAGATAGGGCTCACCCCCGCGCCCCCGTACGCGGACCGGGTGGAGGAGATCGAGCTGACCTTCCTGACCCACCCGGGCGGCATCGACGTCGTCCTGGAGGCCGACAAGCGGGGCGGCGGGAACGCGGGCGGCGACGACACCGGGCACGACGCGCTCAGCCGGTTCACCGTGGGTCACGACGACGCCCGCGACTGGGCCACCGAGGTCGACGGCTGGGTGCGCGAGCTGGTCGAGCACCGGGAGGCGTACGGCAGCGACAGTGCGTACGGGCACGGCGGACCGCACTCCTCCGGGCCGGGCATCGGCTGAGGGTCCGGCTCCCGCCACCGCCTCGCGGCGGTGTCACGCCAGCGGTGTCACCCCAGCGGCGTCATCACAGCGGCGTCATCACAGCGGTGTCGCCGTCCACAGGATCCAGAACAGGGTGACCGCCGCGTTGGCGGACGACATCGCCGACGCGGCCGTACCGGCGGCCGCTCCCCAGGCCGCCAGACCCGCCGAGGTGAACACCTCCGGCCAGGGCCCGGTCGCCGGAGCCGGGGCGAGCAGCGCCGCCACCCGGCGGGGGATCGGTCCCGGCGCCGCGAACGCGGGCAGGGGCGGGCCGCCGGCCCGGGAGGCGAGGGCCGCCTTGCCGATGGCGGTGGCGACGGTACGGCGGTCGCCGACCGTACGCGCCGCCTCCTCGTCCGCCCAGCGTTCCGCCGCGTACGACACCGCCGTGTGCAGGGGGCGCAGGAACGGGTTGGCGTGCGCGGCCAGCCGTACGGCCAGCAGGAACCGGTGATGGCGCGCGGTGAGGTGGGCGCGCTCGTGGGCGAACAGCGCGCGGCGTTCGGCGGGGGCGAGGTGGTCCAGGAGCGCGGTGGTGACCACGACGCGGTCGCGGCGCGGTCCGGTGCCCGGAAGGGCGTACGCGTACGGCGTGCCGTCGGGCAGGACCGCCACCTCCGTGTCCGGCAGGCCGTCCAGGGCACGGTGGGCGCGGCGGCGGGTACGGACGTGCCGCCACAGGGTCCGGGCGCAGGCCAGCAGCACCGCGCACAGCGCCGGGATGGCGGCCTTCCCCACGACCTCGTCGTACGGGACCGCCTCCCGCACCTCCGGGTCCGACCAGCCGTCGGGCAGCGGGTTGCCGGGCAGGGTGGCGGTGCCGACCACCATCACCAGGCCCAGGCACACCGTGCTGCACACCGCCATCACCGCCGCCACCCAGGTCAGCATCCGTGTCGCGGTCCGCGGGTGGAGATGCTGGGCGGCGAGCCGGGCGATCGGCCACGCCGTCAACGGCAGGACGAGCGGCAGGAAGACGAACACCCCCATGAGGCTTCAGTCTTCCCCGTCGCTCCGGGGCTGACTCAGCAGTTCCCGCAGCAGCCGTTCGTCGTCCGGGCCGAGACCGGTGACGAAGCTGGCCAGGACCGCCTCCCGGTCGCTCTCGGCATCCAGCACCCTGCGCATCCGGTGGGCGGCGAGACCGGCGTGGTCGGAGGCGGGGGTCCAGGCGAAGGAACGGCCCGCGCGTTCACGGGTGACCGCGCCCTTCGCGAGCAGCCTGGTGAGGATCGTGATGACCGTCGTGTAGGCGAGGTCCTCGCCCAGGCGCTCCTGCACCCAGCCCGCCGTCGCCGGGCCGTCCGCCTCCCGCAGCGCCGACAGCACCAGCGACTCCAACTCGCCCTGCCCCCGCCGCCGGTGATGCCGGCTGTGCTCGACCACGGCCTGTCTCCCTTCCGTCGCCCTCCCGTTCCCGGGCGGTCATCGTATAGACGAGCGGACACCGTCAAATTCTCTACATTGCTGTAGATTCTACGGGCGGCATCCGGCAACGGCTCACGAGAAGGACGGACGGACCCCCAATGTTCGGACTGAGCGAACTCGCGATCATCCTCATCGTCCTCATAGCCGTGCTCGCGGCGAAGAAGCTGCCCGAGCTCGCCCGCTCGGCCGGAAAGTCCGCCCGCATCCTCAAGGCCGAGGCCCGCGCGGCGAAGGCGGAGGCGCAGGAGGACGAGCGGCGGGCCCAGTCCCACCAGCCGCACCAGCCGCAGGGGGAGCAGGGGGAGCAGCCGGACGCCCCTCGTGTCATCCAGGGCGAGACCGTCATCAAGGGTGAGACCGTCGCCCGGGACGCCGCCGCCGACGGCAGCCGCACGCAGCAGCAGCGATAGCGCGCCCGTTCAGCCGTTCCAGACCTCGTCGTACGGGTCGTTCGGGGTGGGGACCGGCTTCGCCGACGTGACCTCGAAGTAGGGGACGGGGCCGTCGTTGACCGGGTCCTTCGTCCGGCGCGGGCTGTAGGTGCCGGTGACCTCCAGCCAGGCGTCCGGCTGCAGCACCGGGGGGACCTCACCGGTCAGGGCGATCTTGACCGGCAGGCCGTCCGCGGCACAGCAGTTGAGGGAGATGCGGACCAGGTAGGGAACGCCGGACGGGTCCAGGGCGACGAAGCCGGTGATCTCGATGGGCCGGTCGCGGAGGTCGCGGCCGTCGTCGTAGACCGCGCGGGCCGCGTACTCCCCCACTCCGAGGCGGAGCGTTCCCCCGGCGGGAAGTTCCGGGAAGCCGAGCGGCTTCTGCAGGGCCGTACCCGTGTGGGTGGCGCTGTACGAGCCGAGGGCCGGCGGCGCCACCAGGATCAGGGCGAGGACGGGAAGGGCGAGGAGCCAGGAGACACGGGGCTCGTGGTGCCCCCGGTCGTGGTCGTGCCCGCCACCGTCACCGTCTCCGCTCTCGCCACCGTCACCGTCTCCGCCCTCGCCACCGTCGCCGCTCCCGTCGCGGTCACGCTTTCCGGACGCTTCGCGCCACTCGTACCAGACCGTCGCCAACGCCGTCACGACGAGTACGGCTCCGCACAGCAGGAGCAGCGGGCGCAGGCCGGCCTTGACGTAGCGCAGATGGAGGTCGGTCAGCCCGGCGTGCAGCACGGTCGCGCCCAGGAGGAACAGCAGGGCCGCCTGCGCCTGCCGGTTCAGGTTCAGGTTCGGGTTTCGACGCGACCGGTTCACAGCAGCACCGCTCCTGTCAGCACCGAGACCGCCACCGCCAGGACGAGGGTCGCCGGGGCGAAGCGCAGGGCGAACCCGCGGCCGAACGTGCCCACCTGCATGGCGAAGAGCTTGAGGTCGATCATGGGCCCCACGACGAGGAAGGTGAGCCGGGCCGTCAGCGAGAACTGGGTCAGGGACGCGGCGACGAACGCGTCCGCCTCCGAACAGATCGACAGGAGAACGGCCAGCGCGGCCAGCACCAGGACCGACAGCACGGGGTGATCGGCCGCCCGTTGCAGCCAGTGGGCCGGGACGACCGCCTTCAGCGTCGCCGCGGCCATCGCGCCGACCACCAGGAAACCGCCGGCGTGCATCACGTCGTGCCGGACCGACCCCCAGAACGCCGCGCCCCGGCTCTGCCCCTCGTAGGACGAACGGGACGGCGGGCGCAGCCAGTCCGCGCGGCCGTGGCGCTGCCACAGCCAGCCCATCAGGCAGGCCACCAGCAGGCTCGCTACGAACCGGGCGAGGACCATCAGGGGATCGTTCGGGAAGGCGACCGCCGTCGCCGTCAGCACGATCGGGTTGATCGCGGGGGCGGACAGCAGGAACGCCAGGGCCGCCGCCGGGGCCACTCCCCTGCGCACCAGCGCCCCCGCCACCGGGACGGACGCGCACTCGCAGCCGGGGAGCACCGCGCCCGCCGCGCCCGCGACCGGGACCGCCAGGGACGGACGCTTCGGCAGGGCGCGGACGAAGAAGGACGGCGGGACGAACACCGCGATCGCCGCGGACAGCAGGACGCCGAGCACCAGGAAGGGCAGCGCCTGGATCATCACCGCCACGAACACCGTCGTCCAGCTCTGCATCACCGGGGCGCCCAGGGCGCGGCGGATCGGGTCCTGGAACATCACGGCGGAGAGCAGGAACAGGACGAGGAGAAGAGGGGGGCTGAGCTGCCGGGACTCCTCGGCCGTCCCGCCGCCGCCGTCGCCGGGCCCCGTGTCACCGTCGGCCCCCCTGCGGGGCTCCGGCTTGGTCATGGCCACGGGCCGGGCACCTCCAAAAGCGCGCGGGAGCGGGGACGTCAGCGGGGCGGGGCGCGCGTCGCCCCTCCCGTTCCCGTGGATACGGAGCGGGGGACGGGCGCGTTCAGCCCCGTCGGGCACCGTTCGGCACCGGTCTCCGCGTACTCCTGGAACCGCCTGTGTGTATACGGCAGTCTTTCCTCTCGTGGTGAGCCTTCCGAATCAGACCCTGCCGGGCGTTCCCCCCGCGCACATGGTGGTGTGCGGTGACGACGGACTCGCGCACCGCCTCGCCGCCGAACTCCGGGGCGTGTACGGCGAACAGGTCACACTCGTCGTCCCGCCCTCCGGGCTCCGGGTGCGGGAGCCGGTGGTGGGGCGGGCCCGTGCCGCGTCGGCCGCGCTGCTCGACCGGTTCGTGAACGCCACCGTCAACCGCGGGGGCATCCAAGGCGGTTCGGACGACACGTCCGACGAACGGCTGGTGGAGGCCGCCGAACCCACCGACGCCGTACTCGTCGAAGTGGGCGTGGCGCGGGCCGCCGCCCTGGCCCTGGTGTACGACGACGACGAGACCAACATCCGTGCCGCCCTCAACGCCCGCCGGATCAACCCCAGGATCCGTCTCGTCCTGCGCCTCTACAACCGGCGCCTGGGCCGGCACATCGAGGAACTGCTCGATCAGGCGGCCGAGTTGTCCGGCGGTGACACGCAGGGACGGGGGCACCCCCGGGTCGACACCTCCACCACCGTGCTGTCCGACGCCGACACGGCCGCCCCCGCCCTGGTCGCCACCGCGCTCGTCGGTACCAGCAAGATCGTCGACACCGACGGGCTGATGCTGCGCGCGGTGGAACGGCAGCCCCCGCGTCCCGGCGAGGTCGCCGATCCCGGGCTGTGCACGCTGGCGTTGCTGTCCGCGACGAGCAACGACCCGGCCGGCTCGGACGGTTCGGAGGACAGCGGCGACCAGGGGCCGCAGATGCTGCCCGACGCGGCGGCCGTCGCGGCGGCGACCGGGCGCGGCACGATGGTGCTGGAACAGGTGTCGTACTCCGGGACGCCGCTGCCCGCCGTCAGGGCCCAGGTGCCGCCGTTCGCCTCGTTGTTCTCACAGCGGCTGCGGTGGTCGCTGGCAGGCCTCGCGGCGGCGGTGGTGGCGCTGGCGGTCGTCCTGGCCCTGGCCACGGACGACCATCCGCTGCACGCCACCTACGTCACCCTGCTCGACCTCTTCGCGATCAACGAGCCCGCGCACAACATGTCCATGGGCCGGCAGATCCTGCAACTGCTGTCCGGGCTGGTCGGGTTGCTGCTGCTGCCGGTGATGCTGGCGGCGGTCCTCGAGGCGCTGGGCACCTTCCGCACCGTGTCGGCGCTGCGGAAGCCGCCGCGCGGGCTGAGCCGGCATGTGGTGCTGCTCGGGCTCGGCAAGATCGGTACGCGGGTGCTGACCCGGCTGCGCGAACTGCACATCCCCGTGGTGTGCGTCGAGGCCGACCCGGAGGCGCGGGGCATGGCCACGGCACGGCGGCTGGGCGTACCGGTGGTGCTCGGGGACGTCACGCAGGAGGGCGTGCTGGAGGCCGCGAAGATCCACCGGGCCGACGCGCTGCTCGCGCTCACCAGCGTCGACACCACCAACCTGGAGGCCGTGCTGTACGGGCGGGCCCTGCGCGCCGACCTGCGGGTCGTCCTGCGGCTGTACGACGACGAGTTCGCGACGGCCGTGTACCGCACCCTGCGGGCCGCGCACCCCGACGCGGTGACCCGCAGCCGCAGCGTCTCCCACCTGGCCGCGCCCGCCTTCGCCGGGGCGATGATGGGCCGGCAGATCCTGGGGGCCATCCCGGTCGAGCGGCGGGTGCTGCTGTTCGCGGCGCTGACCGTGGGCGGGCATCCGCAGCTGGAGGGGAAGACGGTCGGCGAGGCGTTCCGGGCCGGGGCGTGGCGGGTGCTGGCCCTGGACACGGCGGCGACCAGGGCGGCGGCTCCGGGCGCGTCCGGGAACGGCATCCGGCACGGCTTCGGGAACGCCGCCGGCACCGGGGCCGGCGGCGGGACCGGCGGCGCCACGGCAGCCGGTGAGCCGCCGGGGCCGTCCGGGCCGTCCGGGCTGGTCTGGGACCTGCCCGACACGTACGTCCTGCGGAACGAGGACCGGGTGGTGCTGGGCGCCACCCGGCGGGGACTGGCGGAACTGCTCGGGCGCAGGGGAAGGGGACAGCCGGGGAGGTGACCGGCCGGTGCTCCCCGGGCCGCAGCCCGGAAAGCCCCCGCGTCGCATTCCCTCAGCCCTGCTCCCCCGCCTCCGTCTCCGTCTCCGTCTCCGTCTCCGTCTCCGCCTTCGTTCCCGTCCCCGCCTTCGCCTTCGTCCCCAAGTGCCGTTCTGCGAAGTCCAGTTCCAGGCGGACCTGCTTGATCCGCTCGTCGACCACCAGGGAGCCGTGCCCCGCGTCGTAGCGGTAGACCTCGTGGGGGGCCTCGCGGGACTGGAGGCGGTGGACGTAGTTCTCGATCTGCCGGATCGGGCAGCGGGGGTCGTTCACCCCGGCCGAGATGTAGACGGGCGCCTTCACCCGGTCGACGTAGGTGATCGGGGAGGACGCCTCGAACCGCTCGGGCACCTCCTCGGGCGTGCCGCCGAGCAGCGTGCGGTCCATCGCCTTCAGCGCTTCCATCTCGTCGTGGTACGCCGTGACGTAGTCGGCGACCGGGACCACCGCGATGCCCAGCGTCCACGCGTCGGGCTGGACGCCCAGGCCGAGCAGGGTGAGGTAGCCGCCCCAGGAGCCGCCGGTGAGGATCAGGCGGTCGGGGTCCGCGAGGCCCGAGTCGATCGCCCACGCGCGGACCGCGGCGATGTCCTCCAGCTCGATCAGCCCGACCCGGTGCTTCAGCGCGTCGGTCCAGGCGCGGCCGTAGCCCGTGGAGCCCCGGTAGTTGACGCGGACCACCGCGTACCCGTGGTCGACCCAGGCGGCCGGGCCGGCGGCGAAGGAGTCGCTGTCGTGCCAGGTGGGGCCGCCGTGGATGTCGAAGACGGTGGGCAGCGGACCGGTCGCGCCCTCGGGCTTCTGGACCAGGGCGTGGATACGGCCGCCGGGGCCCTCCACCCAGACGTCCTCCACCGGCACCGAACCGGGCGAGCGCATCCCCGGCGGGTCCAGGACGACCTCGCCGGTCGTGGAGCGGACCGTCGACGGCTGGGCCGACGACGACCACAGGTACTCCACGCTGCCGTCCGGGCGGGCCGTCGCGCCCGAGACGGTGCCGGGCGGGGTGTCGATCTCCACCAGCTCCGGGCCCGCCAGGTCGTAGCGGAACAGCTCGCTGCGGGCCTCGAAGCTGTGCGCGATGAGCAGGCCCGTGCCGTCCGGGAACCACTCGGCGCTCACGTCGCCCGGCAGCTCCAGGGAGAGGTCCGTCTCCTCGCCCGTCGCCACGTCCCACACCATGGGCTCCCAGCGGCCGCGCCGCTGATGACCGATGAGCAGACGCGTGTCACCGTCGACGGGGGCGAAGCCCAGCACCTCCAGGCCCAGCTCCTCGGTGCCGCCCTTGGTGTCGTCCAGCTCGGCGACGGTGACGCCGTCGGGGCGCAGCACGCGCAGCGCGGAGTGCATCGCGTCGCCGTGCTCGGTGTGTTCGAGGGCGATCAGCGAACCGTCGTGCGAGAGATCCCCGACGCCCGCCGACTCACGGTGCCGGTAGATCTCCACCGGCGCCACCGGTTCCTCGGCCGCCTCGGCCCCTTCGGCTCGTGAGACGGTCCGCACCAGGTGGATCGTCGTACCGTCCTCGTCCGTGGAGCGGCCCACGACGGCCGTCCTCCCGTCCCGGCCGAGGGCGAGACCGGCCGGGTACGAGGCGTCCAGCCCCGGAGCGGCGAGCTCGTCGGGGCCGCCCGCGAACGGCTGGCGGCGCCAGACGCCGAACTCGTCGCCGTCCTTGTCGTCGAACCACCAGATCCATTCGCCGTCCGGCGAGAGCACGCCGTCCGTGGTGCCGTTGGGCCGGTCCGTCACCTGGCGCTGCTCACCGGTCGACCGGTCCCAGGCATACAGCTCGTACGTCCCCGTCGCGTTCGACACGAACAGGGAACGGTCGGGGGCGTCCTCCGCCCAGTCGGGCAGGGACACCCGAGGCGCCCGGAAACGCTTCTCCCAGTCGGGCATCTGTTCGCCCTGATGTACTCGCTCGGTCCGGTCGGTCCGCCCCGCCGGTGCGCCGGACCCGTTGCTCTCAGTCATGGATCCATATTGCCCGTCCCGGCAGGTGTCGCGCCGCCGAGACCCCCAGCCTGTGGACAACCGGGGCCCCAGCCTGTGGACAACCGGGCTCCTCGGCCCGTGGACCGCCGGCGGGATCACAGGCCTCCAGGGCGGCCCCGCAGACAGGTTCCCGGGCGCGGCCCCGTACGGTGGGGGTGTGTACCGGTTTCTGCTGACGCCCCGATGGTGGGGGATCAACGTCTTCGTGCTGCTCGCCATCCCCTTCTGCATCTTCATGGGTTCATGGCAGCTGGGCCGCTTCGAGGACCGCGTCGAGAACCACCGCGGCGCCGAGGACGACGTCGCCTCCAGCCGGCAGGAGGAAGCCCGGCCGCTGGACACGCTGCTGCCGGTGACCAAGGAGACCTCCGGCCGGCAGGCCACCGTGAGCGGCCGCTACGAGGAACAGCTCCTCGTGCCCCGCCGCGATCTCGAGGGCGAACCCGGCCACTACGTCCTGACGCTGCTGCACACCGACACCGGCAAGGTGCTGCCCGTCGTACGGGGCTGGCTGCCCGGCGACCCGAAGCCGGCCGGCACGCCCGCGCCGCCGGACGGCGAGGTCACTGTCACCGGGGCGCTCCAGGCGTCCGAGACGCCCGGCAGCAACGGCGTCACCGCGCTCAGCGGCCTGCCCGAGGGACAGACCGGCGCGATCAGCTCGGCGTCTCTGGTGAACCTGGTGCCCCACGACGTGTACGACGCGTGGATCACCCTCAACCAGGGCGACTCGGGGATGCGGGCGGTGCCCGCGGTCGCGCCCAACGGTACCGGGCTGGACCTCAAGGCCTTCCAGAACCTCGGCTACACCGCCGAGTGGTTCGCCTTCGTGGGCTTCGTGATCTTCATGTGGTTCCGGCTGGTGCGCCGCGAGGCGGAACTCATCCGGGACACGGAACTGGGCCTGGTCCCGGACGAGGAAGCGAAGCCCGAGCCGGGCCGGCAGCAGGACCAGCAGGACCAGCAGGACCAGCCGAGCCCGTCAGGAGTGTGACGGGCAGGCCCGGTCAGCTCGCCGTGGTCGGCAGCAGCCCCGTCCAGTAGACGGTCCCCGCACAGGCGTTGGACACCGTGGCGGTCGCCGTACCCGCTCCCGACGCCGGGGTGTACGTCAGCGTCACGCCGCCGTCGACGGTGCCGTCCGCCGTGAGGAGCTGGGTCAGGGTACCCGTGTCGCCGCCCGTGGACGTGCCGTCGTCGACCGTTGGTTCCTCGGAGGGGCTGGGACCGGGCGAGGGGTCGCCGGTACCGCCGTTGTCGCTGCCCCCGCCGTTGACGGGGCAGGGCTCGGAGGGCACCCAGGCGAACTTCACGTCGTACGACTCACCCGGCTCGAGCACCAGCTGTCCGGCCTCCAGCGACGGGTCCGGCAGACCCGCCGCCGCGTCCCCGGCCATGTGCCGGGCCGCGCCCACCTTGGTGGCGTCGGCCGCGCCCAGCGGCGTCACGCCCAGGCTTCCCGGGCCGCCGACCGTGCAGCCGGCGGTGGACGCGTTGGCGACCCGGAAGGAGCCGTAGACCGCGCCGGTGGAGTCGGGGGCACCACTGCTCGCGACGGCCGGACCGAGCTGGGCGGCCGTGCAGGCGGGTGACCCCGAGGCGGCGCTCGCCGACGGGTCCGCCCCCTCCGTCACGCCGGTGCTCGTCCCGGTCTTGGCGCCCTTCTCCTTGTCCTTCCCGCCGTCCTTCCGGTCCTTCTCGACCTGGTCCGAGGTGCCGCCCGCGGTGGTCTCGCCACCGCCGGGGCCCTTGCCCTCGCCGGTGCCGCCCTGTGCCTGCGAGGCATGGCCCACGGTGGACGGGTCCGCGTCGGGGCCGGTGGCCTTGGTCACGTGGACGAGAGCCGGTACGGCCGTTCCGACGAAGAGGAAGGCGGCTGCGGCGCCGACGAGGATCTGCCGCTTGCGTGCCCGGCGGGCCGGCACGGCGCGCCGCAGGTACTCCAGCGAGCCCTCGCTCGGCTCCACCACGCGCACCGAGCTGTGCAGCAGGCTGCGCAGCTCCAGCTCGTCCGGTTCGAGCAGGCCGGCTCCCTGCCCGGCTTTCTGCCCGGGTTCTTGAGCGTCCGGGCCGGCGTTGCGGTCGCTGCCGTCGTTCACAGTTCCGTTCCCAGCGTGCGATTGCTTCGTCTGCTGCCCGAGCGACGACGCCGGCCCCCGCAGCAGGCGCGGGCCGCCCCCGCCGGGGGAAGCCGGGCCGTCGGCTCCGGTCACGTCCGCGGCGTCGGACTCGGACGCGTCCCCGGACGCATGCGCCCCGGCCGTCCGCTCCTCAGCCGTCCGCTTCTCAACCGTCCGCTTCTCAACCGTCCGCTCCTCGGGCGCGCCCTCTTCGGGTTCGCGCTCCCCGGCCGCACGCACTTCGGGCTCCCGTTCCTCTGGTTCGCTTTCCTCTGGTTCCCGCTCGTCGCCCTCGGGCTCGCTCTGTTCGCTCCCGGGGGTGCGCACGGGCGTGCCTTCTTCCGCTCCGCGCCCCTCCTGCTCGCGCTCCTCGCCGCGCACGTCCTCGCCGCGGGCGTCCTTCCCGGCGCTCATACCGGCGCCTCCATGGCCACCCGCAGCGCCGCTATCCCGCGCGAGCCGTACGCCTTCACCGAGCCCAGCGAGATGCCGAGCGTCGACGCCACCTGCGCCTCGGTCATGTCGGCGAAGTAGCGCAGCACCAGCACCTCGCGCTGACGGCGCTGGAGCCCTTTCATCGCCTTGATGAGGGAGTCGCGTTCCAGCAGGTCGTACGCGCCTTCCTCCGCGCTCGCCATGTCGGGCATGGGCTTGGAGAGCAGCTTGAGGCCGAGGATGCGGCGGCGCAGCGCGGAACGGGAGAGGTTGACGACCGTCTGGCGCAGATACGCCAGGGTCTTCTCCGGGTCCCGGACGCGTTTGCGGGCGGAATGGACGCGGATGAACGCCTCCTGGACGACGTCCTCGCAGGAGGCGGTGTCGTCGAGGAGGAGCGCGGCGAGGCCCAGCAGCGAGCGGTAGTGCGCGCGGTAGGTCTCGGTGAGGTGGTCGACGGTCGTGCCGGCCGCCACTACGTCGTCGGCACCGCCGTCACGCTGACTGGGTATGCGGGCAGGCCGCGCTGCGGGCATCGGCGCGATCACCGGCATGCCACCGGACGCACCGGCCTTGCGGGGTCGGAGAGCCTGGCGGGGCGGGCGTAGAGCCGGGCCGCGCGGCGTTGCGAAGTCGAGTACCTCAGCCACGCCAGTTGGACACGCTTCCCCCCACGAGGGTTGTACGTGCCGGACGTCATGTTTACGACGTCCGCCGCGGACCGCTCCGCACCGTCCGGGCCCTGCCGATCACCGCCCCGTGCCGGTCGTACGCCGTACCGCGCCGACTGCGCCTCGTTCACGCCGGGCAGCACCACCGACAGCACACCGAATGCCCTCATGCGTCCCGCTCTTCCCCTATGCCTCATATGAACGGACGTCCCCACGTCCGGCTCCGGACGTCCCCACGTCCGGAAAAGACCGCCTCGCCCCCGAGTGCGCCCCCAAGGGGATGCCCGCAGAGACGCTTTCCGCCCGGCACGCGGTTGCGTGGGGCGAAAGGTAAATCCTCGACCGCAGGCCGGTCAGGATCAAGAGATCCGAGACACATGACCCGTTCACATCACTTGAACGGATCCTACAAAGCAAATGCTGTGACCAAGCATTATTTACGGTGCGGAAGATCAGGGCCGGCCCGGCACCGCCACCAGCTCGGCGATCTGCGCGGTGTTGAGGGCGGCGCCCTTGCGGAGGTTGTCACCGCAGACGAAGAGTTCGAGCGCCGTCGGGTCGTCCAGGGCACGGCGTACCCGGCCCACCCAGGTCGGGTCGGTGCCGACGACATCGGCGGGCGTGGGGAACTCACCCGCGGCGGGATTGTCGTACAGCACGACACCGGGTGCGGTGGCGAGGATCTCGCGGGCCCCGTCGACGGTGACCTCGTGCTCGAAGCGGGCGTGCACGGTGAGCGAGTGCACGGTGATCACCGGCACCCGTACGCAGGTCACGGCGACCGGGAGGCGGGGCAGGCCGAGGATCTTGCGGGACTCGTCGCGGACCTTCATCTCCTCCGAGGACCAGCCGTCCTCGCGCAGCGACCCGGCCCACGGCACGACGTTCAGCGCGACCGGCTCCGCGAACGGCCCGGTGTTGTCCCCCACGGCCCGGCGTACGTCACCGGGTCCGGTCCCCAGATCCGTGCCCGCGACCAGGGAAAGCTGCTCCCGCAGGGTCCGCACGCCCGCGTGCCCGGCGCCGCTGACCGCCTGGTAGGAGGAGACGACCAGCTCGCGCAGCCCGAACTCGGCGTGCAGCGCACCCACGGCGACGATCATCGACAGGGTGGTGCAGTTCGGGTTGGCGAGGATCCCGCGCGGGCGGATCCGCGCGGTGTGCGGGTTGACCTCGGGGACGACGAGGGGCACCTCCGGGTCCATGCGGAAGGCACCGGAGTTGTCGATCACCACCGCGCCCCGCGCGACGGCGACGGGCGCCCACCGGGCGGCGACCTCGTCGGGGACGTCGAACAGCGCGATGTCGATCCCGTCGAAGGCCTCCTCGGTGAGCGCCACGACCTCGGTCTCCTCGCCGCGCACGGTCAGCTTGCGGCCGGCCGAGCGCGGGGAGGCGATCAGTCTGATCTCGCCCCAGATGTCCGCCCGCTGGGACAGGATCTGGAGCAGGACCGTGCCGACTGCTCCGGTCGCGCCCACGACCGCGAGCGCCGGTCGCCCGGACCGCTTCATCAGCGGCCGGTACCCCCGTAGACGACGGCCTCGTCGCTGTCGGAGTCCAGCCCGAAGGCGGTGTGCACGGCGCGGACGGCACCGTCCACGTCGTCCTTGCGGGTGACGACCGAGATGCGGATCTCGGAGGTCGAGATCAGCTCGATGTTCACGCCCGCGTCGGACAGCGCGGTGAAGAAGTCGGCCGTGACGCCGGGGTTGGTCTTCATACCGGCGCCGACCAGGGAGATCTTGCCGATCTGGTCGTCGTAGCGCAGGGATTCGAAGCCGATGGCGCCCTTGTTCTTCTCCAGGGCGTCGATGGCCTTGCGGCCCTCGGCCTTCGGCAGCGTGAACGAGATGTCCGTGAGGCCGGTGGAGGCCGCGGACACGTTCTGCACGACCATGTCGATGTTGATCTCGGCGTCGGCGATCGTACGGAAGATCGAGGCTGCCTCGCCCGGCTTGTCCGGCACACCGACGACCGTGACCTTGGCCTCGGAGGTGTCGTGCGCGACACCGGAGATGAGCGCCTGCTCCACCTTCTTGCCCCCTCGCTGAATCGGCTCACTGCTGACCCACGTGCCCGGCAGTCCGCTGAAGGACGAGCGGACGTGGATCGGGATGTTGTACCGGCGGGCGTACTCCACGCAGCGGTGGAGCAGCACCTTGGACCCGGAGGCCGCCAGTTCGAGCATGTCCCCGGTCGAGATCCAGTCGATCTTCCGGGCCTTCTTCACCACGCGCGGGTCGGCGGTGAACACGCCGTCGACGTCGGTGTAGATCTCGCACACCTCGGCGTCGAGGGCGGCTGCCAGGGCCACCGCGGTGGTGTCGGAGCCGCCGCGGCCGAGCGTGGTGATGTTCTTGCCCTGCTGACTGACGCCCTGGAAACCGGCGACGATGGCGATGTTGCCGTCGTCCACCGAGGCCTGGATCCGGCCGGGCGTGACGTCGATGATGCGGGCTTTGTTGTGGACCGAGTCGGTGATGACACCCGCCTGGCTGCCGGTGAAGCTCTGGGCGTTGTGGCCCAGGTTTTTGATCGCCATGGCCAGCAGGGCCATGGAAATGCGCTCTCCCGCGGTCAGCAGCATGTCGAGCTCGCGCCCGGCAGGCATCGGGGATACCTGCTCGGCGAGATCGATCAGCTCGTCCGTCGTGTCGCCCATCGCGGAAACCACGACGACCACCTGGTGGCCGTTCTGCTTGGCTTCCACGACCCTCTTGGCGACGCGCTTGATGCCTTCGGCATCGGCTACGGAGGAGCCTCCGTACTTCTGCACGACAAGGCCCACGTGCGCTCCTCGCTCATTCCGTCGTTGTCCCGCACTGTGTGCACAGGTGTGCTCAGCCCGGTCGGCTCATTCTATCGAGCACCCGGAAAACGCCTCCTCGATATCGCATCGTGAGACTTCCGGGCACCCGCGCAGGAGGGCTCATGCCCAGCCCGACGCCGACCACTCGGAAAAGCGACCTGCGTCACACGTTCACGGCTCACGGCCGGAGGTGCTGTGGTCACGGGTTCCAGCGCCTGGACGGGAGGCCGTTCGCGATGCGGTCGCGGTTGTCCCGGTAGTGGTAGAAGACGCGATCCTCGAGGGGCACCGGGCGGAAGGTGTCGGGCACGGGCCCGCCCGTGCGCCGCTCCAGCTTCTTCCGGAGGAAGAACGCGGACGTGGTGCCCAGGTGGGCGATCTCCTCGATCTCCTTGACCATGTCCTCGTCGTTCACCGGATCGTCCGGGAACTCCTGACGGCAGTTCTCGCAGACGCCCCGGTCGATCTTCACCGTGCGTTCATCCTGGTCACAGGTGGCGCAGGCCATGATCACGCGGGTCACGCGGGCACGCGGTTCGCTCTGCTGCGGAGGCATCTTCGTCTCCAGTCGTCGGCGGGCGAATCCGCCCGGGTTGCTGACAGTGGGCGGGAGCCCGTCGGTGAGGGCTCGGGTGATGTCGTGCGGCGTCGCGCCGCGGGCCAGCCACTCCTCGGCAAGAGGTTCGAGGGAGCGGCAGTCGCCTTCGGTGAGCTGCAGACGGGCGTCGGCGGCACGCAGTCCGGCGAGGACGCGGTACGCGGCGCTGTCCGGCTGGGCCTCCGGCTCGGCCTCGGGCTCGATGCCGCTCTCGGGTTCGGGCTCGATGCCGGGCTCGCAGGCAGCCGGTACGTCGATGGTCACCACGTCCTCGACACGAGCCAGGCCGGGCTGGTGGTCCCGGGTCACGTCCTTGCCGTGGCGCTCTCGCGCGAACTGCGCCCACCACTCCGGTGACCTGCGGGTACGCGACCAGTAGGTACGCGTGACCCACCGCATGGTGTGGTCGTCGAGGGTGATGTGTTCCTTGATCCAGCGCAGGTGGCCGGCCTCGGTGATGCGGGTCAGTGAGGTGCGCATCGCCTGCTGGCCGTAGCGCGGGTGCTCCGCCGCGAGGACCTTGTGGGCCATCGAGTGGCCGGTGTCGAGGTGGTCGATGAAGACGGCGACCTCGGCCTCGCGGGGGAGCAGATGTGCGAAGTCGGCGTCCGCGTGCGGGTCTTCGTCACCTGCAAGGCGTTTCCCGTACCCCGTTTTGGCCATGGGATGGGACGGGGACGGCAGGGCGGCACTAGGGTGGGCGTAAGCCACGGTCGAACTCTCGATTCGTTCCGTAGGTCAGGCCCCGGAGCCGGTGTTGGCGCACCGACCGGGGCCGATCTGTTTGCTCGTTCGCCGCGAACCTAGAGCCGCTTCACGCTCCGGCGCAAGCCGATCACGAAACGTCACCCATTCGAGGTGTGCCTCCTCAATTCACCTTCAGACTTGGTTGGTTGGGTATTTCAACCAAACCAGAAAACCCGGAAAGCCCATGGGAAGAGCTCGAATCCCGGGGCTCGAGCTCCGGGCTGAACTGCGGCGATGAACGCCGACCAGGCGGGGGCGGAGACGCGGAGCTCGGGACCCGTCGGGGCCGCCTTGGAGTCGCGGATGTGGAGGGTCGGGGTGAGGGCGACTTCGACGCAGTCGCCGCCCTCGTCGTCGCTGTAGCCCGACTTGAACCAGTTCAGCTGGTCACTCATTGCCGATCCACCATTCCCTCGATGAAGCGGGCCGACTCAGCGGGACTGAGATCCTGCGTGCGGATCATGCCAATCCGCTCGGTCACGCGGTTGACAACCCCAGGATCGGCCGACAATTCACTCGCGAACGGCCCCTCCGTAAAGGCGAATCGCTCATGATCCCGAGTCTCCAGCAACACCATCGGCCCATGAGTGCCGCCGAAACGGCCCGCTCGAAGGGGAGCACCTGCAACGCGACGTTCCGCAGACGCGACACCTCCAGCAGACGGTGCAACTGTTCGGTGTCCACCTGGGGGTTGCGCAGGACTGCCTCGTATAGGACCAGAGGCTGATCGCCTCCCTCTCCTGCTCCATGAAGTCCTGCGCCCGCGCCGGGAACCTCTCGCGCTGCAAGCAGTCCTTCGCCGCGCTCAACATCCCCTCCGCGCGGAACAGTTCGTCGGCGACGTCGAGCACGCGCGGGGTCGGCATCCGGGCCCCCTGTTCCATCGACTTGATGGTGTCCGGCGAGTGGTTGGCGGCCTCGGCGAGCCGCTCCCGGCTGACGTTCGCCCCGGTGCGCCGGCGCTTCAGCCGGTTGCCGCTGTACCGCCGGGCAACAGGCGGCTGGGAGTCGTACTGGCCCGACACGGCACCCGCCTCCGATCGGTACACCCCCGCGGGTAGCCCCACGGTCGCTACCGGGCGTAGAGCGGTCCGCATCACCCTGTGAGCATGACGAGTGCGATTCACCGCCCCGAACGGGTTCCCCTCCTCGGCCACCGACTCCATGTCACCGGCGTCCGCTTCGGCGCCGTACGCGTCGAGGGCCTGCAGGGGGAGCTGGTCGCCGACCATCTGATCGAGGTGACCGACGAGGATGCCGGGCCGATCGTGGCCGAGGCGGCACGGGGACGGTGGGTGTACTTCCTGCTTCCGCCGAGAGCCGCGCATCTGTACGACTGGCCGCCCGGGGTGCAGCGGCTCGGCGGCCGGGGCGACCGAGCGGTCACCTACGTCGGCATCCCCGCGCTGGACGGCACCACCTGGCCGCTCCGCTGGTACAGCGCGCCGACGGCGACCGCACCCCACGTCGAGCCCGAGGCGCTGCTCCCGCTGCTCCGGGTCCCGGTCGGACCGCACCTGCCGTTCGGTCGCGGTACTCGAGCGTCGTCGTGATCCTCGCCCCGAGCGCTTCCGCGTACCGGCTCGTCAGATCCCCCCGTCCTCAGCCACCGCGCAGCCGGGCACCGACGGCCACCGGACGGTCAGCACCACCGATTCCTCCTCCGCGAGCCACGAATGGTCGACCCCCGCCCCCACACGACGTCATCGCCCTGCTTCTCCGGAAGAACGCCGCGGCCGGAAGGTTCGACCCGGAAACGACCGCTGACGAGGACCAGGAGAGCCGTGCGTTCCTCGCCCTCCACCCCCACCGCGACCGCTCGTCGCCACGGGGGTGGACGCCCCACTCGACCTCCACCGCCCCGCTGTGGCGCGGATCGCCGGCGTCCTTGAAGTGCCCGAGGATCCAGCCCCGGTCCCACCAGGCGTCCTTGCCCGCGTTGCCCACGTACACACGGTCGTCCATGCGGCACATCCACCCAAAAACGTGAGCACTTCGGCCACCACTGTCCGCATAGCGCTCTTTTGAGCACCTACGTGCCACTTGCCCGCTAAGTGCTCACGAAGTGCTCACGCTTTTCGGCAAGCCATACACTCTCGGCCCGCCCGCCCGCAGTAGCAGCACCGGGGGCATGTGTTTACGTGACCGTGCGCATGCCCAGGGGGGCGCCGATCTCCTCCACCATGACCCTGCCCGCCTCGATCTCCAGGGTGTCGTCGCCCATGCCCTGGTCGGTGTCGAGGCCGTCCAGGGCGGCGAGGGGCTGGTTGAGGCGGACGTGGGCCACGACGGACTGCAGGGCGCGCAGGGCTGCGGAGGCGGTGGAGCCCCAGTTGGAGAAGTAGGAGAACTGCCACCACCACAGGGCTTCCGTCGTGCGGCCGGCCCGGTAGTGGACCATGCCGTGGCGGAGGTCGGTGATGACGTCGGTGAGGTCGTCGGAGATCCGGGCCGGGACGGGCGCCGTACGGGGCTCGTACGGGTCGAAGACCTCGGAGTAGACGTCGACCGGCTCCAGGAGGCGGGCGAGGTTCTCGCGGAGTTCGTCCACGTCGGCCTCGGGGCCCGGGTCGGGTTCGTAGCGCTCGTCGGGGACGATGTCCTCGTGCGCGCCCAGCCGGCCGCCGGCCAGCAGGAGCTGGGAGACCTCGAGCAGGAGGAAGGGAACCGCCGAGTCCGGCTCGTCGCCCTTGGCGACCTCCGTGACGGCGACCAGGAAGCTTTCGACCTGATCCGCGATCTGGACCGAGAAGTCGTCCGGGTCCCGGTCGATCGCGTGCAGCGTGGCGTCAGACATCTAGGAGTCGTCTCCCCTCGAAGGCGCGGCCGAGGGTGACCTCGTCCGCGTATTCCAGGTCTCCGCCCACCGGAAGGCCACTGGCCAGGCGGGTGACCTTGAGGCCCATGGGCTTGATCATGCGGGCGAGGTACGTGGCCGTGGCCTCGCCCTCCAGATTCGGGTCCGTGGCCAGGATCAGCTCGGTGACCGTGCCGTCCGCCAGCCGGGCCAGCAGTTCCCGGATGCGCAGGTCGTCGGGGCCCACCCCGTCGATCGGGCTGATCGCGCCGCCCAGGACGTGGTAGCGGCCCCGGAACTCGCGCGTGCGCTCGATGGCCACGACGTCCTTGGGCTCCTCCACGACACAGATGACGGCGATGTCGCGGCGGGTGTCACGGCAGATGTTGCACAGTTCCTCCTGCGCGATATTGCCGCAGGTGGCGCAGAAGCGGACCTTCGCCTTCACTTCCATGAGGGCGTGGGCGAGACGCCGTACGTCCGTCGGCTCCGCCTGGAGGATGTGGAAGGCGATCCGCTGGGCGCTCTTGGGACCGACGCCGGGCAGCCGCCCGAGTTCGTCGATGAGGTCCTGTACCACGCCTTCGTACAACGGGCTGCCGTCCTTCCTGGGGTTCCTTCAGTACGTACCGTAGAGGCCCGCGGCCCGTCTTAGAAAGGCAGACCGGGGATGCCGCCGCCGCCCAGACCCTGGGCCAGCGGGCCGAGCTTCTGCTGCTGGAGGTTCTGCGCGTTCTGGTTGGCCGCCTGGACGGCCGCGACGACGAGGTCCGCGAGGGTCTCGGTGTCCTCCGGGTCCACCGCCTTCGGGTCGATCTTCAGGGCGCGGAGCTCACCGGCACCGGTGACAGTGGCCGTCACCAGACCGCCGCCCGCCCGGCCCTCGACCTCCATGTGCGCGAGTTCCTCCTGCGCCTGGGCCAGGTCCTGCTGCATCTTCTGGGCCTGCTGGAGCAGCTGCTGCATGTTGGGCTGGCCACCACCGGGGATCACGATTCAGCTCCTTGGTCGGTCCGCTCGTACGGGACTTTCCCGTTCGGCACGAGCCTACGTGGTCCGGGCGGCCGTCGCCCCAGCACTCTTTCGAGTGAGTCGCCCTCGCGCCCTATACCTGATCACAGCCCCCATCCGGGTGGAAGCGGAGCTCGAACCCCCGACGCGGCCACCCTTTGGGCGGTAGGAAGGGGCCCGGCACGTCCGCGTCCGGCGCCCGAGCAGGGGCCGCGCAGGCGCCGGGCAGGGGCTCACAGGGGCCCAGTGAGGGCCGGGCCAGGGTCGGGATCGGGTCGGGTCGGGTTCCGAGGTCAGTAGGGAGCAGCGGGTGGTTCAGCCGGAGATGCAGCCCGAGGGCCGTCCGCAGGACGGGTACGGCGAGGGGGCGGCCGGGCTGCGGCCGGGCGATCTGACCGGGCGGGTGTTCCCGCTCGGGGACTGGGGCGAACCCGCGCCCCGGCTGGACGAGCTGTACCGGTGGGCGGAGCGGGGGGCGCTGGACACCGCCGCCTGGTATCTCGCGGACCGGTCCTGGAAGCGGCGGTGCGCGCGGGCGCTGCGTGCGGGGGCCGTGGCGGGGGTGGCCGCCGGGGCGGCGCTGCCGCTGCTGGATCTGACCGGAGCGACCGACGGCGCCGCCCCGTGGGGGTACATGGCGCTGCTGCTCGCGGTCGTCTGTGGGGCCGCGGACCGGTTCTTCGGGGTGACGTCCGGCTGGATGCGGGACGTGGCGACCGCGCAGGCCGTGCAGCGGCGGCTCCAGGCGTTCCAGTTCGACTGGGCGTCGGAGTGCATCCGCGAGGTGCTGGGACCGGCCGAGGGCACCGCGAGCGAGGCGACCGAGCGGTGCCTGTCGGTGCTGCGGCGGTTCTCGGAGGACGTGAGCGAGCTGGTGCGGGTCGAGACCGCGGACTGGATGATGGACTTCCGTACGGGCGCGAGCGTGCCGCCGGGCCTCCAGGGGGCACCGGCGGGCACGGGCCGCCCCGAGTCCGCCGGGCAGCCCCACGGCCGCTTCCCGTCCGCGCCCGGGGCCGCCCGCCCGAACATGCCCCGGCAGCGGCCGCCGGAACCGAGGTGAGCCGGCCCGGAGCGGAAAGGGCCGGCGAGTCCCGTGGAGCGGAGTTCAGCGGGCGGGCGACAGAGCGGGGCGGGCCGCGGTTGAGCAGGTGTGTCAGTCCCGCGTGTAGGTGAGCTGCTCGCCGCTGCCGGTGTTCACGCGCTTCAGGGAGCCGTCGGGCAGGAGGGTGATGGCGCTGGCGGCTCCCGGCGTGCAGGCGCTGCGCGGCTGACCGACCGTCACGGTGGTCGGGCCGATCTCCAGCCGGCCGCCGGAACCCGCGCTGGTGAGGTTGCCCTCGAACACGCAGTGGTAGGTGCCGTTGCCGGTGGGGCCGTCGGCGACGAGGGACATGACCGTGTCACCGGCCTCGCCCTGCTGGATGGTCAGCCTGCGGCTGTGCAGCCCGCTCTCGTTGTCGATGGTCGTCGACCAACTGCCGAGATACCCGGCCGGGACCGCCCCGTCGGCGGACGGCTGATCCGTCCCGGCGACGCCGCCCGTTCCGTCCGTCCCGGTCGAGGACTTTCCGTCGGGCGAGGAGCCGGTGACCTGGGACGTGCCGTCGGTCGGTGTGCCCGAGGAGTTGCCGCCGGCGGTGTCGCCGGCACTGCCGTTCATCAGCGCGTACACCGTGCCGCCCGCGGCGAGCGCGACGACCAGCGCGATCACGACGAGCAGCGCGGTGGAACGGTTGTCGCGCGGGGACTGCGCCGGGCCGTACGGCGGCGGGTGCGTACCGAAGGGCGGCGGGCCGTAGGGAGGGGTGGCGCCGGCGGCCCCGTAGCCGTTGTAGGGGTAGCCGTAGCCGGGGGACCGGGGGTGCGGCTGGGCCTGCTGCTGAGGGTACGGCTGGGGGTGCTGCTGGGGATGGCCGTACGCGGCGGGGCTCTGCCCGGCCGCCGGGGTGCCCGGGGCCGGGCCCGGGGGCGCGGTGGGACCGTTCGGGCCGGCGACCAGGGTGGGCAGGTGGTTCACCGGCGCCCCGCCACCGGGCGCGCCCGGCGCGGGCGGGGCGGAGCCGTCGGCGGCGGGGGCGTGTTCGGGGGTGGCGGCGGGAGCAGGGCCCTCCGGCGCGGGCGGCGGCGCCTGCGGGTCCTCCGCGTCCAGGAGCCGTACGGCGTGCCGGCCGAGCTGGGCGACCAGGGCGCCCGGCAGCCAGGGCTCGCGGGAGCGGCCGTCGGCGACGGTCTCCTCGGCGCCGGTGCGCAGCAGGATCTGGTCGAGGGTGGGCCGCTGGGCGGGGTCCTTCTCGAGGCAGTCCTTCACGAGGTCGGCGAGGCCCTCGGGGACCCGGCCGAGGTCGGGTTCCTCCTCGGCGATGCGGAACATCAGGGCGTGCACCCCGCTGTCGGCGGTGCCGAAGGGAAGCTCGCCGGTGGCGGCGTAGGCGAGCACGGAGCCGAGGCAGAAGACGTCGCAGGCGGGAGTGATGCGATCGCCGCGCACCTGCTCCGGTGCCATGAAGCCGGGCGAGCCGACCAGCGCCCCGGTGCGGGTGAGGCCGCCGTCGGTCACGGTCTCCAGGGCCCGCGCGATCCCGAAGTCGATGACGCGCGGCCCGTCGATGGTGACGAGCACGTTGGACGGCTTGAGGTCGCGGTGCACGATGCCGGCGGCGTGGATGTCCTTCAGCGCGTGGGCGAGACCGACGGCGAGAATGCGCACCGACCGCTCGGGCAGGGCGCCGTGGTCGTGCCCGACGACCTGCTGGAGGCTGGGCCCGGCGACGTATCCGGTGGCGACCCAGGGCACCGGGGCCTCGGTGTCCGCGTCCAGTACCGGCGCGGTCCAGTCGCCGCCGACCTGCCGGGCGGACTGCACCTCCTGACGGAAGCGGGCCCGGAACTCCTCCTGCTGGGCCAGTTCCTCGCGCACCAGCTTGACGGCGACGGTGCGCCCCCGGTCGGAACGGGCGAGGTAGACCTCCCCCATGCCGCCGGCCCCGAGCCGCGCGAGCAGCCGGTACGCGCCGATTCTGCCGGGGTGCCGGGCTCCCTGGTCCCCCGCCGCGTCCCCCGGCCCGTGCTTCTCCATCGTTGCGCCGCCTTCCCCCGCCGTGAGCAACAGCCTGAGGATAAACCGGACAAGGTCCGGGGTGAGCCGGGTGTCGTCTACGGTTCCGTAACAGGCGGACCGAGGTCGTCGAGCACCGCGCACAGGCGTTCCAATGTCTGGACCGCCTGTGCGAGTTCGGTCTCGCCGAACGCCTCCGCGAGCCGTTTCGCGAAGGCCGCGTGGCCGGGGCCGATCCCGCCGACGGCGGCGCGGCCCCGCTCGGTGGCGGCGAGGAGCTTGGCGCGGCGGTGCGCCGGATTGGGCCGGTACTCGGCGAGACCTCGCTCGACCAGCAGGTCGGCGATGCGCTGCACGCTCTGCCGGGTGATGCCCATGACGCGGGCGATGCCGGAGACCGGCAGGGGTTCCCGGAGGACCGCGCCGAGCACCTGCCACCGGGCGGCGGTGAGTCCGGCGGGCCGGGCGAGTTCCTCGGCGACCGCGAGGAACTCGCCGTTCAGCCGGAAGGCGCCGAGCGCGCCGCGGCTGAGCAGGTCCTGCTGTTCCCGGCTCACCGGCCCAGGGCCTCCTCGAGTTCGGCGTACGCCTGGGGGTCGGAGTCGTGGAAGAGCCGGTACCAGGCGTCGATCGCCGGTTCGTCGTAGGCGCCGAGCAGCCGGAAGATCTCGCGGGCGAAGGCGACGGGTTCGGTGGGTCCGGCGGTGACGAGTCCGCCGTCGGTGACGGCGTCGGCCTCGACGTACCGCGCGCCGCCGGCGTAACCGGTCGCGGCCAGGTGGAAGGAGGCGGCGCCGGTGTGCGCCCGCGCGTCGAGCAGGCCCTCGCGGGCGAGTCCGGCGGTGGCGCCGCAGATGGCGGCGACGGGCACACCGGCGTCGAGGAAGGCGCGGGCGGTGCGGGCGAAGGGGGCGAGGTCGTCGCCCTCGTCCCAGAGGCGGGCGCCGGCGAGGATCAGCAGCGCACTGTCCTCGGGCCGCAGAGCGTCGAGTGCGAGGTCGGGCAGCACCCGCAGCCCGCCGGCGCTGGTGACGGACGCCCCGGTGGGCGCGACGGTACGGACCTCGTACCCGGCGAGGGCGAGGTGCGCGGTGGCGTGACCGGTCTCCCAGTCGGCGTAGGTGTCGTAGACGGCGAGATGGACGGGCCTGCGGGTCATGACCGCTCCCTGGTGCGCCGGTGAAGGAGGTTGTCGTGGTGATGGCCGGCCGGACCGGCCTTCATGACAGCATGCTGACGGATATGCAGCGTGCTGTCAAAGAGGGAGGGTCACGTCTTACGCTCGCCCGTATGACTGCACAGCCGAACCCCGAGGCCGGGGCCTCCGTGAAGGCCGCCGACCGTGCCCACGTCTTCCACTCCTGGTCCGCGCAGGAGCTGATCGACCCGCTGGCCGTCGCCGGGGCCCAGGGGTCGTACTTCTGGGACTACGAAGGCCGGCGCTACCTCGACTTCACCAGTGGGCTCGTCTTCACCAACGTCGGCTACCAGCACCCCAAGGTCGTCGCCGCGATCCAGGAGCAGGCCGGCCGGATGACGACGTTCGCGCCGGCGTTCGCCGTCGAGGCGCGGTCGGAGGCGGCGCGGCTGATCGCCGAGCGGACTCCGGGCGACCTGGACAAGGTCTTCTTCACCAACGGGGGCGCGGACGCCGTCGAGCACGCCGTCCGGATGGCGCGGCTGCACACCGGGCGGCCCAAGGTGCTCTCCGCGTACCGCTCGTACCACGGCGGCACCCAGCAGGCCGTGAACCTCACCGGCGACCCGCGCCGCTGGGCCTCCGACAGCGGCACGGCCGGGGTGGTGCACTTCTGGGCGCCCTTCCTGTACCGCTCCCGCTTCTACGCGCAGACGGAGGAAGAGGAGTGCGCGCGGGCGCTGGAGCACCTGGAGACGACGATCACCTTCGAGGGGCCGTCGACGATCGCGGCGGTCGTCCTGGAGACCATCCCGGGGACGGCGGGCATCATGCCGCCGCCGCCCGGTTATCTCGCCGGGGTGCGGGAGCTGTGCGACCAGCACGGGATCGTCTTCGTCCTGGACGAGGTGATGGCGGGGTTCGGCCGGACCGGCACCTGGTTCGCGGCGGACCTGTACGACGTCGTGCCGGACCTGATGACCTTCGCGAAGGGCGTCAACTCCGGTTACGTACCGCTCGGCGGCGTCGCGATCTCCGGCGCGATCGCCGAGACGTTCGCGAAGCGGCCGTACCCGGGCGGGCTCACCTACTCCGGGCATCCGCTGGCCTGTGCCGCGGCCGTCGCGACGATCAACGCCATGGCCGAGGAGGGCATCGTCGAGAACGCGGCACGGCTGGGAGCGTCCGTCGTCGGGCCGGCGCTGCACGAGCTGGCGGAGCGGCACCCCAGCGTGGGCGAGGTCCGCGGGGCCGGCATGTTCTGGGCACTGGAACTGGTGCGGAACCGGGAGACCCGGGAGCCGCTGATCCCCTACAACGCGACCGGTGAGGCGGGCGCCCCCATGGCCGCCTTCGCCGCCGCCGCGAAGGCGGAGGGACTGTGGCCCTTCGTGAACATGAACCGCACCCACGTCGTCCCGCCGTGCAACGTGAGCGAGGCCGAGCTGAAGGAGGGCCTGGCCGCGCTGGACTCGGCACTGTCGGCGGCGGACGAGTTCACGGACCGACCGTGAGGAGATGACCCGGCCGTTCGAACAGGCATGGGTCACTCGAACACGTAAAGTGGCGTGACCGTGGACGGACGCGTGCGCCGGATCACGCGGCGGCCGCGTGGGCCGGATGCACGCGGCCGGCGCGTGGGACCCGCGCACCGCCCCCGCGCGTGGCACGGTCACGCCACTCGAACACGACCAGGGAGACGCCCGACCATGCCCGGCATCAGCGGCAACGGCGCGGTGACGCGCAGCACGCTGCGGCAGCAGATCGCCGACGCGCTCCGTGACGAGGTGCTGGCCGGGCGGATGGAGCCGGGGCAGGAGTTCACCGTCAAGGAGATCGCCGACCAGTACGGAGTCTCCGCGACCCCCGTACGGGAGGCGCTGGTCGACCTGGCGGCGCAGGAGCTGCTCGACGCCGACCAGCACCGGGGATTCCGGGTGCACGAGTACTCCGTCGACGACTTCCGCGGCATGATCGAGGCCCGCACGCTGGTGATCGACGGGATGTTCCGCGCCCTGACCGACGCCCACGGCCGCCTGGCGGGCCTCCGGCCCGAGGAACCGCGGGTCGCCGCCGCGCTCGCCGGAGTCCGGCGACGCGGGGAGGAGGCCCAGCGTTCGGCCCTCGCCGGCGAACTCACCGTACTGATCGGCTACGACCTGCGCTTCTGGCGCGAACTCATCACCCTGTTCGGCAACCCCCACCTCACCGCCTTCCTGCACCGGATCCGCGTCCAGACCTGGGTCTGCGTGGTCCAGCACCTGCGGCGCCTGCCCGATCTGCGGGGGCAGCTGTGGTCCGAGCACACCGATCTGGTCGACGCGCTGGTGCGCCGTGACACCGATTCCGCCCGCGCGGTCGTCGCGTCGTACAACGCCCACTCCCTGGCCCTCGTCGAACGGCTCCCCGCGGGCTGAACCGCCCGGAGTGAACACGAGGGGGAGCCCGGGGGCCGGACCCCGCGTCGTCTGTGTTCGTATGGGTAGAGGATCTGCACGGGGGGAGCCACCCTCGTGCCCCGCCGGTACCCTTCCCTGACCGCCGTACTGGACGTACCGGACGTACCGGATGTGGTGGACGCGCTATGCGAGGAGCCCTCTTTGGCCTGTGACCTGTGGCTGGTACCGCTCGTCGACGTGTTGTGCCACACCCCCGACAATCCGTTCGCCGAGGAACTCGCGCAGTACAACAAGGTGCTGGCCGAGGCCGGGCTGCCGCCGGTGCCGGTGTACCAGTACATGCCGGGACTGTCCGGCGAGGTCGCCCCGGTCGCGGGCTTCGACTACGACGCGCTGCACTTCCTGCGGCGCACGTATCTGCTCCAGGTGTGCGGGCTGCCGGTCACCCCGGTGGGCGAGCTGGGCGGCGACTACGAGCAGTTGCTGGAGATGTTCGAGTCGACGGCCCAGCAGTCGCACCTGGTCTGGCACTACGACCACGCCGGGGCCTACGTGCCCGTGGACTTCCCGCACCCGCTCTCCAGCGACGAACTCCTCGCGGGCGGCGGCCCGCTCGGCTCCTCCCACGCCCTGCTGCGGGAACTGGAGGTCGTCGCCCCCGCCCTCGGCATCGACCCCGCGAACCCGCCGGCCGCGCCGGAGCCCCCGCAGGGACCGACCGAGCTGGAGGAGCCCGCCGTCGCGGCGCCGTACGACCCCAGCCCTTTCGCCCGAGAGCGCCACGTCTGGCTCGGCCTGCACGCGGCGGCCACCCGCAGCCTGGCCCAGGGCTCGATGATCGTCTTCAGCTGAACCCCGGGCGCGGGCCGGCTCGCCCCGGACGCCCCGGACATCCCGGGCTGCCTTGGCTCCCCTGGCTCCCCGGACACGAAAACGTCCCGGTGACCCTGGGCGGGCCACCGGGACGTCACGGTGCGGCGGGGTCCGGCGGGGCCGGACTACAGGAACGAGTTGATCTGGATCGTCTCGTCGCGGCCCGGTCCCACGCCGATCGCGGAGATCGGGGCGCCGGACATCTCCTCCAGCGCCTTGACGTACGCCTGGGCGTTCTTCGGCAGGTCGGAGAAGGACTTCGCGCCGGTGATGTCCTCGGACCAGCCGGGGAGCATCTCGTAGACGGGCTTCGCGTGGTGGAAGTCCGTCTGGGAGTACGGGAGCTCCTCGACGCGCTTGCCGTCGATCTCGTAGGCCACGCAGACCGGGATCTGCTCCCAGCCGGTGAGGACGTCGAGCTTGGTGAGGAAGAAGTCGGTCAGGCCGTTCACGCGGGTCGCGTAGCGGGCGATGACCGCGTCGAACCAGCCGCAGCGGCGGTCCCGGCCGGTGGTGACACCGCGCTCGCCGCCGATGCGGCGCAGGGCCTCGCCGTCCTCGTCGAAGAGCTCCGTCGGGAACGGGCCGGCGCCGACGCGGGTCGTGTACGCCTTCAGGATGCCGATGACCCGGCTGATCTTCGTCGGGCCCACGCCCGCGCCCGTGCAGGCACCGCCCGCGGTCGGGTTCGACGAGGTGACGAAGGGGTACGTGCCGTGGTCGATGTCGAGCAGGGTGCCCTGGCCGCCCTCGAAGAGGACCACCTTGTCCTGCTCCAGCGCCTGGTTGAGGACCAGCACGGTGTCGGTGACGTACGGCGCCAGCTTGTCCGCGTAGCCCAGCAGCTCCTCGACCACCTGCTCGACGGCGATCGCGCGCCGGTTGTAGAGCTTGGTGAGCATCTGGTTCTTGGCGTCGAGGGCCGCTTCGACCTTCTGGGTGAGGATCGACTCGTCGTACAGGTCCTGGACCCGGATGCCGACGCGGTTGATCTTGTCGGCGTAGGTCGGGCCGATGCCGCGGCCCGTGGTGCCGATCTTGCGCTTGCCGAGGAAGCGCTCCGTCACCTTGTCCACCGTCACGTTGTACGGCGTGATGATGTGTGCGTTGCCGCTGATCAGGAGCTTGGACGTGTCGACGCCGCGCTCGTTCAGCCCGCTCAGCTCGGAGAACAGGACAGAGGGGTCGACGACGACACCGTTGCCGATGACGGGAGTGCAACCGGGAGACAGGATTCCGGAAGGGAGCAGGTGGAGGGCGTACTTCTGGTCGCCCACGACCACCGTGTGGCCGGCGTTGTTGCCGCCTTGGTAACGCACCACGTAGTCGACGGATCCGCCGAGCAGGTCCGTCGCCTTTCCCTTGCCTTCGTCACCCCACTGAGCACCGAGCAGCACAAGTGCGGGCACGCGCGTACACCCCTTCCGGGCGGGGCATGTCCAGGGTCAGAGGCGTACGCGGAGGATCTCCACCGCGCACACACCGCGACCACCGTGGGCCGCCAACCGTCGGACCGGATGCCCCGGAATAGACGAAGCCCCTGCGCAACAGCGCAAGGGGCTCTTGCACAAAGATGCTACCCGAGGAAGCGAGGCATGGCCGAGGTGGCGACTTCCCCGACGTCCGATCAGCTCCTGGTGGTCATCGATCCGGTCGCCCGCCGCAGCGACGGCGAGTCCGTGCGTATCGCGAAAGACGTGCTCAGCGCGGGTGCGACGACGAAGGTGTGCCTACCGGACGGCCCGGAGGAATTCGCCCGCGCGCTCGCCCGGCGGGGCTCCCGGCGCCCGGTACTGGTCGGCGACGACCGGGCCCTGATGCGGGCGGTGGGGCTGCTGCACCGGCAGCGGGAGCTGACCGGCTGCGCGCTGTCCCTGGTGCCGGTCGGGGGCGCGCTGTCGCTCGCCCGGTCGCTGGGGGTGCCCACGGGGGCGGTGGCCGCGGCGCGCGCCGTGCTGGACGGCGCCGAGCGACGGATGAACCTGCTGGTGGACGACAGCGACGGCGTGGTGCTCGGCGCGGTACGGATTCCGCCGACCGGTGCCGCTCGGGTGCGGGAGGAGGACGCCGAAGAGGCCGAGGACGCCGACGTGGACCCCGGGGCGGGGCAGCATCCGTGGCTGCGGACCTGCCAGTCCCTGGTACGGACCCTGGTGCCGGCCAGGCCGCCCCGGGTCGCCCCCGCCCCCGAGGGCGGGCCGGCCCGGCTGCGGGTGGAGGTCGACGGGCGGACGCTCGTCGACCTGCACCAGCCGGTGGAGTCCGTCTCCGTCGTCCCCGGCCCCGGCGGGATCGCCCGGGTCGAGGTGCGGCCGGTCTCCGTCGGCGCGGAGGCGGCGCCGCTGCTGGCCGAGGGGCGCACGGTGACGGTGTCGGGAGCGCACTTCCGCTACCGCGCGGACGCCCTGGTGTCGGGACCGGTGGGCACCCGGACGTGGGTGGCCCGGGAGGACGCCTGGGGGCTGACGCTGCCGGTGTGAGCCGCGGTGCCGCGCGACGGGCCGGTGCGCCGTCGGCGGGCCGGTGTCACGCGACCGGCCGGTGCGCCGCCGACGGGCCGGCGTCACCCGACAGCCGATGCCGCACGACAACCGGTGCCGCACGACAGCCGGTTCGCCGACGGGCCCCGGGTCAGTCGCGGCCGAAGGTCTCGTCCCGGTGGGCGCGCCACCGGTCCATGATCGTCTCGATCTCCTTCTCGACGAACTCGAAGAAGGCCAGCGTCTCCCCCAGCCGGCGGCCCGCCGGGGTGCCGGGGCCCAAGCTGGCGACCCCCTCACGCAGCGCGTCCTGCCAGCGCCGGATGACGGCCTCGCGATTGGTGAGGGCCTCGTACCACTGGTCGCCGTGCACGCGGTAGCGCTCGCGGCGTGAGCCGGGTTCCCGCTCGCGGGAGACGAGGTGCTGCTGGTCCAGGTAGCGCACGGCTCCGGACACCGCGGCGGGCGAGATCCGCAGTGTCTCCCCCAGTTCGGCGGAGGTACTGGCCCCGGTGTCCGAGACCAGCAGGGCCGCGAAGACCCTGGCCGGCATGCGCGGCAGTCCGGCCGCCACCAGCTGCGCGGCGAAGTGCTCGACGAACCGGGAGACCGCCTCGGGGTCCCGCTCCGGCCGCCCGGCCCCTTCCTCCGTCATGATCCACCCATCTCCGCCCTCGGCCCCCGCGCATTCCGTCCGTCCGCCGCGCCCCGTATCCGCAGCTCAGCGACATCGGTCAGTCTAGTCCGACGTTTATACGCTTCTTTAACTTCACAAATTTGTGAAATCAGCGTACGTTCCGAAGCATGACGAAGGCCATCACCGTGTCCGGACTCCACAAGTCGTTCGGTCGCACGCACGCACTCGCCGGTCTCGACCTGGAGGCCGAGACCGGCGAGGTCCACGGTTTCCTGGGCCCGAACGGCGCCGGGAAGTCCACCTCCCTCCGCGTCATGCTCGGTCTGCTGCGTGCCGACTCGGGCGCCGTCCGGGTACTCGGCCGCGACCCGTGGGCGGACGCCGTGGAGCTCCACCGCCGCCTCGCCTACGTCCCCGGCGACGTCGAACTGTGGCCGAACCTCACCGGCGGCGAGGCCATCGACCTGCTGGCGCGGCTGCGCGGCGGCCTGGACCGGAAGCGGCGCGCCGAGCTCGTCGAGCGCTTCGACCTGGACCCGACCAAGAAGGGCCGCGCCTACTCCAAGGGCAACCGGCAGAAGGTCGCCATCGTCGCCGCGCTCGCCTCCGACGCCGAACTGCTGCTGCTCGACGAGCCGACCGCTGGACTGGACCCGCTCATGGAGGTCGTCTTCCAGGACGTCATCGGCGAGGCCAAGGCGGCCGGCAGGACCGTCCTGCTCTCCAGCCACATCCTGGCCCAGGTGGAGAAGCTCGCCGACCGCGTGAGCATCATCCGGCTGGGACGCACCGTCCAGTCCGGCACCCTCGACGAGCTGCGCCACCTGACCCGCACCACCATCGAGGCGGAGACCGAGCGGCCCGTCACCGGCCTCGGCGAACTGCCCGGCGTCCACGACCTGCGGATCCTCGACGATGCCACCGGCCGGGTCCATTTCGCCGTCGACGGCGGCCGGGTCGACGCGGCGGTCCGCAAACTCACCGAGTTCGGCATCCGCAGTCTCGTCAGCCACCCGCCGACCCTGGAGGAGCTGATGCTCCGCCACTACGGCAGCGAACTCGCCGCCAACGGGCACAGCTCGCAGGGGCACGGCACGGACGGGCACGCCTCGGACCGGCACGCCTCGGACCGGCACGGCACGGACGGGGACCTGCGATGACCACCGCGACGGCCACCGCCAAGGCGCCGGCACCGGCCGGACCGGTCGCCGGCGGCAACGCGCTGGCCGGGACCCGGACGCTGATCCGCTTCGCCCTGCGCCGGGACCGGATCCGGCTCTCGGTGTGGGTCCTGGCCCTGTTCCTCGGCACGCTCATGACGGCGAACAGCTTCACGACGCTGTACAGCGATCCACAGGACCGGGCGAACGCCGTCAGGAGCATGGACAGCCCGGCCGGCCTCGCCATGTCCGGTCCCCGCCACTACCTCGACGACTACACCTTCGGTTCCATGCTGAGCCACCAGATGCTCGGCTTCATGGCCGTCCTCGTCGGCCTCATGAGCGTGCTGATCGTCACCCGGCACACCCGTGGCGAGGAGGAGACCGGCCGCGCCGAGCTGGTGCGCTCGACCGTCGTGGGCCGCCACGCCCACCTCGCCGCCGCCCTGTCCGTCGCCGTCCTGGCCAACCTCGCCCTGGCCCTGCTGCTGGCCTTCGGCCTGGCCGGCCTGGGAGCGGAGGGCATCGACACGGCGGGCTCGCTGCTCTACGGCTTCGACCACGCCGCCGTCGGCCTCGTCTTCGCCGCCGTCGCCGCGGTCACCGTCCAGTTCACCGCGCACACCCGCGGCGCGTCCGGTACGGCGCTCGCGGTCGTCGGCGTCGCCTACGTGCTGCGTGCCGCCGGCGACAGCGGCGGGAACGGCGCCCTGTCCTGGCTGTCCCCGATCGGCTGGGTGCAGCGCAGCTATCCGTACGTCGACGACCGCTGGTGGCCGCTGCTGCTCTGCCTGGTGTTCGCGGTGGCGTGCGCGGCGGCGGGGTTCGTGCTCTCCACCCGGCGGGACGTGGGCGCGGGACTGCGTCCGGAGAAGCTGGGCAGCCCCACGGCCTCCAGCGCCCTCACCACACCGGTCGGCTTCGCCCTGCGACTGCACCGCGGCACGCTGACCGGCTTCGGCGCCGGCCTGTTCCTGATGGGGGCGATGTACGGATCGATCCTCGGGGACGCCGAGGACATGCTGAAGGGCATCGACGAGATCCAGGAGGCCCTGGACCGCATCGGCGGTGCCGGCGTCGCCGAGTCCTTCGCCTCCATGGTCATGGTCGTCCTCACCGTCGTGGCGGCGGTGTACGTCGTCATGGCGGCCCTGCGGCCCCGCTCCGAGGAGACGGCCGGCCGCGCCGAACCCCTCCTCGCCACCGGTCTCTCGCGCACCCGCTGGGTCGGCGGCCACCTGGCCGTGGCCATGGGCGGCGGTACGGTCGTACTACTGCTGGCCGGGCTCGGCTTCGGCATCGCGGGCGCGGCCTCGACCGGTGACGCCGGGCTGCTGCCGGACCTGGTGGGTGCGGCCCTCGCCCACGCGCCCGCCCTGTGGGTCACGGTCGGCGTGGCCGTGGTGCTCTTCGGCTGGTTCCCGCGGGCGAGCCGGGCGGCCTGGGTCGTGCCGGTGTACGCCTTCGTGGTCGGCTACCTCGGCCAGATCCTCCGGTTCCCGGGCTGGATGAACAACCTCTCCCCGTTCGGCCACGTCCCCCGGCTCCCCGCCGACGACATGGACTGGGCCCCGCTGCTCCTGCTGTCCCTCGTCGCCGCCGGCCTGGTGTGGCTGGGCCTGGCGGGCTTCCGCCGGCGGGACCTGGAGACGAAGTAGCGGCAGCCGTGCTCCCGGTCGGGTCCGGCTGCCTGACGGGGCGGGGTGTGCGGGGGACTCAGACGTGCGGGGTGGGCCGGTAGACGAGCTCCTGGATGTGGCCGTCGAGCGTCCGGTGCTCGATCAGCTCGAGGTCGAAGTCGGCCGCACCCCGGAAGATCGGGTCCAAGCCGGTCCGACCGGTGATCACAGGGAAGAGCGTCACCTGAACGCGGTCGACCAGACCGGCGGCCATCAGCGCCCGGTTCATCGACAGGCTGCCGTGCGAGCGCAACGGCACCCCGGACTCCTTCTTGAGCCGGGCGACGGCGTCGACGGCGTCGCCGCTCACGATGTTCGCATCCGGCCAGTCGAGGGGTCCTTCCAACGTGGTCGACACCACCGTTGCCGGCAGGCTCCTCATCCGTGTGACCCACGGGTCGCGCACCTCGGACTCCTCGGTGCTCGATGCCAGCATCCGCGCGAACACCCGATACGTGTTGGCGCCGAAGACCATCCGCTGCTCCTCGCCGTACAGGGCGAGGCGGTGGTCGAGGAGTTCGGGGCCTTGCTTGCCCCAGTAGCCGGTCCAGTCGCCACCGGCGGTGCCGAAGCCGTCGAGGCTGGAAAAGACGTCGAACGTGTAAACAGCGGTCATGGGGCTCTCCTCGAGTGCGGTCGATCGCCTGCTGGAGATAGAGACCGTCGACCACGGCAGGACTCATCGCCCTCGGACCCGATTCGGGCTCAGACCTCGACCACAAGCCCCTCCAGCCCCCGGATCACGAAGTTCGGCTTGCGCTTCGGTTCCTCCGCCAGGCGCAGCGTCGGAGCCTGCTCCAGCAACGCCCTCATGGACGCCGCGAGTTCGATGCGGGCCAGGGGTGCCCCGATGCAGTAGTGGATGCCGGCGCTGAAGGAGATGTGCGGGTTGTCCGCGCGGGTGAGGTCCAGGCGGGCGGGGTCGGTGAAGACGGCCGGGTCGTGGTTGGCGGAGCCGAAGAGCATGGCGATCTCCGCGCCCCGGGGGATCACCGTGCCGTCGATCTCGATGTCGTCCAGGACCCAGCGCTCGAAGAGCTGGAGCGGGGTGTCGTAGCGCATCAGCTCCTCCACGGCGGTGGGGACCAGGGAGTGGTCCGCGCGGAGGGCGGCCAGTTGGCCGGGGTTCTGGAACAGTGCCGCCCAGCCGTTGACCGTGGAGTTCACCGTCGCCTCGTGGCCCGCGTTCAGCAGGAGCACACAGGTGGAGATCATCTCCTGCTCGGTGAGACGGTCGTCGTCCTCGTCGTGGGCCGCGATCAGGCCCGAGACCAGGTCGTCGCCGGGGTGGGCGCGCCGGTGCGCGATCAGCTCGCGCAGGTACTCGGTGAACTCGACCGAGGCCCGGACCGCCCGCTCGGCCGTCTCCCGCGACGGGTTCAGCTCGTACATCCCGCAGATGTCCGCCGACCAGGGGCGCAACGGGGCCCGGTCGGACTCCGGGATGCCCAGCATCTCGGCGATCACCGCGACCGGGAGCGGTTCGGCGACGTCCCGCAGCAGGTCGCCGCCGCCCGCGTCGACCAGCGCGGACACCAGGTCCGCCGCGAGCCCCTCGACGTACGGTTTCAGGCGTTCCACCGTGCGCGGGGTGAACGCCTTCGACACCAGGCGCCGGATGCGGGTGTGGTCCGGCGGCTCGAGGTCGAGCATGCCGTGGTCGTTGAGGGTGTGGAACGGCTCCTGCTCGGGCGGCGGAGCGGTCCGGCCGAACTCCTCGTGGGTGAAGCGGTGCTGGTACGTCCGCCCCAGGCGCCTCTCGCGCAGCAGCGCGGAGACGTCCGTGTGGTGCGGGACCAGCCACTGGTTCGTCGGCTCGAACCAGTGCACCCGGCCCCGTTCCCGCAGTTCGGCGTAGGCGGGATACGGGTCGGCGAGGAACGCCGGGTCCCACGGGTCGAACGCGAGGTCGAGAGGAGGTGCCATGGACGGACGGTAGCCGCCCGCGCCCGCTCTGACCAGAGACGCCCGTCACCCCTCGTCCAAGGGGCAACGGGCCTGGTCACCCAGGGGTCACCAGGCGGGCCTCGTAGGCGAAGACCGCGGCCTGGGTGCGGTCGCGGAGGCCCAGTTTCACCAGGATGCGGCTCACATGCGTCTTGATCGTCGACTCGGCGACCACCAGGCGGCCGGCGATCTCCGCGTTCGACAGGCCCTGCGCGATGAGCACCAGGACCTCCGTCTCGCGTTCGGTCAGGTCGCCGTAGGCCGCCTGGGCGGACGGCATCAGGCGCGGGGTCTCGGCCAGCTTGGAGAACTCGGTGATCAGCCGCCGGGTCACCGAGGGGGCGAGCAGCGCGTCACCGGCCGCGACCACCCGTACCCCGTCGGCGAGGCGGCGGGCCGAGGCGTCCTTGAGGAGGAAGCCGGAGGCGCCCGCGCGCAGCGCCTGGTAGACGTACTCGTCGAGGTCGAAGGTGGTCAGCACCAGCACCTTCGCGGCGCCGTCGGCGGCGATGATCTCGCGGGTCGCCTCTATGCCGTTCAGTTCGGGCATGCGGATGTCCATCAGCACGACGTCGGGGGCGAGTTCACGGACCCGCTCCACCGCCTGCCGGCCGTTGACGGCCTCGCCGACGACCTCGATGCCCGGCATCGCGTTCAGCAGGACCGAGAAGCCCTCACGCACCATCATCTGATCGTCCGCGACGAGGACGCGGATGGTGTCCCCGTCGCCCGTCCCGGCCCCGGCCCCGATCCCGGTTCGGCCCGCCCCGCTCACGCCGCCCGCGTCGCTCACGCCGCCCGCGCCGCTCATACCGCCCACCCCGTTCATGCCTCGTCCCCGTCCGCCGAGCCGACCGGCAGGAACACCGCGATCTCGTAACCCCCGTCGTCGGCCGGGCCCGCCGTCATCTCGCCGTTCAGCATGGTGACCCGCTCGCGCATGCCGGTGATGCCGTGGCCGGCTCCGGGCGAGGGTTTGACCAGGTGGGGCTGGGGCGCCGGGCCGTTGACGACGCGCAGGCCGAGCCCGCCGAGGACGTACCCGATCTCGACGCGGGCACTGGCGCCGGGCGCGTGGCGCAGGCTGTTGCTGAGCGCCTCCTGCACGATGCGGTACGCCGACAGTTCCACGCCCTGCGGCAGCTCGCGCACCGCCCCGGTCACCACCTTCTCCACGTCCAGACCGGCGTCCCGCACGTTGGCGAGCAGGGAGTCGAGGTCGGCGAGGGTGGGCTGGGGGGCGTCGGGGGCCTCGTAGTCCTCGGCGCGGACCACGCCGAGGACGCGGCGCAGCTCGGTGAGGGCGGCCACCGCGTTCTCGCGGATGGTGGCGAAGGCGCGCTCCAGCTCGGGCGGCGGGTTCTCCACCCGGTAGGGCGCGGCCTCGGCCTGGATGGCGACGACCGACATGTGGTGGGCGACCACGTCGTGCAGCTCGCGGGCGATGGTGGTGCGCTCCTCGAGGAGTGTGCGCCGGGAGCGTTCGTGCGCGGTGACCGTCTGCTGGGCGGTCACCTCCTGCTGGGCGGTGTGACGGACGTGCCGGAAGGAGACCACGAGCAGGGCGAAGGCGGACGTCACCATCATGGGCCCGCTGTTCGTGTAGTAGTACGACCCGCCGAAAACGATGTCCGAGAGGAGGGCGTACGCGGCGGTCAGGACCCACATCCAGGCGGCGGTGCGGGGCCGGGTGCGCAGCGCCACGACGATCAGCACCGCCAGGTGGCAGACGAACGCGCCGGGCATCCACGGCCATTCGGCTCCGCTGCCGTTGAGGACCGCGACCACCGGGGTCACCGCCAGCGACAGCCAGAACGCGCCGACCGGCCGGACCAGCGTGGCGAGCACCGGGAGCGCGCACAGCAGGCCGGCCAGCAGAGCCAGTACGTTCCCGCCGGGCAGGCCGCCCCCCAACGCGCCGGCGCACAGGGTGAGCAGCGCGATCGCCCCCACCAGCGCGTGCGGGAGGTGTTCCGCGGAGGACCTCAGCCGGCCGGGCAGCCGGCGGACGAACGGGCCGTCCGTGCGCCGGCGCGGCAGCGGCCGGTAGGCGAAGGCGTCCTCGAACAGGTCGTGGCGCAGCCCGCGCAGGGCGTTCTGGGCCAGCCGGTACTCCGGGCTGCGGGTCTTGGCCCCGTCCCCGGGCGGCGGGGCCGCGGAGTGGGTGTGGGTCGTCTCGGTCACGGTCACACGTTAGGCCGACCGGGGGTCCGGGGGCGTCCCCGTTGAGAGGGGTTCCCGGGCCTCCGTCTCAAGTACTACAAGGGGTCGAGGAGGTCGTACGGGGAAGGCGGCCTGCGGTCCCTGACGCCCCGGTCCACGTGACACCCGGGCGGGCCGTCCCTCGCGTCAGTACCCCGACGGCCGGACCAGCCCCGACTCGTACGCGAAGACCGCCGCCTGGGTGCGGTCCCGCAGGCCCAGCTTCACCAGGATGCGGCCCACATGGGTCTTCACGGTCTGTTCGGCGACCACCAGCCGCGCTGCGATCTCCGCGTTGGACAGGCCCTGCGCGATCAGTCCGAGCACCTCCGTCTCCCGCTCGGTGAGAGCGCCGACGCGCTGTCTGAGCGGGGGGCGGGGCCTGTCCTCCAGGCGGCCGAACTCGGCGATCAGCCGCCGGGTGATGCCGGGCGCGAGCAGCGCGTCGCCGGCCGCCACCACCCGTACGGCCTCGGCGAGCTGGTCGCTGGAGGCGTCCTTCAGCAGGAAGCCGGAGGCGCCGGCCCGCAGCGCCTCGTACACGTACTCGTCGAGGTCGAAGGTGGTCAGCACCAGCACCCGGATGTGCGGGGTGGCGGCGGTGATGCGGCGGGTGGCCTCGATGCCGCCGAGTCCGGGCATGCGGATGTCCATCAGCACGACGTCCGGGGCGAGGTCGGCGACCTGCGCGACCGCGTCCAGCCCGTCGACCGCCTGGCCGATCACCTCGATGTCGGGGTGGGTGTTCAGCAGCACGGTGAAACCCTGCCGGACCATCTGCTGGTCGTCGGCGACGAGTACGCGGATCATGTGGTGTCGTCCTTGCGCTGAGGAGCCGGGGCGGCTGTCCCGGTACGGGGGTCGGCGGTCCCTGCCCGGGAGTCTGCGGGAAGGCGGGCGGCGACCCGGTAGCCGCCGTCGGACCGGGGGCGGGCGGTGAGGCTGCCGCCGAGCATCGCGGCCCTCTCCCGCATGCCGAGCAGCCCGTGCCCGGCGCCGGCGGACGGGGGCGCCTCGCCCGTGGGCCGGGTGTTGGTCACCTCCACCCCCAGCCCGTGCGGATCGTAGGCGAGGACGACCCGGGCGGTGGCGCCGGGGGCGTGGCGCAGCACGTTGCTCAGCGCCTCCTGCACGATCCGGTACGCGGACAGCTCGACGCCGGGCGGCAACGGCCGTCGCTCACCGGTGACTTCGGTGGTCACGGCCAGCCCGGCGGCCCGGGTGTTCTCCACCAGTGCCCCGAGCCGGTCCAGGGTGGGCTGCGGGGCGTGCGGGGCGGTGCCGGAACCGTCCTCGTGCACGGGGGAGGCGGGGTGCTCGGAGCGCAACACGCCCAGGACACGGCGCAGTTCGGTGAGCGCGTCGAGGGCGTTCTGCCGGATGCCGGCCAGGTTCTCCCTGAGTTCGTCGGACGGGTTCTCGACGAGGTGCGGGGCGACCTGGGCCTGGATAGAGATGACCGACATGTGGTGGGCCACCACGTCGTGCAACTCGCGGGCGATGCGGCTGCGTTCCTCCAGCAGGGTGCGCCGGGCCCGCTCCTCGGCGGTGAGCGTGGTCTGCTGCCGCAGTTCCGCGCGGGCCTCACGGCGGCCGCGCAGCGCCATGGCGAACATGACGACGACCGTGAACAGGATGACGGCGAGCTGGCCGGTCGGCTGGTAGTGCGGTGCGCCGACCAGCCCTTGGACGACGTACGTGGCGAGCGCGGTCAGGCCCAGCACCTCTAGGGACACCCGGGGGCGCAGGCGCAGGGCGAGCAGCAGCAGCACGACCGCGTGGGCGGTGATCCCGGCCGCCGTCCAGGGCCAGGGAAATCTGTACCCGCCGGGGATCATCAGGTCCGGAACCGGGTACGGCCCCTCGATCACCGCGCCGGGCCCCTCCCGTGCGGGAAGCATCCGGGCCCGTACCGCGTACTGTCCTACCGTCATGGCCGCCATTGACAGCCACCACGCCGGGACCGGCCGCCACAGCGCGAGCACCATCGCGCAGGCCTCGGCAAGGGCGATCAGGAAGGCGACTTGGCCGTCGAGCCGACCGTGGTCGCCGAGCTGGTTCGCGTCGCCGAGCAGGACCCCGATCGCGGCCAGGAAGACGATCCCGTGCGGCAGCCAGCGCAGCCACACCGACGGGGGCAGCGGGTCCGCCCGCACAGTCCACAGGTCGTCGCGCAGTACGCGCAGCCAGCGCACCACCCGGCCCACCACCGCCTGTTCGAACACCCGCGTCACGCCCCCCGGCTCCGTCGTCCGCGTCAGCCTAGACATGCCGTGCTCCTTCGGTCGCGCCCCGGTCCTGCGCCGTCCGCCGGTGGGCACGCGTCCTCCGGGCACGCCCGCGCCGCTCACCGCCCTGCTCCCAGGACCGGAAGGCCGCCCGGCAGACCGTGAGGGCCAGGACGAACACCGGCAGCCAGGCGATCCGGGCGGCGACCCAGCCGAGGCCGTCGGGGGCGGTGTGCAGTCCGGGGAGGCGGCCCAGGAGGAGTGCGGTGGCGGTGGTCGCCATGAGGGCCGTCTGGTGCCAGAGGAAGATCGTCATCGCGGAGAGGTTGACCAGCGCCGCCGCCGCCCACGCGACCGGCCGGCGCATCGCGCTCCGCAGCCGCTCCCGCAGCAGCAGCGCCAGTCCGCACTGGGCCAGGCCGAAGGTGACGGCGGCCAGCGTCGGCGGGTTGAGGTTGGAGACGACGGCTCCCGGGACGCCGACCATGGAGGCCGGGTAGCCGGCCCAGGCGACGAGCGCGGCCGTGGCCGCCGTGCCGGAGACGAGGAGGAACCGGCCCGCACGGCGGTGCTCCAGCTCGCCCCGGGTCCAGGCCGCGCCCAGGGTGTAGGGGACCAGCCAGCCGGCCGCGAGGTTGATCCAGCCGAGCCGGTCGGGGCCGCCGAGGCCGAAGCGCAGCACGTCCACGTGCAGGACGACGGCGAGCGGCCACAGCGGGTGGAGCCGGGTCAGCAGCGGGGTCGCGGCGGTGAGGGCGGCGAAGACCAGCAGGAACCAGAGCGGGGACAGGGCGAGTTTCACCAGCGTGCGGGTGGTCGCGAGGTCCGTCCCGGAGAGCAGCAGCGCGACCGTGACGACGGTCCACAGGCCGAGGACGGCGGCGACCGGCCCGAACAGCCGGGTGAGACGGCCGCGCAGCCAGTGGTGGTACGGGATGCCGCGGGCGCGGGCCGAGGCATACCCGCGGGTCGCCACATGGCCGCCGACCAGGAAGAACACGGCGAGGGTCTGGAACGGCCAGGAGACGGGGGCCAGCCAGGGCATGTCCTGCAGCGGACTGGCCGTGCGCAGGGTGCGGCCGTCCGCGACCAGCGCGGTGACCAGCCAGTGGCCGAGGACGACCCCGAGGACGGCGACGGCGCGCAGGGCGTCCACGGCGCGGTCGCGGTGGGGCGGGGTGGCCGCGTCGATGCGCTCGGCACCGTGCCGTACGCCGCCGCGCCGTACGCCGTGCCATACGCGGCCGTGCCGGAGGCTCTGGAGGGCCGGGTCAGTCATGGGTCACCGCCTCGGTCTCGCCCAGGACGATCCGGGTCAGGTTGGTCAGGGAGGTGGAGCCGGGTGCGAAGTAGTCGCTGTGGCCGCCGTCGCCGGCCGTGAAGACCCGGGCGCCGAACGCCGGGGAGACGGGGTCGGTGCCGAAGCCGACGCGGGTGCCGAACAGGTCGACGGTGAGGTGCGGAACGTTCTCCACCCAGTCGCCGGCGCCCCGGGCCGCCCAGATCCGGGCACGGGTGCGCAGGGCGGCGGCGGTGTCGGCGCCGGTGCCCGGGCTGCCGACGACGGCGATGTCGTCGACGTCCAGACCGGGGGCGGCACGGACACAGACGACCGAGCCGTAGGAGTGGCAGAGCAGGGAGATGCGCGGGCGCGGACCGATGATCACCCGTAAGTCCGCTACCAGGGAGCGCAGTTCGGGTGCGGCCCGGTCCGCGCGGTCGGTGGTGGCGACGGCGAGGCCGATCGTCGCGGGCGTCTCGTAGCCGAGCCAGGCGACGACCGCCGTGCGGGTGCCCGCCGGGGCCTCACGGGTGAGCCGGGCGTGCAGGGCCCGGGCGGCGGCGCGGAACCTTCCGTAGGTGTCGATACCGGTGTCGGAGCCGGGTACCAGGACGGCGACCCGGTCGGCGTGCGCGAGGTCGCCCAGGACCTCGGTCACCAGCCCGGCGCCGCGGCCGTCGAAGGAGAGCAACTGCCGGGCGGGGTCGGCCAGGGCGCGGTCGGCCGCCGCGCGCCGCCGGTCGCCGTGGTCCGCGGCCATCCGGGCGGCCTTCCCGGCATTGGCCCGGTGGGCGGCGTAGGTGGCGTCGAGGGTGGCCGCGGTCGGCGGGGCGAGCGCGACCGGCGGCGGGGCGGGAACCCGGGGCCGGGCCGCCCCCACCACGGGCAGCGTCACCGCCGATGCGACCAGCACGGCGAGTACGGCACGGCGCCACCGGTACCCCATGGTCGGTCCCCCCTGTCCGTCCGCCCGCTCATCGGGCCGTTCAGGGAAGGAAGTTACGGATCGGCGCAGGTAGTCCGCGTCCCGCCGGAGAGCTCACCTCCGGGGTGGCTCTCAGGTATGACGGGTATGACCGGCGGCACTCGGGAGAGGGTCCCGCCGGGTACACGAGGATCCCGCCGGGTACACCCCGACGGGCAGGGTTCACCAGGCGAGTTGGGCGATCTCCTCCGCCACCACCGCGCAGGCGTCCGCCGCCGGGTCGATCAGCGGGAAGTGGCCGACGTCCTCCAGCAGCGTCAGCCCCACCACCTCACCGGCCTTGGCCGCCGCGTCCGCGTACGACTCGGCGACCGCCTGCGGGACCTCGGCGTCGGTACGGCCCTGGACGACGGCGGTGGCGATGCCGGTGGGCAGCAGCAGCGCGGGGTCGGCGTACGGCTGTCGCTCGGCGAACCCCTCGTCGCCGCCGAGGAGTTGGCGTACCGCACCGCCGCAGACGTCCAGCTTGTCGGCGACCGCGAGGTCGGCGATCGGGGCGAGGGCGACCACGCCCCGCAGGGGCACGGGACGGTCGGTGCGCCAGGGGGCGCCGGCGGGGAGGAGGTGGCGGGCGGCGGCCCACAGCGCCAGCTGGCCGCCGGCGGAGTGGCCGGTGACCACCGTGCGGCGCGGGTCGGCGCCGGGCAGGTGCCGGCGGGCCAGCTCGGGCAGCGCGTCGAGTGCGGCGGCGACGTCGTCGAAGGTGCAGGGCCAGCGCCCCGCGACCGGGTCCCCGCCGCCCGCCTCACCGGCCCCGCGCCGGTATTCGACACTGGCCACGGCGAAGCCCCGGTGGGCCAGGAAGCCGGCGAACGGGCTGATGTGCCGCCGGTCGTAGGGCGCCCGCCAGGCACCGCCGTGCAGGACGACGACCACGGGCGCGGGGCCGCCGGGGCCGCCCGTGGCACGCGGGACGTAGAAGTCGATCAGCTGGTCCGGGTCGTCGCCGTAGGCCGCTGTGGCGTCGGGCTCGACCGGCGGACGGGAGAAGAGCGACTTCTCCTCGGCGGCGGCCCGGGCGGCTGCGACGTCGTCCGTCATGCTCCAACCTCTCAGCGATGAAACGTATGTGGCGGACCAGAGAAGTATTCGGCCGTTGGCCGGGACGGTATCAGGACGATCATGTGCGCGGACATGGGGATATCACACTCGGTGAACCTCCTGGGAGGCGGCCGGCGGATCCCGCCCCTTTCACGGGCCCGCCGACCACCGCCGTGGCGCCCTACGCCCCGGTCTCCGCCAGCACCTCCGCCAGCACCCGTGCCGCACGCTCCGTATCCGCGAAGCCGACGTACAGCGGGGTGAAGCCGAAGCGGAGCACGTCCGGGTGACGGAAGTCCCCGACCACCCCGCGTTCGATCAGCCGCTTCATGACGTCGCCCGCGCCCGGACAGCGCAGGGCGATCTGGCTGCCCCGCTCCCCGTGCGGCCCCGGGGTCAGGCACTCGACCCGGCCTTCGGGGACGTACGCCGCGACGCACTCCAGGAAGAAGTCCGTCAGGGCGAGGGACTTGGCCCGTACCGCCTCGATCGTGACGCCGCCGTCCCAGACGTCCAGTGCCGCCTCCAGGGCGAGCATGGACAGGATGTCCGGGGTGCCGACCCGCCCGCGCAGCGCACCCGGCGCCGGTGCGTACTCCGGGCTCATCCCGAAGGGCTCCGCATGGGAGTTCCAGCCGGGCAGCGGGGAGTCGAAGCGGTCCTGCAGCTCCGCGCGCACATAGAGGTACGCCGGTGAACCGGGTCCGCCGTTCAGGTACTTGTAGGTGCAGCCGACCGCCAGGTCCACGCCGTGCTCGTCCAGCCCGACCGGCAGCGCGCCCGCGCTGTGGCACAGGTCCCAGACGACGTACGCCCCCGCCGCGTGCACGGCGGCCGTGAGCGCGGGCAGGTCGTGCAGCCGGCCGGTGCGGTAGTCGACGTGGTTGAGCAGCACGGCGGCCGTACGGTCGCCGAGCGCGTCCGGGATGTCGGACGGCGGCACCGGGCGCAGGGTGCAGCCGGTCATCCGGGCCGCCGACTCGGCGATGTAGCCGTCCGTGGGGAACGTGGTCGCGTCGACCACGATCTCGTCGCGGGCGGGTCCGGCGGCACCGTCCGCCGACCGGGCCAGGCGCACCGCGCCCACCACCGCCTTGAAGACGTTGACACTGGTGGAGTCGCCGACGACGATCTGCCCGGCCGCCGCGCCCACCAGCGGGGCGATCCGGTCGCCGATCCGCTCGGGCGCCGTCCACCAGCCGCTCTCCGTCCAGGACCGGATGCGCAGCTCGCCCCACTGCCTGCGGACGACGTCCTCGACCCGGCCGGGGACGGCGGCGGGCAGCGCGCCCAGCGAGTTGCCGTCGAGGTAGACCGCGTCACCGTCCTCCTCCAGCACGAACTCGGCGCGCTGGGCGGCCAGCTCGTCGGCCGCGTCCAGTTCCTTCGCCCTGAGCCTCGGTTCAGACATAGGACCGCGCCGTCCACAGCTCGGGGAACACGTTGTTCCGCGCCCGCTTCTCCAGCCAGGCCACCCCGGCGGAACCGCCCGTACCGGTCTTGGCGCCCATCGCGCGGCGGGTGGCGACCAGGTGGTCGTTGCGCCAGCGCCACACCAGCTCGGCGACATCGGTGAGCGCCTCGCCCAGCCGGGCGACGTCGTCGCGCTCGTCACCCGAGTAGACGGCCGTCCAGACCTCCTCCACCCGCGGCGACGGCTCGTACCGCCGGGACACGTCGCGGCTCAGCACCTCGTCGGGGACCGGGTGCCCGCGGCGTGCGAGGAGGCGCAGCACCTCGTCGTACAGGCTCGGCTCGTGCAGCGCCTTCTCCAGCTCGGCGTGCACCCGCGGCGCGCCCCGGTGCGGGACGAGCATGGACGCGGACTTGTCGCCCAGCAGGAACTCCATGCGCCGGTACATCGCCGACTGGAAGCCGGAGCCCTCGCCGAGCGCGCCGCGGTAGGCGTTGAACTGCGCCGGAGTGAGCTGTCCGAGCGGCTTCCAGGAGGCGTTCAGCGCCTCCAGTTCCCGTACGGACCGCTTCAGCGCGTCGATCGCGGTGGGGATGTCGTCGCCCCGCAGCGCGTTCGCCGCCGTCTCCCACTCGTGCACGATCACGGTGAACCACAGCTCCATCACCTGGGTGGTGACCAGGAAGACCATCTCTCCGGGGTCGTCGGAGAGGGTGTGCTGGAGGTGGGTGAGGACGTCGGCCTTGACGTAGTCCTCGTAGGGGGTCGTGCCCTCGAAGTCGAGATGCGGGGTCTCCGGCTCAAAAGCCTCGTGGGACATCGCTGTCTCCTGAATTGTGCTCCGGGTAGCGGTCCGCCCCTGCCGTTACCGACACGGGGGCCCCGGTCCCCGCACTGCATCCTCCGCAATGATCCCCCGGCCTCGCAAGCTCCGCCCGATCACGGACGGGCCACGGGGGCGAGTCGTGGGGATGCGCAAGGGAACGCGCTCCGGGAAGACCCCGGCCGCCGGGCCCGGTCCGCGCTCGCGGAGATCTTCGGGTCGCCGTCGCCGGGAGCATGCCAGAGACTGGGGCACAGCCGGACCGGCACCGACGAAACGACCACCTCAGGAACGCGGAAGCGCATGCGAAACGGGCGCAGAGAAGCGGGGGAGCCCGAGCAACGGCTCCGATGGCTGCCCGCCGCACTGCTCGCGATCGCCTTCGTCCTCGACCTGGTCTTCTTGAACAACGTCAGCACGTTCCCCCTGCTCGCGGCTGCCCCCGTCCTGGCCGCGCCGATCCTCTCCCTGCGCGGGACGATCGCCACCGGCGTGGCGGCGAACGCCGTCGGGCTCGCCCTGGTGGACCTGGAGAGAGAGCCGACCCGCACCGACATCACCGCGTTCACCAGCCTGGTCGTGCTCACCGTCATCGCGGCGGGCCTCAATGTGCTGCTGGCACGCGACCGGCAGCAGCTGAGGACGAGCCGCGAGGTGGCGGCGGCGGTGCAGCGCGCGGTGCTGCCGGACCCGCCGCACCGGGTGGGACGGCTGACCGTGGCCTCCCGGTACGAGGTCGCCCACAAGGAGGCAGCCATTGGCGGTGACCTCTTCGCGATCCACGGGACACCGCACGGCATCCGCATGCTCATCGCCGATGTGCGCGGCAAGGGACTGGAGGCGGTCCGTACGGTCAACGCCCTGCTGGGATCGTTCCGTGAGGCCTGCCTCCACCAGCCGGATCTGCCGGGTGTCGTCCGGCAACTGGAGGACCGGATGCGGGCCGGCATCGAGGAGGCGAGCGGTGCGGAGACCGAGTCGTTCGCCACGGCCGTCATCGCGGAAATCCCCTCCGACTACTCCGTGCTCCGCATCGCCAACCGGGGCCACGAGGCGCCCCTGCTGGTCCACGACGGCAAGGCGAGCCCGCTGGAACCGGCCACGCCGTCCCTGCCCCTGGGCCTGGGCGCCCTCGGCGGCGACGAGGTCCCGGTCGACCGGTTCGACCTGCCCGTCGGCGCCACCTTGGTGCTCTTCACCGACGGCATCGACGAAGCCCGCGACACGGACGGTGTCTTCTTCGACCCCGTTCCGGTGCTGTCCCGGCACTTCCCACCCGATCCCGAGGTGGTCCTCGACACCGTGCTCTCCGCCGTCTCCCGGCACACCGGGGGCGCGCTGCAGGACGACGCCGCGCTCTTCGCCGTCACCCTGGGCCCGGACACCGCCGCCCCGGACACGAGCACCGGTACCGGCACCGCTACGGAGCCCGGCCGGCGGCACAGCGCGTGACCCGCGGCGCGCCACCACGGTCGCGGCCCCGCACCCGACCGCGGCCCCGCGCCACCACGGCTCGTTTCACGCCGCCGGTGCGTTCCACCGGCGGCGCAGGTCCTCGCCCACCTCGTCGGCGTGCCGGCCGCGCGTCTCGGGGACCCACTTGGCGACGAACGCCGTCCCTGCGGCACAGACCACGGCGAAGATCCAGAAGGTCGGCCCGTGCCCGATGACCGAGATGAGGGGAAGGAACACCAGGCTCACCACGAAGTTCGAGAGCCAGTTCACGGTGGACCCCGCGCTGGATCCCTCGGCCCGCTGGGCAGGGGGGAAGAGTTCACCGAGCATGACCCAGAAGACCGGGCCCATGCCGACCCCGAACGCCACGATGTACAGCATCATGAACACGAGCATCAGCACCGGGGCCAGATCCGCGGAGAACGCCACCCCGAGCAGCGCGATGGAGATCCCCATCCCCACGAGGGAGAAGAGCAGCAGGGGACGACGGCCGATCCGGTCGACGAGGTAGACGGAGACCACGGTGACGATCACGTTCACGACGCCGATGAAGACCGAGTAGTAGATGGACCGCGCCGCGGACAGGCCGGCCTCGCCCATGATCGTCGGCGCGTAGTAGAGGATCGTGTTGATCCCGCAGAACTGCTGGAGCGCGGCCAGGATCACGCCGACCAGCAGCGCGGGGCGCACCGCCGGAGCCCAGAGCGCCCGCACGCCTCCCGGCCCGCTTCTGGACGGGCCCCCGTCCTGCTCGCCGGCGCGGCCGGTGTCGTCGAAGCGTGAGACGACGAGGTCCGCGCCACCCGGTTCGGTGACCTTGTCGAGCGTCCTGCGGGCCCGGTCCGTCCTGCCGTGGTTGATCTGCCACACCGGGGATTCGGGCAGCCACAGACACACCAGGACGAGGAGCGCGGACGGAATGCCTCCGACCCAGAACATCCCGCGCCACTGCCCGGACCCGGCGAAGGCCCAGTTCACCAGGTAGGAGGCGAGCAGGCCGATGGTGACCAGCAGCTGGTTGAGGCCGAGGACGCGGCCCCGGATCTGGGCCGGGGCCATCTCCCCCAGATAGGTCGGCACCGTGGCCGACACCCCGCCGACGGCCAGGCCCAGGATGACGCGGCCGAGCAGCAGCATCCAGTAGCCGCCCGCGAGGGCGGCGGTGACGATCCCGAGGAAGAACAGCACACCGAGGCCGGCGAGGAGGGGCCGCCGTCCGTAGCGGTCCGCGATCCTTCCGCTGACCAGCGCGCCGACGACCGCGCCGAGCAGCAGGACGCTGACCACGGAGCTCTGCTGGAAGGAGTTGAGGCCGAAGTCCTCGCGGATGAACAGCAGGGCGCCGGAGATGATCCCGGTGTCGAAGCCGAAGAGGAAGCTGCCGATGGTGATGGACATCGCCCATCTGCGGACGGTGCGCTCTCCCTGCGGAGTGAGGTCGACGAAGTTGCTCTCCGCGGTGGGGCGCGTGTTCAACGGTTCACTCATGTCACCCGGTCCTCCCAGGTGGTGGGGCCGGCGCTCCCTGCCGGGTAGTCGTCGAGGGGCACCCGGCCCTCGCGCCACGCGTCCAGCACCGGCTCGACGATGCGCCAGGACTCGACCGACATGTCGTCGCGCACCGACAGCGGCTTCTCGTCCTCGAGGACGCCCCGGAGCACCTCGCCGTACTCGAACAGCTCGCCGGGGCCGAAGCGCGTCTCGAGCGTCACCGGGGTCAGGGTCGACGGATCGCCCGGCCCGTTGATGTTGATGTCCAGCTGGAGGCGGCCGGCGCCGAGGCCGATCCGCAGCCGGTTGCGCAGGACGTCGCCGGCGAGCCCGGCGGGGACCCGCTGGGCGTCCTTGAACCAGAACGTGACCTCCTGCCGGGGCGAGCCGATGGCCTTGCCCGACCGGACGCGGAACGGCACCCCGGCCCACCGCCAGGTGTCGACCGCGAACACGACCTCCGCCAGGGTCTCCGTGCCGAGGGCGGGGTCGACGCCCGGCTCGTCGACGTACGACGGGAAGGAACGGCCGTCGACCGAGCCGGCGGTGTAGCGGGCGCGACGGCTGAACCCCTCGGGGTCGTCGTCCCAGACCCGGGTCGCGCGCAGCACCTGCGCCTTCGCGTCCCGCACGTCGAGCTGTTCCAGCGTGCTCGGCGGGGACATCGCCACCAGCGCCAGCACCTGGAGCAGATGGCTCTGGAGCATGTCGCGCAGGGCGCCCGTGCCGTCGTAGAAACCGGCCCGGCCCTCGAGGCCGAGCGTCTCGTCGAAGACGATGTCGATCTTCTCGACGTGTTCCGAGGTCAGCAGCGGCTCGATCACCCGGTTGGCGAACCGGACGCCGAGGATGTTCAGCACGGTCGACATGCCGAGGAAGTGGTCGACGCGGTGGACGTGGCTCTCCGGCACGAACCCGTGCAGCAGATCGTTCAGCGCGGCCGCACTGGCCGCGTCCGTGCCGAAGGGCTTCTCGAGCACCAGACGCGTACCGTCCGGCACGCCGATCCGGGACAGCGCACGGCAGGCCTCGACGGTGACCGCGGGCGGCAGCGCGAAGTACAGGGTGAGACGGCCCCGGCGGCCCTCCAGGAGGCGGCGCAGGCCACCCTCGTCGGTGGCGTCCGCGGCCACGTAGCGCGCGTCGCGGACGACGGCGTCGACGGCGGGCCCGCCCGCCCCTCCCGCCGCGAACGCCTCCGCGACGACCGTCCGCCACTCCTCGTCGCTCCCCTCCCCGCTGTCGCAGCCGACGAGGAAAAGGCCGGTCAGCGAGGACGCGGCGATCAGGCCGCCCAGACCCGGCAGGAGCAGCCGGGACGTCAGGTCTCCGCGCGCACCGAAGACGAGCAGCGTCTGGGTCCGGTCGTCGCCCGTACCGTCCGCGCCGTCCGCGCGGGCTTCGGCGGGGACGTCGGCGGTGCTCATCCGGCGAACTCCCGTACCGGCACGCCCCGGACACCGGGCACGCAGGTGAACAGCGCTCCCGCGGCCGGTTCGGCATCGGGTGGGAGGTGTTCGCGCGAGGTCGTGACGAACAGCCGGCCGAGCTCCGGCCCGCCGAAGGTACACGCCGTCACCTTGGTGACCGGGAGGCCCACGACCTCGTCGAGGGTGCCGTCCGGCGTGTACCGGAGCACCGCGCCACCGTCGTACAGGGCGACCCACACGCCGCCCTCCGCGTCGACCGTCAGCCCGTCCGGATTCCCGGGCCCGGGAATGACGGCGAACGGGCGCCGTCCGGTCAGCCCGCGCTCACGGTCGTAGTCGAACACGTCGACGCGGCCCGTCCCCGTGTCGACGTAGTACGCGCGATCGCCGTCGGGGCTCCACTCCAGGCCGTTGGAAATCGTCACGGCGCCGAGGACGGTGGCCGTCGAGCCGTCGGGGTCCAGGCGGTGCAGCGCGCCGGCGCCCCGCCGGGCGCCGTACTCCATGGAACCGCAGTAGAACCGCCCGTCCGGATCGCAGCCCCCCTCGTTCATACGCACGCGCTCGTCACTCCACAGGGGGTCCAAGATGGTCACCTTTCCGTCCGGGTCCTCGAGGGCGAAGCCGCGTTCGACTCCGAGTACGGCACCGCCCCCTCGTCTGGGGCGGACCGCGGCGACCACGGTGTCGATGTGCCGCCGTGCCACTGTTCCGTCGGGGGCGAGCGACAGCACGTCTCCCGCCAGCATGTCCAGCCACCGGAGGCCGCCCCAGGCGTCCGACCAGACGGGTCCCTCGCCGTGGTAGGTGAGGACTTCGGTCAGTTGCTCGACCTTCATCGCCGTCGCCCCCTCTCGGCCGGCGCGGTCACGGGCATGGTTCGCCGGAGCTTCCCGGCACCGGGTGGGCCGGACGGCCGGCTGGCATCATGAGCAGGGTGAGCGCGCTGCGGTCCCGCACAGCAGCCCGCACGGAAACCCGCGGAGCAGCCCGTGGAGCAGCGCTCGGGCCGGCCCGCGGAGCCCGTGCGGTGGCGCAGTGGGTGACGTCGCGCTTCTCCGTCGGCGGCCGCCGGATCACTCTGGACGTGTGGCTGCTCCTCCAGGTGACCGCCAGTGCCGCGGCGGCGTGGCTGGTGGCCCGCTACGTGTTCGACCACCCCACGCCGTACTTCGCCCCCATCGCGGCGACGATCGCGCTGACCGAGAACCTCGGCGAACGCGGCCTGCACGCGATCCGGCTCCTCCTCGGCGTGATCCTCGGTCTGCTGGTCGGCCAGCTCGTGCTCGCCACTCTGGGGACCGGCCCCGGTGCGATGGCCTTCGCCGTCTTCGTCTCGCTCGCGGCCGCACGCGCCGTGCGCAGCCCGCAGACCGTCGTCGTCCAGTCCGCGGTGACCGCCATCCTCGTGGTGGCGGTGGGCGACGAGGCGAACGGTTTCCAGCGTCTGGTGGACGTGCTGACCGGCGCGGGCATCGCCCTCGTGTTCTCGCAGCTCCTCTTCCCGCCCGAGCCACTGGCCCTGCTGCGCCGCGCCGAAACGGCGGCACTCGGTGCGATCTCCGGCGGTCTCGCCACCCTGGCCGACGCCATCGACCGGGACGACGACGGTCTCGCCGCGCAGTCGGTCGGGGAACTCCGCGAGGTACTGGACCATCTGGTGGAGCTGCGCCGGGTCCGCCGGACCGACATGCGGGTCACCCGCCGTGCGCCGACGTGGCGGGCGAAGGTCGTCGTGCGCGAGAAGGAGAACGCGGAACACCTCGACCTGCTGGGTGCCAGCTCCTTCATGCTCGCGCGCCTCGTCGCCTCGGCCGGCTCCGACAGCCGTGCCCGGCTGCAGCGGCCGGTGCGCGAACTGACGGACGTCATCGCCTCGCTGGCCGACGCGCTCGACGACCGCGACGTACGCCAGCGGGCCGCCGACCGCGCACTGGCGCTCGCGACCCGGATCACGACGGACACAGAGGCTGCCGGGGCCGCCGGCTCCACGAGGCCCGCGGAGTCCACGGAGTCCACGGAGTCCACGGAACCGGCCGAAGCGGTGGACCCCGCGGCCTCGGACCGTACGTTCCTGGCCTACAGCCTCCGCACGGTCGCGACCGACGTCATCGCGTTCGCCGGTGTCGACCTCGCCGACGCACTCGAGGCGATCCGCACCGGAGCGCTGGACCGGCGCGTGGCCCCCACCCGACGGCCGCCCGGCCGGCTCGGCCGCTGGGCGCAACGCCTCCGGGACAGGGCCCGTCGGTCGTCCGTCCGGAAAGAGCCGTCCTGAGAGAGGCCGCGAGAGCTCGGGCATGACCATCCCGTCCTGAGGAGGAGACCGGTGGTGGGGCCGGCGCCAGGACCAGGGGCGGGGACCAGTGGTGCCCTCGGGTGAGGAGCGGTCGCGGGACCGGTCGCACCCCGGTGGCGAACCGGCCGGCTGACGGTACGGGGCCGCCACCGGTCCGATGGTCACCCGGGCCCCGCTCGCCCGCATCTCCAGCGCACGGTCCCGGCGGAACGCACCCCGCCAGGTGGCAGACTGGCGTCATGACCACTCAGAAGAACCTGCTCGGCGGCCCGGACCCGACACATCTGCCGGCGAACGAGGAGGCGTACCGCCTGCTCGGTGAGGAATCCCTGCCGCCCGCCGAGGTGGTGGCGAAGTTCCCGACGTTCTCGCTGGCCTGGGCCATGCTCGCCGACGACGCCTTCGAGGCGGGGCGAGTGGTCGAGTCGTACGCGTACGCCCGGACGGGCTACCACCGCGGGCTCGACTCGTTGCGCCGTTCCGGCTGGAAGGGCCACGGACCGATCCCGTGGAGCCACCGCGCCAACCGTGGTTTCCTGCGCTGCCTCGCCGCCCTCGCCCGCGCCGCCGAGGCGATCGACGAGAAGGACGAGGCGGAGCGCTGCAAGCAGTTCCTCCAGGACAGCAGCGCCGAGGCGTACGAGGAGCTGAAGCGGGCCTAGGGCCTGCGCCAGGGCCTGCCCTCGGGGGCTCAGGTTCCGGGCTGCCGGGGTTCGGGCGGTCGCGTTTCACGTGAAACACCACCGTCCGGCCCCACTCCGACCTCGGGTTCCAGCGGGGGCACGGCCACGCTGCCGTGCGTACGGCATTCGGGGCGGCGGCAGCCCGGCGCGGGACGCCGTACGGTCGCGAAGGCGATGGCCGAGCCGGCCACCAGGACGGCGGCGCACAGCACCATCGCCCGGCCGAACGCCTCGTCGAAGGCGTCCGGCACCCGGTACGCCTCCGGCCCCATCCCGACGAGCAGCGGCAGCGCGGCCACCGCCACCAGGCCGGCCGCGCGGGCCGCCGCGTTGTTGACACCGCTGGCCAGGCCCGCCCGCGCGGTGTCCACGGCCGCCAGGACGGTCGCGGTCAGCGGCGCCACCAGGGTGACCATGCCGAGGCCCAGCACCAGCAGCGCGGGCAGCACATCGGTGAGGTACGAGGCGCCCGGCCCCACCCGCCTCATCAGCAGCATCCCGGCCGCGCACAGCAGCGGTCCGACGGTGAGCGGGATGCGCGGCCCGATCCGGTCGGCGAGCTCGCCGGAGCGGGCGGAGAGCAGCAGCATCAGCACGGTCGTGGGCAGCAGCGCCGTACCGGCGGCGAGCGCGGACCAGCCGACGGCGACCTGGAGCTGGAGCGCGGCCAGGAAGAAGAAACCGCCGAACGCCGCGTACACGCACAGGGTCACCACGTTGATCACCGTGAACTGGCGGGACGCGAAGATGTCCAGCGGCATCATCGGGTGCGGCCGGCGCTTCTCGACGAGCACGAAGGCCACGGCCGCGACCAGTCCTGCGACCCCGGCGGCCACAACCGCGAGGGAGCCGTCACCGGCCTCGATCAGCGCATACGTCACCAGGGCGAGGGCGAGCGCGCCGAGCACCGCGCCGAGCACGTCGAAGCGGCCGGGGGCCCGCTCCCCGCTGTCCGACTCCGGTACGTGACGGACGGCGATCGGGGCGCACAGCACGGCGAGCGGCACGTTGATCAGGAACACCCAGCGCCAGCCCGGCCCGTCCACCAGCCAGCCGCCCAGGAACGGGCCGACCGCCGCGCCGATCCCGCCGAAGCCGGACCACAGGCCCACCGCCCGGCCCCGGTCGTCGGGATGGAAGGAGGCCTGGATCAGGGCGAGGGAACCGGGCGTGAGCAGCGCGCCGCCGATCCCCTGCAGGGCACGGGCGGCGATCAGCACACCGGCGTTCGGCGCGATACCGCACAGCAGGGAGGCCGTGGCGAACCACAGCACCCCGACCACGAACACCTTCCGGCGCCCGAACCGGTCGCCCAGCGCCCCGCCCAGCAGGATCAGGCCGGCCAGCGTGACCATGTACGCGTTGACCGTCCACTGGAGGGCGGCGAGGTCCGCGTCGAGATCGCGGCCGATGCGCGGCAGGGCGACGTTGACGACGGTGGAGTCCAGCATGGCCATGCTCGAACCGAGCACCGTGGTGAGCAGGATCCACTTGCCCTGCGGTGAGGCCAGCCGGACACCGGGCATGCTCGGAGCATACGGAAGCGGGCCGAGCCCGGCACCCCCTGCGCACGCGCCGCAACGGGTGCGGACGGACGTGACGGGCGGGGTGCCGGGCTCGGCTGCGCGCTACCGATGAGCCGCCGGGTTACTTGATCTTCGTACCCGTGGAGCGCAGGTGCTGGCAGGCCTCCAGGACGCGGGCGGCCATCGACGCCTCGGCCAGCTTGCCCCAGGTGCGCGGGTCGTAGGTCTTCTTGGAGCCGACCTCGCCGTCGACCTTCAGGACGCCGTCGTAGTTCTTGAGCATGTGGTCGGCGACCGGACGGGTGAAGGCGTACTGCGTGTCCGTGTCGATGTTCATCTTCACGACGCCGTTCTCCAGCGCGGTGAGGATCTCCTCCGGCGAGGAGCCCGAGCCGCCGTGGAAGACGAAGTCGAACGGCTGCGAGCCGGCCGGCTTGCCGTACTTGGCGGCGGTGCCCTCGTTCAGCTCCTTGAGCAGCTCCGGGCGCAGGACGACGTTGCCCGGCTTGTACACGCCGTGCACGTTGCCGAAGGACGCGGCCAGCAGGTAGCGGCCCTTCTCGCCGAGGCCGAGCGCCTCCGCGGTGCGGATCGCGTCGTCGACCGTGGTGTAGAGGGAGTCGTTGATCTCGTGCGAGACGCCGTCCTCCTCACCGCCGGTCGGGGTGATCTCGACCTCGAGGATGATCTTCGCGGCGCGGGCGCGCTCCAGAAGCTCCTGGGCGATGCTCAGGTTGTCGGCCAGGGTCTCCGCGGAGCCGTCCCACATGTGGGACTGGAACAGCGGGTTGCGGCCGCCCTTGACGCGCTCCTCCGAGATCGCGAGCAGCGGACGGACGTAGCCGTCGAGCTTGTCCTTCGGGCAGTGGTCCGTGTGCAGGGCGATGTTGACGTCGTACTTCTCGGCGACGATGTGCGCGAACTCGGCCAGGGCGACCGAACCGGTCACCATCTCCTTCTTGTGCTGACCGCCCAGGAACTCGGCGCCGCCCGTGGAGATCTGCACGATGCCGTCGCTCTCCGCCTCGGCGAAGCCGCGCAGTGCCGCGTGCAGGGTCTGGGACGAGGTGACGTTGATGGCCGGGTAGGCGAACTTTCCTGCCTTCGCCCGGTCCAGCATCTCGTTGTAGACCTCGGGAGTTGCGATGGGCATCTGTCCGCTCCTTATGCAAGCGCGTACGGGTTGGCGTACTGCGTACTGTCGGCCCTGACCTGGAACCTTGGATGCGACGTCATTGTCGGGGCCATCTTCCCAGACTTGTCCCGTCCGTCGACGGCGCCGGTCGAGTCGTTATGCGGGGGTTGCCGAGGGGGCCGGAACACGGGCCCCGGGGGCCGGGACACCGGCCGGCGGTGTGGGCGCCGGGGGCCGGGGGCCGGCCGGTGCGGTGGTGCCGGCCGGTCAGTCCAGGCCGAGCTCGTCCTTGCCGAAGGCGAACAGGTACGGCACCCCGGCGCCCTCCTGGATCTTCTCGGCGGCGCCGGTCGCCCGGTCCACGATGGTCGCGACGGCCACGACCTCGCCGCCGGCCTCACGCACGGCCTCGACGGCGGTGAGCGGGGAGCTGCCGGTGGTGGAGGTGTCCTCGACGACCAGGACCCGGCGGCCTCTGATGTCCGGGCCCTCCACCCGCCGCTGCATGCCGTGCGCCTTGGCCGCCTTGCGGACCACGAACGCGTCCAGCCGCTGCCCGCGCGCCGCGGCGGCGTGCAGCATGGCGCCGGCCACCGGGTCCGCGCCCATGGTGAGGCCGCCGACCGCGTCGAAGTCCAGCTCGGCGGTGAGGTCCAGCAGCACCTGGCCGACCAGCGGGGCGGCCTCTCCGTCGAGGGTGACGCGGCGCAGATCGACGTAGTAGTCGGCCTCGAGCCCCGAGGAGAGGGTCACCTTGCCGTGCACCACGGCCTTGTCCTTGATCTGCTGCAGCAGCGCGCCACGTACGTCACTCATGGCAGCCAGGGTAGACGGCGCCGGGGGATGCCCCACAGGGCATGCCCCGGGCTGCCGTCTAGAGCCGCCGCCAGGTCCAGGTGGTCGTGGCCTCCAGCGGCTCCAGCGGGGTGACCAGACGCGAATGGGTGTTCAGCCCGTCGGGCGGCCCGGTCTGCGGCTCCACGCAGACGGCCTCGGGCTGCTCGTCGTAGATCACCACCCACTCCTCGCGGCTGGCCACCTTCAGCTCCAGCTGCCCCGGCCAGGTGAGGGTGACGTCGACTCCGTCGGGCATGCCGAAGCAGTCGTCCCAGGGGCCGGGGCGGGGGTCGACCCGGTTGCCGGTGGGCAGGTGGTCGTCGCCGCGCTCCTCCTGCCAGGCGGCGGTGAAGTCGAGGCGTACGTCCTGGGCGTCCGCGCCGCCGAGGCTGCGGTTGAACCAGGGGTGCCAGCCGAGCTGCGCCGGAAAGGACGAATCGTAGGTCTCCACGGCCATGGTCAGCGTCAGCGCGTCCTCGCCGAGCGTGAACTGCTGCGTCACCCGCCCGGGGTACGGCCACGGCTCCACGAGGTCGTACGTGAGCACGACCTCGTCGGCGCTCTTGCGGGCGGTGCGCCAGGCGGCGTCACGGGCGGTGCCGTGGATGGCGTGGGGCGGGGCGTTCAGCGGCAGCTGGTGGACGGTCGCCCCGTTCCGGAACCGGCCGTCCCTGATCCGCCCGCACCAGGGGACCATCGGGAAGCACCCGAAACGGTCGCCCTGCCGCAGCAGTTCCACTCCCCCGACCCGCAGTCCTGAGACCCGCCCGCCGTTGCCCGGCCGTACGGTCACCTCCGCGTCGCCCGCGGTCAGCGTGATGTCTTCGTCACTCACGGGACGACCCTACTGGGGTGATCAAGGATGCCCCCGCCGGTCGGGCCGGCCCCGCCGCCCGGATACGGCTCTTCAGCCGCGCCTGCGGAGGGCCCGCACCGCGACGATCGCCGAGGCCACCGCCAGGGCGGCCGCCGGGGCGGCCCAGCGCAGCGGGGTGGAGGCGGAGACGGTCTGGGGGGCGGGGACGGGCGCGTAGCGGCCCCGGGGCGGGGCGTGGTCCACCTCTTCGGCACTGCGGCCGATCATGGTGCGGCGCGCGTGCGCGGCCTCGGCGACGGCGCCCTCGTCGGCGTCGTCCTCCCCGGCCTCCTCGCCCACCGGCCCGTCCACGGTCTCGTCCACGTCGTCCACGTCGTCCGGCAGCCCGGGTTCGAGGGACGGCAGGGGGATCTCCGCGTCGAAGACGGAGGGAACCGAGGGCGGCTCCGGGGCGGAGGGCTCCTCCGAGGAAGGCGTTCCCTCGCCGGGCGCCGCCTCGTCGGTCGTCGCCTCGTCGGTCGTCGCCTTGTCGGGTGCCGCCTCGTCGGGTGCCGCCTCGTCGGGTGCCGCCCGCTCGGGCGTCTCCTCCCCGGAGTTCTCCCCCGCTGTTGTCCCCGTCGTCGTCCCCGCCGTGGTGGCCGCGGTCGTCCCCAGATTCGCCGCGAAGCGGTTCAGCAGGCGGGCCACCGCCGAGGCCACCGCCTCCGGCGGCAGCTCCGTGACCCGGCCGTCGGCCGTCGCCGTGCCGTCGACGGCGAGCGTGGCGCCGCCCTCCGTGTCCCGCAGGCTCAGCCGCAGCGCCAGCTTCACGCCGCCGGTGCCGCGGGCCTCGGCGGCGTCGCCCTCGACGGCGTAGGAACCGTCGTCCCGCCGGGTCACCCGGACGGCGCCCCGGTAGGTGATGGAATGGCTGCCGATGCGGACCTTCAGCCGGCCGGCGACCGGATCGGCTCCGGCGTCGTGCTGGAGCCCCGGCACCGCGCGGGCGACCCGTGCGGGATCGTCCAGCGCCTCCCTGAGCCGCTCCACCGGAACCGGAACGAACACCTCGTGCTCCATGACTGCGGAGCCTACCCACGGGAACGCCGGACTGTACCCCCGTCGGCACGAAAGGCGCAGCGGGCACGGCTCGGACACGGGTCCGGGTGGACACGGGTCCGGGTGGACACGGGTCCGGGTGGACGCGGGTCGGCGGTCGTGGCTCACCGCGCGTACCGGGGGTGGATCAGCGTCGACGGCGGGAGGCCGGGGACGCGGGTGCGCTCGGCGGCCCGCGCGCCGACGGCGAGGGAGCCGTCGGTGAGGGTGCGCGGGCGGGGGCCGGACGGGTCCAGGCGCAGCTCGGGGTCCGTGCGGGCGGCGAGGACGAAGCCCCGGTCGCGCAGGGCGCGGGTGGTGTCCGCCGGGGAGCGGGCGGGCCCGGTGACGAGACCGGCCGGCCGGCCGCCCGTGCCGTAGGGGGCCGTGCGGAAGCCGGCCGAGCGGAGCGTCGACTCCACCGTCCAGTACGCCTCGGGCCGGGACGTCACCGGCCCCGCGTGCACCACGAGCCGTCCCTCGGGGGCGAGCACGCGCCGGGCCAGGCCGTAGAACTCCTGCGAGTACAGCTTGGTGCTCGCGGTGATCTCCGGGTGCGGCAGGTCGGACACCACCACGTCGTACGCGGCCGGGGGTGCCCCGCGCAGCCAGTCGAAGGCGTCCTCGGTGGTGACGCGTACGCGCGGGTCGTCGAGGGCGTGGCCGTTCAGCGCGGACAGGGCGGGGTCGCGGCGGGCCAGCCGCACCACGCCCGCGTCGAGTTCGACGACGTCGACCCGCCGCACACCGGGGTGGCGCAGCACTTCGCGGGCGGTCAGCCCGTCGCCGCCGCCGAGGACGAGCACGCGCTCGTGCGAGCCGGTCATGGCGGGGTGCACCAGGGCCTCGTGATACCGGAGTCCGTCCCGGCTGCTGACCCGGAGCCGGCCGTCGAGGAACAGCCCGAGGGACCGGCCGTCCCGGTCGCCGGTGAGCACCACCTCCTGTACGTCGGTCCGCAGGGCCACCCGGACGTCCGAGCCGTACATGGCGTGGCGGGCGGCCCGTTCGAAGTCGTCGACGAGGATGGTGGCCGAGGCGAGGACGGTCAGCACGGAGAGGTTGGCCACGATCAGCAGCCGGCGTGCGCGGCGGGTGAGGTCCTGCCGGAACAGGCCGAGCACCAGTGCGCCGCCGACCACCGTGTTGACCGCGCCGGTGATCAGCGTGCCCGTCAGCTGGCCGAGGAACGGCAGGAGGAGGAACGGGAAGGCGAGCCCGCCGACGAGGGCGCCGACGTAGTCCGCGGCGAACAGGTCGGCCACCGCGCCGCCCGCGTCCTGGCGGCGGATCCGCTGGATCAGCTCCATCAGGAGCGGCACCTCGGCCCCGATCAGCAGGCCGACGGCGAGCGAGAAGACGACCAGCAGGACAGGGGGCCCGTACGCCCACGGGCCGCCCCAGCCGCCGGTCCAGGCGAAGACGGCGTACAGGGCCATCGCGCTGCATCCGCCGACGAGGGCGAGGGCGGCCTCGACGGCGCCGAAGCCGGCCGCCGCGTGCCGCCGCAGCCGCTTGGCGGCCAGCGAGCCGATCCCCATGGCGAAGACCATGACGGACAGCACGACCGACGCCTGGGTGACCGAGTCACCCATCAGGTACGCCGCGAGTGCGACGAGTTCGAGTTCGTACACCAGTCCACAGGCCGCGCACACGAACACACCCGCGAGCACCAGGAACCGCCCGGTGCCCTGCCGCACGGGCAGCCGCAGCGAACTGCCCGAGCCGTCACCTCCGCCGCGACCCTCACCACTGCCGCCACCGCTACTGCCGCTGCCGCCGCGCAGTCTGTCTCGGGGGCGCGCGGAGCCGGGCGGAGCGGGGGCCTGCGGTTCGATCACTCTGCGACGTTACGTCACGCCTCCACTGCGGATCGTCACCCACACGTGTGATGTTTGTTTACCGTTGACCGCCGTTGGTACAACAGGGAAACCTCGCGCGGGTCACCGACGGGACGCCACTCGTACGGCAGTCACACGGCACTCACACGGCCGCTTTCACCCGCACGCCCACCCGTGTCCGGGTCGCCACCACCTGGCCGTCCTGCGGATAGGCGTGCCAGGTCCGCCAGTGGACCTGGCTCCCCTGGCGCTGGGCGAGCATCGCGGTGAACGCGTGCGGGCTTCCGGGGAACACGCCGGTGAGACCGTGCGGATGGTCGGAGACCAGGGCGAGCAGTTCCTGCGCGCGGCCCGCGAAGGAGCCCGGGGAGAGCATCTCCACGCGGGCGGCGAACTCGTACTCCCAGTCGCCCACGCGGGTGGCGACACCCAGCGGAAGGGGCGTTCTGCGGCCCCGGATGCACGCGACGGTCTCCGAACAGACGCCCTGCTCCTCCTCCAGCAGCACCTGGTGGGACGCGCCGAGGAGCCTCAACTGGACTTTGGCCCCCGTCAGCTCGAGGTCGAGTGTGGCCAGCGCGGGCAGCGGCTCGCACCCCAGGGCCCAGGCGAGGTCGGCCGCACGCGTGTCGGTGTAGGCGGTGGTCAGGGTCGTGAGCATGGAACGGCTCCGCAAGCGCGCATGGAGAAGGGGCGGGGAGAAGGAATGCGGGCGTTCGTTACGACCCGGCCGTACCGGGAGTTCGGCCCGCCAACCCGGTCGGCCGGTCGGACGAGGTCCGCAGGAGGTCCGAGGGCTGTGCTGGTGATGGAGAGGAAACCATGAACTATGGTGCCCCCACAGCATTTTTACCCAACTTCATGTGATTTCCATCCCCTCGGGGGCCCCTCAGATCACCTGTTCAAGGAGGCGAGCCTGGCGCGCACCTGGCGCGCGTCCGGTGCTCACCTGGCGCATGCGCGGCGCGTACCCGCCGCCCGTCCGCCGCTGAACGCGACAGCCGAACACGACGGCCGAACGCGACGGTGGGGCCCGCGTGAGCGCAGACCCCACCGTCTCCGGGGCGGATACCCCGGCAGCCCCCGTCAGCTGCCTCCCCCGTCAGCTGCCTCCCCCGCCACATCCGCCGCCGCCCCCGCACGACGAGCCGCCCCCGCAGGACGAGCCGCCGGAGCTTCCCCCGCCTCCGTCGCCGCTGTCCGCCCACCAGCTGCCGCCGCCCCCGCCTCCGTCGCCGCTCCCCTTGCCGGCGCGACGCGTCCCGCCGGTGGGACGACTCCGTCCCGCCCTCGCCAAGCCGAGCGCCCCCGCGAAGACCAGGGCCAGAATGATGCCGATGACCATGACGTCACCGTCCTTTCGCTCCCCCGTGATGCACTCGAAGCGACCCCCGTGGGCGCCTCGCTCACGCGTGTGGACGGGAGATGCCCGATGCCCGCACGGCCCAAAGCAGAGTTGAGCAACTCCAGAGGTTCGGCGCAGGATGACCGGCATGACCTCCAGCGCGCGTCCCCTCCTGAACCGCCGGCTCGCCGAGTTCGGGACCACGATCTTCGCCGAGATGTCCGCCCTGGCCCTGCGCACCGGCGCCATCAACCTGGGCCAGGGCTTCCCGGACACCGACGGCCCCGAGGAGGTCAGGGAGGCGGCGGTGCGGGCGCTGCGGGACGGCCGCGGCAACCAGTACCCGCCCGGCCCCGGCATCCCCGAACTGCGCACCGCGATCGCCGCGCACCAGCAGCGCCGCTACGGCCTCACCCTCGACCCCGACACGGAGGTCCTGGTCACCGCGGGCGCCACCGAGGCGATCGCCGCGTCGCTGCTCGCCCTGCTGGAGCCGGGCGACGAGGTGGTCGCCCTGGAGCCGTACTACGACTCGTACGCGGCGTGCATCGCGATGGCGGGCGCCACGCGCGTGCCGGTCACCCTGCGCCCCCGTGAGGGCCGCTTCCACCTCGACCTCGACGAACTGCGCGACGCCGTCACCGACCGCACCCGCCTGCTGCTGCTCAACACCCCCCACAACCCGACCGGCACCGTCCTCACCCGCGAGGAGCTGACCGCGATCGCCGAGCTGGCGGTGGAGCGCGACCTGCTGGTGGTGACGGACGAGGTGTACGAGCACCTGGTCTTCGACGACGCCGAACACGTACCCCTCGCGACCTTCCCGGGCATGCGGGACCGCACGGTCACCATCTCGAGCGCCGGCAAGACCTTCTCGTTCACCGGCTGGAAGGTCGGCTGGGTTACCGGCGCCCCCGATCTCGTCGCCGCCGTCCGCTCGGCCAAGCAGTTCCTGACGTATGTCGCCTCCGGGCCCTTCCAATACGCCGTGGCCGAGGCCCTGCGCCTGCCCGACTCCTACTTCGCGGACTTCCGCGCGAACATGCTGGCCAAACGGGACCTGCTCGCGGGCGGCCTGGAGCGGGCGGGCTTCAAGGTCTTCCGCCCGGCCGGCACGTACTTCATCACCACCGACATCCGGCCCCTTGGTGAGAACGACGGTTTCACCTTCTGCCGTGCGCTGCCGGAGCGCTGCGGGGTGGTCGCGATCCCCAACGCGGTCTTCTACGACCACCGTGAGCAGGGCGCACCCTTTGTTCGCTTCGCGTTCTGCAAGCGGACAGGCGTACTGGAGGAGGCGGCCTCCCGACTCAAGACGCTGGCTGCCTGACAGCCACAGCCGTACCAGCAAATGTACCGGCCACACGGCCTGGTTGCTCCGAGCCGCCGCGCACCCGCACTCGACTGCCGCCTGGTCGACCGGGACGCCGGTGATCGGCAGTCGTATCACGCAGCCCGCCTGTCGGCGGACACACTTCCCTCAGCGATCAACCGGCGACGCCAGGCCCGGTGACAGCGCCCCCGGATCATGCAGGACAGGGGCAGCAAAGAGTCATACCGGCCCCGAAGGATACGAACCCGAGCTGGGCTCTACGAAGAAGGTGATGTGCGGGCAGTAGCCCTCCTCGGCCAGCCAGGCGCGGGCCCGGCCGCGCTGCCGCTCATCGCAGAACCGGTGGTACCGGCTCCAGGAGCGCTCGTCACCAGCGAGGACGTCCTTGAAGCGCCGGAAGACGCCCCGCCCACCGATGGCGATCCGCAGCCTGTCGGCAAGGGCGGCGTCCTCGACCTCTTCGATGAACAGCTCCATGTCCCGGTACCCGGCCCGGGACCCCAGAGCCGGCACGTACAGCCATCGCTCGGAATCGTCGTCCTCCTCGGCCCCGGGCCCAGGCCCCAGCTCATCGGTGAAGGCAGGCCAGCACTCCCCGGTGGTCAGATCGATCCGGCCACCGGACTCGGCCGGGTCGCCCTCCAGCAGCATGGCGAGCATCTCCAGATCGACCGCGAGCGGGCGCAGGAGGGGGATCGCCGCGTCTCCCGTGGCCGCGCGCAACCGGTCCGCCAGCTCCCCATCGCCCCGGAAGCCGCGCTCCTGGAGCGCGCCGAGAAACAAGGCCGCCATCTCCGCAGCCCCCGGCAGGCCCTGCGCCGCGGCCCCGGCCACACCATCGCCGGCCAGCTGCAACACCTCACGCACGGGTCCACGACGCAACGCCGCAAGCAACGCCACTCCGTCCTGCGCGTGGAGCGCGCCACGCAGGGCCCGCAGCCCGTCCTCGCCCCATCCCTCAACCACGACCCCGACGGTAGCGCGCCACCGAGGACGTACGACGCCGGGACCCATCGGTTTCCCTCCGCCCGGCTCCGTGCCAGTGCCAGCGCACCCGGCGCCTGGGGGGGCAGACGGTGTTGCCCGGTCAGCGGCGCCGCTTGCGGCCGCTCTTGCCTGAGGAGCGCCGAGCCTTCCGGGCGCGACCGACGCGGGCGCCGTGGGTACCCAGTGCCCGGGCCGCCAGCTGCCTGAGCTCTTCGAGTCCGGCCCGGTCCGGGTGCGCGGAGTCCAGTGCGGCGGCAACCGCTTCCCTGGCCTGGGAGCCCTGGGTGCGCAGCGCCTCCTCGGCGCCGTCCCGGCCGCCCGCCAGCTCCACAAGCTGAAGCAGGCTCTCGGCGAGCACCAGCAGATACTCGGCATCGGTCATGTCCTCGGGGGGCAGCAGTTCACGCTGAGCCAGTGCGTTCAGCGCCAACGGCGCCAGCTGTGTGTCTCGCCGCAGCGTGCGCAGCAGTCGCTCGCCCTCGCCGTCCGGCAACGCCACCTGCAGTACGTCGAGCATCGCCTGCGCACGTGCGCGGAAGGCCATGGTCCCTACAGCGTCCGTCAGTTGCTGCAGAGCGGCATCCCGCTCCCCGCGGGCCGAAAGCCAGCCGGCCAGCTCCGTGCTGGCGGTATCCGGGTCGTAGTCCTCGGCCAGCGCCCCCAGCAGACCGGCCGCCGGTACCTGAGCCAGCTCACCGACCAGCGGTGCGTCCCGGCCGGCCGCCAGCAGCCGCTGCCGTACGGCCCGGGTGCCCAGTTCGGTGAGACGGATGAGCTCCACCGGCCCTGCCGTCAGCTCTTCACGCCGGGCATCGGCGCGCTCCTGCGGCGCCGGATCCGCTGCCGCCCCCGCAACACCCAGCAGTTCCGCAAGCTCCGGCGGCATGTCCGCGGGCAGTTCGGGTCCAGCCTCGGAGAGATCGACGTCCAGGAACACCGGGTCGGCCATCCCACGGTCACGCTTGATCGCCCCCAGGTCGTCCAGCATGGCGAGTACCGTGCGCAGGTCCCGGTCGGCGTGCTCGAACCACATCCGGTGCCGGAGGTCCGATCCGCTGTCCAGCTGGAAGCGGGCCCGGTAGGCCAGGTGCACGGAGTCGCGCAGCCGCGGCCAGGGCATCGGGTACGGCAGGCTGTAGAGCGTGTTCAGCACATCCTCCAGCACGTCCTCGTACGCATCGAACAGCATCGACTCGACGTGCCAGCCGCTGCGCGCCCCGATCAGGGCCTGCCGCAGCTCGAAGCACGCGTCGAAGGCGCGCAACCACAGCTGAAGCGGGTCGGCCAGCACCGGCCGGGCCCTGGCCACCGCGTACAACCGCCCCTTGGCCACCCGGACCAGCCGCGCCTTCTTCGCCCACTCCACCAGCAGCCCCAGCCGCGGCAGGTCGGCCGAAGATCGCACGCCCTCGGTCTTGTCGCCGGTGCTCAGCGCATCCACCAGCTCGCGGGCATCCGCCATCCGCAGCCGTCCCGTTCCCGTCACCGCCCGGCCGTCGCGCCCCGCCCACTGGGCGAGCCCGCGCAACTGCGACACGATCGCCGACACCTCGGCCCGTCGTCGCAATTCGTTGTCCGTGGGGAGCGTCACGGGCAGCTGTGGTTCGGCCCGGGCCGAACCGGACGGCGCGCGGCCGGTCAGCCGTTGCTCCATGATCGCGTCGAGGGTCTGCTGATCGTAGGCGACCTCCCCGCGCTGTGCCCGGTCCGCGAAGCGCTGCAACGCCGCCCCGTCCCGGATGTCCACGCCCTGCTCGGCGGCTGTCGTCATCCAGTACTTCGCCAGGCCCCAGCGGGTGCGGTCCGCCATCGCCACCGGGTACTGTTCCGCAGCCGCGTCGACCGCGGCGAGGGAGTCCTCAAGTACGGGGCCGCGCGGGTCCGCCAACTGCATGGCGTGCAGATAGCGCAGCAGTGTGCGCAGTGTGCCCGGGGCGTCGCCGCGTTCCTCCCCGGGGAGTTCGGTGACCTGCCGGGGAAGCCAGGAGAGGAGCAGCTCTTCCACGTGCCGCGGCTCCCACCATCCGAGTCGGCCATCGACAGTCGCCCGGTGCCGGTACTCCAGCGTCGCCTCGGCCAGGAAAGCGTCCACCGGCAGACCCTGCTCCCCGGCCCACCGGACCAGCCGGTCGACCAGCAGTCCACACGCCGCCTCGAAGTCCTCATCGGCCTCGGGTTCGATCCGCATCCGCATGAAATTCGTCCAGCCTGTCCGCAGCAGTCCTTGCCGTACCACGCTATCGCCGAACCGGGGCCGACAAACCCGGCCGAGGACGAGCGGCCCGCTGCCTCAACGGCACTACGTGGTGGTTGACGCCCGCAGCAAACGCGGCTTCGAACTTCGTTTCCCCAAACCGGACTTCGCCGTACGGACTCGCGGCACAGAACGGTCCGCTTCCCTGGCCGACCCCGATCGACGAAAGGGCGGGGCCCAGCCGGCTGCCCGGACCAGGAACGACCAGGTCCGATGACAGCGGTGCCAACGGCACGGGCCCGGCGCACCGGAGTCCGTCGTCAGCGGGCGTCCGCCTCGGGCTCGGGGCGCGGGAGTTCGTCGAGGTCGAGGGTGAAGGTGCGGCCGTCGGCCAGGGGGATGGGGAGCTTGCCCGTCCCGTACTTGTGGGTGTGTGCCGCGATGTAACCGGTGGCGGTCGGCTGGGTGTGGAGGACGACTTCCTGGGCGTAGGGGTCCACAACCAAGTAGATGGGGATGCCGTAACGGCCGTACTTCGCGGTGCAGTCGTCGTAGTCCTTGCGTGCGGAGGAGGTCGAGACGACCTCGGAGATCAGCAGGACGTCCTCGAAGCTGTAGCGCTTGCCTTCCCGGCGGGCGTCCTCGCGAAGGATTGCCAGATCGGGGGCGGAGTTCTCGTCGGCGGGGAAGTCGATGTAGACGTCCGAGGCGGTCTTCGCGTGGCGTCCGAGGGACACGACCGTGTCGTACTGCATCGACTTGATCGTGCTGGAGTGCTCGAAGCTTTGCGGAGTCATGATCACCTTTCCGTCAGCTCCGAACAGGACCGTGTACCCCTCGGGGAACTCGGTGTGCATGATCGCGTCGACGCTCATGGACGGCTCCTTCCCGTGTGGGGTCAGGATACGGCGGACAGCGCCGTGTCACCGAGCCCGGCGTTACGGCTGTGAGATCAGGCGGGACAGGCTCCGCGGCCGCCACAGCTCCGTCGTCATGGAGCTTGCCGCGTGGCACGCGAATAGGCGTACGAACAAGGTGTCGGCTGGGTGACGGGAGCACCCGGACTGGTGACGGCGGTCCGCTCGGCGAAGCAGTACCTGACGTACGTCTCCGCGGGCCCGTTCCAGTACGCGGTCGCCGAGGCACTCGCCCTGCCGGAGTCGTACTACACCGAGCTCCGCGCGGACCTGCGCGCCAAACGGGACCTGCTGTCGACGGGCCTGACGGAAGCGGGCTTCGACGTCCTCCGGCCGGCCGGAACATACTTCCTCACCGCCGACATCCGCCCGCTCGGCGAAACCGACGGCGAAGCCTTCTGCCGCGCCCTCCCGGAACGCGCCGGTGTCGTCGCCATCCCCACCTCGGTCTTCTACGACCACCGGGAGGCAGGCGCTCCGTACATCCGTTTCGCCTTCTGCAAGCGGAAGAGCGTATTGGAGGAGGCGGCCTCCCGGCTGCGGGCGGTGGGACAGCGGTAGGCGAACCCCCGGGTGACGCGCCCACGGGAGCGCCTCGGGCGGCGGGCCCGGGGGAAACCGAAGGAGCCCGGATCCGGGTGACCTCTGAGGTCGGTCCGGAGCCGGGCTCCTTCGCGTGTGCGCGGGCGGGAGGCGGAGGGCTTCCTACTCGTCGTCCTCGGGCTTCTCCGCGTCGTCGATCTCCTGCTCCAGGCCGAGCTGCTCGACGAGCCACTTGTCGAACTCGATCGCGGCCCGCACCCAGCTGACCGTCGACGAGACGAAGTGCTCCAGGCTGACGCCCGTGCCGATCAGCATCTGGGCCTCGCCGATGAGGCGGACGGTGCCGTCGTCATGGGTGTGGGTGTAGACCTTGGGCCACAGGGTGCGGCGGTTCCAGTCGTCGATCGACTCGAGGAGCTGCTGCTTCTCCTCGATGCCGTGCGGCCGGTCGTAGAACGTCCGCACGGAGAAGATCTGCTGGTCACCCTCCCCACGGAACATGAAGTAGGTACGGAACTGCTCCCACGGCGCCGCGAGGTCTCCCTCGTCGTCGACGACGTACTTGAGCTCCATCTGGTCGAGGAGCTGCTTCACGAGGTCCTGATCCGGGACGACGGGGCCCGCGGGGCCCTGGGGCTGCGGCTCCGGCTGCTGGCCCCCGAAGCTAGGAATCGAGGACGGGTCGATGGACATCTGGGACTCTCCTGCGGTCGTCTGGCGTCCGGCCGTGGATGGGACCAGACGTATGTCCCACCCTCTCTCTCTTGGCACGTGCCGGGCAACCTGCCAGGCCGAGGGGTCTCCCCACGTGCCGGTCTCCATGATCACATTTCGATGACCATGGAGACCGTACCCCTGAGGGGTATTACAGCGTCTTGCCCGTGGCCGGGCCCACCAGGAGGCCCTCGCCGGCGCGGTCCACGCGGACCGTGTCCCCGTCCTTGATCTCTCCGGACAGGATCTCCTTGGCGAGCCGGTCGCCGATGGCGGTCTGCACCAGGCGGCGCAGCGGGCGGGCGCCGTAGGCCGGGTCCATGCCCTCCTCCGCCAGCCAGGCCAGCGCCTCGGGAGTGATGTCCAGGCTGAGCCGGCGTTCGGCCAGGCGCCGGCCCAGCCGGTCGAGCTGCAGTGCGGCGATGCGCTCCAGCTCGGGCTTGGTCAGCGCCGAGAAGACGACCAGGTCGTCGAGCCGGTTGATGAACTCCGGCTTGAAGGAGGTCCGGACCACTTCCAGGACCTGTTCCTTCTTCTGCTCCTCGGTGGTCAGCGGGTCGACCAGGTACTGGCTGCCCAGGTTGGACGTCAGCACCAGGATCGTGTTGCGGAAGTCGACCGTGCGGCCCTGGCCGTCGGTGAGCCGGCCGTCGTCGAGGACCTGGAGCAGGATGTCGAAGACCTCGGGGTGGGCCTTCTCCACCTCGTCGAGGAGCACCACGCTGTACGGGCGGCGGCGCACGGACTCGGTGAGCTGGCCGCCCTCCTCGTACCCGACGTAGCCGGGCGGGGCGCCGACCAGGCGGGCCACGCTGTGCTTCTCGCTGTACTCCGACATGTCGATGCGGACCATCGCCCGCTCGTCGTCGAAGAGGAAGTCGGCGAGCGCCTTGGCCAGTTCGGTCTTGCCGACGCCGGTGGGGCCGAGGAAGAGGAAGGAGCCGGTGGGGCGGTCCGGGTCCGCGATTCCGGCGCGGCTGCGGCGTACGGCGTCCGACACCGCCCGTACGGCCTCGCCCTGGCCGATGAGCCGCTTGCCCAGCTCGTCCTCCATGCGCAGCAGCTTCTGCGTCTCGCCCTCCAGCAGGCGGCCGGCGGGGATGCCGGTCCAGGAGGCGACGACGTCCGCGATGTCGTCGGAGCCGACCTCCTCCTTGACCATGGTGTCCTTGGCGACCTCCTCCTCGGCCTCGGAGGCGGCCTCCAGGTCGCGTTCCAGGCCGGGGATCTCGCCGTAGAGCAGCTTGGAGGCGGTGTCGAAGTCGCCCTCGCGCTGGGCGCGTTCGGCCTGGCCGCGCAGGTCGTCGAGCTTCTCCTTCAGCTCGCCGACCCGGTTCAGGGACTGCTTCTCCTTCTCCCAGCGGGCGTTGAGGCCGCGCAGCTCCTCCTCCTTGTCGGCGAGGTCGCGGCGCAGCTTCTCCAGGCGTTCGAGGGAGGCGGCGTCGGTCTCCTTGCCGATCGCCAGTTCCTCCATCTTCAACCGGTCCACCGAGCGCTGGAGTTCGTCGATCTCGACGGGCGAGGAGTCGATCTCCATGCGGAGCCGGGAAGCCGCCTCGTCGACCAGGTCGATGGCCTTGTCGGGCAGGAAGCGGGAGGTGATGTAGCGGTCCGAGAGGGTCGCCGCCGCCACCAGCGCGCTGTCGGCGATCTGCACCTTGTGGTGCGCCTCGTAGCGGCCCTTCAGGCCGCGCAGGATGGCGATGGAGTCCTCGACCGACGGCTCGGCGACCAGCACCTGCTGGAAGCGCCGCTCCAGCGCCGGGTCCTTCTCGATCCGCTCGCGGTACTCGTCGAGGGTGGTGGCGCCGACCATGCGCAGCTCACCGCGGGCGAGCATCGGCTTGAGCATGTTGCCGGCGTCCATGGCGGAGTCGCCGCCGGCACCGGCGCCGACGACCGTGTGCAGCTCGTCGATGAAGGTGATGATCTGCCCGTCGGAGTCCTTGATCTCGGCGAGGACGGTCTTCAGCCGCTCCTCGAACTCGCCGCGGTACTTGGCCCCGGCGATCATCGCCCCCAGGTCGAGCGCGACCAGCCGCTTGTCCTTCAGTGACTCGGGCACGTCCCCCTTGACGATCCGCTGGGCGAGCCCCTCGACGACGGCGGTCTTGCCGACGCCGGGCTCGCCGATGAGCACGGGGTTGTTCTTGGTGCGGCGGGACAGCACCTGCACGACCCGCCGGATCTCCTGGTCCCGGCCGATCACCGGGTCGAGCCTGCCCTCGCGGGCGGCGTCGGTGAGGTCGGTCCCGAACTTCTCCAGGGCCTTGTACTGACCCTCAGGGTCGGCCGTCGTCACCCGACGGGCTCCTCTCGTCTGCTGGAAGGCTGCCTGCAGCTTCTTCGCGGTGGCGCCCTGCCCGGCCAGCACCTCGCCGGCCGCGCCGCCCTTCGCGGCGATACCCAGGAGCAGGTGCTCGGTGGAAAGGTAATCGTCGCCCAGGTCACGGGCGCGGGACTGGGCGTCCGCGATGACGGCGAGCAGCTCACGGTTGGGCTGAGGCGGGGCGACGGTGGACCCGGTGACGCTCGGCAGCCCGGCGAGGACGCGCTCGGCCCCGGCGCGTACGGCGGCCTGGTCGGCGTCGACCGCGGCGAGCAGGTCGGTGATGTTCTCGTTGTCCTGCCCTTCGAGCAGGGCGAGCAGCAGGTGGGCGGGGGTGAGGTCGGGGTGTCCCCCGGTCAGGGCCCGATTGCCGGCTGCGTTGATCGCGTCCCGGCTCCGGTTGGTCAGCTCGGCGTCCACGTTCGCGTTCTCCTCCTTGCGACGACCGTTCAGCGGCCTTCATGGCTGACATCGACTTGGCTGACTCGGTCAGCGTACACAAACTTGAGTCTATTCCACTCAAGGTGAGGACGGGAGGGCCGGGATGGTCGAGTTCCCGGGCATTCCGGCTTCAGGCGCGACCACCGGCCGTGCACATCGGCCATGCACATCGGCCACGAGCACGCACACAGACGGCGACGACGGAACACGGCGGGCGCCACGGCACGAGGCGGACGCGGAGGAGCGGTGCGGGGCGAGGACGCGAGGCGGACGCGAGGACGCGGGGGGGCGCGCGCAGGGGACGACGACGCCGGCCGCGGGTGACACTGAGGGGCGGCGGCGCGGCGCGCGGGCCGGGGCACGCGGCGAAGGCGCGGCCGGGGCGCCACGGGCGGGCGCCGCCGGTACCGGATCCGGCGCGGGGGATCATGGCGACCACGCTCGTACACGCGAGGAGGCAGGGGTGGGCCGACGGTGAGGCAGCGGTGAAGATTCGTACCGTCCGACGACCGGTTCCGGCCATCGACCGATCCCGGCCATACCCGGAAATGTCTCCGAAAACTGCAGTGGCGTCACCGTGTTCAGGTCACGGTGACGCCACTGCCGGGGGAAGTACCTGCGCGATCTTTTACGACGGGGGAATCGCGTCAGGCACTGCGGGGGGTGGCCGAGATGGTCCGGGGAGCGAGAGAGTCGGACTCCACCTGCTCATGGTCCCGTTGATCCAGGTTCACAAAGATCATTCCGTACCGGATGGCACACCGCACCGGTTGCGGCGCCCCGCGGGGCCGCCGCAGACACCGGTACGCCCGTACGTCCTGGTCCTCGTCGCGCGTGACGACGACCGGTTCACCGAACACGGTCACCATCAGGGAGTCACCGCTGTGGGGGATGGCGGTGACCAGGTCGATGAAGTGCCAGCCGGACCGGTAGGCGGTGGCCATCTCGCGGCGGAAGGATCGGTCGTCGGGAGGCGTGGTCATCACTCAGTCCAACTGCTGTCGGCCGCACCTACGGAGTTGGCGCCCACCACCGGTCCCCAGCTGCTGTCCAGGGCTACGGAGTTGGCGCCCACCACTGGCCCCCAGCTACTGTCCGCCCGGACGTCACCCTTCGTGCCGGCCAAGCCACTCAGCGCCCCGAAGGCCATGACGGCGGAGAATGCGGCAACAAGCACCGAGCGAAGCGTTCTCTTGCGCATAGTCGGCTTCGTCCTCACTCGAAGATCACCCTTTTCCCCCGTCACGTACGACGATGGCTCATTCGGGCACGTCGTGGCCACACAATCGGTGCATCATGTTCCTGCATGTTCAGGACCCTGGGGGGTGGAGATTTAACAATGAATCGGACTAATGGTACGCATCCCCATGCGGTCACCGAACTGTGCGAGGCCGGCAGCCGTCTCTATGCCGACGCCCTGCGCGCGGGCCGCATCGCCCGCACGGACGTGGAGCCCGCTCCCTGCCTGATGGAGCTCGCCCTGCTGCACCCCGACCCGGACGACCCCACCTGGCTGCGCCCCCTCTCCCCGGCGGTGGCTCTGGCCCACCGGCTCAACCCGCTGGAACGGGAGATCACCGAGCGCAGGCGGATGTCGATCGAACTGGCCGACGCCTTCGAACCGTTCATGGCCCTCAGCGCCCAGACGACGATGACCACCCACTCGATCACGGTGCTGGAGGGCTTCGACCGGATCAACGCCGCCCTCGATCTGGCCACCGCGCAGTGCCGGTCCGAGATGCTCACCGTCCAGCCGGGCGGCCGTCGGCTGGAACACACCCTCGCCCAGGGGCTGGAGCGCGACCAGCAGCTGACCGAGCGGGGGGTGCGCATCCGGACCCTCTACCAGCACACCGCCCGCCACAGTCCCGAGACGCTGGCGTACGTGGCACGGTTCGACACCAGCAGGGTGGAGTACCGCACCATCGACGAGCTCGTGGAGCGGCTCGTCATCTGCGACGAGACCGTGGCCTTCATTCCCACCCGTGACGACCGTCAGGTCGCCCTGGAACTGCGCCACCCCGGCCTCGTCCGCTACCTGATCAAGGTCTTCGAGTTCATGTGGACCCGCGCGGTCCCCCTGAGCATGGGAGCCCCGTACGAACCGGCCTCGGACGGCCTCACGGACATCCAGCACTCCATCGCCAAGCTCCTCGTGGAGGGCCACGTCGACGAGGCCATCGCCCGGCGCCTGGGCATGAACGTCCGCACCTGCCGCGCCCACATAGCCAAGCTGGCCTCCGCCCTCGGCAGTGGCAGCCGCGCCCAACTGGGTTACCTTATCGCCCAGTCGGGGATCCTCGAACAGGAGAACTGAGCACTGGGGATGAGCGAGCCACGCATGTACGGGAACGCACACGACGACGCGCCGGCGGAGCCGTGCGAGGGGGACCTGGACCTGTACACCCGTGCACTGCGCCAGGGGAACGTACCCGCCGACGGGGCCGACAAGGCGGCGCACCTCGCCGACCTCGGCCTCCTGACCCCCGCCCTCGACGACCCGAGCCAGTGGGAGCCCGTCGCGCCGCACATCGTCCTGCACCGGCTTCTGCGGGCCTCGGCGGACCGGATCGCCGGGGAACGGCAACGGGAGGCACAGCTGGTCGAGGCGTTCGAACCGCTGATGCGGGCGGGACGGGACGACAGCGTCTCGACGACACCCCTGCTCACGCTCCACAGCGACAAGGAACGCATCAGCGGGGTCATCAACGAGGCAATGGCCGACGCCAGTGAACTCCTGGCCGTCCAACCGCACAACAGCTACAGACACCCCAAGCCGGACTTCCACGAGGCCGCGATCCGGCGCGACCAGGCCCTGCTCGGCCGCGGTGGCCGCATCCGCGCCCTCTACCAGCACACCCTGCGCCACTTGCCCTCGCTCGCCGCCCGCTACGAACGGCTGACGGGCGACGTCGAGGCCCGGACGCTGGACGAGATCACCGAACGCCTCATCGTCGTCGACCGCGCCGTCGCGTTCGTCCCCGCCGACGCCGACCGCACCTCGGCGCTGGAGGTCCGCCACCCGGCGCTCGTGGGGTACCTCGCCACCACCTTCGACCGCCTCTGGCGGCTCGCCACACCGATGTACCCCCAGGCGGTCCGCCGGCCCACGCTGAACGGCGTCACGCCCCGCCAGCGCGCCATCGCCCGCCTCCTCGTCGAAGGCCACACCGACGCCGTCATAGCCGACCGCCTCGGCATGAACGTCCGCACCGCTCGCGTGCACATCGCCAAGATCGCCGCGACCCTGGGCAGCGGGAGCCGGGCTCAGCTCGGTTACCTCATCGGGCAGTCCGGGATTCTCGACCAGGAACCGTGACGGAGGCGGAGGCCGCTCGCGGCGGGCCGTCCAGGCCGGCCTGGGCGATACGCACACCGAGTTGGGTACGACTGGCCGCGCCCAGCGTCTCCGACAGCCGGGCGATGTGAGCCCGGCAGGTGCGCACACTGATGCCGAGGCGCTCCGCTATCACCGCATCCTGGTGGCCCTCCGCGAGCAGCGCCGCGATGGACCGCTCCCGGTGCGAGATGCCCTCGATGCCGGTGTCGGGGAGCGGGGCGGCCAGCGGGAGGGCGAGCCGCCACAGCCGCTCGAAGACCGTGCTCAGGTATTCCACCAGCGCCGGGTGCCGCAGTTCCAGTGCCATCGAGCGCTCGGCGTTGGCGGGGATGAAGGCGACCGTGCGGTCGAAGAGGATCAGCCGCTCGGTCACCTCGTCCAGCGTCCGCGCCTCCACCGCGTCGCCCATCAGCTCCAGGTACGTGTACAGCCCCTGGCCGTGCCGGGCCACATGCGTGTAGAGGTCCCGCATCCGCACCCCGCGCCCGCGCAGCGCCGTCGCCCGGTGCAGGCCCTCCGACAGCTCCGCCTCGCGCCGGATGCCGCCGGGCTGGACCGTGAGCACCTCCGTGGTGCACGCCTGCGTCGCCTCGTCCATCGCGGCCTGGATACGGGCCACCCCGTCCAGCACCCGGATCGCCGGGCCCTCCCCGGCCGAGGCGGCGAAGGCCTGCGGTGACTGCGTCCCGCGGCCGAGGCCGGCGTACCACTCGAAGGCCTCGACGGCCGAACCCACCCGGCGCTGGCTCGCGCTGACCTCGTCGTACATCCCGCGCAGCAGCCGGGTCATGACCTCCTGCGGGGCGGTCGGCACCAGCCAGTCCATGTCGTCGGGGTCCGGGTGCAGCAGGGCCAGGTCCAGCAGACAGGGCACCGGCTCCGCGTCCCGGCGCGGCACCCGTCCGCGCCGCACGGCCCGGGAATACACGCGATCCCCGATGTCGCACAGTCGGTCAGCACCGTGTGGATGCTCGTCCGTCCCGCGCCCGGCCATTGCCCGTCCCACCCCCGGTTCAGCCACTTTCCGATGCGCAACTATGCGCGGACACACCCGGCTCCGCAACACGGCTCCCGTCGGCACGATCGCCGGAAACCACTGGTATGACCGTCTATACCCCTGCCCCGCCTCGCCACATTGCAACAAACCGGCGGCGGTCGGCCCCACATGAGCGCGTGAGGGCGGCGGGGTGCGGGGCGAGGGGCGAGGGCGCGGGGCGTGTGCGGGAGGGAACAACACTGCCGGGGAGCGCGGCTGTCCGCGCTCCCCGGCAGGGTGGTCGACGGGGCGGTCGACGCGGTCCGGCGGCCGAAGACCCGCCGTCGGGCGGGTCTTCGGCCGCCGGACGGGCCTTACTTCAGTCCGGCCTTGTCGCACGCCTCCTTGTAGGGGGCCGTGCAGATGTCCGACAGCTTGTAGATCCCGTCGGCGACGACCGTGTCCGCGATGTTCTCCTTGGTCAGGGCGACCACGGGCACGAGCTGCGCCGGAATGTCCTTGTCGGTGGGGCTGTCGACGCGCTCGCTGGTCAGCGCGTCGAACTGGATGTCCTTGCCCTGGACCCGCGCCACCGCGATCTCCGCGGCGTTGTCCGCCTCGGTCGGGTAGGACTTGTAGACGCTCATGAACTGCTCGCCCACGAGGATCCGCTGCACCCCGGCGAGTTCGGCGTCCTGGCCGGTGATCGGGGGCATCTCGGTCACCCCGGCGGCCTTCAGCGCCTTGATGATGCCGCCCGCCATGCCGTCGTTGGCGGAGTAGACCGCGGCGATGTTGCCGGCGCCGATCGCGGCGATCGCCTCGGCCATGTTGGCCTCGGCGTTCTCCGGCTTCCAGTCCTTGGTGTCGTAGGTCTTGGCGATGGTCACCGCGTCCTGGAGCTCGGACAGCGCCCCCGCCTTGAACTGCTTGGCGTTCGGGTCGGTCGGCGAGCCGTTCATCATGACGATCTTGCTGGTGACCCCGCCGTCACCGCCGAGCGCCTCCAGCAGGGAGCGGCCCTGGACCTCGCCGACCAGCTCGTTGTCGAAGGAGATGTACGCGTCGATCGGGCCCTCGGCCAGCCGGTCGTAGGCGATGACGGGGATGCCCGCGTCCTTGGCCTTCGTCACGTCCTCGGCGATGGCGTGCGCGTCGACCGCGTCCAGCACGATGACGTCGACCTCGTCCTCGATCATCTGCTGCATCTGGCTCGACTGCTTGCCCGCGTCCGCGTCGGCGTTGGCGTAGTCGACCTTGCCCTTGTCGTTGGTGAGCTCCTCCACCTTCTTCTTGAAGATGGGGTAGTCGAACTGCTCGTACCGGGTGTTGGCCGTCTCCGGCAGCAGGAGCCCGATGGTGACATCGTTCCCCTTGGTGGGGCTCGCTCCGTCGCTGCTCCCCGTCGCGTTGAGTGCGCCGCAACCGGCGAGCATGACGGACATCGAGGCGGCGGCGACTGATATGGCGATACGACGCATGCGAGGGCTCACTTCAGTACGTTTTTGGACGTGGGCACAACATTGCGGCCCATGTGACTGAAAAGCCAACGCTCCAGCGACCAGTGGCGTCAAGACCAACTACTTAACGAGATGAACACAGCACCGTGCGCTGAAGTCGTGTGGGCTCGGCGAAAGAATCGCACATATCTCCTACACACGCATACACGTGCTGCTCACAGCCGTGCGCAGGGCGTGCTCGGGGGCGTCCGGGGCTCCGGGTGACGTGCCGTCAACAGCCCGTACACGGGTGGGGCCCGGAGGTTCGCACGAACCTCCGGGCCCCACCCGGTACTTCACTTTTGCGCCAAACGGAACTTCTCCGTCAGGCCGCAGCCTTCCCACTGAGCCGCTTCCGTCACACCGCCGCCGCCCCGGACCGGCGCTTTCGCGCCGGCCGACGACGACCGGACCGGGTGCCGGCCGTCAGTCGGTCTGCTGCTGGCGCTTGGGCCGCCACACCACCAGCGCGCTGGTCTGCTGGACCTCCTGGTACGGCACCAGGTCCCGGCGGTACGACGCGTGCACCGCCGCCTCACGCTGACGCATGGTCGCGGCCACGCCGTCCAGGGTCCCCTCCAGCTCCGCCACCCGGGCTTGGAGCGCGGCGACCTGGTTCTCCAGTTCGATGATGCGCTTGATGCCGGCCAGGTTGATGCCCTCGGTCTGCGACAGCTGCTGCACCTGACGGAGCAGCTCGATGTCACGGGCCGAGTAGCGGCGGCCCCGGCCCGCGGTGCGGTCCGGCGAGACGAGCCCCAGGCGGTCGTACTGACGCAGCGTCTGCGGATGCAGCCCGGAGAGCTGGGCCGCCACCGAAATGACATAGACCGGAGTGTCCTGCGTCAGTTCGTACGGATTGCGTCGACGACCGTCCATCGCCCTCAAGCTCCCTTCGCGGCCTGGAACAGCTCCGCCCGCGGATCGTCGTCCGCGGTCGCCTCGCGATACGCCTCCAGTGCGTCACGAGCCTTCCCCGGCAGGTCCTTGGGAACACTCACCTCGACGGTGACCAGCAGATCACCGCGCGAGCCGTCCTTGCGGACCGCTCCCTTGCCGCGGGCCCGCATGGTCCGCCCGTTGGGTGTCCCCGGGGGCAGCTTCAGCGTGACCGGCGGACCGCCGAGCGTCGGGACGCGGATCTCGCCGCCGAGCGCCGCCTCCGGGTAGGTGACCGGGACGGTGACGGTGAGGTTGTCGTCCTTGCGGCCGAACACCGGGTGGCTGCCGACGTGCACGACCACGTAGAGGTCGCCCGCCGGGCCGCCGCGTTCGCCCGGAGCGCCCTTGCCGCGCAGCCGGATCCGCTGGCCGTCGCTGACCCCCGCGGGGATGCGCACCTGCATCGTCCGCGAGGACTTGGCCCGGCCGCTGCCCTTGCAGATGTCGCAGGGGTTCTCCGCGATCAGGCCGCGGCCCTTGCAGTCGGGGCACGGGTCGGTGAGCGAGAAGCCGCCGCCGCTGCCCCGGGCGACCTGCCCGGTGCCGACGCAGGTCGGGCACACGCGCGGTGTGCCGTTCTTGTCGCCGGTGCCCGAACAGGCCTTGCAGGCCTGCTGGGAGGACATCCGCAGCGGGACCGTCGCCCCCTCGATCGCCTCGGTGAAGCTCAGGGTGACCTCGGACTCGATGTCCTGGCCGCGCCGGGGCTGGGTACGCGTGGTGCCCGTGCCGCCGCGGTTGAACAGTCCGCCGAAGACGTCGCCGATCCCGCCGCCGAAGCCACCGGCACCGGCCTGGCCGCCCTGACCGCCGCCCTGGCCCCCGAAGAGGTCACCCAGGTCGAAGTTGAACGACCCGGCACCGCCCGCTCCCGGCCCCGCGCGGAAACCGCCGCTGCCGAAGAGCGAGCGGGCCTCGTCGTACTCCTTGCGCTTCTTGGGGTCGCCGAGGACGTCGTTCGCCTCGGAGATCTCCTTGAACCGCTCCTCCGCCTTGGCGTTGCCCTTGTTGGCGTCCGGGTGGTACTCGCGGGCGAGCTTCCGGTACGCCTTCTTGATCTCGGCCTCGGTGGCGTCCTGGGGGACGCCGAGGACCTTGTAGTAGTCCTTCTCGATGAAGTCCTTGGTACTCATCCCCGACGTCCCTCCTCTCCTGCCCCGCCGGTCTTTCCTGACCTGCTCGTCCTGCCCGCCTTCGCCGGCGTGCGGACGCCGGCGAAGGCGTCAGCCCTCCTGAGGGCCACCTGTCTCCTTGTCGTCCGCCGCCGCCTCGGTGCTCTCCTCGGCCGGCTTGCCCGGCTGGGCACCCGGCTGCGGTTCCGCCACGGCCACCCGCGCGGGGCGGATGATGCGCTCGCCGATGCGGTACCCCGGCTGCAGTATCGCCACGCACGTCGTCTCGGTGACGTCCGGGGCGTAGGAGTGCATCAGGGCCTCGTGGATCGTCGGGTCGAAGGGCTCGCCCTCCTTGCCGAACAACTGCAGGCCCATCTTCGCCACGGTCGACTCCAGCGACTCGGCGACGGACTTGAACCCGCCGACCAGCTCGCCGTGCTCCCGCGCGCGGCCGATGTCGTCGAGCACGGGCAGGAGCTCGGTCATGAGGTTCACCGCGGCGACCTCCTTGACCGCGATCCGGTCGCGCTCGACCCGGCGGCGGTAGTTCTGGTACTCGGCCTGGAGCCGCTGGAGGTCCGCGGTGCGCTCACCGAGCGCCGTACGCACCTGGTCCAGCTGAGCCACCAGCCCGGCGTCGGGACCCGAGTCCCCGGCCGGGGCCGCCTCCTCCTCCGCGGAGGGGGTGGCGGCCTTCGGCTCGGCCTCGTCGGCCGGAACGCCTGAGGAGGGGACGTCGGGCTGCTGCGACTGCTCGTCGAAGCCCGGGGTCTCCTCGGTCACGCCGCACCGTCCTTACGTTCGTCGTCCACGATCTCGGCGTCGACCACGTCGTCGTCCGCCTTGGCCTCACCGGCACCGGCTCCGGCGCCGCCGCCCGCGGCCTGGGAGGCCTGCGCGTCGGCGTACATGGCCTGGCCCAGCTTCTGGGAGACGGCCGCGACCTTCTCGGTGGCGGTGCGGATCTCGGCGGTGTCCTCGCCCTTGAGCTTTTCCTTCAGCTCGGCGACGGCGGCCTCGACCTCGGTCTTGATCTCGCCCGGGACCTTGTCCTCGTTGTCCGCGAGGAACTTCTCGGTCTGGTAGACGAGCTGCTCGCCCTGGTTGCGGGACTCGGCGGCCTCGCGGCGCTGGTGGTCCTCCTCCGCGTACCGCTCGGCCTCCTCACGCATGCGGTCGACTTCGTCCTTCGGGAGCGAGGAGCCGCCGGTGACGGTCATCTTCTGCTCCTTGCCGGTGCCGAGGTCCTTCGCCGTGACGTGCATGATGCCGTTGGCGTCGATGTCGAAGGAGACCTCGATCTGCGGGACGCCGCGCGGCGCCGGCGGCAGACCGGTCAGCTCGAACATGCCGAGCTTCTTGTTGTACGCCGCGATCTCGCGCTCGCCCTGGTAGACCTGGATCTGCACCGACGGCTGGTTGTCCTCGGCCGTGGTGAAGATCTCGGAGCGCTTCGTCGGGATCGTGGTGTTGCGCTCGATCAGCTTGGTCATGATGCCGCCCTTGGTCTCGATACCGAGGGACAGCGGGGTGACGTCGAGCAGCAGGACGTCCTTGACCTCGCCCTTGAGGACACCGGCCTGGAGCGCGGCGCCGATCGAGACGACCTCGTCCGGGTTCACACCCTTGTTGGCCTCCTTGCCGCCGGTCATCTCCTTGACGAGCTCGGCGACGGCGGGCATACGGGTGGAGCCACCGACCAGAACGACGTGGTCGATCTCGGACAGTGCGATGCCGGCGTCCTTGACGACGTTGTTGAACGGCGTCTTGCAGCGCTCCAGCAGGTCCGCGGTCAGCTGCTGGAACTGGGCGCGGGTCAGCTTCTCGTCGAGGTGCAGGGGACCCTCGGCGGAGGCGGTGATGTAGGGCAGGTTGATCGTGGTCTCGGTGGACGAGGACAGCTCGATCTTGGCCTTCTCGGCGGCCTCACGGAGGCGCTGGAGCGCCATCTTGTCCTTGCCCAGGTCCACGCCGTGCCCGGACTGGAACTGCTTGACCAGGTAGTCGACGACGCGCTGGTCCCAGTCGTCACCACCGAGGTTGTTGTCACCGTTGGTGGCCTTCACCTCGACGACGCCGTCGCCGATCTCCAGCAGCGAGACGTCGAACGTACCGCCACCGAGGTCGAAGACCAGGATGACCTGCTCGTCCTTGTCGAGGCCGTACGCCAGGGCGGCGGCCGTCGGCTCGTTGACGATGCGCAGCACGTTCAGGCCGGCGATCTCGCCGGCCTCCTTGGTCGCCTGGCGCTCCGCGTCGTTGAAGTACGCCGGGACGGTGATGACCGCGTCGGTCACCTTCTCGCCCAGGTACGCCTCGGCGTCCCGCTTCAGCTTCTGGAGCACGAAGGCGCTCATCTGCTGCGGGTTGAAGTCCTTGCCGTCCAGGTTGATCTTCCAGTCGGTGCCCATGTGGCGCTTGACCGACCGGATGGTCCTGTCGACGTTGGTCACGGCCTGCCGCTTGGCCACCTCACCGACCAGCACCTCGCCGTTCTTCGCGAAGGCGACGACGGAAGGCGTGGTCCTGGCGCCCTCGGCGTTGGTGATGACGGTGGGCTCGCCGCCCTCCAGAACGCTGACGACGGAGTTAGTCGTGCCCAGGTCGATGCCGACCGCACGTGCCATTTCGATTCCTCCAGCTGACTTGAGTGGAACAGACTCAAGCATGCCTGACGTCCGGCGCCGGGTCAACAGAGCTGAGTCGGACAGACTCAAGTCTTATCCGTTCCTTACGCGCAACCAGGCGCTGAACTGCGATTTCGCGCGAGAGCGAGGCGGGAGTCACCCACCGGGAGCGGGCCACCGGCGGCGCCGACGGCGACCCGCGATGAGGCCGCGGTAAGGCCACGGCGGGGTCGCGACCCCCTCGGCGGCCGGGGCGGCCACAGCGGACGGCGGCGGGCGGAAACCTCGCGCGAGAACACGGAGGCACCGCGCCGAGGTGCCCGCGGGCCGCCGGGACGGCGGTATCAGGACGGCGGCCTGCGGATACAAGTGTGCGCCACGGATATAAGTTAGTGACGTATGCCCCGCTTTGATGGCCGTCACGCGGCCGCACCCGGAGCGTCTCCCAAGGCAAGCCTCAGCGATTCAGATCACCCCGCACCCGACTACAGTGCGGCTGGGGTTAGGGGTAGTCTCAGACGGACTGCATAAGTTACCGCTTAGTAATGTCGGGTATCCCGTGGCAGGAGCCCCCGACGAAACCCTCGCAGGCCCGAGGAGCCCCCATGCAACTCGCCGCGATCATCGTGTCGCTGGTCCTGGCCGTGGTCGGCGCTGCCCTGCTCGCGCGCGCGATCGGCCAGTTCGTCCGGTATTTCAAGCTGGGCCAGCCGGTTCCGGCCGGCACCCGGACCGACAATCCCTACCAGCGCAGTGTGACCCTGGTGCGGGAGTTCCTCGGCCACACGCGCATGAACAAGTGGGGCGTCGTCGGCATCGCCCACTGGTTCGTGGCCGTCGGCTTCCTGACGCTGCCGCCGACCCTCGCCCAGGCGTTCGGCCAGCTCTTCCAGGCCGACTGGGTGCTGCCGGTCATCGGCGGCTTCCTGCCGTTCGAGATGTACATCGAGTTCATCGGCGTGATGACCGTGCTCGGCATCGCCGTGCTCATCGCCATCCGTCTGCTGAACCTGCCGTCGCGTCCGGGCCGCAAGTCCCGCTTCGCCGGCTCCAAGTCGGGTCAGGCGTACTTCGTCGAGTACGTCATCCTCACCATCGGCCTCGCCATCTACGTACTGCGCGGCCTCGAGGGCGCCCTGCACCACGTGGACGGCTACCAGGCGGCGTACTTCGCCTCGTACCCGCTGGTGCTCGCCTTCGACAGCCTCGACGTCACCACGCTGCAGAACCTGGTCTACCTGGTCGCCATGATCAAGATCGGGACCTCGTTCGTGTGGATGATCGTGGTCTCGCTCAACACCAACATGGGTGTGGCCTGGCACCGCTTCCTCGCCTTCCCGAACATCTGGTTCAAGCGCGAGGCCGACGGCGACGTCGCCCTCGGCGCCCTGCAGCCGATGACGTCGGGCGGCAGGCCGATCGACTTCACCGACCCCGGTGACGACGATGTCTTCGGCGTCTCCCAGGTCGAGCAGTTCTCCTGGAAGGGCCTGCTGGACTTCTCCACCTGCACCGAGTGCGGGCGCTGCCAGTCGCAGTGCCCCGCCTGGAACACCGGCAAGCCGCTCTCCCCCAAGCTGCTGATCATGTCGCTGCGCGACCACGCGCACGCCAAGGCCCCGTACCTGCTGGCCGGCGGCGGCAAGAGCATGGAGGGCGAGGAGAAGGCCTCGGCCGAGGCTCTGAAGGACGTGCCCGCCGCCGCGCTGGCCGAGGCCGAGCGCCCGCTGATCGGCACCCTGGAAGAGAACGGCGTCATCGACCCGGACGTCCTGTGGTCCTGCACCACCTGCGGCGCCTGCGTCGAGCAGTGCCCGGTCGACATCGAGCACGTCGACCACATCGTCGACATGCGCCGCTACCAGGTGATGATCGAGAGCTCCTTCCCGTCCGAGGCGGGCACGATGCTCAAGAACCTGGAGAAGAAGGGCAACCCCTGGGGCCTGGCCAAGAAGCAGCGCCTGGAGTGGACCAAGGAGGTCGACTTCGAGATCCCGGTCGTCGGCAGGGACATCGAGGACCTGTCCGAGGTCGAGTACCTGTACTGGGTGGGCTGCGCCGGCGCCCTCGAGGACCGCGCCAAGAAGACCACCAAGGCCTTCGCCGAGCTGCTGCACATCGCGGGCGTCAAGTTCGCGATCATGGGCGGCGACGAGAAGTGCACCGGTGACTCCGCCCGCCGCCTCGGCAACGAGCCCCTGTTCCAGGAGCTCGGCATGGACAACGTCATGTCACTGAACATGGCCTTCGGCGAGGAGACCGACGACGAGGGCAAGGTCACCGAGGAGACGCGGAAGCCCAAGTCGGCGAAGAAGATCGTCGCCACCTGCCCGCACTGCCTCAACACCCTCGGCAACGAGTACCCGCAGCTCGGCGGCGACTACGAGGTCATCCACCACACCCAGCTGCTCCAGCACCTCATCGACGAGGGCAAGCTGATCCCGGTCACCCCGGTCGAGGGCCTCATCACCTACCACGACCCGTGCTACCTGGGCCGGCACAACAAGATCTACACGCCTCCGCGCGAGATCATCGCCAACGTCCCGGGCCTGCGCAACGAGGAGATGCACCGCCACAAGGAGCGCGGCTTCTGCTGCGGCGCCGGCGGCGCGCGGATGTGGATGGAGGAGCGGATCGGCAAGCGCATCAACGACGAACGCGTCGACGAGGCCCTCGCCCTGAACCCCGACATCGTCTCCACCGCCTGCCCGTTCTGCCTGGTCATGCTGACCGACTCGGTCAACGGCAAGAAGGCCGCAGCCGAAAGCGGCTCCGCCGCGGGCGTCAAGCCCAAGGAGTCCATCCAGGTCGTCGACGTCGCCCAGCTCCTGCTGGAGTCCGTCAAGACGCCGCTCGACCCCGCCGGTGAGGCGGAGAGCGAGACCACCCCGGAGCCCGAGCCGGTGAAGTAACCGGCCCGCCCCTCCTCCAGCGCCCCGTCCCGGCTCCGGCCGGCGACGGGGCGCTGCCGTTCTCCCGGGCGTCCGTCCCGGGCACCGCCGCGCGGTACGGGACGACGGCCTCACGCCCGTCGGCGCCCGCCGGATCCGCCGCACATCCGTCCCCCACATTCGCCATGTCCACGTACAACCCTCCCCGCCCCTCGCCGGTCTCCTTGGCGGTGATCACCGGGTGATCACCCGGTGAACCCGTGCCCCCTCCAGGACGAACACGGATGACCCACCGCACCGGCACGGGACGCCGCAGCCGGCGGCCGTCCCGCACAGGGCAGGAGACCCATGCGCAAGAAGCTCAGCATCACTCTGGCGACCGCCACGGCGGCCGCGCTCACCGGCGGCCTGCTCGTGGCCGCGGCCGGACCCGCGGCCGCCGCCCCGGGCCTCGACAGCGACTTCAACGGCGACGGCTACCGGGACGTCGCCGTCACCGCTCCCCTCGCCTCCGTCAACGGCAAGTCCAAGGCCGGGTCCGTCACCATCCTGTACGGCTCCCCGGGCGGCGCCGGCGCCAAGAAGATCCAGACCCTGCACCAGAACAGCGCCGGTGTCCCCGGCTCCGCGGAGAAGGGCGACCAGTTCGGCGCCCACACCGCCCCCGGCGACTACAACGGCGACGGCTACGCCGACCTCGCCGTGGGCGCGCCGGGCGAGGACGCCGGCTCGGACACCGACGGCGGCACCGTGGCCATCCTGTGGGGCGGCGCCGGCGGCCTGTCCGGCGGCACCACGGTCTCCGACCCGGCCCGCTCCACCCACGACTGGTTCGGCCAGGTGGTCGCGGCCGGCGACTACAACGGCGACGGCCGGGACGACCTCGCGATCGCGTCCGACATCAACAAGGTCGACATCTACCGCGGCGGCTTCACCAAGTCGGGCTCCACCGGAGGCCGTTACAGCGTCACGGCCCCCATCCTCAAGGTGAAGGGCCTGGACATCTTCAACCTCACCCCGGGCGACATCGACGCCGACGGCCGGACCGACCTGGTCGTGGACGGCTACGAGGGCGACAGCGACGGCGAGTACGCGTACAACGCCAACTACTGGCTGCCCGGCTCCTCCTCCGGTGTGACGACGTCGGGCGCGCAGAAGCTGCCCGCCGGGATCATCTCCGACATCGGCGACGTGGACGGCGACGGCCACGGCGACATCGTCATCGGCAACGGCTGGGACGCCGGCACGAACAGCGCGGGCGTCGCCAAGGGCGGGGCCGTCGAGATCGTCTACGGGACGGCGGGCGGCCCCGAGGGCGCCGCCGAGACCATCAGCCAGAACACGGCGGGCGTCCCCGGCAGCAACGAGAAGGGCGACAACTTCGGCTACGAGGTCTCCCTCGGCGACATCAACGGCGACGGCCACGACGACCTCGTCGTCGGCGCGCCGGGCGAGGACCTGGACGGGGTCAAGGACGCCGGGATGGTCTCCGTGATCTACGGCTGGAACGGCGGCCTCCGCGACACCGGCTCCCAGGCCCTGGAACAGAACACCCCGGGCGTCCCCGGCACCAGCGAGGAGGGCGACGGCTTCGGCGGCGAGGTCCTCCTCTCCGACGTCACCGGCGACGGAAAGGCCGACCTCACGGTCGGCCTCCCCTGGGAGAACGCGAACAACGGCTACGCCGTCGTCTTCAACTCCGACGGTACGAAGATCGACCCCGCCGGACGCGGCATCGGCCTGACCCCCGCCGGCATCTCCTCGGCCGGCACCCCGCTGTTCGGCTTCCACGTCAACGGCTGACCCGACCGGGCCACTTGAGCGAACCGCGGGCCGGCACCGGCGACCGTCGGCCTCCGCCGCCGACGGCCGGCCGGTGCCGGCCCGCGGCGCACGAAAATCCCGCGCACCACGCACACACGGCTTCCGCGATCCGGCCCAGGACATGATCGACGGCCCATCCGCCGTGCGCACCGCCCGCCCCCGGCCGGACACCACGTCGCGCCTCACCTCGCGTCATCGATCGAGATCCCTTCCCGAACTTCCCGGCACGCCGACCGCGTCCGGCCCCCGCAGGAGAACTCCGCATGCACCAGCACCCCGTGCGCCTCGCCCTGGCCACCGCCACCGCCACCGCACTGACCGGCGGCCTGCTCGTCCTGTCGGCCCCGTCGGCCGCCGCCGCCCCCTCCGGCCTGGCCGGCGACTTCAACGGCGACGGCTACCGGGACGTCGCCATCGGCGCGTCGAGCGCCGACGTGGGCTCGGTGCCGTACGCCGGCGCCGTCGTCGTGCTGTACGGCTCGTCCTCCGGCGTGTCGGCCGCGAGGCGGACCGTCATCACCCAGAACTCCGCCGGTGTTCCGGGCACCGCCGAGACCGACGACCGCTTCGGCAACAGTCTCGCCGCCGCGGACCTGGACCGCGACGGCTACGCCGACCTCGTCGTCGGCGCCCAGTACGAGGCCATCGGCGACCGCGACGGCATCGGCTCGGTCACCGTCGTCTGGGGCGGCAGGTCGGGCCTGTCCGGCGGCGCGGTCCTGCCCCGGCCGTCCGGTCTCAGCGAATGGGGCGGCTACTCCTCCGGCATCGCGACCGGCGACTTCGACGGCGACGGCGACATGGACGTGACCGCCACCGGCCAGAGCCGCACCTACCTCTACAACGGCCCCTTCACCCGCACCGGCGCCCCCGCGAGCCACCGGGGCGTCGACGAGCTCGGCTCGACCTACGAGGTGTTCGCGGGCGACATGACCGGCGACCGGGCGGCCGAGCGCGTCTACCCGTTCGGCGTCGACGGCGACTCGGCCGGCGCGATCCACTACATGCGCCACGACCCCGGGAACTGGGACGCCCACCCCGGGTCGGACTACGCCCGCCTCGAACTGCCGGACGCCGACGGCCTGAACGGCGTGATCGCCGACGTCGACAAGGACGGCTACGGCGACCTCGTCCTCGGCGACCACGGCGACCCGCGCGACGGCAACTCGGTCAACGGCCGCACCGGTGGCCGGATCACCGTCTGGTACGGCGGCCCGAACGGCCCCGACCCCGCGCAGAAGCCGACCGTGATCCACCAGGACACGGCGGGCGTGCCCGGCGGCGGCGAGCACGGCGACCGGTTCGGCTCCGCACTGAGCGCGGGCGACGTCAACGGCGACGGCTACGCCGACATCGCGGTCGGCGCCTGGGGCGAGGACCTGGGCACGAAGAAGGACACCGGTACGGTGACCCTCCTGTTCGGCTCGGCCTCCGGCCTGACCGGCAAGGGCGCCAAGCAGTACTCGCAGAACACCGCGGGTGTGCCCGGCAGCAACGAGACCGACGACGCCTTCGGCATGTCGGTCCGCCTGGTCGACCTCGACAAGAACGGCAGGGCCGACCTCGTCATCGGCGCCGGCTACGAGAACGGCTACGGCGCCGCCACCGTCCTGCGCGGCACCGGCACCGGACTCACCACCTCCGGCGCCAAGTTCATCTCCGCCCGTGACGTCTCCCTCAAGGGCGGCGCGAACTTCGCCTGGGCGATAGCCCAGTGACCAACAGCCCGCACCCCCTCCCGCATCCCCTCCCGCACCACCACCCGGACCGCCACCCGGACCGCCGTCACGCCCCGCACAGCCGCAGGAGTCCCATGCGTCCCCGCGCCACCACCACCGCCGCCCTCCTCGTCGCCGCCCTGACCGCGCTCGGCACGGCGAGCCCCGCCGCACACGCCGCCCCGGCCACCGCCACCCCGTACGACTTCAACGGCGACGGCCGCACCGACCTGGCGATCAGCGCCCCGGACGCCACGGTCGCCGGCCACGCGAAGGCGGGCGCGGTCTCCGTCGTCCACGGCGGCTCCACCGGCCCCAAGACCTCGACGCGCACCCTGATCACCCAGAACACCTCCGGCGTCCCGGGCACCGCCGAGGCCGGCGACGCCTTCGGCAGCAGCCTGGCCTCCGCCGACCTGAACACCGACGGCTACGCCGACCTCCTGATCGGCGCACCCGGCGAGGACACCAACGGCGACTCGGGCAACGGCACGGCCGTCGTCGTCTGGGGCTCGAAGTCCGGCCTGTCCGGGGCACGGACCCTCTTCAACTTCTCCGGCAGGGACTCCGACCATTACGGCCAGGCGCTGGCCACGGGCGACTTCGACGACGACGGCGACCTCGACGTCGCGGTCGGCTCCACCGGCCCGGTCGTCCTGTCCGTCGTGGACGGGCCGCTCACCAGGACCGGCGCGCACAACGGCGGTTCCGGCTCGCAGTACGACTGGTGGTCCTCCTCGCCCGGCGTCACCCACCTCACCTCCGCGGACGCCCCCGGCGACGGCCGGGGCCCGATGGTCCTGCACGGCCGCGCCGCGCACACCGGCAAGGCGACCACCTCCCTGGCCGACCTGCGGATCGGCAACTACACGGACTGGCTCCAGCGGATGCCGGCCGGGTACGTCTCCGCCGCCGGCGACATCGACCGCGACGGCCACCCGGACTTCGCCGTCGGCAACGACCGGGAGACCTCCGCCGATCCCGAGGGCGCGAAGGGCGGCAAGGTCACGGTGGTCTACGGCGGCCCGGACGGCCTGGCCGCCGACCGCGCCCCGCTCGTCCTCACCCAGGACACCGCCGGCGTCCCCGGCTCGTCCGAGACCGGCGACCGCTTCGGCAGCGGCGTCGCCCTCGGCGACGTCAACGGCGACGGGTACGCCGACCTGGCCGTCGGCACCGCGGGCGAGAACAGCGGGGCCGGCGCCGTCACCGTCCTGTACGGCTCGGCCTCGGGCCTCACCACCAAGGGCGCCAAGTCCTTCACCCAGAACACCACGGGCGTGCCCGGAAGTTCGGAGAAGGGTGACCTCTTCGGCACCCGCGTCGTCCTCACCGACCACACCGGCGACGGCCGTGCCGACCTGTCCCTGTCCGCACCGGGCGAGAACTCCGGCGACGGCTCGGTCTGGTTCCTGCGCGGCACGGCGACCGGTCTCACGGCCACGGGCGCGACCAGTTTCGGCCCGACGACGGCAGGCGTGTCCACCGCGGGCAGCCCGCGCTTCGGCACGGCCCTCGCCGGCTGACCACCGCCCCCTCCCACGGGCCCACGAACCCCACGGGCCCACGAACCCCACGGAGACCTCCATGCGGACCCCTCTGCGGACCCCTCTGCGCGGACACACCGGAGCCGCCCTGGCCGCCACCCTCCTGGCCGCCGGCCTCACCCCGGTCCTCCTCGCCGCCCCCGCCTCCGCCGCCGTCGCCAAGCACTACGACGACTTCAACGGCGACGGCCGCCGCGACCTCGCCTACGGCGGCACCAATGACGTCGACCGCGAGGGCGGCACCGTCACCGTGCTCTACGGCACCGCGAACGGCCTCGACACCACCCGCCCCCAGCTGATCCACCAGGACGGCCCGGGCATCCCCGGGACCGGCGAGGAGGACGACCAGTTCGGCGAGACGCTGGCGAGCGCCGACCTCAACAAGGACGGCTACGCGGACCTCGTCGTCGGCAACCCCAGCGAGCACATCGGCAGCGCCGAGTACCGCGGCACGGTCACCGTCGTCTGGGGCTCGAAGTCCGGCCTGTCCGGCGGCACCAGCGTCGCCCCCAAGTCCGGCGCCGGCGGGGGCTACGGCTACTTCGGCCGCGACCTGGCCACCGGCGACTTCAACGGTGACGGCTCGCCCGACCTCGCGCTGATCGGCGGCAACGAGGCGTGGCTCCACCGCGGCCCGTTCACCAAGGCCGGCAAGGCCGGCACCGTGAGCAAGATCGACAAGGCGGGAGAGAGCTGGTACTCGCACGGCCTCACCGCGGGCAAGGTCAACGGCGACGGCCGGACGGACCTGGTGGTCCTCGGCACCCAGTTCGCCTCCGGCAGCGACAAGCCCCTGCACCGCATCTGGTCTCTCAAGGGCTCGTCCTCCGGCCTGACCTCCGGCCCGTACAAGACCTTCACCAGCGAACCCTGGGCTGCCACGATCGGCGACTTCGACAAGAACGGCTACGGCGACATCGCCGTCGGCCTGCCCGACCAGGGCAACGGCCGGGGCGCGGTCACCGTCTGGCGCGGCACCTCCTCCGGCCCGAGCGGCTCCACCACGTTCACCCAGGCCACGGCCGGCGTCTCGGGCTCCGCCGAGGCGGACGACAACTTCGGCTACGCCGTCTCCGCCGGCGACACGAACGGCGACGGCCACGCGGACCTCGCGGTCGGCGTGCCGCACGAGAACGTCGGCGGCCGGGCCTACCAGGGCGGCGTGCACGTCTTCCGCGGCGGCTCGGGCGGCCTCAGCGGCTCCCGCTCCTCCTGGATCGCCCAGACGGTGCTGGGCCCGGCCGAAGCCGACTCCTTCTTCGGGAACTCCGTACGTCTGCGCGACCTGAACGCCGACGGCCGCGCCGACCTCGGCGTGAGCGCGCAGTGGCGCGGCATCCTGCTGCGCGGCACGAGCACCACCCCGACGACGCAGGACGCCGTGAAGCTGCCGGAGTTCAGTGGCGGCTTCGCCGACTGACGCCTGCCGGCCCCGGCTCCGTCCTGCGGAGGACCGGGGCCGCGCCAGACCCTCCGAAGGACGGACCGCCAGGCTGACGGCCCCTTAGGGGATGTCACAGCTCGGCCGCAAAGCCGGGCCCGAAACCCCGGGCCCGGCACGCGGCCCCCCGGGACCAGGTACGTTCGACAACGTGGCTGGATTCAGGATCGGACGCGGCCGGGACAACAACGGCGCTCCTCACGCGCGACCGCAACAACCCCCGTACGGACAGCAGACGCCGCCGGGGCCGTCGTACGGCTCCCCGCAGGCGCCTCAGCCGTACCCGCCCCAGCAGCCGCCCTACGGCAGAGGTGGTCACAGCGGCGGCGGCAACGGCGGCGGCTGGCCGCAGATGAACCGCGGACCGGGCGGTCCGGGCGGTCCGGGCGGCTACGGCGGCCACCACCGCCCCGGGGCCGGCGGCGGCCACGGCGAGCCCGAATACTTCGGCGACGGCGGCGCGTACCCTCCCGGCCCGCACAGCCCGCACGCCCCCCACGACCCGTACGCGGCCAACAATCCGGGGCACACCCAGGCCTTCCGGATCAGCGACGACCACTACCACGACGACGCGGCCCCGCCGCCGGGCCCGGTCGGTCCCCGCCTGCGCTGGAAGGATCTGCTCAAGGGCATCGTCACCGCTCCCGACCAGACCTTCCTGCGGATGCGCGACTACACGGTGTGGGGCCCCGCCCTCACCGTCACCTTCCTCTACGGCCTGCTGGCGGTCTTCGGCTTCGACGGCGCCCGCGAAGAGGCGATCGACGCCACCATCACCAGCGCCATACCCATCGTCCTGATGACGGGCGTGGCCATGGTGATCAGCTTCCTCATCCTGGGCGTGGTCACCCACTCCCTGGCCCGCCAGCTCGGCGGCAACGGCGCCTGGCAGCCCACGGTCGGCCTGTCCATGCTGATCATGGCCCTCACGGACGCCCCCCGCCTGATCCTCGCGATGTTCGCGAGCGGCGACGCCACCTTCGTCCAGATCGTCGGCTGGGCCACCTGGGTCGCGGGCGGCGCGCTCCTCACCCTGATGGTCAGCCGCTCCCACGACCTGCCCTGGCCGAAGGCCCTGGGCGCGTCCGCGATCCAGCTCCTGGCCCTGCTGTCCCTGGTGAAGCTGGGCACGCTCTGACCACGAGCAGCACACGAGGAAGGGGGCTCCCGGCGGGAGCCCCCTTCTTCTTGTCGTCCTGCCCCGGCCGCGCCGGCCGTGCGTCCCTCTACGCGTCGAGAACCTGCCCGGCCCGCTTCACCACGGGCGGCTGAACGCTCCACGGGAAATTGATCCACTCATCGGTCCGCTTCCACACGTACTCGCACTTCACCAGGGACTGCGTCTTCTCGTACACCACGGCGCTGCGCACCTCGGCGACGGCGCCGAGGCAGAAGTCGCGGACGAGCTTGAGCGTCTTGCCGGTGTCGGCGACGTCGTCCGCGATCAGCACCTTCTTGTCGGTGAAGTCGATGGCGTTGGGCACGGGCGCCAGCATGACCGGCATCTCCAGCGTCGTCCCCACCCCGGTGTAGAACTCGACGTTCACGAGGTGGATGTTCTTGCAGTCGAGGGCGTAGGCGAGCCCGCCGGCGACGAAGACGCCACCCCGCGCGATGCTCAGCACGACGTCGGGCTGGTACCCGTCGTCCGCGATGGCCTGCGCGAGCTCCCGCACGGCCACCCCGAACTGCTCGTAGCTCAGGTTCTCCCGCGCTCCGCCCACGTCACTCATCCCGCTCACACCTGGGTCCGGTGGAAGTTGAGGAAGGAGCGCGAGGCGGTGGGCCCGCGCTGCCCCTGGTAACGGGACCCGTACCGCTCACTGCCGTACGGGAACTCGGCGCGCGAACTGAGCCGGAACAGACACAGCTGGCCGATCTTCATACCGGGCCACAGCTTGATGGGGAGCGTCGCGAGGTTCGACAGCTCGAGGGTCACGTGCCCGGAGAAGCCGGGGTCGATGAACCCGGCGGTCGAGTGCGTGACGAGCCCGAGCCGCCCCAGCGAACTCTTCCCCTCGAGCCGCGAAGCGAGATCGTCGGGCAGTGAGATGACCTCGTACGTACTGGCCAGCACGAACTCACCGGGATGCAGGATGAAGGGCTCGTCCCCCTCCGGCTCGACGAGCCGGGTCAGCTCCGCCTGCTCGATGGAGGGGTCGATGTGCGGGTACCGGTGGTTCTCGAACACCCGGAAGAAGCGGTCGAGGCGCACGTCGACACTGGACGGCTGCACCATGGATTCGTCGTAGGGATCGACCCGTACCCGCCCGGCGTCGATCTCGGCCCGGATGTCCTTGTCTGAGAGAAGCACTCCCCGAGGATACGCAAGACGCGCAGGCCGGCCACCACCGCGCCGCCCCACGCGCCCACGCCCAAGGTCTCCGTACTGCCCCGGCCCGCCGACCGCTCTCACGACCGGCGGCCCGGACACAGCCCTGCCGCTACCGCTCTACCGCTTCCCGAAAGTCACCGGTACGACGCTGCGAAGCCGCGCACAGCGCGGACACCGCAGCAACCGACCGGGGCCGAGCCGCTCGGCCTGCTGCATCGGGAACGAGGTGGCGGCGAATACGTGCCCATCGGCACAGCGGACGACGGTGCGCTCCATCAAGTCCAAGAGTCCCTTCCCAAGAACCGCATCTGGCTTCCTACCCTGACGACAAAAGCCACATTACGGGATCAAGGAGACGCCCTCACGAGGGGACTCCCCACCCCGCGCACCCCTCACTCGGGGCCCCACCGTACGCCCCAACTTCAGCCCTCCGCACACGCTTCCCTCTCTGAAACAGCATCAGGTCCCCGGCACGTAAAACACCGGGGACCTGGCATGGGGTACAGTGGGCGGGCATCCGGACACCGGTCGGTATCAGTGTCCTGGATCACAAGCGGGTGTAGTTTAATGGTAGAACATCAGCTTCCCAAGCTGAGAGCGCGAGTTCGATTCTCGTCACCCGCTCCACGAAGAAGGCCCAGGTCAGAGACCCGGGCCTTTCTGCTGTCCACCGTGATCACTCGCCGCGTGCCGGATCCGCGCCAGAAGACTTGTCGCCCATCCCCCTGACCATGACGGTCAAGCACGCGCGACGGTGACGTCCGACCCCGGCCCGCAGGCACACAGCGATCCCCCCATGCCGTACGCCAACGCCACCCAAACCCTTCAGGCCGGCCAGGCGTCAGCCATCACGAAGGAGACGACCGTCCCCCCGAAACGACTTGGGCCGGAATGCCAGGATGCGGCGAGGGAATCGACCAGGAGCAGCCCGCGTCCGTGCGCGTCGCCGGTGTCCGGTCGGCGGAGGCACACGCTCGCCGGGCATCCCGGGTTGTGCACCTCCACCCGCAGCGAGGCCCCCTCCCGGAACCACTCGACCCGTACGACCCACGCCTCGTCCGACCGTCCGTAGAGGATCGCGTTGGTCACCAACTCCGAGATCATCAGCGTGCAGTCGTCGACCGAGCAGAGCGGACCGTACGGGGCGATGAACTTCCGGAACCAGCGGCGGACCCGGGGAACGGACTCCGGAATCGGATGCAAGGTCATCGCCCCGAGCCGCGGCGATTCCTCGCAGGGATAGCGGTCGATCATGCAGGCCATCCGCGCTCACTCCTTGCCGCTGCCGTCGCGATCACAGCAGCGCTGGTTCCGGCCGTCGAAGCGTCTCGATCGGCGCCACAGAATTCGATGACGGCACTGCCGCCCCTGTTATCGAGAAGGGGCCGATGCCGAACGATGGCACACGGACACCCCGCATCCACAGAGACCAAAACTCGACCTCTCTAGACATCTACAGAATCTGCCACATCTCTAGAGATATCAATCAAGGCACCCGCGAGCAGGAAGCGCGAGCGGTTACACGCAGCGAGCGAGCCTCCGACCTATGGCCTAAGGTGTCTAGAGAAGCGAGGAGGGTTCCGGAATGGCGACTACCGACGACGACCGTCGGCCCAAGTACCAGCGGATCGCGGACTCCCTGCGCGAGGCGATCCAGTCGGGCGACTACGGTCCCGGTGATCGGCTTCCGGGAGAGAACGACCTCATGACCACGCACGGCGTGGCCCGCATGACAGCCCGACAGGCCCTGAGCGTCCTCCGGGACGAAGGGGTCGCCGAAGCCCGCAAGGGCGCCGGCGTGTTCGTCCGGGCCTTCCGCCCGATCCGACGCCGAAGCATCGAGCGACTGGCCCGCGACCAGTGGGGCAACGGCCGGTCCATCTGGTCGGCAGACATCGAGGACCGGGCACTCGAGGTCGACCGGATCACCGTGTCCGAGGAGACAGCGCCCGACCGCATCAACGCAGTCCTGAACCTGGCCGACGACGGGACGACATGCGTCAGGCGCCGGCGCTTCGTCCTGGACGGCAAGCCGGTCCTGCTCGCGACGAGCTACCTTCCCATGCCCCTGGTCGCCGGATCTGCGATCACCCAGGAGGACACCGGGCCGGGCGGAACATACGCAAGGCTCGCCGAACTCGGATACGAGCCGGTGCACTTCCGCGAAGAGATCCGCTCACGCATGCCGTCGAAGGACGAGGCGGCACAACTGAGCATGTCCGCAGGCACTCCGGTCATCCTCATCTGCCGCACCGCATTCACGGACAAGGGCCACCCCGTCGAGGTCAACGAGATGACACTGGACGCCGCCTCGTACGTCCTGGAGTACGACTTCGACGCGAACCCGAGAACCACCCCGACCAACAACTGAGTTACAACCTTCTTCACGGATTCAAGGCCCGCGCACGGCGCGGGCGCGCGCCGCCTTGTCGGCGGGGCCGCCGCTCTGTCTTCGCCAGCGGCGGCCCCGCCCGGCGGCGCGCTGCGTGCAGGCGGGCAAGGGCGAGACGTCATCCGCGGCCACAAGATGATGCCTCCGGCGGGGGATCGGCCGGCACCGGGATGGAGGGGGCACCGTCGCCGACTGCGGGCCCGTAGTGGCGTGCGCGGGGAGCTCCCATCCCGTCCACCACCGACCCAGGCAGAGCCGAGCAGACGCGGCCCCTGGCGTCCAGGTCGTTCGTACAGTGGCGCGCTCCACCTGGACGCCCTGAACCACGCCCGCTCCACGGTGTGTGGGTCGACGGCGGACGGGATGGGAGCTGAGGTGAGTGGTGGGTAACAGATGGTGGTGAAAGTGCGCCTCGAAGGACGGGCACACGAGCCAGCCATCAAAGACTCCGTCGAGCTAAGACCACCGCTTGATGATCTTTGCTGGACGTTCCGGGGCCGCCCACACCTGGATACGGATCTTCTCAGTAGTCTCGGGGCTCTCGTCAGAGTCGACGTCGGCCTGAGCTGCCCGAGCCAAGTTGCTCCGGGACACGCGGACGCGATTCCAGCCTGGCGGGACCTCGAACGTAGCCGCCTCGGGGGCGTAGTCCGTGCAGCCCAGAACCATCAGGCGGCCCAACGACACATCGAGGCTGGCCTCAACGACGTGATCGAATTCCGAGCTGTCATCACTCGGCTCCTGAGGCAGGACGACAACAGTGACGGATACGTTGACATTGACCACCGTGCCGATGCCCAGCGCATCCGATGCAACCGCGAGGTGATCGGCAACGGCCTGGTCCGTCCACGCGTCGCTTAGATCACCGTCCGAATCCGCATCGGATACCTGTATGTGGAAGTAGTCGGCGAAGAGGGTGAGCTCTGTCGTTGTCGTCATGGCCGCACACTGGCATGCAGCACTGACAGCCGGAGATGCGGTTGAAGGAGTCGGGGGCATCTTGTCAAGAGGGCCCCGGATGCATGACATCAGTGCCTGACACCAACAGGGGCGGACCGCAGCGGTCGACGTCGAACCTCAGCGGACAGCCAGCCGAGCAACAAGGCGGGTTGGCCGACGTCGACGACTCCCCGTGATCGACCTGATAGGGATGAGGCTCGACGTTTGACCGGAAGGACCCGACGAGCCTTGCGGGTCGACCATCGAGTTTGCAGGCTGCGCTTGGGGCGTGCCTTGCGCGCGTGCGCGCCCTTAGGCATTGGACGGATGCAAGCATCAGGAGTGTCAATCATGCTCCTTCCGAAGGTCCGAGACCCTCGCTTCGTGACGATCCGCCGCGGTGGGACCCTCACTGATTCGAATCACCATCTCCTCGCTCTATGGGCGGCATCTTGCGCGGAGCACGTCCTTGACCTCTTCGAGTCGGCTCAGCCTGAGGACCCACGGCCGCGTCAGGCGATCGAGCATGCCCGCGCCTGGGTGCGTGGCGAGGTCAAGATGATGCAGGCTCGCGCGGCGGGCGGCCATGCAATGGGTGCGGCCAGAGACCTGCGTGGGGCAGCACGGCATGCCGCGTACGCCGCCGGCCAGGCGGGGGTCGTCGCACACGTCGCCGCCCACGAGCTCGGTGCGGCCGCCTATGCGATCAAGGCCGCACGTGCTGCCGTGCCGGAAGGCGAGGGTGAGGCCGCAGGGCGACTCGAGTGCCAGTGGCAGCGTGACCAGCTCCCGGAGGCGATCCGCGAGCTCGTACTTGACGACCAGCGGTTGCGGAACGACATCTGCTGGTCGGTGTTCAACTGCTGAGCGCGCGTCGGGGCGCCAGCAGCGCCCTTTGGCCGAACAGGTGCTTGTTGCGTTGGTTGCCGCGGGCTGCGGTACAGCAGTGAATTACAGCAACCCCAGCAACCGTGCCCGCCCGCTAGCGTCTTCGTAAGGCCCTAGCACAATCGGTATGACCGTCAGCGACCGATCTCTGTATAGCTACGGATCAGAAGTGGGGGTCGTCGATGCGACGGGCAGATCTGTCAAGAGGGCATCCAGCGCCTGACATCAGCGGCTGACACCAACAGGCACGAACTTCGACGGTCAGCGCTGGACCTCGGCGAACCATCGTCCGAGGACTTCAGACAGTCGACCGACATCGCTGACGTCCCATGATCGACCTGATAAGGATGAGGCTCGAACCTGTCCCAGGCGGGGCGCTGCCCTCAACCGATGGGCGACGCCCCGCCGGTTTGACTCGCCCTTTGAGACTCCACCGACCTCACTTTCCGCTGCTGCGTCATGACCGATGCACGGTCCGGTCACTGCGCAGCGGTACGAAGTCCCAGTGCAGCCTCTGTTCCTCGTCCACTACCGGCGTGTAGCCGTTGAGGGGCTGGGAGGTCTCGAGAGACGTGGCGATCGCCTCCATGAGCACCGGCAGGGACGTCCACATCTCGTGCGGTACGCGCATAATGCCTTCCACGGCCTCGGCTGCGTGGACGCGCCCCCGGTCGATCTCGGGACGGTGGTCCAGCACGAGATGCCCCCCGCCGAGCTCCCGCGCGATGGGGATCAACTGCGGGTGTCCGTACAGGACGCTGCTGGACCCGATCTTCATGAAGTCGTAGTCCGCCTCGTCTCCTTTCTCATCCGCCGTGCGCTGGTCGTAGAAGCCGGTGAGAAGTTGCCACGCAGCCGCTATCTCGCGTGCACTCATCGGTCGGTAGAACGCTGGCAGCAGCGAGGCCTGCTGGTCGAGGAGACCGTCGTGCCGCAGCAGCGACATCACCAAGGGCTTCAGCAGTGGCCGGCCGATGACGCGTTCGATCGCGGCGATGTCCGCCGGATCCGCGGGCGGCGCCAGCGCGGCGTAGGTCGCCGGGGCGTGCTCGGCCAGCCAGTTCTCGATGCGCGTCCACGACTCACTGATCGGTGCGGTCATGGCACGGCATCCTGCCACCCGGTGCTGACACCCCCTGAGAACAGCCAGACGGTGGCCGTGACCCCGATACATCCAACTGGGGCCGTCCCTGGGCCGTGCGAGGGGGCTCAACGATGACAGGCGACGACAGCCGCCGACCGCTGACCCGCAGGCCAGAAGAGCGGCGGCTGGAGTGCGTGCAGGTCAGAAGGGTGCCGCGTCACTTCTTCGGCTACTGATCGCGCTCGATGGAGCTTGGCCTGGCCATTGAGGCTCCGCCAACCGCGTGCGCCCCTTAGGGCCGCTTTGCGTCTGCTTATGGAGCAGCGCACACGGTGCCGCCCAAGTGCCACAACTACCTACCTCCGAGCACCCCGGCCAGATAGCGTGACTGCCGTCATATCTGGAGGGGAACGGTATGGCATTTATCTCGAAGAAGAGCCCAGAGCAACAGGCACAAGTCGCAGCAGAGAAGGAGCGCAAGCGGCAGGAGACAGAAGAGAAGCAGCAGGCCGAGCGACTCGAACGCGACCGGCAGGCGTTCCTGGCCACACCGGTGGGTCAAGCACGCCAGTGCTTCGAGCGGGGGGATCTCGTATACCAATGCTCGATCGACGTTATGAGCCAGCAAGCGGTCATCGTCGCGATGGTTGGTAGCGCGACCACACGGCAGACGAAGGATCCTGTAGTGGTCCTCAACGCCGTGTGCCGGGAGGGGTGGGAACTGGTGAACGGTTCCTTTGTCTTCGTAGAGCAGGGACAGCAGAGCCGCGACAAGTTCATGTCGTCCGGTCAGAACGTCGCAATCAAGGGGGAAACCGTGGGCTACTACCTCTTCAAGCGTTGCCAGGCGAACAGACGCGAGTCTTGACCGGCAGCCGGCACGTGCTTTTGCTGCGCCGGATGGAGAGCAACGGATCAGAAGTCCCCTGACATCCACAGCTGACATCAACGGTGCCGCACGACGGCGTACGCCAGCGTCTCTGTCCGGCCGTCGCACCAGCCACCCCCAGTTGCCGGAGTGGGCGCGGATCGAACTCCCGAAGCGGTGCTCACAAGAAATGGCCGCCGACGGCAGTGACGGCAGCGCTGACGGCAACGACGGCAGACGGCAGCGGCACTCGACGACCCAGCACGGTGCTGGCGTAGGCCGATCAGGTGGACTTACCAAGGCTTGCCCGCATCTTCTAAGCACTTGGTCAACGACCGCAAGGCCGCAACCGACCGGGGCCTCACGTGCCAGGTGCGTGCCAGATCGTGCGGGGAACCACGGGGAATGGCGGGGACCAGGTCGGCAGTCAGGCAGGCCCCCTCGTCACTTCGCCGCAGGTCAGCGCAGCAACCGCCGCCAAGAAACCCAAGCTTCCCAAGCTAATAGCTCTGTCGGCTGATCGGCGGTTACTCCACAGGATTCGCTGAGCCGCGGCTCTACAGAGTCTGTCTGAGTGATCAATGTGAGACGTCACTGGACACGACGCTGATGGACCGCAGCCAACGCCGGCCTAACCGAAGCGCAACGGACACGAAGCCGCTGGCTCTGGTGGCACGGTCGGTGCCCGCTTAAGATCAAGCCTCTTGACTTGGCTTTGGGGGACTTATGCATGCCCGGATGCTGCTGTCGACACATGCCGCCCTGGCACTGCTCACTGCCGCGACTCTGACCAGTTGCTCGACCGCGGACGGCACAGCAACGGCTGCCGATGACAAAGGGCCCCCCATGTCAGCCACGGCGCGGGCGCAGCCACTGAGCGAGGCAGAGCTGAGGGCGCTGACCTTCCAGGAGGCGGATTTGCCTGAGGCTCGCCCAGGCTCGATCCCCATCCAGGTCCGCAGTGACCCGGCCGACGACCCCTCCTTCAAGCCCGCCTCTGATGCCGACTGCCAGACGGTGCAAGACATCCGCTACGCGACGACGGCCTCTGTGGTCGTCGAGCAGGTCATCAACTGGAAGGGCGGCATCCACCCCGGTGGAGTCACCCTCGCCTCCTACGACGACGGTGAGGCCGAGCGACTTTTCGCGGAACTCAAGCGTGCCGCAGGCTCATGCCACACCTACCAGGGCGACGGGTGGACCGGTGCCTACACCTCCACCATGAAGACGCAGAAGGCGCCGGAGGCCGGCGACGAGGCCGTGCAGTTCCGTGAGTACAGCACCGTCGAGCTAGGTAAGCGCGACGAGCTGTTCATCGTCGTGCGGACCGGCAGCATCATCGCGACCTACACGTCCCTCGATGTCGGTCGCACCCCGACCTTCCCCACCGAGCCGATCATCAAGCAGGCCGAGCGGATGCGCGACGCCCAAGGCAAGTGAAGCGAAGCTGGCCGACCCTTCAGCCGAGGTATCTACCCAACCGATGGTCCACTGCCGCCACCGCACCTGCGATGGAGCAGCGAAGTACAGAAACCGCCACGACCGCAGTCGGGTCACCAACACCCCAGGACGGCCACCAGACCAGCGCATCGAGCCCCAATGACCCTGCGCCGAGAGTTCGGGACGAAAACATCCCGTGCCACAGCCGTGCCAGATGCAGGGATCAACGACGGTGCTCAGCAGGCGAATGTCCAGGGGGGGCGAGAAGACCCACAAGCCACAGGTCAGCCGCTCTATGGCTCAGCCTCTCTCCTAAACTGGTTGTCCGGCCCGTTCACTGAGTCCACACCCGTTGGAACTCCTCGGCCGGGATGGTCTCCAGCGGGTCCTCTTCAGGGTCGATCGCCTGGTCCGTCAGGAAGCCGTGCTCGTCCTCCAGGTGCTCCCAGCTGTACCGGTGGAGTCGGCCGACCGAAGTCAGCTCGGCCTGCTTGATGACGACCAACTCACCGCGGTCGGGTACGGCCTCGAAGTACCACAAGCCGCCCTCCTCGTCAGCGCCGCGGAAGTGGTGCCGCAGGGTGGTGTTCTCATCGAGTGCTCGGAAGTAGGCCACGCTCTCTGCCTTGATGCGCTCCAGGTCAACCACGGGGCCATCGTGCCAGCGAGCGCGGGTTGCTCCGTTCTGACATTCACGGCTGGCATCAACGACCCCGGACGCCGGCACTCCTAAGCGGTCCTGCACGGCAGGCGTGGCCGGGTGGCTCCCCGACAATGCCGAGCAGCGATCGAACTCCTAAAGCGGGTGTCGGCGGACTACCGTCGCAAGTCGGCATACAGTCGTCTACGGGCGGCGCTCCGGCGCCTTTACGAGGCCGCCTGAGATGCTTCAGGCGTCACGGTAAAGGCCGCGCGCTACGCGGACCACTCGGCCTTCCTTGAGCAGGCCGTCGATATACACCGAGACTCCGTTGGGGTTGAGGATCTTGCCGGCTTCCGTCACAGAGCCGGCGATCTGCTTCAGGGTCATCGGTTCAGGTGAGTAGCGGAGCACCTCAACAATGGCCTGCGCCTTAGTCATGCCTGCGATCCGCTCGGCGAGTCCGGACTGCAGGGGGACCTGTTTGGCCAGAGCTTCGCGCTTCGCCTTCAGCCCTTCGATCTCGACTCCCAGGCGCGCGTACTGCAACTGCGCCTCCTGCAAGGCAGCTTCGACTTCCGTCAGGTCCCTCTGCAGCTCTTCCATGGCAGAGATGCTAGGAAACTTTAACTAAGAAGTATAGAGATTCCCTAACGCTTCTCAGTGGGAGGCCATGTGCATCTAGTGCGGCAGGGTGGAGCAGTGCGGTGGACGGTCAGCTCCTCCGCACCACTGCCGCACCAGGTGGGGCGGGGAGCAGCGGGGAATCACGGTGAATGGGAGCCCGCTCGGATGGGCCGAAGCCACACCGTCACCGCAGGTCAGCGCCGCGACAGGCCGCAAATGATCGCAGCTTCCCAAGCTGAGAGCGCGAGTTCGATTCTCGTCACCCGCTCCATGCGAAACCCCCAGGTCAGAGGCCTGGGGGTTCTTTGTTGTCGTCGTCGAGCCCGGCAACCTCCCGTTGCCGCTCCTCGTCGGGATGCTGGTGGACCGGCGCGGCCTTCCCGTACGGCCCCGGTAGGCCCGCACCATCATTTCCCTGAGCCGCCGGTGCACGCGCTCACACACCGGCCGGCCTTTTCTCCATCTACTCCCGCAGCGCCGTGACCGCTCCACCGCGGCGAAGCGGAGCCCTGCTGTCGCACCGAACGCAGCCCCTGCGAACAGGATCGCGTCAGCGATTCCCGTGCCGATCACGCTCTCACTGGTCACCGATGCATCCTCCATGATCGGGGGTACACCAAACGATTGACAGTGCCCCGCCCGGCCGCGGTCACCATCCAGCAGGGGCGACGCCATCGCATATACTTGATGATACTCAATATATCTGCGGAGGTGCATCAATGGCTCGCACCGTAATAGACCTCGATGATCAGCTGGTCGCCGACGTGGCCAAGGCCCTCGGCACCAGCACCAAGAAGGAGACGGTGAACACCGCCCTGCGCGAGGTGCTGGAGAACCGGCGGCGGGCTCTGGCCCTCACCCGCCTGCGGGCGGCGGCGGCCGAAGGCGCCTTCGATCTTGATCTCCTTGAGGACAAGGGAAACTACCGTCGGTGAACGCCGCTCAGTTCCTGATCGACACCAGTGCACTCGCCCGGCTGTTGCGCGGTGACGCCGAGCAATACGGCTGGGACCAGGCGGCGGCAGCCGGGCTCATCGCCACGTGCCCCATCACCGAGCTGGAGTTCTTCTACAGCGCGCGTTCCGCCGCCGACCGCGCCCAAGGCATCGAGGACCTGCGTCTGCTCTTCGGCTGGGTGCCGGTCGACGACCGCGCCTACGACCGTGCCTGGCAGGTCCAGGACATCCTCACCCAGCGCGGACAGCACCGCAGTGCCGGAGCCGTCGACCTCGTGGTGGCGGCCACGGCCGAGTTGCAGGGACTGACCCTCCTCCACCGCGACCGGGACTTCGAATGCATCGCCGCCGTCACAGGCCAGGCGCTCCAGTGGTACGGGCCAGAACCCGGCAAATGAACCCAGGGGGCCAGGTGTTCGGCTGTTCCGTGGAAACCTCGGCCACCGGCCTGTGGTGGCCGAGGGGCTGGGACCGGGAATCGGCGCATGCGCGAAGGTGCTCCCCGACTGGATGCCCGCCTCTCCAGGAGATGGGCCCGCTTTACCGCGCCGGTGGCGTCCACCCGGAGCAGGTCAGCATCGCAGGAGCCCTTCTACCGATCTCCGTCCTGAGTTCTGTGGCCACCGCTGAACCTTCTCCGCGTGCGCCTGCACAGGGGTCCCTCCGCCACCGGACCTAACCGCAGCCCCCTGAAAGAGCTCCCCCGGACACGGCACACGAAGTACGGTCGGGCTGGGGACGCCGACGATGAAGTCGGCTGCCGTGGGAGCGGGAAGTATGAGGCTGTGACGGACGAAGAGTTGCAGGAGCGGCTCGCGTGGGCGCGCGAACAGATCGTCGGTATGGGCGTTCTCAAATCACCCGACAGGCTCCGCTGGGCGGCCGCCTACGGTCTCGTCCTGTCCGTGTGGCGAAACGGCCCGATCGAGGATGCACACGCGTCCCGGCCGACCAAGCGACGCAAAAACCTGAGCGACGGCGTGATGTTCGCCCGCAACACGTGGCTGACGAAGCAGGCATACGACACCTTGACCAGCCGTGACCGCTTCCGTCTTTACGGACTCGAAGACGTGATCCTGGACCGAGAGGCACTCTGGCCGGGCTGTGACGGAACGTTGACAGACTTCGGCTGGGGGTTCCTCGGAGAGATCAAGCAGCACGTCAAACAGCGCATCGACACGCTGAGGCACTTCGAAAAGCGACTGTCCCCGGACGACTTCCTGCTCCTCCTCGCCGCCCCTCAGATCGGCACCCACGATGACCACTTCGGCATGCCGAAGTGGCCCCTCTGCGTGGAGGCCGCGATCAGCCGGCTGCGAGGCGAGGACGAGGAGTTCCACCAAAAGTGGGGGAACCTGATGAAGGACGTCGGACCGGCACCCGAGTCGGTCTCCCGCCGCCCGTTCATCCGCCCAGGCTCAGCAAGGCGGATCCGGATGCGCAGGTGGTCGACGTCGACGTCCCGGCGACGAAGGCCGGCCAGTTCCTCCGGCCGCATCGGACCATAGGCGCCGAGGTACACCATCAGCCGCCACCGCATCCCCACCGCGTTGGCGAGGGCGTCGACCTGGGCGACGGTGGCGATGCGCCGCTCGGCCGCCTTCTCCTTACCGGCGCCCTTGATCCGGCACGGGTTGCGCTGGATCATCTCGTCGTCGACGGCCGTCTCCATGATGGCCTTCAGCAGCCGGTATGCCTTCGCGGTGATCGTCTTGGCGCCCGTGCTCCGCAGCCGCTCGGCTCGCCACGCACGGACACGGGGTGCGGTGATCTCGTCCAGGTCCAGGTCCAGGTCCAGGTCCGCGAAGGCGGTCAGGTGCTTGTCGAGGAGGTAGCGGTAGAGGTCCCGGGTCAGCGGGGCCAACTCGCGCTCCTCCACCCACTTGTCGGCATAGGCCCAAAAGCCCACCGCGCCGGCCTCGGGATCCCTCCACTCACCCGGCGGATCTCGGTCTGAACCGCTCCGGGTTTGGTGGGGACTCGGACCTGTCCCGAGTTGCGTGCAGTCGGGACAGGTCCGAGTGGTCTGCCCCGGGTCTGATGGAGTCTGGGCAGACCAGCTGTTACCCGCGCAGACCGATGACGGAAACGACTGGGCGGACGGCCACTGTTGGCAGGGCTCGAGCCGAAAGCGCGAACGCCCGCCCTCACCCCCGATGATCGGGGCGGGGGCGGGCGCCAGCTGCTGCGACTGCCGTGGACGATCAGCGGGTGCCGACCGCACGGCCTGGCCGCCGGGCCGTGTGTGAATCACGGGCGGCCACCGGCGCGCCGTCGATCAGACCAGGGCGGCCCAGGTCTGAGGCCCGACCGAACCGTCGACGACGAGCTTCTTGCTGCTCTGGAAATCGGTGACGGCCTTCTTGGTCACCGGACCGAACTGGCCGTCGACCGTGAGCTGGTAGCCGTGTGCCACCAGTTGAGTCTGCAGCGCCCGGACGGCGTCGCCCTGCGAACCGCTCTTGACGTCGACCACCAGGCGAGGCCAGCTCTTGGGCCCGATCTCCCCGTCCGCTACGAGCCCGTTGGCGTCCTGGAACGCCTTGGCCTGCGCGGCGGTCTTCGGGCCGTATGAGCCGTCCACGGCCGTGCTGTGGCCGCGGACACGGAGCAGATACTGCGCGGTGGTGACGTCTGTCCCCTGCGCCCCGACCTTCAGCAGCGGCCAGTCCGCGGCCGGCGGTTCGGGGTCGGGCGGGGTCTCACCGGACAGGTTGACCGGACGGTACGGCCTGTACTCGCTGCCCGGGTCGAGCCCGTAGGTGCGCACCCGGTGGTCCGTGCCGTGGCCGCCGCGCTGCTCGAAGGCCGAGTAGGCGGTGTGCGAGGAGTCGGTCCACTTCTCGAAGATGACCACATGACGGGTCGTGTTGGAGCCATCCGCGTCGATCAGCAGGTCGCCGGGCTTGAGGTCCCGGAGAGAGATCGGGGTGGTCAGGCTGCGATTGCTCGCGAGTTCGACGGTGTTCGGACCGGACTTCCACAGGCCGAGCGTCATCGACACGTAGCCGGAACAGTCCTGCCGGTAGCCGTCCGACCAGACCGAGGTCTGGCTGTACGGCACCTGAGAGCCGTTGTCGGCGGTGAGCCAGGTGCCGGCCCGGCGAAGCATCTCGGCCGGGGTGACGGTGCCGGTCTGCGCCTGGACCGAACTGGCCTGGTACGTCGGGGCGGTTGTGGCGGTCGAGGCGGCGATCGCGGACGAGGGAAGCAACGTGATGCCTGCGACGGCGAGACCACCGGCGGCAACTGCCGCCAAGGCGAGGCGAGCTCGACGGCTCACCCTGGAGCGAAGTGACATGGTTCGCCCTTCAAGTGGGGGAATGATCGACCGACGCACGTGGGAGGAATTCGGCCGAGACGCCGGCGACATTTCCACCGTCGAGCGCCAGTCGCCATGCTCACCTCAAACTTCTCGCCCCACCCAGGACAAGCGCTGAATTTTCACTTTTCCATCACGTACCGGAGGCCTGAAAGGCGCCATAGCGCTGATATCGGAAACCGCGTGGAGGGGAGTAGCGAGCTGCTGGAGAAACCCACCCACTTTCGCAGACCCTGACCTCGATGCTCGGAGCCGGACTCCGCATCTCTTGAGTGAGGTTTGGTTCGCTTGGAGGTCTTCCCTGCCAAGTTCCGCGTGCTGAGGGAGCCCCCGTCAGGAATCAATACAGGTAGACCCCGCACCGCCTGATGACCTGTCGGCCGGTTGCCCTTCACCGCGCCCCTTCCCTTGCCTGGCCCGCCCGACGGGGTTCCCGCGCCCGGTGACCCGTAGGTCGGCGTACCCAAGTGGAAAGAACACAAAGGAAGTTCACGGAACGTCACTCTTCCGTTGCGGTGAATCGAAGATACGATCTTCAAACAACCTCTGGTGCAGAAGTGGTTCCTCCATGAAGACGATGACCGACCCGGGCCATGCCGACGGTGCGTCCGGGGCTTCACGCCCCCGTACCGCCGCCCCCCGGTCCTCCCTCCATCGCACATCTCTTGACGTACTACGCCTCACGTCCACCGGACATCGACCCACCGCCGACTCAAAGGTTTTCCATGGCTCGTTCCCCCGCGTCCACTCTCGAATCCCGAGGAAGCAGAGCCCTTTGGGCAGTGGCTCTCGTGCTCACGTTCCTCGCGTTCTCGGCGGCCGTGGTGCCCGTCGCCGGCATCGGCGTGGCTGCGGCTGTGGTCTACGCGGCCGTGTCCCTTCTGGCCCTCGGCTGCCTCGTCCGCCTGAGCGGGCAGCATCGGGCAGGCGTGGCGGAGGCAGCACGCCTGCACACCGAGATACGTGAGCGGGAGGCGGAGGCCGCGCGCCGCGATGCCGACTGGCACACATATGTGCGCAGGCAATCCGGTGCGGCCCTCCAGGAAGTGGAGTTCCTCGTGGCGGAGCGGCTTCCCGCCGCTCTTGCCAGGAACGAGGTTCCTTCGTCCCCGGAGAGCGGGGAGCCGCTGGTGGTGGAGCTCTCCAAGTGGTTCGACAAGCTGCTCTCGGATGTGTCCGAGGCGATCGACGACCGTGAGGAGTCGCAGCGCATCGCGCTGGTGGAGCTGGCGAGCCGGGTTCAGACCTCGGCGCACCGGATCCAGGCCACGATCACGGGTGTGGCGGAGCGTCACCCCGGCGACTCGGGCCTGCTCGAGGCCACGATGCAGGTGGACCACGCGGCGACGCAGCAGGCCAGGCACGCCCAGAGTCTCAAGGTGCTGTGCGGGGAATGGCCGGGCCAGCAGTGGCAGAAGCCGCTGGCGCTGGTCGACGTGGTGCGCGCCGCTTCGGGCCGGATCGTCTCGTTCAAGCGTGTCGAGGTGACCGGCGACCCCGATGTCGGCATCACCGCGTCGGTGGTCGAACCCCTGATCCACCTCGTCGCGGAACTGCTCGCCAACGCGACCGAGTACTCACCGCCGAGGACCGGCGTGTCGGTCACCGTGCGCACGGTGCAGCGCGGCGCGGTCATCGAGGTGGACGACGGCGGCCTGGGCCTGGACGAGTACCGGTTGACCGAGGCGCGCGAGATCGTCTCGGGCCGCCGCCTTCTGGGCGTCGGAGACGTCGGCGAGATCCCGCAGACCGGTTTCGCGGTGGTCGGCCGCTTCGCGCACCGTCACGGCTTCGGCGTCGACCTCGGTCCGTCACCGTACGGTGGCGTCCGTGCGGTGATCCTGGTGCCTCTCGAACTCCTGAAGGCTCTCGAGCCCGCCGGGGCGCCCGGTGGGCGCGTGCTCCCCGCACAGCCCCCTGTTCCACCGGCGCCGACGCCGCCGGCCGCCGCGCCCTTCCCCGAGTCCCCGCCGGCCGCCGCCCCCGATCACGCCGTTCCCGTACAGGCCCCGGAGCCCGCCCCGTCGGTCGAGCCGCCCCCGCCCGCCGCGCGTGTTCCGGGCACCCGTCACCGCCGGCTGCCCCAGCGCCGGTCGCGGCGTGACGGGTACGTTCCCGCGGTGGAGGAGGCGCCGACCGCCGTCACTCCGCCGGGTTCGCCGGAGGACGCAGGCGACTGGATGGAGCAGTTCTTCGAGGGCGGCCGGACCACGTCCCCCTCGACCGGATCCGTGCCCCCGCCGTCCGGGGCCGTGCCTCCGGATCACACCTCGTACGATCCCCCGCCCAGCCCCTCCCCCAACCCCGATTCCTCGGAAGGACAGATGTGAGCATGAGTTACGTGGAGAACCCTGAGCAGCGCGGCTGGATGATCTCCGAGGTCACCGCAGTGCCCGGCGTACGACTGGCGATCGTCTTCAGTTCCGACGGTCTGCTGCTGGCCAACTCGGAGGGCATGGACCGTGACTCCGCCGACCGGCTGTCGGCGAGCTGTTCGGGTCTTCAGTCGCTCGGCCGTGGTCTCGGGCGGGAGTTCGGTGAAGACGGCGGCGCCGTGCACCAGCAGATGGTGGAGTTCAACGGGGGTTTCCTGTTCATGCGCAGTGCCAACGGCGCGCATCTCGCCGTGGTGACGGGACCGGTGGTCGACCCCAAGCTCGTCGCGCGGCAGATGCAGGCGCAGGTGATGAAGATCGGCGCCCGCAACCTCAGCAGCCCGCCACGCCAGGGCTCCGCGTGAGCGGGCCGGGAGAGGGTTTCGCGGACGGTGCATTACGCCCGTACGTGATAACCAAGGGACGCTCCCGGCCCTCCCGCAACACCATCGGCGTCGAAACACTCCTGGTCGCGGTCGACCCTCCTCGGGCCCTCCCCCTCTCCGCCACCAGGGAGGAGGCCGCCCTCGTACGGATGTGCGCGCAGCTCCTGTCGCTGGTGGAGGCCGCCGCCCATCTCCGACTGCCCGTCAGTCTGGTGAAGGTGCTGGCGTCCGACCTCGTCGACAGTGGACATCTGTCCGCGCGCTCCGGTGTTCCACGGGCCGCACAGCCCGACAAGCAACTGCTACAGGAGGTACTGGATGGTCTCCGTCGGCTCCGCTGACCGTTACTTGCCCGACACGGTGCAGCAGGCCGTCAAGATCCTCGTCGTGGGTGCGTTCGGCGTGGGCAAGACCACGTTCGTCGGGTCCGTCAGCGAGATCGAACCGCTGCGCACAGAGGAGGTCATGACGGAAGCGAGTGTGGGCGTCGACGAACTGGCCGGTCTGGAAGGCAAGACGACCACCACCGTCGCCATGGACTTCGGCCGTGTCACGCTCAGCTCCCGGCTGGTCATGTATCTGTTCGGAACCCCGGGGCAGCGGCGGTTCTGGGATCTGTGGGAGGGGCTGGCCGAGGGCGCGCTGGGGGTGCTCGTGCTGATCGACACCCGCAGGCTGGAGGACAGCTTCGACGTCCTGGAGCAACTGGAGATCCGGGGACTCCCGTTCGCGGTGGCGGTCAATCAGTTCCCGGACAGCGAGCTGTACTCCGAGGAGGAACTGCGCGGCGCGCTCGATCTGCTCCCGGAAACACCCATCGTGACCTGCGACGCCCGCCACTGGACCTCATCGGTCGATGCCCTGATCACCCTGGTGCAACACGTGTCGGGCAGGAGCGCGGCGGGGGCCGCGGGGGCCGCCTCGTGAGCATGCTGCCGCCGCCGGGGTGCCCGGCGCACGCACACCACGGCACCGGTCCGGTTCCGCTTGCCGCCGTGGTCGGGTCCTCCGACCCGCGTGCGGTGTACCGCGACCTCCGCGAGAAGTGGGGCAGCGTCGCGAAGGTCGAGCTGGAGCCGGGTGTCTCCGCCTGGCTGGTGATGGGGTACCGGGAGATGCTGACCATCACCCGGCAGGAACAGCTGTACTCCCGCGACGCCCGCAACTGGCGCGATCTCAACGAGGGGGTCGTCCCGCCGCATTCGGGGCTCCTGCCGATGATGGGCTGGCGTGCCAACGTCATCGGTGCCGACGGCCCCGAGCACCGGCGCCTGCGTAAGCCTCTCGACGACGGCATCGCGCGGATGGACCAGCGCAGAGTACGTCGTGAGGTGGAGTCGCTGTGCACGGATCTGATCGCGGCGTTCTCCGAGCGCGGCAGCGCCGATCTGGTCAACGAGTACGCCACGATCGTCCCGATGCTCTCTCTCGCCTCGCTGTTCGGCCTGGCCAGCGAGGAAGGCCGCGAACTACTCGATGCACTCATCGCCCTGTTCGGCAGTGCGGACGACTCCCAGGCGGGTAACCGCAACTTCGAGCAGATCCTTCTCGACACGGTGCGCGAGCGTCGGCGGAATCCGGCCGACGACATGACGACGGTCTTCATCAACCACCCGAATCTGCGCAATGAGGCGGAGCAGCTGCAGTCGATCGTCGTGATGATCTCTGCGGGCAATGAGACGGTCACGGCGTGGATATCCCACACACTCCGTCTCATGCTCACGGATCCGCGGTTCGCCGCCCGGCTGCACGGCGGACGGCTCGGAGTGGACGACGCCCTCGACGAGGCACTGTGGCGCGATCCGCCCATGAACAACATGCCCGCCCGGTACGCGCTCCACGACACCGAGCTGGGAGGCCGGCTCATCCGCCGCGGCGACTGCCTCATCCTCGGGCTCGCCGCCGCGAACGACGATCCGGAGGTCCGGCAGGACGGTCCGGACGACGGGTGGGGCAACCGCTCGCATCTGGCCTTCTCCGCGGGCCCGCACATGTGTCCCGCGCAGGTGCCCGCACGGCTGATCACCCGTACCGCGGTGCAGACCGCTCTGCATCTGCTGCCGGACATGAGGCTCGCCGTTTCCGCGGACGAGCTGGCCTGGCGCCCCTCTCCCTGGACCAGGGTGCCGGTGGCACTGCCCACGGTGTTCTCCGCAGCCCGCATACCGGCCCGCGTGCCGACCGGCACGGGGCCGTGAATCCTCGAACCCTCACATCCGAAAAGACCCCCGCACGGCGGCGGGTCCTGAGACAAGGAGCAGCCCAGCATGACGTCGTCCACGAACTCCTCCGCCGAGGGGCACGTACCGGTCATCGCTCTGGATCCGCACGGAAAGGACCATCACGGCGAGGCCGCCAGGCTCCGCGAGCTGGGCCCCGTGGTTCGGGTCCGGCTGCCAGGGGAGGTGATGGCCTGGTCGGTGACCGACCACGCCCTGCTGAACGACATGGTCACCGACGCTCGTTTCAGCAAGGACTGGCGCCACTGGAACGCCATCATCCGGGATGAGATAGCGGACGGTTGGCCGCTCATCGGCATGGTGAAGGTCACCAACATGGTGACCTCGGACGGCCAGGAGCACCGCCGCCTGCGCAAACTCGTCACCCAGACGTTCACCCCGCGCCGGGTACAGGACCTGCGTCCTCGTATCCAGCAGATCGTGGGGCAGTTGCTGGACGACCTGCCGTCGCACGCCGCGGCCGACGGCAGCGTCGACCTCCGCCGGCACTTCGCGCACCCCGTGCCTATGCAGGTCATCTGCGAACTGTTCGGGGTGCCGGCCGACGAGCGTCCTCGTCTGCAGGAGTTGATGGACAACATCTTCCGCTCCGATCTGCGGCCCGAGGAGGTCCAGGCGAGCCAGATCGAGCAGTACGAGCTGCTGGCGCGGGTGGTCGAGGGCCGTAGGCGTGAGCCGGGCGACGACCTCACCAGCGCGCTGATCGCGGCCCGTGCCGCCGACCCGGACGCGCTGAGTGAGGAGGAGCTGGTCGGCACGCTGTTGCTCATGCTCTCGGCAGGACAGGAAACCACGCTGAGCCTGATCACCAATGCAGTACGCGCGCTGCTGACCCATCCCGACCAGCGGGAGATCGCCGTACGGGGAGACGCGGAAATCTGGGCGAACGTGGTGGAGGAGACGCTGCGCTGGGATGCTCCGATCGGCAACTTCCCGTTCCGCTATCCACTGGAGGACGTCGAGATTGCCGGAGTGCGCATCCCGAAGGGCGAGGCGATCATGGCTCCGTTCAGCGCTGTCGGACGTGATACGGCCCAGCACGGCGAGGACGCCGACCGCTTCGATATCGCCCGGGAGCAGCGCAGACACCTGGCCTTCAGTAACGGTCCGCACTTCTGCCTCGGCGCACCACTGGCGCGTCTGGAGGCGGCACTGGCCCTTCCTGCGGTGTTCGAGCGATACCCGGATCTGTCGTTGGCCGTCGATCCGGACGACCTTGTGCCGGTGCCGTCCCTGTTCTCGAACAGTTCCTCGACGCTGCCGGTGCGGCTCGGGAGCTGAGCCGCTGGGCGGCCCGGCGGACGGGGGGTCCGCCGGGCCGCTCGTGCGGGGACAGCCTCTCGTCCGGATCATGCCGGGCTCGTGGCCCGGCACACGGCCTCAGAGGACATCGGTATAACTGTCGGTGAACCGTTCCGGGTTGGATGGAGGACTCGGAGTGCCCTGAGTTCGGTGGAGCCGTAAGGCGGCTGAAAGTACCCGCCCTGTGCGGTTGCGATGCTTGTCGCTCGCCTGCACTCAGGTTCCTTCGGTCCAGTACTGGTGAAGTCGAGCCACCGCGTCCTCCTTGGTCAGCTCGGCTACCGTCTCCTCTGCGAGGCCGACCCGATGGATCAGCAAATACACCAGGCCTGCAGGCAGCGCTTCCTTCCGCACCGCCGGGGCTCCCCGGACCGGGAGCCGGCCGTTAAGCACGCAGTTCCAGAATTCGTCCTCGGAGACATCGAGGGCCAGCACGAGTTCCGCGGCCGATGTGGCCAGGCCCACCGGGCTGCAGAACTCCGAGCTCTGCAGCCCTTCCCTGGCGCTGAACGACTCCCACACGAGCTGGAATGCGCCAACGCCTTTGTCTGTCGCCCATCTCGTTCGCGTTGAAACGCCGACGTGTGGGCCAAGCGGCCGTGCCGGGAACAGCCGGTCCGGGCGGCGATGTTGCATCGACCGAGGCGCCGGCGCCGTGCGGGCGGGGAACACGGAGACCACAAGGTCGTCCGCCCCACCAGGATCCTGGCCTCAGGAGCGCGGTACGCCCGCCACGCTACTTGGACCAAGACGTATCTCTGCAGGAGGACTGTTTCATGACTGACCGGCCCTTGACGCTCATGGCAGTACACGCCCACCCCGACGACGAGGCCACCGGAACCGGAGGGGTCCTCGCGCGGTACGCGGCGGAAGGCATCCGCACGGTTCTCGTGACGTGTACCGACGGCGGTTGCGGTGACGGACCGGGAGGCGTCAAGCCGGGTGATCCCGGGCATGATCCGGCGGCGGTCGCCTTGATGCGCCGTCGCGAACTCGAGGCGAGCTGTGACGTCCTGAAGGTCAGCGAGCTGGAGATGCTGGACTACGCCGACTCCGGGATGACGGGCTGGCCGAGCAACGACGCCCCCGGATCCTTCTGGCAGACCCCCGTCGAGGAAGGCGCCGCCCGACTCGCGGAACTCATGCGGCACTACCGACCCGATGTGGTCGTCACCTACGACGAGAACGGCTTCTACGGCCACCCCGACCACATCCAGGCCCACCGCATCACGATGGCGGCGCTGGAGATGACCGCGCTGACACCGAAGGTGTACTGGACCACGATGCCCCGCTCGGGGATGCAGCGGTTCGGCGAGATCATGCGCGAGTTCCATGAGGACATGCCGGAGCCGGATCCTGCCGAGGCCGCCGCGATGGCCGAGATCGGTCTCCCCGACGATGAGATCACCACGTGGGTGGACACCACCGCGTTCAGCGGTCAGAAGTTCGACGCGCTGGCCGCGCACGCCAGTCAGGGCGAGAACATCTTCTTCCTCAAGATGGGCAAGGAGAAGTTCGGCGAGTTGATGGGCACGGAGACCTTCGTACGTGTCCAGGACGCCACCGGCGCGGCCATGCCCGAGAACGATCTCTTCGCCGGACTACGCTGATCCACCCGTCCGACCGGCGGCCGGGAAAACTCATCGGCCGCCGGTCGGACGGCGCAATCGAGCGGGACACACGGAGTCGCCGTCCGTCGCGAGCTTTCCAGCGCGGTCAATCTCGGTGACCGAGCTGTCACACGTGACCTCGGCGACGAGCAGCGCCCCGTACGGCTCCTCGCCGAACTACGTGGTCGTCGTGACTTTGCGCGGACACGTCGAGCGTCGTTGGACTTGGACATACTTCTCTGACAGTGCCTCCGCGATACCCCAGCTGGGCCACTCGTATGCAGCTGCAACGTCACATCAACAGCTGCTCTCCGTACGAGGCAGCCCATGCGCGGTTGCACCGTCAGCAACGCCGGCCTCTCCCCTCCCGAGGTTCTGTGCCCTCCGCGTGCCCGTAGGGACGGAAAACCACGGTCGACAACGGTGCGATCCGACCCACACGACCACTTCGAGCACCAGGTATCTGCGCTGGTCAGAGTCATGCAGCCCGCCCAAGCGCCGTCGCTTCCCAAGCTGAGAGCGCGAGTTCGATTCTCGTCACCCGCTCCATGACAAACCCCCAGGTCATCGACCCGGGGGTTCTTTGTTGTCCAGACCAGTGCGCGGGGCACGCACCACAACCGCACCATAAGGGCGCGACCAGTGTCCTGCGGCGCGCTTCCGGGTGGCGATCACGGTGGCGGCCGTGCCCGCCGTTCCGTACAGCGCGTACAGCAGGCCCTGGCCCAGGAGGTCGCCGCGCTTCACCTCCTGGGCGTACTTGAGCTGGTCGTACGTGGCCGTGCCGGTCGAATAGCCGCCGTGGACGCTGTAGTCGAGCGCGCAGGTATGGCCCTGCCGCATGGGGCCGGGGTGGTCCTCGCCGTCCTCGCCCAGCTGGAGCCCCGGGCAGTCCGGGACGCCGTGGGCCGCCCCGGCCCTCAGCAGGGTGATCACCCCCCACGCCAGCGGGACCAGGAAAAATGCGATGAACACTCCGCGTAACCTCATTGCGGCACCCTAGTAGGGCTTGGTCAGGTCGGCGTTGATGGTGCGTGTCCTGTGGGTCCGGTGTGTCGTTGAGGATGTGTGACTCCGGAGGAAATTGCATCTTTGCGTAGCGAGTTGGAGGACTTCGCGGCAGGGGTCTTCGAGCCGTTCGCGCGTAATGATCAGCGTCGGTGGGGGCAGGTCTATCTGCGGGGTCTGCTCACCGATGGGCAGCGCAAGTCGGTCGAGCCGATGGCGGCCCGGCTGGGTGAGGACGGGAACCGGCAGGCTCTTGCCCATTTCGTGACGACCAGTCCGTGGGATCCGGCGCACGTGCGGGCCCGGCTGGCCTGGAAGATGGAAGCGGCGATCCGGCCGAAGGCGCTGATCTTCGACGACACCGGCTTCCTCAAGGACGGCCATGCCTCGGCGTGTGTGTCGCGGCAGTACACCGGCACCGCGGGCAAGGTCACCAATTGCCAGGTCGGTGTTTCGCTGCACCTGGCCTCGGACCACGCCTCGGCGGCGGTCGACTGGCGGCTGTTCCTGCCCGAGACCTGGGCGCCCGGGTCCGTGAAGGCGGACCCGGGCAAGGTTGCCCGCCGCACTGCCTGCGGCATTCCCGACGACATCGGGCATGTGGAGAAGTGGCAGCTGGCCCTGGACATGCTCGATGAGACCCGCTCGTGGGGGATCGAGGTGCCGCTGGCCGTCGCGGACGCCGGATACGGCGACGCGGCGGCGTTCCGCCTCGGCCTGCAGGCCCGCGGCCTTCACTATGTCGTGGGCATCTCCACCACGCTCTCGGCCCAGCCCGGCGACGCCGTGCCGGTGACCCCGCCCTACAGCGGGAACGGGCGTCCGCCGGTGGCGAAGTACCCGGACAAGTCCCAGTCGGTGAAAGAGCTGGTCATCGCGGCGGGCCGGAAGGCCGCACGGCCGGTCCAGTGGCGGGAGGGATCCCGGCCCGGCGCCGGGCGCTCCGGCCGCAAGCGGATGTACTCCCGCTTCGTGGCCCTGCGGATCCGGCCTGCCGGGCGCGAGATCCGGCAGGCCACCGACGGCCCGCAGCTGCCGGAGTGCTGGCTTCTGGCCGAGTGGCCCGCCACCGAACCGGAACCGGTCCAGTTCTGGCTGTCCGACCTGCCCGTCGACACCCCACTGACCACCCTGGTCCGGCTCGCCAAACTCCGCTGGCGCATCGAGCACGACTACCGGGAGATGAAACAGGCCCTGGGACTGGCTCACTTCGAGGGCCGCACTTGGACCGGCTGGCACCACCACGTCACCCTCGTCTCCGTCGCGCACGCGTTCTGCACCCTGCAACGACTGGCCCGAGCCCCAAAAGACGAGGCGCCGGCCTGAGCCTCTACCGAGTCGTCCGCGAACTGCAGACCCTCCTTGCGGTCTGGACCGGCGCCTGCCCCACCTGCCACCGCGACATATCCTCACCCACCCCGACCTGACCAAGCACTACTAGTGCCGTGACCGGAAAGGTTCACCGGCTCGCGACGCCCGGCACGGCACCAGGGTCCGTCTTCCAACGGATCTTGCCCAGAGCAGGAATGATGCGCGTGTGACCACCGCTTCGTAGGAGGTGGCGGTCTTTTCGTATCGGGTGGCGATGCCGCGGAAGCCCTTGAGGAGGTTGAAGCAGCGTTCGACGGTGTTGCGGCTGCGGTAGATCTCCCGGCCGAACCGAGGCGGCCGACCGCCGCGGCTGCCGCGATGGTGCCGGTGTCGCCGCTGGCCGATCTTCTCCGGGATGGTGTGCGCGATTCCGCGTCGCCGCAGACAGCCGCGGGAGCTGTAGGCCTTGTCCGCGATCACCCGGTCGGGTCGGCGGCGTGGCCGGCCGGGGCCGGTGCGCGGGACGCGGATTTGTTCCAGCAGGGTCTGGGCACAGGTGCTGTCGTGGCGCCGGCCGGGTGTGATGAGGAGGGCCAGGGGGCGGCCCTTGCCGTCGCAGGCGGGGTGGATTTTGGTGGTCAGTCCTCCTCGGGATCGGCCGAGGGCGTGATCGTCCGGTTCGTCCGGCCGGTGGGCCCCCCTTTTCGCCCGGTGGCGGCGGCGTGCTGGTGGGCGCGGACGATGGTGGAGTCGATCTGGACGAGCCAGTCGATGTCCCCGGCGGCGTCCGCCCGGGACTGGATCTGTTGCAGGGCCCGGGTGAACACACCGTCCAGCGCGTAGCGACGGAAACGGGTGCAGACCGTCTGCCACGGTCCGTAGCGTTCGGGCAGGTCACGCCACGGGATACCGGTGCGGATCTTGCAGACCATGCCGTTGATGACCCGCCGGTCCTCCACGCGAGGTCGGCCTGTCGCGGCCCGCGGTATCAGCGGAGCGAGCAACTCCCCTTCACAGTCGGTCAGTTCATGGCGGCGTATCGCCCCACCATGATCCATGAACTAACGACCTTTGAAGACGGGCCCTGGCCGAGCGGGGCCGCCTGCGTCTCTCAGCCTCAGGTGATCGGCTGAGCATCCACCTCTGTCAGTGCCAGGCCGTACTCTTCGGTCATGCGCAGAGGAGCGATCACACGGCAGTCTGTGCTCAACACACTCGCAGAGTATGACGAGTTGGGGCGCGAGACCTTCCTGGCGAAGTACGGCTACAGCAAGGCCCGTACATACGTCCTCGTGCACGAGGGCAGGGAGTATGACGCGAAGGCGATTGCAGGAGTGGCGCACAGGTGGGACCACGAACGTGCCCTCAAGCCCTCCGAGTTCAGCGGCAGCAAGGTGCACGCGGTGACCTGGTTGGAGCGCCTTGGCTTCCGAGTTCAAGGCGGAGCCCCCGATTTCAGCGAGCTCGAATTCACTCATTTCCTTATGCAGCTACTCGTTAAGACCGGCCACCGGAACGTATCGCAAGACGTTCTCTTGGGCCCAGGGGCTCGCGCGGACATTATCGCCGAGTCACAGGACGCCGTTCTCATTATTGAGGTCAAACGCGTATCACCGCAGACGAACCTTCGCATTGAAGATGCCGTAAACCAGATGAAGCATTACGGCGGTCTTGCCCGGCCGGCACAGTATGACGATCATAGGCAGCGCCTTGTTGTGGCAGCTCCTGGAGTATTGGCAAACAAGGGCGCGGAGCTACTCACAAAAAGCGGGATCGAAATATGGGATGGCGCATGGATCGCTCAGAGGTCGGTGGCCGCGGGTCTGCAAGACGAGGCATCCAGGTTCCTCGCTCCAGAGTACTTCGAGGCCGCTCCACAGAGCGAAGCCCTCGACTTGATTGATAAGCTCATAAAGATGCCTGCCGGGCGAGCTACCTGGTCGGCCTACCAGCGCCTATGCCGAGACATCGCAGAATATCTATTCTGCCCCCCTTTGAAATCCCCCGTATGGGAGAGCTTGGACGATGCCGAGATGAACCGGCGGGACTTCATTCTCCCCAATTACGCCGACGCCGGCTTCTGGAAATTCATTAGAGATAAATACTTCGCAGACTATATAGTTGCAGACGCTAAAAATTACACACGCGGAATCGAGAAACAGGAGATCATCCAGGTCGCCAATTATCTGTCTGAGCATGGAACTGGGCTATTCGCCTTAATCGTGACGCGCATAGATCCGCAGGAGTCCGCAGTCCACGCAATTAAGAGACAATGGATACAACACAACAAGATGATCGTGGCTCTTACTGATGCCGACATTGTGCAGATGCTGACCGACAGGTCTTTCGGGAACGACCCTAGTGAGGTGATCCGCCAAAAGATCGAAGATTTCCGCCTAGGGGTTTGACGCCATTGCATGGCACAGGAAATTCGACGTCCGCATCGTCGCTACGACGGGCACAGCGCACCAGGGGGGCAGACGTCTGGGCAGAAGCACGTACGGGCTACAGGGCCCGGACGGCACGCCAGGAGGCTGGTCGAAGCCATCCGGCGCCCAAGACGAAGCGGTCTCGCCGTTTAGAGGGCGCCAATTGACCAGCAATGCCCCGGCCTGCTCCAAGTACGGCCAACCTATCGACATCGTCCCGGAAGTTCGTCCGCGCCGACGGCGATTGCCGAGCTTCATCGATATGGCCAACAGTGATGGCACGTGCGGTCGAGGGGCTGCAGGTGGAGCAATTCATGGGGATGCCGTCGCGGCATCAGTCGATCACGCTGCTGTGAGGGCTCGGGCGTGCCGCGGTCGGGCCCCTCAGCAGCCTCAGTGGCCGACCGGCCAGGCTGCCGGGCCGCGATAGCCACGCAGTCGATACTGCATGACGAGGCGATCGCGCTGTAACCGCCGAACGCTTGCAGCACGGAGCTCCGAGGCACTTGCGTCCGCTGCCAAAGCACAGGCTGCGAGCGACGCCAACTTCCCCTGTTAAAAGGCTAGTTGACCTACCAGCCGGTAACTCGCTACCGTCTCAGTAGCGTTAAGGGGCCCCACCATGGCTTGCCAAGGTGGGGCCCCTTTTATGTCCTCTTCTGCACAGGCGGTAGGGGTGGGCGGGGGCGTCGCCGTCATCAGGTTCCTAGGCCGCGAGAGCGGCGACGCCCCACCACGAAGGGGTTTACCCATGAACCACCAGCATGACATGTCTGTCAACGGGAGCCAGGATGGCCCGGCCAGCCCTGGAGCCCATCCCGTGAGCACGCCCCGATATGTGCGCGTGACCGTCGGCAAGCACTTCAACTTGTCCATGTCCGTGTCGGTCTCGCCGGCCTTCCTCACCCTCCTGGCTGTTGCCGTGGGTGTCGCTGGAGGCAACTACTGGTACTTGCTCTGAGCTCTCGGCCCGGCCTGGCGCGGTCGTCACCGCCAGGCCGTGGACCAGTTGTGGACGGCTTGGTTACGGTGGGCTGGGTTTGCGGCTGTGACCTGCGGCTTTCCCGTGACGCGAAGGGCCCTCCGGAGCTGTGTGCCACTCAGGCCCGCCGCCGAAGGACTGGTCCGACTGCATCCGACAACGTGGCTGAGACCGGTGGGAGTGCAGCGAGACACACGCGCACCTGGTCGATCGACGCAACCGCCGTCGTGGCTGACGTTCTTCGGCTGAGGCTCAGACGTCAAAGGGCCGGCCTCCGCCCAGGGCACTTCGAAGAGCCCGTCAGCAAGCTGACGGGCTCCCGCGAAAGACCGGGGCTAACCTGCCATCAGGTCAGATCGTCGGTGTCTCATCGACGACCTCTTTGTGCGGTTCGACAATGAACCTCCAGCCATCGCTGGGCTCCATGAATCGCACTCGGGTCGGGTAGATGTCCAAGGCGCGGCGGTCGCGGTTCTGGCTGCTCGCGTTCTTCCTCGCCCGGGCCGGCTCCTCGAACAAGTCGACCTTGACATCCGGCACCGTGACGACTTCCTCACTCCAGCGCTGGACGATCCCCGCGCCGAAGGCGTCCCGGGCGGCGGAGTAGAGCGACTCCAGAGATTCCTTGTTCCCGTTGGGCACGAAGAGGGCGAGATTCAGGAGGACGCCGGCATTCTGAAGAACCTCGATTTCTTCCCCTGCCTTGTCGGCGACCCAGATCCCGGGCTCTTCGGCATTGTCCGGGAGAACGCGGATTTCCTGACCGAATATCGTCCTCGCGGTGAAGGACCCTCCCTCAAAATTCTTACCCGGCTCCGTAAGGGAAGCCGGGGCATAGCAGTCGAGAGGAAGGCCATCCATCTCTGCCGAGACGAAGATTCCGTCCTGGAGGCTCAACTCCGAAACCTCTTCGGCCGTAAGACGTCGAGCCGTGACCTTCTCGGTATTCACGCCATTCCCCTTTTTTCGCGGCGTCCTGTGAATTCATTGAAACTCTACCACGAAAACGATCACTCGACTCCCGTTCAATTCCCCCCTGGGAGAACGGCAGAAGAATCCTCCCACGTCACCGGCGAAACGTGGCAAGCGTAGAGAAATGATGCGAGATTCGAGAGGTTACCGTCCCGTTCCAACAGCGCTTTCGGCAACCAAGTCAGCCGTCAAGGGTTGTTCGTAACGATCACTTGGGCACCCGCCTGGATGGCCGCAGCCAGCACGTGCCTGTCGTCCATGTCGGGCAGCTCGAGCCCCTTGATGAGAGGCTCGAAGCCCGTGACCGAGCAGTCGCGTACGGCCCCTGTTCATGAGAGCCCTCCGAGGCGCCAGAGCCTCGGAAGCGATGTCGTAGTCCCGCGCGATGTTCCGGTCCACCTCATCGAGGAGCACTAAGGGATCTCGCCGGACCCAAGCAGGCCGATCAAGTACGGACGGGACACGTTCAGCATGTCGGCGGCCTGCTGGGTCGTCAGCTCCGCGTCGACCGGCACAATCCGGACGCCTTGCCCATGGGCGTCGTGGTGGATGAGCGGGCACCACAGGATCTGCAGCAGGTCGGTGCCGGCGGGGAAGGCAAGGCCGGGCACATCGCGTGCGGAGAGCCGGAGCACCGGGACCATCGCGACCGGCTCGGCACCGTACTCGACGCGGCGTCGGCCGACGCACCCAACGACACCGACGAGGAGCACCTCGCCCGCGAGCGTGGCCCGAGGTCGTGGCGGCCGCCGGGCGCCTCGCACAGGTCATGGTCGCGAACGATCTGAAGGAAATCAGGGCAACGATCTCGTACACCTGCGCCTGCCGCCGCCGGAGGCCGTGCAGGAAGGCGTGACGGGCATGGTGTGCGGGTGCGGGACTAGCCTGGGAAGTACCCGGGCGGCCGTTCGGGCCAAGGAGCTTTCCTGGTGTCGATCTTGTGGCCGAGCGGGCGCGCGACGCGCGTCCACGGCCCCGTTTTTCCTCATGAGGCCGAGGCGCCGCACAAGGTCGGCGCTCGCATCAGGCCTTTCGCTCCGTTGGCTGGGCACCGCTTCGCATCACCGACAGGCGTGTGAACCAGGCAGGAGTACAAAGATGGCTTGGAATGTGAACGGTACATATCTTGAGAGCTGCAACTGCGACACCGTGTGTCCGTGCACCACCTCAGGTCTGACCGCACCCGCCGACAACGAGCGCTGCCAGGTGACTCTCGCGTTCCACGTCGCACGGGGTGAGGTCGACGGCGTGGACGTGGCGGACCACAGCGTCGTTGTCTTCGCCGACGCGCCCCGCGTGATGGCCGACGGAGGCTGGCAGGTCGTGCTGTACGTCGACGCCTCGGCCGACGACAGCCAGGCGGACGCGCTGGGCAAGGTCTTCTCCGGGCAGGTGGGCGGACCGATGGCGGCGCTCGTCCCCCTCATCGGCGAGGTCCTCGGCGTCGAACGCGTTTCCATCGACTTCCACGACGACGGTCGCCGTCACACGGTGCAGGTGGCGAACGCCATCGACATCGAGATCGAGGATCAGGTGGCCCCACAGTTCGGCGAGGACGGTCCCGTGATGGGGCTGACCGGCATGTTCCACCCGGCGAACAGCACGTTGACGATCGCCCGATCGACGCGGGCCGTCGGCGACGGCGTACACGGCCGCTCATGGGACTTCACCGGCCGCAACGCACACTCGGCGCCCTTCTCATGGTCGGCGTGACCAGGACGACGATCACAGCCCGGCACAGCGCGAGCTACTGCGGGCCGGTGCTGCTCACGGCGGCCGCAGCCTGGGCGTGGGTGGCACTGCGCTGGGGGGACATGGGGTCCCGGACCATGGCCGGGCAACTGCCCGCCTTCATAGGCACATGGACGATCATGATGACCGCGATGATGCTGCCGGCCACGGCACCTGTCGCCTCGTTGTACGCGCGGACGGCCCCCGTTCACCGGGCGCCGCGCATGATCGCGTTCACCGCCGGCTACGTGCTGGTCTGGGCCGCCGCCGGGCTGCCGGCATACGCCTTGGCCGTCGGCGCGACGCACGTCGCAACCACACATCCCACGGCAGGGACGGTGGCGGCCGCCGCCGTTTTCGCCGTCAACGGTGTCTACCAGCTCACTGCCCTCAAGGATTTCTGTCTCACCAAGTGCCGCTCACCGATCGGCCTGTTGCTGCGCTACGCGTCGTACCGCGGCCCCTCGCGCCACCTGCGTGCCGGAGCGCATCACGGCGCGTTCTGCCTGGGATGCTGCTGGTCCTTGATGCTGCTGCTCACGGCGTTCGGTGTGATGAATCTTTGGGCCATGGCGGGCCTGGCCGCCATCGTCACCGCAGAGAAACGCTTGCCGCGGGGTCGTCTTGTCGCCCGGGCCGTCGGCCTCACCTCGCTCGCGCTCGCGATCGCCGTCTTCTGGGTGCCCCTGCTGGCCCCCAACCTCACAGGCGGCGGCATGACCGAGATGGGCCTCCGTCACCTGTGACACGCGCCATACAGCCGCAAGCCGTGCCAGGCCCGTGCCGGCTCGTGCGGGGAACCAGGAGAACGCCGGGGAACGAAGTCCGTGGCCATCGGGCACCGGCGCCGTTCCCACGCAGGTCAACAAGGTTCCTGCCCCGGAAGCACCCAAGCTTCCCAGGCCGAGAGCGCGAGTTCGATTCTCGTCACCCGCTCCACAATAAAACCCCAGGTCAGGCGCCTGGGGTTTGTTATCCAGGCCAATTTCGGGGTTCCGTGCCCCCAGCAGAAGTCGAGTCCTCACCCGGAGCGCCTTCTGGGACAAGTGTGGGCACCCCAGGACCAGGGGTCTCACATCGCGAGGCCCCTTTGCAGTGCCCCCCGGTCACACCTCGGGCACGTCGCGTTCACGTCGCTCACAAAAAGGGCGTCTTGCTCGGCGTCCTGTGGTTTCCGGTGTCGAGCACCGGTGCCGGCGTGATTGCCGCCGGTCGTGGTGCGTCTGCCGCGGAGCGGGCGGGGACGGACGGCTCATGGCCCCAGCAGTGCCCGGCCGACGAGGAAGAGATTCAGACCGGCGATGACGGCGCAGACGACGACCGCGGCGACCGTGGTCGTCCGCTTGTTCGCCAGGGGACCCATGACCGTCCGCCGGGCGGTGAACAAAAGCAGTGGCACCAACGCGAAGGGGATGCCGAAGGACAGGACCACCTGGCTGAGGACCAGGGCCTGGGTCGGGTCGGCCCCCAGGGCGAGTACGGCCAGAGGCGGTGCCATGGTGATCAGCCGGCGCAGGGTCAGGGGAACCTGCCGGCGCAGGAACCCGCGCATGATGACCTGTCCCGCGAAGGTGCCCACACCGGCCGAGGCGAGTCCCGAGGCCAGCAGCGCGAGCGCGAAGGCCACGGCTGCTCCGGGACCGAGCACCTGGCCGAGCCCTTGATGGAATCCGTCGAGTGTCTCCTCGGCCGGTCCGCTTCCGTGCAGGGTGTTCGCCGCGAGGACGAGCATGGCGGCGTTCACCAGCCCGGCCAGCCCGAGGGCGAGGACGATCGCCGTGCGATGGGCGCGCAGCTCGCGGACTTTGCGCGTGAGGGGTTCCGTGGAAGGCACGCGGCTGAGGGAGGAGTGCAGGTAGATCACGTGCGGCATGACGGTGGCGCCGATGATGCCGGTGGTCAGCAGCAGGCTCTCGGTGCCTTCGAGGCGGGGCCGCATCCCCGTCATGGCCTCGCTCCAGGAGCCGGCCACGACGGCCTGGTAGGCGAAGCCGACCAGGATCACCAGCAGCAGAGCGGCCGTGACGATCTCGAACCGGCGGCGTCCCTCCGGGGCGAGGGTGAGCAGCAGGAGGGAGACGCCCGCCACGACGAAGGCCGCGGGCAGCAAGGGCATGCCGAACAGCAGGTGCAGCGCGACGGCTCCTCCGACGAACTCGGCGAGGTCGGTCGCCATGGCGACGAGCTCGGCCTGTGCCCACAGGCCGTAGGCGACCGGACGAGGGGCGCGCTCCCGGCACAGCCGGGGCAGGTCCCGACCGGTGGCGACGCCCAGTTTGCACGCGAGGTACTGGACGAAGACGGCCATGATGTTGGCGAGGGCGATGACCCAGAGCAGCATCGGCCCGTACCGGCTGCCCGCGGTCATGTTCGTGGCGAAGTTGCCGGGGTCCATGTAGGCGACCGACACGACGAGCGAGGGGCCGAGCATGGCCGCCGCGGCACGGAACCCGGACCGTCGTCCCGCCCGGGCCCCGGGGTCCGGCGCTCCTTCCGGCGCGCGTTCCGGCCCGGCGGCGGGCGGGGGCGCGGGGGCCTCGGCCGTGTTCGCGGGTGGACTCAAGGTGGCTGCGGGAACGTCGCGGTAGGTTCGCGGGTCAAGCATGACGTCCGGTCTTCCCCGTGCTGTCGGGGCGCGCGGGATCGGCGGGACCGCGTCGCCCGCGGCCGGCGCCGCCGGCGTACCGGTGCAGAGCGGTGATGCGCCAGACGACCACGGCGAGCAGGCCGAACGAGGTGAGGGTCACCGTTGTGTCCGTCCCGAGAGCCAGGCCGGTCAGGGCGGCGGCGAGGTACAAGGCCGTCAGGGCGGAACGGCTCAAGACGGAACGGCTCAGGGCGGAACGGCTCAGGATGGATCGGCTCAGGGCGCGGCGGCCCGGCTGATGCGGTACTGGGCGGTGGGCGGCGGGAACGGTGGAAGCCATGATCGCTGCTCCGCAGTGGGGGGAGGGGAGGGGCGGGCACGGCGGCCGGGGTGGGCGGCCACCGTATGGGGGGGAAGAGGTAGGTGCGGTGGCCGGGGTCGGCCACCGCACCGTGGAAGGGACGGGCGTCCCTGCGAGGGCCGGCGGTCACTCGTCGGGGGTGAGCGCGTCCTTGATCTTTCCCTTGACGCCGGTCTCGGTGCCCAGGACGGGTCCCTTCGGTTCGCCGCGGCTGCCGTCGTAGGTGGCGTACAGCCGGGGGTCCGGCGGAGGTGCCATGCCCTTGCCGCCGAGCGGCTGGGGGTTGGTCAGCACGGACAGTTCGTGCTCTCCGTCGGGTGCGGGCCCGGTGGCCCACAGGCCGGCGTCGGACTCCGTGCCGTCCGAGAGGTGCCACAGCTCCTGCGCGTGCTGGCGGTACTCTTCCTCCTCCAGTCCGCCGGGGACGACGACGCCCTCCAGTCCGTCCTCCCGGAGCTGCTCGATCGCGGCCAGCCACTGGTTCTGGTGGACGGTGTCCCGGGCAAGGTTGAACTTCAACATGTCCTTGACACCGGGGTCGTCGGTCATGCGGTAGAGGCGGGCGGTCTGCAGCCGGCTCTGCGCCTCGGCGGCCACGTTGGCATAGAAGTCGGCCAGCAGGTTGCCGCTGGCGATGGCGTAACGGCCGTTCCACGGGTAGCCGTTGCTGTCGGCGGGCAGGGCCGCACCGCCGGCGATGATCGCCTGCTGCGGGTCCATGCCGCCGAGGACGGCGCCGACCGCGGGGTCGCTGGTGGCCATCTTGGTGGTGGCAGTGGCCGGTGCGCCTTCGAGGAGCCGGGCGACCATGGTGGCCAGCATCTCGACGTGGCCGATCTCCTCGGTGGCGATGTCCATGATGAGGTCTTTGTACTTGCCCTTCATGCGGCAGTTCCAGCCCTGGAACAGGTACTGCATCATCACGGACATCTCGCCGTACGCACCGCCGACCAGCTCCTGGAGCTTGTGCGCGTAGACGGGGTCGGGCTTCTCCGGTGCGGCCTCGAACTGCAGGCGCTGTGTGTGGGTGTACATCGCCGCTCCTCGTGTGAGTCGTTCGCGGTGCGAGCGGGCCCCGCCGGAGGGCGGGGTCCGGTCGCCGGATCGCGGCAGCGACGCTAGGCGCGGTCTGTCACCGCTCCGTCTCCGCCGACGTACCGGGGCCGGGCGGGGTCCCATGGCGAGCAGCCGTGGGGCGGGGCCCAGGGGCCGGGGTCCCGGGGCGGGGCAGGCTCTTCCCCGACCGCTCGGGCCACGCTGTGCGACCGTCCGGGCCGGGCTCGGCGCCCCGTGGCGCGGTGGAATGGCTCCGGTGACGCCGGGGTGACGCGGGAGCACACAAAGCGCGGGGGCGCGCGTACCGCGGACGGCGGCGCGGCTCGCCATCGGGGCCGGGGCCGGTGGAGGGGAGTCGTCCGGCGGAGCCGTCACCGGTTACCTTGGAAAGTCCGGAGGTTGGAAGTGCAGCCTCGTGCCACGACCGGCATGGACGCCTCACCCGACGCCCCTGGTCCGCCGGAGGGTCTCGGTGAGCGAGGAGGCCGTGCCGACACCCGCCACACGATTTCCGGTGCAAGCGATGGATCAGGACCCGGACACCACACCCGTACGGTCGTCGTGCGCGACTCTGCGGCTGCTCGGCTGCTTCACCCTCCATGTCGACGGACGGGCGGTCTACGTGCCGCCGACGGCGCAGAGGCTGCTGGTCTACCTCGCCCTGCACCGGCAGGGCGGCAGTCGTGAGCAGGCCGCCGAGCTGCTCTGGCCCGGCCTGCCGCGGGCCCGCGCCGCCGCCGGCCTTCGCTCGGCGCTGTGGCGGCTGTCCCGGCGCAGCGACCGGCAACTGGTGGCGGACCTCGACTCCAGTCGCCTGTCCCTCGCCGAGCACGTGGACATCGACCTGCAGGCGGCGACACGTTACGCCGTCGGCCTCGCCAGCGGGATGCGTGACGACACTCCCGGTCCGGAGATCCCCTCGCAGTTGCGCGAGGACCTGTTGCCGGCATGGTGTGACGACTGGCTCCTGGACGCCCGCGAGCACTTCCACCAGGCCCGGCTGCACGCGCTCGAAGCCGTCAGCCGCCATCACCGCCGCGACGGCCGCATGTGCGAGGCCCTGATCTACGCCATGACGGCCGTGGAGGCCGAGCCCTTGCGGGAGAGCGCGCACCGGGAGGTCACCGCCGTGCATCTGAGCGAGGGGAACACCGCGGAGGCGCTGCGGCACTTCGAGTCCTTCCGGCGGCGGCTGCGCAGGGAACTGGGACTGCCCCCCTCCGCGGGCTACCGCCACCTCGTCGCCCCGTACCTGGGCAGGCCGGTGGACGCCCGGTAGTCCTGAGATGCTCCGAGCGGTCGTCCGCCCGGAACGTGAGGCGGTCGCGGTGGTCAGCGGCGGCGGGCCGAGCGCCTCGCCCCGACGGTCACCGCCCCGGTGGCGGCGAGGGCGGCGCCCAGTGCCGGCACCGCGCGCCGCCCCGAGGAGCTGTTCACCGCGAACAGGTCGCGCAGCCGGTCGAAGCCGCTCAGCGGAACGCCCGCAAGAGCATGGCCGGGCGGGCGGGCGGCGGGAAACGGCCGGATGCGGATGCGTGGGGGCGGTCATCCGCATGGTCTCCCAGGCCGCGCCGGCGCGGCGGAGCTGCCGGTCGTCCAGTGCTGCGCGCAGGTGGGGCAGGAGGACGTCCTCCTCATCCCCGATGTCCTCCCTCACGCAGCGGAACGCCTCCTCGGTCAACGCCTCGCACCGGGAGTCCTCCTTGTCCTTCTCCACGCGTGCGAGCAGGTCGTTGACGGCTTGGTGTTCCTCTTCGACCCGGCTGGCCGGTTCCTCGCCGTCCGGGGAGACGCGCCGCAGCATCGGCCACAAGACCGTTCGGTGCGCCGCGCCCGACGGTCACCCAGGCATCCGCCCGACCTACCGGCCGGGCCGGATGTCGGCGCCGGCGTTCGCGTAGCGGCCTTCGGCATGCGGGCCGTACCAGTCCAGGCACAGGACGGTGGCGTCGTCCTTCACATGGCCGTGGCAGGCTTCGGCGACCGCGGCGACCATGGCGCGCACCGCCTCCCGAGGGTGCTCGGCGGTGGTGGCACGGATGAGGGCGGGCAGGTCCACGGCTTCCGCCTGGCGCTCCTGCATGCCGTCGGTGTAGAGCACGAGGCGGTCCCCGGGACGCAGATCGATGTCCTGCACCCGGTAGGGGCCCTGGGCGACGACACCGAAAGGCATGTTGATGTGCAGCCGGACCTCCTCGACCTCGCCGTCACGCAGCCGGAGCGGCCAGAGGTGTCCCGCGTTGACGAGCTGGGCGCCGCTCCCGTCCAGGGCGATGCGCAGCAGCTGGCCGGTGGCGAAGGTGCGCCGGCCGTGGTCGAGGAGGGCCTGATGGGTCTGCCTGGCCTGTTCGGCGAGATCGGTTCCGGCGCGGCGGGCGCCGCGGGAGGCGTTGATCAGGAGGGTGGCCATGAGGGAGGCGTCCACGTCGTGGCCCATGGCGTCGGTGATGGACAGGTGCAGGGTGTCGTGGTCGAGGCTGTAGTCGTAGGTGTCGCCCGCGATGTCGTCGGCGGGGACCAGGGCGCCGGCGAGGGCGAACTCCGCGGCCTCGCAGGAGGGAGCCGAAGGGAGGAGCTGGCGCTGGATCTCGGCGGCCAGGGTGACAGAGGTGGTGCGGTTGCCCCAGTGGTAGAGGTCGGTGAACCGGCGATCGGTGAGGATGATGTACGCCAGCGCGTGTGCCGCCTCCTCGACCTGGTCCAGCACCTCCGGCGCCGCGTGGTCGAGGAACAGTTCCAGGACCCCTATCGTGTCGCCGCGATTGGTGACCGGGGCGAGCACCCGTTCGCCCCGCCCGGCCTCCGGGGCCCGCACCAGCCGCTGGGTGCGCAGGACCTCGTCGTAGAGGCTGCCGGTGAGCGGAACCCGAGTCGGGTGACGCTCCTCGCGCGCCACCGTCTCCTCACTCACCCGGAGCAGGCGTCGGCCGACGATGTCGAGGAACAGGAACGACACGGATCGTGCCCCGAACCGGTCCCGCAGGTCGCGCGCCACCACGTCGAGGGAGCGCACCGGCGCGGCCGCCTCCGCCGCTGCCAGTACCTCTGCCAGTCCGATCCACTTACGCGCCACATGCGCCTCCATGGGCCATAGTGCCTCTTTCCCGCCGACAGGTCGGGTATCACAAGGCGGACCGCCGCCGGCTCCGGCCGTCCTGGGGGGCGGGCCGTGAGGCGCGGAGGACCGGGCAGAACAGCGGGCCCCGCCGCGCCGGTCGGCTCCTCCCCCGGCGAGCCGCCTCGCGGACGGCCCGTTCGGCCTCTGCCGGCCCTTCTCTGCCGGCCCCTCGATCGTCGCGGAATCCCGGAGCCCCGGTACACACACCACCTCTCCGGCGTCCGGCCCGGCCGGCGAAGCGTGGATGACCTGGCCCATCGGCATTCCGCCGTCCTCGTGCACCCTCTGTTCACGGCCCCGGACCGGCTCCTCACCGCGCGAGCGGTGGAACTCGGTGGCGGTCGGGCCGGGGCAGGGCACCCGGACGCGCAGAGGTGTGCCGGCCGGTTCGGCGGCGAGGGTACGGGTGAAGGTGACCACGTATCCCTTCCTGCCGCCGTACACCGCGCGCTGGGGCAGCGGCCGTGGTGGCAGAGACCCGGCGAAAGCCGGCTGCGAGACCACGTGGACCAGGATGCCACGCCCGCGTTCCCGCATGGCCGCGACCGCCGCCCGGGCCAGTTCGGTGACGGCGAGGACGTTGCTCCGCGGGCACGCACAGTGCCGGCCGCGGAGCGGCTGTTTGTCCCTCGCCCCCGGGGGGACCCTGCGTCCATGAGCGAAAAGCCAGGTCGCCGCCGTATGGGCCAGAACCGGATGCTGTGGCTGCTGGACGCCCTGGAGCGTGATCCCAGGGCGGACACGGCGATCGACGTGCTGACCGGGAAAGTGCGGGCGCTGCCGCTCGGCCGGGCGCGGGACGCGCTGCACGGCAGGTGGCTCGGCCATCCCGTGCACCCTCTGATGGTGCAGGTGCCGATCGGCAGCTGGATGTCCGCCGCGGTACTCGACCTGCTGCCCGGCCGTTCCCGCGAGGCAGGCCTCCTGGTGGGCGTCGGGCTGGCGGCGGCCGGTCCCGCCGCGCTGGCGGGCGCGGTCGACTGGGCCGAGCTGCGTCGTCAGCAGACCCGGGTGGGCCTGGTGCACGCCGTGGCCAACGCGGCGGCCGTGGGTCTGTACGGCGCGTCCCTCCTGTGCCGCCTCACCGGGAGGAGCGGCGCGGGCCGGACGTACGGCTTCCTCGGGCTGACCGCGGTCGGCCTCGGAGGGATGCTGGGCGGCCACCTGGCCTACCGGCAGGCGTCCGGTGCCAACCACGCCGAGGAGGTGCCGCACGTCGTCAGCGAGGGCTGGCACCGGATCGGCACCGTGGACGAGTTTCCCGCCGGCGAGCCCGTGCGACGCGCCGTGGACGACGTACCGGTGCTGGTGGTGCGCGAAATCGGCGGGACCTTCCATGCGCTGGCCGAGCGGTGCAGTCATCTGGCGGGGCCGCTGTCGGAGGGCACGGTCGCCGACGGGTGCGTCCGCTGTCCCTGGCACGGCAGCGTCTTCCGGCTCTCGGACGGCTGGAACGTCCAGGGTCCCGCCACCGCGCCCCAGCCCGCCTTCGACGCCCGCGTCGTCGACGGGCATGTGGAGGTCAGCCTGCGCCGCGGGTACGGGACAGAGGGGCCGTCCGGCCGGGAGACGGACGGACGAGGAGCCGGCGGGGATGGGTGAGGGCACGGGAACAGGTGCGGGGACGGGAACAGGTGCGGGGACGGAAGAGGACAGGGGCCATGGACGCAGCGACTGACAGCCGTTTCGCGGGCCGTCTCGGGCGACGGCTGCGACACACCGAGCGCACTTACGGAGCCGGTGAGGAGCGCCCCCTGCGTGGTTACGCGGCGGCCATGGCGGTTTTCGGCGCCTACACGGTGGGGTGGGCGACGGTGGTGAAGAGGCGGGGACGTCCGCTGCCGGAGCGGCCCCTGCCCTGGGACGTGGCGCTGACCGCGGTGGCGACCTTCCGGCTCAGCCGGCTGCTGAGCAAGGCGTCGGTGACCAGTCCGCTGCGCGCGCCCTTCACCACGTTCCAGGGCCCCCAGGGGCCGGCCGAACTGCACGAGGAGGCCCGGTCCGGAGGGGGCAAGGACACCGTCGGTGAGCTGGTGACCTGCCCGTTCTGCATGAGCGTCTGGGTGGCCTCGACCCTCACCGCCGGCCAACTGCTCTGGCCGCGCGCCACCCGCACCGCCATGGGGGCGCTCGCCGCGCTGGCGGGCGCGGACGCGCTGCAGTTGACGTACAGCGCGCTGGTGGACAGGACGACCGGCGCCTGACACGCCTGACGGACACCCTTCAGGAGAGGGCCTCTGTACCGGGGGTGCCCTGGCGGCCCTTGGGCGACAGGTGCTCCTCGATGCCGTGGGCACCCGGTGTCGTGCGCCTCGTCCGTCCGTTCCAGGACCCGGGCGTCCAGGTGCTCGTCGAGGAAGACCTCCGCGTAAACGCGGTCGCCCGTGGGGTGCTGCAAGAGGTCGGACCAGAATTCCTCGCGCTCGGTGACGGCTCCGGCCACCTCCTGCAGTTCCTGCCCGTCGAGTACTCGTCTCCCGGTGGAGATCGGCCTCGGCCGGATCCGACCCGGTCCGCCCTTGACCGGGGAGGGGAATCACGGCCACCGCCAGGTCATGCCCCCTTGCGGGCGCGGGCGCGGTTCAGGCGGAGTGCGGAGATGAGGAAGAAGACGCCTCCGAGAAAGGCGTAGCCGGCGAGACCTCCGAGCGAGACGTCGTCGGTGCCGGCCTGTGCGAAGAACGACGTGCCCGCGGCAGTGGAGAGGGCACCGCTGGCGATCATCGGCCACTGCCCGCCGAGTTGCCGGCGAACGGCACCCACGATGAGTTGAACGAGCCCTGCGGTGATGGCCCAGACTCCCCACACCCGCAGGACGGCCGGGATGCCGGTCGAGGCGGCGACCGCCAGACCGATGCCTGCCAGCGAGCTGATCACGATGTTCGCGTACAGGCCGGCGGCCCCACCGCCGTTCGCCTTGGCGGAGCGGACATCGACGACCGCGGCCGCCACATCGAACAGGGGGTAGATCACCAGCAGTGTCACACTCAGCGGACCCAGTGTGGAAGCGGTCGCGAACAGCAGGACGGCCCACACGGTGGCGAACGCGAAGCGCAGGAAGTACAGCTTGCGCAGGGCCGCGGGAACGCTGGTGGAGGCGGTGGTGGTGGCGAGGGTGTCCATGGGAGAGCCTTTCAGTGGCAGCGAAGTGATGCGTGACGGCTGGGTCATCGCGTGCTGTGGTCCGCTTTCTCGATCAGGCCAGTGACCGTGGCGGTGTCCGTCGGCAGGCCGCGCAGCGGATGTGCGGCGGCACGCACGGGATGACCGTCGTGCCGGAGCCGCTCGATCAAGCCGTTCCCACGGGAGGAGTCGGCGTAGGCGCCGTGGACCAGCACCACGGTCGGCCTGTCACCGGCAGGCTTCGTGCCGGTGGCGGCTGCCGGGGACGGCTGAGAGGCGGCGGCCGGCAACGCGGTCATGAAACCGGCCGCGGTGGCCGGGGGGACACCCGATAAAACGATCTTGCGTCGGAGAGCCATGGAGGCGCCGCCCATCATGAGGGAGAACGTTCGGTCTCATGCACACTCAAGAGGACCGGCACGGCCGCTGTCAATACCGAACGTTCTCCCTCATCGGCTTGGTACGCTGGGCGGCATGAGGCGGAGCACAGAGGGCGGCAGCACCTCCGAAGCGCGATCGCGGCTGCTCAGCACGGCAACCAAGATCTTCTACGCGGAGGGGATCCACTCCGTCGGCATCGACCGGATCACCGCGGAGGCGCAGGTGACCCGGGCCACGCTGTACCGGCACTTCTCGGGCAAGGAAGAACTCATCCTCGCCTACCTGCAACAGGCCGACCGGGCGATCCGGGGACAAGTGGCCACTGCCCAGGCGAGCACCCGGTCGGCAGCCGACCGGGTCCGGGCCGTCAGCAGGTCCATCGTCGAAGGCATCCAGTCCCCCGGATTCCGTGGCTGTGCGTTCCTCAACGCGGTGGCCGAGTACCCCGATCCCGCCCACCCGGTCCACCAAGCAGTCCTGGCTCACCGACAGTGGTTCCTGAACACCGTCACGGACCTGCTGGCACAGACCGGCGATGCGGCCGCCGACGCCGCCGGCCGACAGTTCGTCATGCTCAGGGACGGCGCGATGGCAGCCGGCTGCCTCTTCGATCCGCGACTGATCTCCGAGACTTTCCTGCACGGCGTCGAAGGAATCCTGCAAGCGCGCACTGCCCCAGTGGCCGCTTCCCACTCGGTCGCCCCTCCCGCAACCGGCACGACCGTCTGAGTGCTCACGCCAGAGCACGCGTTGCAGTCCAGCACCTCGTATCGGACTCCTGAAACGGTGGTCACCGGCACGGCGGGCGCACAGACCAGAAGGTCGCGCCCATGCCGGACGCGTGCGGGAACCACGGGAATGACGGGGACCAGACCGCCGACCGCACAAGTCCTGTTGCCGCTCCACCGCAGGTCGGCTCAGCAACCACTCGTAGACAACCTGAACTTCCCAAGTCGAGGGCTCCGAAGCCGCCGTCACGGGCCAACCGCCGCGGCCGATTCCGGTCGACGACACACGACGACACACGACGGCAGCGCGGCTGAAGCCGGTGAGGGTACACCCGGGCACCCCGCATGCACAGCATCCCTCACCGGCACCTGAGACAGCCGACGTACTCCACGCCCGGACCAACCTCGATGACACCCACAGCCACGCCGCGCAACTCCCCCAAACGCTGCAAGGCGCTCACCGGGAAGAGTGGCGTGGAGAGGCCACCGCACCCGGGGACCAGGGGGTGGCGCGTCGCACGACATGGCGGCGCGGGGCAGGTGCACAGGGCCGCGAGAGACGGGCCTCCGCTTCATTTCCAAAGGGTCGTCAGGTGGCGTCTGCCGTGAGCGTGTTACGCCTTTAGGGGGAAATCGACCCGGGATGCGGCGCGCCTCACCCCGGAAAAGACTGTGAGCGTGGTTCTCCCTCCGGCTGTCTCCCGCTTGTGCGATTGAGGTTCGTGATGAATCCGAATCATGCTGCCTGTCCACCCCACGGAATGGGGCACCGGCCTGTCCCGCCCGGTCCGAGCGGACAGGGCAAGGCCTGCGCGCGGCGGGAGCGGATACGGCTGGTGCTGGCATGCTCAGCAGCGGGCATGCTGCTCACGGGCTGCTTCGCTGCCGGTCACACCACAACCGGTGACCGGGCCGGGCGCCCCCTGGCACAGAACCAGGCACCTTTGACGCCGGCAAACAGCAAGCCGGCCCAAGCGCCGCCGGGCCTCCCCGACACGCGGACGCCGGCCCCGACGGATGTGAACAACGCGCTCACTCGTCTGCTCGAACCGATTCGAGCACGGAGCGGCACTCAGGTGTCGGTCGCCGTTCTGGAGCCCAGGACCGGCCGGCGAATGGTGTACGGCTCACAAACACACATCACCGCGAGCCTGGCGAAGGTGAATATCCTGGCGGCACTGCTGCTGCGTGCCCAGCGCGAAAGACAGTCGCTCACCCCGGGGGAGACATCCACCGCCGCCTCAATGATCCAGAGCAGCGACAACGACTCCGCAGGTGCCCTGTGGCGACGTATCGGCGGCGGCCCAGGACTCACTGACGCCAACAAGGCCCTGGGGCTGACCTCCACCCAAGCAGGACCAGGTACCCACTGGGGCCTCACCCGCACCACCGCGGCAGACCAACTAACCCTGCTGACCGCCGTGTTCGACGCCCCTTCACCGCTCAGCGAAGCCTCACGCCACCTGATCCAGACCTTCATGGGCCGGATCGACGCCGACCAGGACTGGGGAGTGTCCGCGGAAGGCAGCCGTTGGCAACTCAAGAACGGGTGGCTGCAGCGCTCCCACTCGCAACGCTGGGCAATCAACAGCATGGGGCGGGTCAAAGCACACGGGAGCACGTTCTACGTCGTCGTCCTCTCTCACGGCAGCCCGACCATGTCTCACGGCATCTCCACGGTGGAGCGAGCGGCGCAAACAGCCGTCCATGCCCTTCGCAGCACCGCCCCTCCTGTGTCCCCGATCATCCGCTGACCTCTTTCCTGCCGACCCGAGGCCGCGTCTCCTGCCCCGGATGCCGGTTGTTCGCGTGGGGCCACCGCAGACAGGCGTGCGACTTCCGCCCTCGCCCTCCCCACCGGCCGAACTATGATGCGGCTCCGGGCCTCCAAAACCCTTGGGGAAAACGCATGAGTGATGTGAGCATCGGCACCGGCAAAGTGGTCGTGAACAGGGCGATGTCGCTGGACGGGTTCATCGCCGGTCCTGGCCACGCGATGGACTGGGTCGCCGAGTACCTGACTGCGGACGTGTTCCCGGAGGTCATGGCGGCCACGGGCGCCATGCTCATCGGCCGGGGCACGTACGAGGTCGCCAAGCGCATGGCCGACCAGGGCACCCCCTACGACGGGGGAGCACAGTTCGTCCTCACCCACGAGCCTCCTGGCGAGCCGGACCCTGCCGTCACGTTCCTCACCTGTGACCTTGAGGAGGCCGTTGCCACGGCACGCAGCGCCGCGGGCGGCAAGAACCTGGAGATCCTCGGTGCCGACGTGGCCGCCCAGTGCCTGCAGCGCGGGCTCGTCGACGAGATCCTGGTGTATGTCCTACCGGTGCTGCTCGGCGACGGTGTCCGCTTCTCGCCCCCAGGCCTCGACAGGATCGACCTGGAACCTTTCAGCAACACCCAGTCGGGTGCCGTCACGATGCTCCGCTTCCGCGTGCGAAAGTAGGCGCGGTTCCCCAGCAGTTGACACCAGCACGCGCGGACACCCCGATGTCCGGCTCGGGCCGGACATCGGCGACGTGCCTCGTGCGTTGACCGCGATCGTTCGATGAGTGGGTTGATCATGCTGCCGTGCGGTGGGGGCGGGCCCCTGGGTGCGGACTGTTCGTGGACCTGACTACCGCCCATCGATCACTTGCAAGGCTGTGACCTGCGCGCACGTCCGGGACGGAAAGGGGCTCCGGAGCCGCGTGCGCAGGTTCGAACCCTGCGAGGGCACCAGGAAAAAGGCCCCGGACCCATCAAGGTCCGGGGCCTTTTGGAATCAAGGCCGACATGCCCTCAGCCGGCGGCCTTGGCGATGATGCGATCCATCTCCTCTCGGCCAAAGGCCCGCAGGGTCGTCGTACGGGCGTTGCCCACTCCGCCAAGCTGCAGGAGCGCCGCGGTGGCGGTCTCGTCGTCGGGTGCCTCGACAACGGCCACGAGGTCGTACGAACCGACGGTCCAGTAGAGGTTCAGGACCTTCGCCCCGAGCTTCTGCGCCGCTGCGGCGAAGGCCTCGGCACGCTTTGCGGTGTCCTTGTAGTTTCGGATCCCTTGATCGGTCCAGTTCAGCAACGTGACATACGTCGGCATGGGCTTTCACCTTCATGAGGGAACACATCGCGAGATCAAGCCTGGGCATCACGACCGAAACGCGCACAAGGTGTGCACCCGAATGAGCAACAGCAGCCGATCACAAGTGGTTGACCACGGTGGCTGGAACCGGCGAAATAGCACTGTTCATGGCACGCGCCATCCCCTGTCGGGGCCGCCCTCGCCCGGCGTGAGCGGGTCCTGGGCGACACCCGCCCCGACGCCTTCACCAGCCGCAAACAACCTCGCTCATGCCCGTCAAGTCGCCCAAGGTGTGCAGCAGAGAAGTGCGGCAGTCCGTCGGCTCCGGACTCGCTGTCAGCGTCCCCGTCGATAGGCCAGGACGATCCCGATGGCAGCCAGCACCGCAACTACGACGACAAACCATGTCGGCATCGACCCGAGCCCTTTGTAGGCAAGGGGGACAGTTACGAGCATCGAACCTCCTCGAGCGAGAGGAGCTTTCGAGTGCCCGTCATAAAGATCGAAATGCATCGTCCGCAAGGGGTGTCACCGCAAGGCGGCATGCAGTCGCGGCACCGCAGCGAAGTACAACAACCACAGCAACCGTTCCCGCCCGGTGGCGTCTCCACGGAGCCGTGGCACGGTCGGCCGTCCGCGACCGATCCATACATGACTACGAGTCAGAAGGCTGCCGCACGGGAGATGATCCGGTCTCATGCCGGATCGCCTCCCGCCGACGTCTCGGCCGTTACCGAGAGGCCGGCGACCGCTCCGGGCTGCGGCAGCGCCTACGGGAAGCACTGGAGTGATCAGCTCCCACGACTCGTCCGACGTCGGCCGCTTCGGTCGTCCCTGCCCTGTACCTCCCGCACCGCCGGCCTCCTGCACCGGTTGCCTCCCGGGAGTCACTCGTCCGACTCCCGTCCGACGGACGGAATGGCCGTCCCGGGCTGCCCGGCGGATGAGGAAACCCCCGCGTCCGCCGGGGCGGTCAGCGGTGTTCGGGGTTGTCCGCGCCCGGGTGGCAGCCGGCGTCCCACTGCGAGCGCTGGTTGCCGTGGGCGGGGATGCCTCCGGCGCGCTTCAGCAGGGCGGCGAGGTGCATCAGGTTCCAGGTCATGAAGGTGGTGTTGCGGTTGGTGAAGTCGTTCTCCGGGCCGCCCGAGCCGGAGTCGAGGTACGACGGCCCGGGGCCGACCGTGCCGATCCAGCCGGCGTCCGCCTGGGGCGGGATCGTGTAGCCGAGGTGCTGGAGGCTGTAGAGGACGTTCATGGCGCAGTGCTTCACCCCGTCCTCGTTGCCGGTGATCAGACAGCCGCCGACGCGGCCGTAGTAGGCGTACTGCCCCTGGGAGTTGAGCAGCGAGGAGCAGGCGTAGAGACGCTCGACGACCTGCTTGGTGACGGAGCTGTTGTCGCCCAGCCAGATCGGGCCGGCGAGCACGAGGATGTCGGCGGCCATCACCTTCTCGTACAGCTCGGGCCAGACGTCGGTGGCGAAGCCGTGCTCGGTCATGTCCGGGTGGACGCCGGGTGCGATGTCCTGGTCCACGGCGCGGATCAGGTCCGTGGTCACGCCGGCGGCGTCCATGACGGCCCGGCTCCTGTCGATCAGGCCCTGGGTATGGCTGAGCTGCGGGGACGGTTTGAGGGTGCAGTTGAAGTAGAGGGCGGTCAGGTCGTCGTAGCGGTACGGGGTCTCGGTGGAGGGTGAGGCTGTCATGGGCGGCAGCCTCTCGCACGATTCCCGGTGTGCCCCGGTCCGACGCACCCGCGCACACCTCCCCCGCATGCCTGACGAAGTCATGGCCCACGGGCGCGGTCCCGTGGTGCGGCGCCGGTGCGGACCTAGCGTGGCCGTATGCGCGTACTGGTCACCGGCGGCGCCGGGTTCATCGGGTCCCATGTCGTCACCGTGCTCCGGGAGCGCGGACACGAGCCGCTCGTGTTCGACGTGCGGAAGGATCCCGGCGCCGACGTGCGGGACCCGGCAGCCGTCGGCCGTGCCCTGTCCGGTGTGGACGCCGTGTGCCACCAGGCCGCGATGGTCGGGCTCGGCAACGGGGTCGCCGACGCGGCGGAGTACGTCTCGCGCAACGACCTGGGCACCGCCGTGCTGCTCGCCGCCATGGCGGAGGCCGGCGTCGGGCGTCTCGTCCTGGCCGGGTCGATGGTCGTCTACGGGGAGGGGCGGTACGAGTGCCCGCGGCACGGAGCCGTACGGCCCGGGCCGCGTGCCGTCGCCGACCTCGAAGCGGGCCGCTTCGAACCCACCTGCCCGGCGTGCGGGGACGACCTCTCCCCCTGCCCGGTCGGCGAGGACGTCCCGGCCGATCCCCGGAACGTGTACGCGGCGACCAAGCTCGCCCAGGAGCACCTGGCCGCCGCCTGGGCCCGCTGCACCGGCGGGTCGGCGGTGTCGCTGCGCTATCACAACGTGTACGGGCCCGGAATGCCCCGCGACACCCCGTACGCCGGTGTCGCCTCCTTCTTCCGCTCGGCACTCGCCCGGGGTGAAGCACCGCGCGTGTTCGAGGACGGGCGGCAGTTGAGGGACTTCGTGCACGTCCGGGACGTGGCGGCGGCCAACGCGGTGGCGCTGGAGGCGGAGGCCGCCGGGGGTGTGCTCACGGCGTACAACACCGGCAGCGGTGAACCGCACACCGTCGGCGAGATGGCGCGGGCGCTGGCCGCCGCGTACGGCGGGCCCGAGCCGGTCGTCACCGGCGAGTACCGGCTCGGGGACGTACGGCACATCACCGCGGACTCGTCGCGGCTGCGGGTCGGGCTGAGGTGGAAGCCGGAGGTCGGTTTCGAGGAAGGCATGGCGGAGTTCGCGCGGGCCGGAATGCGAGGGACGCAGGACCGCGCCGGGGCATAGGACCGCGCCGTCGCCGGCGCGTGCCCGGGCGCCGCCCCGGCCTCGGACGTCCGCGTTTCGTGAGGAACGAAAGCCCGGTATGCCCGATTCGTGTTTGTAGGGTGACCCCGTGACGACGACTCCTCCGGACGTCGACGTGGTGCTGCCCTGCCTGAACGAGGCCGAGGCCCTCCCCTGGGTGCTCGAACGGATCCCGCCGGGCTGGCGCGCCCTCGTCGTCGACAACGGTTCCACCGACGGCTCGGCCGAGGTCGCCCGCGCGTACGGCGCGACCGTCGTGCACGAGCCGCGCCGGGGTTTCGGCGCCGCCTGCCACGCCGGACTGACCGCCGCCACCGCCGACGTGGTGTGCTTCTGCGACGGCGACGCCTCCCTCGACCCGTCGCTCCTCGTCCCCTTCGTCCGCGAAGTCCGCGACGGCGAGGCCGACCTGGTGCTCGGCCGACGGCGTCCGCGGGGCCGGGGCGCGTGGCCCGCACACGCCCGCGCCGGCAACCTCGCGCTCGCACGGATGCTGCGCCGCCGCACCGGGCTGCGCCTGCACGACCTCGGCCCCTTGCGCGCCGCCCGCCGCGCACCCCTGCTCGCCCTCGGCCTCACCGACCGGCGCAGCGGCTATCCGCTCCAGATGGTCGTCCGCGCGGCCGACGCCGGCTGGCGGATCGCCGAGCACGACGTGCCGTACCTGCCGCGCACCGGGGCGTCGAAGGTGACGGGCACCTGGCGCGGCACCTGGCAGACCGTGCGGGACATGAGGCGCGTGCTGCGCGAGCCCTCCGCGCACGGGGGAGGAACCGTCCGTTGACCACGCTCCTCGTCATCGCCAAGGAGCCGCGGCCCGGCCGGGTCAAGACCCGGCTCACCCCACCGTTCACACCCGGTCAGGCGGCCGAGCTGGCCGAGGCGGCCCTCGCGGACACCCTGCACGCCGTGGCGGCCACGCCCGCCTCCCGGCGCGTCCTCGTCCTCGACGGCACCCCCGGCCCCTGGCTGCCGCCCGGCTTCGACGTCGTACCGCAGTGCGCGGGCGGGCTGGACGAGCGGCTGGCGGCCGCCTTCGCGCACTGCGACGGCCCGGCCCTGCTCATCGGCATGGACACCCCGCAGGTGACACCGGAGCTGCTCACCGTGGACTTCACCGACTGCGACGCCCACTTCGGCCCGGCCGAGGACGGCGGTTTCTGGGCCCTCGGTCTGGCGCACCCCGATCCCGCCCTGCTGCGGGGCGTGCCCATGTCGACCCCGGGGACGGGAGCAGCCCAGCGGAACCGGCTCCTCACCGCCGGCCTGCGGGTGCGCGACCTGCCGGCCCTGCGCGACGTCGACACCGCTGCCGACGCCCACGCCGTCGCCGCCCTGGCCCCGCACGGCCGCTTCGCCACGCAGCTGGCCCGGTGCACGGCGGTCGCGGGGCCGGATGCGCGGCCGGTCACCAGGGGCGTATCACCGCCGGCCACAGAGCCGGACTCCGGGCCGGGCTCCGGGCCGGGCTCCGGGCCGGGCTCCGGGCCGGGCTCCGGGCCGGGCTCCGGGCCGGCAGGCCGGCCGGGCTCCTCGCCGGGCCCCTGACCCGTCGCGGAGCCGACTCCGCCCCCGGCCGTACCCCGCCCCTCACCGGCGGCGGCGGAGCCGACGCCTTCTTCCCCTGGGCGCGGCTCGGCACGCGGGTGCTGCTCCGGTACGCACAGGGCTGGGAACCGGCCGGTCAGTGGACGGCCGGCGGACGGTGCTTCGCCGCCCTGCGCAGCCGCCGCAGCTGCCGCAGTCGCAGCACCAGCAGCAGTGCCGCGCCGCCGAAGAGGACGGCGGTGATCAGCAGCCAGCGGGCGAGGAACACGTCCGCCGACAGTCCGGTGCCGAACCGGTAGCGCCGCTCCACCCTCCCGCTGATCAGCGGGAACCACACCAGAAGGAGCAGTCCGGAGAGGGCCGCCGGCACGCGTAGGTACGGCACCCACTCCCGGCGCCGGATCGTGCCGAGCCCTCGTACGGCCGCCCGGTCCGCTACCGCGTACAAGGGCAGCAGCACGAGGTCGTGCAGCAGCGCCACCCCCACGAACCACAGCGCCACGCCGAGCCAGTCGTCCGCGAGCAGCCGCACACCCGCGTAGGCGGCGAGCGCGAACGAGCAGGCCAACAGCAGGAGTTGCAGGGGACTGCCGACCGGAACGCGCGGAAGCCGCAGAGGACGCGGAAGACGCGGAAGCATCACAGGTCTCCGAACGTCATCCGGGCCACCCACTTGGTGTTGAGCACACCGGGCGCGGCGGGCACGATGATCCGCGCCGGGTGGCCGTGGTCGGGGGACAGCTCCTCGCCGTTGACGTACAGGGCGAGCAGGGAACGCGGGTCGGCCACCTGGTTGGCGCGCAGGGCGGCTTCCCGGAAGGCGCCGCTCCGCTGGAGGGACTCGACGAACACGTCCGGCGGGTCGTCGTCGTACCCGACGAGCGCCGCGAGGTCGCGCAGCCGCACCCCGCGCCACCACTGGTCCGACGTCGACCAGCCCTCCACGCAGGCGATGGGCAACGCCGCGCTGTGCAGGGGCAGCCGGAGCAGCTCGTCCCGGCGGAGGCGGACGGTGCCCGTGCGTCCCGTGACGACGAGCCGCCACGCGTCCTGGCCCGTCTCCGCCGCGTCGATCCCGGCGTACGCGGCGGTCTTGTTGATCTGGAAACCGTTCGGGCCACTGCCGGGATCGCCGCCGCCGTGCGGTGCGAGGAGGGCGGTGCGCCGCAGCGGACCGTCGAAGTTCTGTCCCACCGTGGTGGCGAACAGCAGCAGCGAGCCGCCCCCGACGAACCACAGGGCTCCACGCCGGGAGACGGTCGGCTCGGCGGGGCGCGGAGTCACCAGGTCGTTCCGCTCCTCCCGCAGGTGGCGCAGATTGCGCAGCGCCGTGGGCATCCTCAGCAGCACGTGGACGACGAACGCGGCGAAGAACACCCACGCCCCGTAGAAGTGCAGCGGGTAGAAGGAGCCGGGGAAGACGTAGTCGAGCTGGATGTTGAGCACACCGGTCACGAACTGGAACAGTGCGCCGCCCACCAGGAGCAGCAGCGAGATCCGCTCCAGGGCGTGCGCGAGCGAGCGGGCCGGCGGCAGCGCGAACAGCCTCGGCACCACGGACCACAGCTTGGCGAGCAGGACGGGGATCAGGGTGATGCCGAGGGTGACGTGGACGCCCTGGTTGAGCCGGTACAGCCAGTGCGGGTTCGTCGGCCAGGCGAAGAGGTAGAAGCCGAGGATCCCCTTGTCCGGTGTCATGTCGTTCACCGGCGACAGGCCGGGGTTGTAAGCGGCGTACGAGACCAGACCCGTCACGAACAGCACGGTGATGCCGACGAGCAGGACGAGGCCCAGCACCGAGGTGAACCAGGGGCCTCGCAGGGGGCTGCGCCAGAAGCCGGGCGAGAAGGGAAGCCGTGGAGCGTCAGGGTCGCGCATGTCCCGACGGTAGGCCGGAACCATCCGGCGAAAGGTGCGCAACCCCTGACGAAACGCCGACATCGGGCCCGGACAGCGGTCCGTGACCGGCCGCGCGGCCTAGCGTTCCGGTGTGATCCGCACTCCGCCCTCCGCCGGGCCCGGCGCCACGCACCCCGGCGCACCCCGCGGCCCGAGCCGTGACCTGTACGCCGCCGGGGCCGCCGTGCTGCTCGTGACGGCGGCCGTGCTGGTCGGCCGCCACATCCAGGGGACCAGCCGCACGCTGTTCGCCGACTGGCCCCCACTGCTGGCGTCCTGGGACCCCCACCTCGGCCCCGGCACTCCGGCGGCCGTCCTGGTGGCGATCGCCACCGTGGCGTACGGTCCCGCCCTCGCGGCCCGTCTCCCCTGGCGGGCCCTGGTCCCCCTGACGTGGGTCACGGCCATGGCGTGGACCTGGTCCCTCGCCCTGGTCGACGGCTGGCACCGGGGCATCGCCGTACGGCTCACCACCCCCCACGAGTACCTCCAGGTCATCGACCGTTTCCAGGACATCCCGGCGGCGCTGCGGGACTTCACCCAGCACATCCTGCTCGGCTCCCCCGACCACTGGCCCGCCCACATCGCCGGCCACCCGCCCGCGGCCGCGCTCACCTTCGTCCTGCTCGACCGGATCGGGCTGCGGGGCGGAGGCTGGGCCGGGGTGTGGTGCATCACCGTCGGGGCGACCGCCTGCGCGGCCGTGCTGGTCACGATCCGCGCCCTGGCCGACGAGGCACTCGCGCGAAGGGCGGCCCCCTTCCTCGTCCTGGCCCCGGCCGCCGTGTGGATGGGCACCTCGGCCGACGCGTACTTCGCGGCGGTGGCGGCGTGGGCGGTGGCGCTGCTCGCACTGGCGGTCACCGGACGGTCCCTGTGGTGGGCGGGGGCATCCGGGCTGCTGTTCGGCCTGACCTGCTACCTGTCGTACGGCCTCACGCTCGTCGCACTGATCGCGGCGGCGGTCATGGTGCTCGGCCGACACGGGATCCGGGGGCGCCCCGCCCTGCTGGTGCCCCTGCTCGCCGGACTGGCGGTGGTCCCGACGGCGTTCACGCTCGCCGGGTTCAACTGGTGGGAGGCCTACCACCTGCTGGTCACGCGCTACCACCAGGGCGTGGGCGGCATCCGTCCCTACGGCTACTGGGTGTGGGCCAACCTCGCCTGCACGGTGCTCGTCACGGGCCTGGCGACGGCGGCGGGCCTGCGGCGGACCGGTGCGGTGCTCGTCCGCCACCGCCGCGACACCCCCGACCGGGCGGCCGAGGTCCGCCTCGCACTCCTCGTGTCCGCCGCCCTCCTCGCCCTGCTGGTCGCCGACCTGTCCGGCATGAGCAAGGCGGAGACGGAACGCATCTGGCTGCCCTTCACGCTGTGGCTGCTCCCGGCCTGCGCGTTCCTCACCCTCCCCCGAGGTCTCGGCTCCTCCCCCACGTTCTCGACCTTGCTCGAACAGGGGGGACCCCCACGAGCAGGGGGGATCCCCGTCCGCGCTTGGCTCACCGCCCAGGCACTGCTCGCCCTGCTCCTCAACCATCTGTTGCTCACCCGATGGTGACCGCTTCCGAGGAGGCGGAAACCCGGGGCCATGACGATCGACGCACCGGCCGGGCGCTTCCTGCCCGGCAAGCGCTGGTGGCCCCGAACCACGCAGGGGTCTGATCCGCTGAACGGATCAGCTCTCTGCTCCCCGGCGCTTCGCGGATCCCGCCGGCCCGACCGGGCTCCAGGCCGAGGAACCTCTGCGCCCTCCCTCCCTCCCCCCCGTCTGCGCAGCCTGGGTCAGCTCTCGGTCCTGGCGGGTTCCTCGCCATGACGGTCGACGACCGCGCGGACCATGACGGCGTCGATGCCGTACAGCGTGTCGGTCGTGATGCCCCTGGCCTCGTCCCTGGTGATGTACGAGCGCGAGCCGAGGTGGGCGAGCGTGCGCTTGTCGAAGATCCACACGTCCCGGGTCGCGGATCCGGCGTCCTCGCGGGTGATGCCGATGCCGTGCCGGCCGGCGGCGTCGACGGCGTCGGGGATCTGGGTCACGCCGGGAATCCTCTCGACGGCCTTGTAGAGGGCGGAGGCGGTGGCGGGGGGCATGATCGTCGAGCCGAGCAGGTCGCCGATCCTCCCGAAGACGGCCTGGTACTTCGATTCTCCGTCCTCCACCCCGGTCCGGGAGTAGAGCAGTTCGAGCAGGGCGTCGGGGTCGGTGGGCAGCGAGGCCAGCCACTCGTACGTGGGGTGGTCGATGCCCGCCCGGACGGGATCGGTGAACTCGAGGGGCACCACCTGACCGGGCATGACGGCGTCCTTGCCGGTCTCCCTCATCCAGCCGGTCCTGGTCACCGGGCCGGGAACCTGCGCGGTCCACACCTCCTGCTTGTGCAGGGCGCCGAGCCGCACCGGACCGTTGAAGGAGCCCGTGTTCCCACGGATCAGGCGCTCGACGTACACGAACTGGCCGTCCTTCACCGGCGTGGCGTCGGTCTCCAGGGCCGCGGCGGCGATCCGGTCGAGAGTGACGGAGGCACTGTTCACCTCGGCGGGTACGGTGCCGGCTCCGGCCGCGGGGGCAGAGCCGTGGCCGCCATCGGAGAACGTGATGAACAGCGCCCCTGCCAGGACCATCGACACGGCCGGCAACACCAGGGCGGGGCGCGGGAGTCGGCGGCGCGGTGCCGGGGGCGTCCGGGGCGAGGGGGTGCGGGTCGAGGGGGTGTGGGCGCGGTCGATCTGCTGCATCAGGGCTTCCTTGTGACGGAGATGACGGCTCGGCGGGAGGTCCCATTCGGCCGATGCCAGCAGGTCCTCCGCCGCACTCCGGGCGGAGCCCGCGCGGGGCGGGTGGTCGGCGTTCATCGGGTTTCCTCCCGCAGGAACAGGGCCACGAACGCGGCCTCACTCTCCATCTCTCCGTGGGCGCCCGGTGGTTCCGCTTTCCGTCCGCGCAGTGGGGCGGAGCTGATCCGGGCCAGTCGCGCCCGGGCGCGCGAGAGCCGCGACCGCACGGTGCCCACCGGAATGCCGAGCGCCTCGGCGGCCTGCTGGTAGTCCAGCCCGGACGCCACGCACAGGGCGATCACCTCCCGGTCCTGGCGTCGCAGCCGGCACAGGGCGTCGTGGACCGCCGCGAGCCGGCGGGCGTCGTCGATCCGGCCGGCCGTCTCGTCCGCGAAGTCCTCGACCTGGCGGGGTTCGGGGCTGCGCGCCAGGAAGGCGAGCCGCCGGCGCACACCCCGGTTGGCGTTGTGCGCCTTGTTCGTGGCGATGCCGAGCAGCCACGGCTTGAGCGAGCCGCCCTCCGGCTCCACCGATTCCCGGGTGCGCCAGGCGGCGAGGAAGGTCTCGGACATCGCCTCCTCGGCGTCCGACCAGTTGCCGGTCAGCCGCAGGGCATGGTTGTAGACCGCCCGCGCGTGCTGGTCGTACAGGTCGGCGAACGCGGCACGGTCCCCCGAGCGTATGCGCGTGCGCAACGACTCCGCTGGTTCTGTATGGCTCACACTCTTTACTCTCCGCCGCCCCGGCCCGGTTCCTGTGGCATGGGCCACAGCACTGTCGGACGGGGCGGGGTGCCGTCGGAGCGTGAGTGTCGCAGCGCGCAGTCCCTCCCCCGGTCCCGAGCCGCACCGTCGGCAGGTCGGTTGCGACGGGGCCCGTCACAGGCCGGGGCAGGCGCGGAGCCCGTTCGGTCACCGTTTCCTGACGCCCTGCACGACCTCGAGTACCGGGAGGATCACCGGCCGCCCGGGTAACGCTTCATCAGCCGCTTCATCTCATGAGGGGCTCGTGGGCGTCAGGCGGTCCCGGGGTGCTTGCCAGGCCCCTCGGCGCCGGGGGACAACGGAGTGGGTGACAGGGCGGTGTCCTCCTCACCGGGCTCCAGAAGGGTGTCGGCGGCGCCGACGACGAGGGGATCGGGTGTGCCGACCGCCTCGCTGTCCTTACTGGCGTAGTCGATGCGCGACAGCAGACTGCGCATGGTCTCCAGGCGGGCGCGCCGCTTGTCGTTGCTCTTGACGACGGTCCAGGGGGCGTGGGCGGTGTCCGTGGCGCGGAACATGTCGACCTTCGCCTCGGTGTAGTCGTCCCAGAGGTCCAGTGACGCCAGGTCGGTGGGCGAGAGCTTCCACTGGCGCACCGGATCGACCTGCCGGATCGCGAAGCGCGTGCGCTGCTCGGAGCGGGACACCGAGAACCAGAACTTCACCAGCAGGATGCCGTCGTCGGTCAGCATCCGTTCGAAGGCCGGGCACTGCTCGAGGAACAGCTCGTACTCGTCCTTGGAGCAGTACCCCATCACGCGTTCCACGCCGGCCCGGTTGTACCAGGAGCGGTCGAAGAAGACGATCTCACCGGCCGTCGGCAGGTGCGCGATGTGCCGCTGGAAGTACCACTGGCCCGCCTCGCGTTCGGTGGGCTTGTCCAGGGCGACCACGCGTGCGCCGCGCGGGTTGAGCCGCTCGGTGAGCCGCTGGATCGTGCCGCCCTTGCCCGCCGCGTCACGCCCCTCGCACACGACGACCAGGCGTGCGCCGGTGTCCTTGACCCACCGCTGGAGCTTGAGCAGCTCGACCTGCAGGACGCGCTTGGCCCGCTCGTACTCCTTGCGGCTCACCTTGCGGTCGTACGGATGGTTCTCCCGCCATGTCCGGATGGGACGCCCGTCCGCGTCCAGCACGATCGGCTGTTCCCGCCGACTGGCATCCACCGTCAGCCCGTCCAGCAGCTTGTCCGCGTCTTCGGCGTTCATCACCGGTCTCCCCGCTCGATCCGCTCGGTCCGCTCCGTCCGCACAGCCGGTCAGAAGGGCATACGGCCACGGGAGCGGCGGCCTGCCGAACCGCTGCGGCTCACCGCGCGCGAACTGGTGTGGAAGGGCTTGCTGAAGATCCGGCCCAGGATGCCGGGCGCCTTGCCACCGGCCCGCGCCCCGGCACCGAGCGTACGTTGCGTGCCGCGTTCGGGATGGCGGGAGAGACGGGGGACGAGGAAGGCCAGGACGGCCAGGACCACACACACGGCGATGACCGCGACGACTACCATGATCGGCTCCCTTCACTGGTGGACGGACATACGGGTGCCCCGTCCCGTCCCACCCATGTGAGCAGCGAAGGCTCCGACCCGGGACACGCGCCCGGCGTCGTCGACGCTTCGGCCCCGACATGTCCTCGACGTCGGGGCCCCGGGGGTCAGTTCTCCGCCACGCTGAACCATTCGGTGCCGCCGAGCAGGTGCTCGTAGACGGGACGGCCCTGGCTGCCGCTGGTGCGGAACGGTTTTCCGTGGTCGTCGATCCGTGTGGTTCCCTGACGGCCGCCGCTGGACCACTGCAGCTCCGCATACCAGTTCACATCGTGGACGTCGGCACCGGCGGTGATGTACAGCACCTCGGGATCGGACCGGCTGACCTTGTAGGGGAAACCGCGCTGGCCGGCCTTCGGCACGATGGTGGGGTGACCGGCGTCGAGGTCCGTGTCGAACGACCTCGTCTCCACGCCTCCGCCGCAGCCCGACGACCCCAGGTACGCGTTCCAGGCCGGGGGCGCGCTCGAGCTGACCACGCGGACGTGCAGGGACTCGATGACGACGGTTTCGTCCCCGATGCCCTGGACGGTCAGCGCCACCCGCTGCCGGTCGGCGGCGACGGCGCCGTGCGCCTTCACCCAGCCCGGCACGTCCTGCCCCATCACCGGCGGCGAGACTTCGCCGGGAGGCCGGTTGATCAGGTACTTCCCCTCGCACTGCGGGTCGTCCCAGGCGTAGGTGCGGGTGCTCACCGTGAGCGGGACCTCATCGCCGTCCTGGGCGCGGCCCGTGTCGGTGCCGGGCGCCGGCGGCTTGGCGTCGGGCGTCCCGGGGGCCGGAGCCGGAGCCGGGGAGCGGCTCGGGCGCGCGGAGGGGGACGTGGACGCCGAAGGGTGCGGCGTGGAGGCGCCGGAGGCCGGTTCTTCGGAGGAGGTCACGGTGTCGGCCGGCCGGCCGTTCTCCGCCAGGTCTTTCTCCCCGCTCTTCAGACCGACCGCGAGCGCGGTGGACACGGCGACGACGACGGCGGTGCTCGCCGCGATCAGGGCCCACCGCCTGCGGGCGGTCCGGAGGGGCGCCGGAGTGCGGTGAGTGAGAACGGCCGTCTCCGGCGACGGTTCGGCGACGGGGCCGGGAGGGGCCTCGGGCTCGCTCGTGGAGGTGGAGGTGGAGGTAAAGGTGGGCGTGGGTGCGGACGTGGTCGGCGGCGCGGGCGGGGGAGCGGGTGCGGGCACGGGTGCGGGTGCGGGCACGGGCGGAGTGTCCGGCACGGGCGGAGTGTCCGGTACGGACTCCGGCTGGGGTCGGTGCTCTGTGCGTACCTGCGCGGAGCGTGGCTCCGGGCCTGAGCCGCCGGGCGTGGACGCTCCGGCCTGCTCCGCGGAGTCCGGTTCCGCATCAGCCGTGGTCCGCCGGGCACGTTCCCGCGCCGCGTCCGCCAGGACCCAGCGCCGGTGCAACTCGACCCGTTCCTCGGGAGTCGCCTTGCACACCCGGGCGAAGCGGGAGACGGCAGCGTTGTCGGCCGGTACGCCTTCCCCCTTGCAGTACCGGTGCAGCGTCGAGGTGCTCATGTGCGCCCGCTTCGCCAGCGCCTCGTAACTCAGCCCGGATCGCTGCTTCAACTCGCGCAACAGCGCCGCGAAATCAGCGATCTCCTCAGCCGCCCCCACCAGTTCCCCATTCCGTTCGGCATCCCATGAAGGTCACGTTTCCCCAGGTCAGAGCAGGTCGCGCATCCCAACGTCCCAAAAATCCCGATGGAATGGCGCATGGGACGCCGCATGACACAGCCTTGGACCATCCAAGCACGGCGCCTCGCCGGACACGGTGATCCGCCCCGCTCAACTCCCTTTCACGATCCGCGCTTCCTGCGTGCCCACCCGCACTCCACGCAGCGCGGCCAGGACAAGACCGGTCGGCCGGCCGCTCAGCCGACCGACACAGTTCACCACCGAAAAATCATCTTCCTGATGTTCAGAGAAAGCAGTCCACTCATGCGTATCGCCACTCGTTTCGCCTCCCGCACGGCCGCCTCCTCCATGGTCGTCGCCGCCGCCCTCGCCTTCGTCGGCTTCCAGGCCGCCGGGCAGACCGCCTCCGCCGCCACGGCGAAGGCCTCCGCGGTCGTCACCTGCACCACGGCAAACACCAAACTGACCGTCACCGAGGTGTCCCGCCCGATCAACCACCTGCTGCTCAAGGCCACCAACACCGGCACCAAGCCCTGCTACGCCTACAGCGCCCCGTACCTGAGGGCCGGCGCCGACGCCCAGGCCCCGCTGCCGTGGGCCGAGGAGACCACACCGCAGGCCGTAGTGGTGCTCGAGCCCGGTCAGTCCGCGTACGCGGGCATCACGACGTCCTCCCCCGAGGGCGAAGGGGGCGCCACCGAGAAGACCCTGGGCGTGTTCTTCGCCGGCAAGAAGGGCAACGCGACCTCCACGGAGAAGACCCTGAAGCTGCCGAACGGCGGTGTCTTCTTCAACAGCGCCGCCACCGTCACCTACTGGCAGGACAACGCGGCGGACGCCCTCGTCTGGTAGCCGTAGCCGCCCCGGCGTCCCACGACACAGCCGCCGCCGGCCGCACCGGGCGTCCCGTCTTCACCGGGGCGCGGTGCGGCCGGCTGCTCAGTGTCGGGCTCGACGAAGGCGAGCGCGGTGACCGGGTCGGGGTGCGCACAGCCGCAGGGATGCCCGGGCACCGTCCCGTCCTGTAACCCCGTCCGGGGTCGTGACGGGATTACGAGCCCGTGTCCGGTTTACGAGCCCGTGGCGGGCTCACGAGGCCGGGAGGTCCAGCGGCGCCCGGCAACCGGCAGGGCCTGTCTGCGGACGTGGCCCGTCCCGCCCCCTCGGAAGTCACCCTCCGTGAGGAAAGTCCCGCCCCGGTACTCGCAGCACTCGTAGTACTCGTATCGAGGTACCGGGACGATCACCGATCCCGGCCGTTGCCCACACGCCCCTGGTGACCACGTGAGGACCGGTCGCCCACGGGTACTCGGCAGGCCGATCGGCGGGAAGCGCACCGCCCACTCACTCCACGGAGGGATGGTCCCATGGCTCAGCATGTCAGCGACGTCATGACGAGTGCCCCGGTGACCGTCGAACCCCGGACCTCGGTGACGGTCGTGGCCCGGATGATGCGGGACGAGGACATCGGTGCCGTTCTGGTCGTCGAAGGCGAGCGGTTGCGGGGGCTGGTCAGCGACCGTGACCTGGTGGTGCGCGCACTGGCCGAGGGCGGCGATCCGAACCGTACGACCGTGGCGAACGCGTGCAGCGACGACCTGGTCACGGTGAAACCCGACGACGACCTGGTCCGCGCGGTGGAAGTGATGCGTGAGCACGCGGTCCGCCGTGTACCGGTCGTCGACGACAGCCGGCACGCGGTGGGCATCGTCTTCCTCGCGGACCTGGCCATCGAGCGCGACCCCGAGTCGGCCCTCGGCGACATCAGCGCCGCCAGGCCCAACAAGTAGCGCGCCGTCCGTATGCATCCGTATGAGGGCGGTGCGATGTCAAGGAGAACCAGCCCGCAGACAGATGAGTGCCAAGAGGAGCGTGTGCCATGACAACTCCTGATCCCGACCCGAGGCGAACCCCGGAGGCCGCACCGAGGAGCGGCGTCTCCCCCGGTGAGACGCCTCCCGCCGAAGGCGGCACGTACGGCATCTCGTATCCGGAGCCACCCGAGCAGCGCAAGGGGTGGGGGACGATGCCGCTCGTCCTGATCATGGCGGTGGTGGCGCTGGTGGTGATCGGACTGATCGCCATGGTGGTGACCCTGATCGTGTAACGCTTCCCATGCCTGCTCAGGGGGCCGCGAGGTGGTGCCGCCAGGTGTTGGTCGCCGCCAGGTGTCTCCGAGGGAGGATTCGCGATCCTGGGGCCCACTCCCGCGGTCGTGGGGCTTGTGCTCCAGGCTGCGCGGTGGCGCTCGACCGGTCCCTTGAGACTCCACCGGCCGCGAGGGCGGGCTTCCTCAGGGTGATCGCGCTCCGCGGAATGAGCGGATGGGAGCAGCCGTGATGATCGTCCTGGGTCCGCTGATGATGTCACTCGCGGGCATCATCCTGGCTACTGATTACCGAGGGTGGCGGGATGCGGCGGCCAAGGCTCACGGAGGAGTCTGGAGCGCCGGCCACTCCACGTCCTACGGGGCCTTCCGGTACGTGGGGCTGATGGCGGCGTGGGCGGGAGCCGTTCTCACCGTGGGAGCCACGGCACTCGTGATCTTCATCTACGCGAGGAGGTAGCGGGCCAGGAGCTGCCGTCGAATGGTCACGCCGGGTATCGGGAGCGAAGCGAAGGTGACGGCCGCCCGGTGGGAGTCGGCAGTCCTGTCGTGGCGAGTGGCGAGTGGCGAGTGGCGAGTGGCGAGTGATCACGGAACTAGGTCTTTGGTGCCGGCGCACCCGGGCCCGAGGTCCGATCCGCAGCGCCCCGACGACAGCTAGCGTCCCAACCATGCGATTAGGACTACTTGGCACCGGCAATGTCGCCCGAGCACTGGCCCACGGCTGGAGCGCCGCAGGGCACGACGTGCTCCTCGGTTCACGTCATCCCAAGGACCGGACGGACCTCGGTCTCCCCGTGGCAAGCCTGAACGAGACAGCCGCCCACGCGGAGGTACTCGTCAACGCCACCCCGGGGGCCGTCTCCGTGGAACTGTTGCACTCCATCGGGGCACCGGCGCTGGCCGGCACCCTGCTGATCGATGTCGGGGTCGGCCTCTCCGACGACTTCACCGAGCTCTCGCACCCGAACAGCAGCCTGGGTGAGCAGATCCAGGAGGCCTTCCCCCTGACCCCCGTGGTGAAGACGCTGTGCACCATGGACTCCACCGTGATGACCGCCCCGGACGGTCTGGAGGGCCCGAGCACCGTTTTCCTCTCCGGCGACGACGCCGAAGCCAAACGGATCACCGGTCAGTTGCTGACCGACCTCGGCTGGCCCGCTTCGTCCCAGCTGGACATGGGCGGCATCACCACCGCACGCGGACAAGAGCACTTCGCCCTGCTCTTCATGGGCATCGCGAGCGGTCTGGGTTCTCACACGTTCAACATCAACGTGGTCGCTCACCCCTCTGCCTAGAGCCCCGCCGTCCATGTGATGCTGATCGGTGGATCACGGTCGGGTGATACGCCGTCATGAACTGTCCGACGCGGAATGGGACTTCGTCCGTCCACTGCTGTCCGCGCCGTCGCGGGGCCGCAAGCGGCTGGACGACCGGACGGTCCTCAACGGGGTCCTGTGGAAGTTCCGCACCGGGGTGGCCTGGTGGCCTGGCGAGACGTGCCCGAGCGGTACGGCTCCCGGGTCACCCCGCACACGCGATTCCGCCGTCGGGCGAAGGACGGCACCTTCACCCGCCTGAAACACTTGAAACACCTGAAACAGTGGCGCGGCATCACCACCCGTTGCGACAAGACCGCCGAGTCCTACCGGGCGTCCGTCACCCTCGCATCACCGCTGATGTGGACGTGACATCTGACGACAGGCCCTACGGCCTGCCCGATGGAGGAGCGTCAGACCCGTTCCAGGGGCCGGTGCGGCCCGCTGGGCAGCTCCGCTCTGATCGCGTCGCCCGGACGCACCGCGCCGCCCTCCTTCACGATGCTCATGATTCCGGCCTTGCGCACGATGTTCCCGGCTTCGTCGCGGCCGGCCACCTGCTTCAGCAGGCCGTCCTGAAAGTTGTCGATCTGCAGGCAGGGATTGCGCAGGCCGGTCACCTCCAGCACCGCGTCGTCGCCGATGCGCAGCAGCGTGCCGACCGGCAGACCGAGCAGGTCGATGCCGCGGGTGGTGATGTTCTCGCCGAGGTCGCCGGGCGCCACCTCGAATCCCTCCGCACCGACCTCGGCGAAGAGCTCTTCATGGATGAGGTGGACCTGGCGCAGGTTCGGCTGTGTGGGGTCCTGCGCGACCCGCGAGCGGTGCTTGACCGTCACGCCGGCATGGACGTCACCCTCCACACCGAGCCCGGCGAGCAGCGTGACGCTGTCCCGGTTCGGCTTGGTGAACGAGTACTCGCCGTTGCTGCTGACCGCCGTCACTGTCCCGCTCATCCTCGGGTCCCCCTCTTCGACCATGACCGGCCACGACCCTAACCGCCGGGCCCCGCAGCCGCCACGGTCGTGCGCACGGCCGCAGGGCCGAAGCCGACGCCAGTACCGGGCACTGTCCCAGCTGCGCGCCGTCTCCGCCGAGGAGTACCGCGCGATCGGGCGCTCCCGCGTGGACAACGACGCCTGGCGCGGCCGCGTACGGGGCGCAGGACGCGAGGTCGTTCAGGGCGGCGGTGACGGTGTTCCGGGACGTCCCCAGGTGCTGGGCCAGCTCGTGACGGGTCAGCGCGAGCTCCACCGGACCGCCGGTGCCCTGCGCGGAGTGGGGCTGTCCCGAGATGTCGATCAGGTGCACCAGCGCGGCGGCCAGCCGGGTGCGGACGTCGCCACCTCCGCGGGCCTCGTCCGATTCCCTCAGTCGCGTGAGGGCGTACCTCACGAGCACGGGGAACAGGCCGTGTCTGCCGACGAATGCCAGGAACTCCGCCTTCCTCATGACCCCCACGGTGCAGGGGGAGATGGACTCGGCGTTCGCCGAGCGGACCCCGTCGTCCAGCACGGCCACCTCACCCAGCAGTTCACCGGGGCCCCGGAAGGCGAGCAGCGACAGGTCCCCGTTCCGCTCCTGGCGGATGACCTTGGCCACGCCCGTCACGACGGTGAGCACGTGCGTACCGGGCTCGCCCTGCCGCAGCAGCACGCTGCCCGCCGGATGCCGGCGTTCGAAGGAATGCTCCAGGAGATCGGCCCAGACTCCTTCTCCGGTGAAGTCCCGGAGGCTTCGCCGTGATGGCGTCGGCTCTTGTGTTCCGCGCTCGGTCACACCATGGCCTCAGTCGTTGCACCTGGCCCGGTGTGTGTCCGGGCGCGGGAGGTGAGAGAAGTCGGCCCGCTCCGGGAGACGCGCCTGCGCGCCCTCCCCTTCCGCTGATGCGGCGTCATGCCGTTCATCATGCTGTATCCGTAAGGGAGTTCGGGCACAGTCCGCCATCACCGTCACGTCGTCGGAGCCCGGGCGACCGTGGCCCGGCCTTCGAGCCGATGTCTCCGGCCTCACTCCGTCGCCGATACGGCCCGGGCGAGCGGGGCCGTACCGGCGGCGGCTGCCGAAGAGGGCTCAGTTGGTGAAGGTGAAGTACTTCCAGGCGCCGTGCGTCGTGGAGTTGACGGTGTCGCCGGAGGAGCCGTTGATGTACGACGAGCGCATACGGGCGCGGATGCCGGACTCGCCCGGCGCCTCCAGTTTCACGGCCGACTTGCCGTTGGTGCCCAGGGCGAAGTACTCGGAGCCCGAGTCGTACCACGAGCCCTGCACGTACACCTGGAGCTGGAAGCGCTGCATGCGGCCGGTGTAGTGGTTCATCGTGGTGGTGAACACCGGGTCGGTCTTCTTGCGGAAGTAGGAGTACGTCGTGGAGCCGATCTTGCCCGTCTTGTAGTGCTTGGAGACGGTGGTGGAGACCTTCGCCTTGGCGTACGCCGTGGACTTGACGGTCTTGGAGGCGTGGCGGGCGTCTCCGGCGAAGACCGCGGTGACGGCGGTGTCGCGGGTCATGTCGACCACCGCCGACAGGTTGCCCTTGGAGTTGACCTTGGCCTTCTTCAGCAGCTTCTTCGGCTTGTCGGAGCCGAAGGGGTCCGCGTAGATCGCGACCGTGCGGTTCTTGTACGTCGTACCGAGGTGGGCGGTGAAGGTGACGTCCTTGCCGTACGAGTACAGCTTGCCGTTGTTGTTCAGGCTCAGCGCGGTCGCCTTGCGCGAGACCTCCACCGCGTCGGAGCCGGAGGCGGGTGCGTGGGTGGCGTCGCCCGCGTAGGAGACCTTGTAGGTGACCTTGCCCCCGGCGGTCGGGGTGTCCGTGAAGGAGAAGCTGCCGTCCGCCTTCGTCCTGACCGCGGCCAGCGCCTTGCCGTCCGGCGTCTCGAGGTCCGTGCGGGTCACCTTCAGGCTGGTGCCCGCCGCGGGGGTCTTCTTCGAGGTCAGCTTGCCGGTGACGGTGAGCTTCTTGGCCCGTTCCGACTTGGTGGGCGCCGACACCTTGAGGGTGGGCAGTTCCTTGGTGGGGTCGGTCAGGGCGCGGAGGGTGTACGTGCCGTAGGTGTTCACGGAGACGGCGAAGACCCGGCTCGCGTCCGGTGCCCAGGCGAGCGCCCCGTCCACGAGGGTGTCGGCGCCGCTGCTGTTGCCGGTGTTGGGGAAGTCGTACTCCCGCACCGGCTCCGGGTCACCGGGCCGGTGGATGTGGACGTCGGGGTCGTACCAGGAGAAGCTGCCGCCCGCGACGCTGCCGTCGGGCGCGACCCGCACGGCGTTCGGGTAGGCGTCGATCGGGTAACCCGCCTGCTCGGTGAGGTCGGTGGCCGAGTAGGCGCCGATGCCGTAGCCGTAGTCCGGGTCGCCCCACGAGGTGAGCACCTGGGCGCCGTCGGGCGTCAGGTCCAGCTGCTTCACGCCGGTGTCCATGCCGCCCTTGACCCGCAGCGCGGCGCCGTCGGCCGAGACGTCGTACACGGCGAGGTCGCCGCCGTTGCCCGCCACCAGGACGCCCGGGACGGCCGGGTCGGAGGCCAGGAACATCCCGTAGGCGCCGTAGAAGTCGACGTCGCCCCGCTGGGCGAGCCGGACGACGGGCTCGGCGCCGGAGACGTCGAGCGAACCGAAGTCGGTGCCGTGGGCGAACCAGATCCGGCCGTCCACCACCTCCAGGTCGCCGGGAGCCGTGCCCACCGGGTAACTCGCGGTCCGGGTGTACGTCTCCGTCTCCACCGAGACGATCCGGTTGCCGTCCTTCACGGCCGCGTAGACCTGGCCGGAGTCGGCGGACAGCGCGAGGCCACTCACGCCGGAGAGCCCGGTCAGGGTCGCCTTCACGGTGCCCGAGTAGTCGGCGACGACGATCTTGCCGCCGGCCGGATCGGAGACGTAGACCCGCCGGTGGGTGCCGTCCACGACGATGTCGCCGACCGACTTCACCGGAAGGACTTTCGCGGAGTCGGCCGCCGCCGGCCCCGCCGTTCCCGCGGCCAGGGCCGCGGAACTGAGAATGACCGCGAGTGCCGTCGCGATCGACATGCTGCGCCTGCGCACAGTGCTGTGACCCCCACAGAAGAAGCCCGGTGCTCACCGGGCGGAAACGAAATGAACGGCCGCGCGTCCCCCCTCGCACCGAGGACGGTGCATGGACGCTGCCGAAAACGCAGCGTATGGCATGCCAGTGACAATCGAGGACTGGAATTTCACGGCTCAGCTCGTTCCGGCAAGGGTTGAGGGCTGGGGCTGGGGCCGGACTTGGCCGCGGACGTCGGCCGGCCACCACCCGGGCGGCCCCCGGTACACGCGGCCGATCGACGGCCGGTGGTCGAGCGGTGGTCGGGCGAACCGGCCTTGCGACGTTTTCCGTGGCCCCGATGGGACACCCGAAAGGGAAAAGCAGCAGGGGCCGGAAAACCAGACGGGCCCAACGGGACGGACTCAGAAGGAAGATGAACCGCAGTGACTGTGGAAGTCAGGAAGAAGGACACCGTGCGACCGTCCGAAACGGGCTGGGCGAAGGCACGTCGGCTGCGCGGGCAGCGCATACGCACCTGTGAGCGCGCGACGCTCGACGGCGACGCGAGGCAGACGCGGCAAGGGGGCGACTGGAACGTGGTGCGGGGCGAGGACTGAGGTGCTGCCGCCGGGGCCCGTCACCGATCGAACGCGCCCTTCGGGTACAGGCCCGGAGGGTGTGCTTCGCCACTCGCTCTCCGGCTCCCTCCACCGCGCCGCGCACTCGGGGGCGGGGCGGGGACACGCACAGAGCATGCGTGCTCAGCCGGATACGGCCGACCTGCGCTTTCACTCCGGTGTTCGTGCCCTGTCCTCACCCCATGCCGAGACACGGCCGTCCCCCTGCTCGACGACGGTCCAGGGAAGTGGCGGGCGTCTCTTGTCCGACCCCGATCCCTGACCCGGGCGGCTGTTCCACATCAGCAGCAGGTCGCGCGCGTAGAACCGGGCTCTCGGATACCACCGCTGCCCGTCCACCGTGTCCGGAAGGGTGTCAGGGCGGTCATCCTTGATCTGCGTGACACTCCGGCCGTCCATTCCGATCAGCTCGGCGAATCCCCCCAGCGTCACCTCGCGGTCCAGATCCTCTTCGCTCAGTTCCACCGGATCAGCTCGCCGCGGGCGAAACGGTTCCAGCTTCGCCGGGTCGTACAGCGCGCTGCCTCCGCCCCCTCCCTTGTCGCTCATTCCGAAGCGAGGCCGCTCCGGTGCGGGGAATCCGGGGTAGTAACGCGGCATCACATGCACCACATAGCCATGGCTGTAGCCCACTCGGGCAGCCCACTCCCTCAGTGTCACCCACCCCTCGTCGGACTCCGCCACGATCCGCTCCCCCTCCCCGGAGTCCGCGACACGCGGATGCCCCGTCGATGTCATACCCATGGTCGCGGCTGCCCATGGCAACCCGAAAACCCTTGTCGGGCGAGGCCGTGGGCCGCGGTCGATGCCGGGACGGGACACCGACCGCTCCGCCGACCGGCGTACCGTCCCGGATCGGGACCGCCGGGACCGCCGGGACCGCTGGGGCCGCTGGGGCCGCTGGGACCACCGTGGCCGCCGTGGCCGCCGTGGCCGCCGTGGCCGCCGTGGCCGCCGTGGCCGCCGTGGCCGCCGAAGCGAGCATGTCCGGCGGTCGCGGACCGCACCGCTCGCAGGGCCTCACGGCTGGGCGCCCCTCCGGGTAGTACCCGGAGGAGCGCCCTCGTCCGCAGCGGCGTCACGCGCCTCGTGCGCGTCTGCTGCTCCATTCCCGCCGGCCCGATCGCACCGCCCCGACCGCGCCGGCTCGTCCTCAGTGGACCGAGCCGGGGTCTCCGGGCCGGATGCGTCCCCGCCAGGCGCCCGTCTCCCCACCGTGCTGTTCGATGTACTCCTTGAAGCGGTGAAGGTCTCCCTTGACCCGGCGGTCGATCACGCCCAGCATGTCCGCGCCCTTCTCGGCCATGCCGGAGGGCTCGACGTCCATGGTGAGCTCCACTCGGGTATGGGTGTCGTCCAGCCGCTCGAACCTGACCGATCCCCGTTGCCGGGTCTCGCCGTCGACGGACCGCCAGGTGATCCGGTCGTCCGCCAGCTGGTCGACGATCTCGGTGTCGAACTCGCGCCGCACCCCGCCGATGCTGGTCTTCCAGTGGTTGCGGCGCTCGTCGAGCTGCCGCACCTCCTCGACGCCCTCCATGAACTTCGGGAAGTCCTCGAACTGCGTCCACTGGTTGTAGGCGGTGTGGACGGGCACCTCGACGTCCACCGCTTCCTTCACCGTGCTCATCGATTCCTCCTCGCCTGCGGTCGTTCCGCACGACGCCGGGTACCCGGGTCCGGACGGATGAGACCTTCTCCTCATTCCTCCCGCTCGTCCGCCGGGGGCAGTTGGTCCTCGGGCACCACGTGGACCGCAGCCTCCTCGGCACCCGCCGCCCCGCCGTCGATGCCCTGGTCGTCGGCGACCAGCTCCGCGGTGGTGTCCGTCCGCGTGCCCTCGTCCGGCGCGACCAGGCGCCCTGCGCGGTCGGTGCCGGTTTCCGGGTCCCGCGGTTCCCCTTCACCGCCGGGCAGGTCGCCCACACCGTCCCCGGCCGGCACCTCCACGTCGGGAACCTCCTGTCGCAGCCTCTCGTCGAGGGACTCCCCCTCGTGCTGCTCGGCGGCCGTGGTGCCGGTCTTGGTGACGCCCAGCGGCTTTTCCGGCGGGGAGTAGCCCTCGTCCAGCATGTCGTCGTACGAGCGCTCGTCCACCGCGTCCTGCATGTCCAGCGGCGACGCGTCCTCCTGCTGCTCATTGCTACCGGTGGGCTGGTAGACGTCGTCCGCCATGTTCTCGTCGCTCATGTCCGCCTCCGGCCGGTGATCGGCTCATGTTTTCCGTCAGGACGGGACGAGTACCCAGGTCATGATCCGTCTACCTCGGCTCCCCGGTCCTCGGCTCCCCGGTCCCCGGGTCACCGGTCCCCGGGTCACCGGTCCCCGGGTCACCGGTCCCGCCGGCGGCCTCCCGGACGCATGGCGGCGTCGTACACGGTGCGGTAGTCCGGGACGACGATCCGCGTCGCCGGAGACGCCTTCCCGACCTGGGTGAGGAACGCTTCCAGGTCCATCGCCGGGTCTCGTACGGGGGAGCCGCTCAGTGGCACCTCGAAGTTGTCCCAGTGGACGGGGACGACGACGCCCGGGCTGTCCAGCGCGCGCAGCAGCCGGGGTACGTACTGGTGGGTGGCGGTGCCCGCGGGTACGGCGATCATCGCGAGGTCGGGGCGCAGGCCCCTCACCGCCCGTTCGGAGAAGTCGCTGGCGCCCATGAGGAACGCCGACGGGCCGTCGTCCCCCGTCGTCACCCGGAAGGCGAGGGTGTCGCCCTCCGGCAGGTCCGAGATGGTTTTCGGGGCCGTCGCGGGCGGGGCGTTCAGCGTGCCCGGGGCGAAGTAGGCGCACTTCTTGTTGCGGCTGTGCAGGCTCGGCACGACCTCCACGGTGATCCCCCCGCCGAAGTCCAGTACCTCGCCGCCCTTCACCACGGAGATCTGTCCCGCGTCGACCCCCAGGGAAACCAGCAGGTGGTACGTGGTCTCGGTGCCGACGACGCGGGCGCCGGTGGTCCTGGCGATGTGCGGCACGTCGCCGAGGTGGTCCCAGTGGGAGTGGCTGACCAGGACGAGTTCGGGGCGGCCGATGTGCGCGTCCACGACCTCCGGCCGGGTCCGCAGGCGGGTCCCCGGGTCGAAGGCGCCGTCGAAGAGACCCGTGGGGAAGCGGGTGAGATACGGATCGAAGAGGACGGTCCGGTCGCCGACGTCGATGCGCCAGCCGGCGGTACCGAGCCAGCGCCATGAGACCGAACCGGCGGCTCGGCCACCGCCCCGGGCGGGAGCGGGGGCGGCGTCCGTGGCAGCGGCGGCGGTGGCAGTGGCGGCCGTGGCCGGGATCAGCGGGGAGGCCGCGCCGACTGCGGCACCGCGCAGCACCGTACGACGGTCGAAACCCCGTCGGAAAGGCGTGTCCGGTCGGTCCGCCCGGTCTGTGGCACGTGTGTCCTGGGTCATGGCGTCAGAAGATCAGGACGCCGACTCCCCTGTCCAAGACCGGAATTCGGCTACGCCGATATGCGAACGCATATGCGCTCCGGTCACCGGCCGTCGCCGCGCAGGAAGCCGACCGCGATTCCGGCGGCCCTGCCCGCCGCGGCGTCCACCGTGGGGCGGGAAGCGGCCAGGGCGTGCGTGCGGGCGAAGACGGCGACCGCGTAGCACCCACCGTCGGGATAGCGGACGACGCCCGCCTCCATGTGCAGTCCCGGCAGGGTTCCGGTCTTGGCCGCGACCGTGACGTCGTCCGGGAAGCCCGACACCAGCCGGTGCCGGAAAACTTGACGTGACATCAAGTCGCGTACGAACGAGCAGGCTTCGGGCGGTCCGGCGGCGTCGGTCCAGATGAGCCGGAGCAGCAGCGTGATCTCGCGGGGCGTGCTCGCCGTGGTGCGGCGGGGATCCAGCACGGCCAGCCGCCTCTTGCGGTCGTCCGGCAGGGCGGGGTAGCGGACGGCGAAGTCCCGCTCGTCACGCGCCCCGACCTCCGCGAGCATCGACTCCAGCAGGTCTCGCGGTCCGCCCGCGATCCGGGTCCGCTCCAGGCCGAGTTCCGCCGCGAGCAGCCGTACGGTGTCCAGGCCCACGCGGGCCAGCAGCAGGTCGGCCGCCGAGTTGTCGCTGACCGACATCGCGAAGTGGGCCAGGTCGCGCAGCGACAGCTCGACGTCGTCCAGACAGCCGGCGGTCCCCCAGCCGCCGAGCCGGTCGGCCGCGGTCACCCGCACCCGCTCCCGCGGGTCCAGCTGGCCGGCGGCGACCTGCCGGGCGAACTCCAGGACCAGCAGCACCTTGAAGATCGAGGCGATCACGACAGGGTCGTCGGCGCCGATGCCGACCCCACGCCCACCCGGCTCCTCCGCACCGGCCCCCGCAGGTCCGTGGACCGGTACCGCGTGCAGCCGGCCTTCGGCCCCCGCCTCGGCGAAGACCTGCCGGATCCGCTCCTCGATCACTTCTTCTCCTCGGTCCTCGACCATCGGCCCCGCCCATCACCCTCGGCCATCGGCCCTCGGTCGTCGGCCCGCCCCGGTCGGTGATTCCGTGCGGCCGTCCATGCGTCGCGGCCGACGGTCCGCCGGACCCGACCCCCGTCCGTGGGACCCGGCCACCGGATGCGTCATCCTCACCGCGGCCTTCACGTAAGGTCATTGACCGTGGATCTCTTGCGCCACCTGCGCCTTTTCGTCACCGTAGCCGACGAGTTGCACTTCAGCCGGGCCGCCGAGCGACTGGGCATGGCACAGCCGCCCCTCAGCCAGGCGATCCGCAGGCTGGAGAGGGAGCTCGGTGCAGAGCTGTTCGACCGCTCGCAGCGTGGCGTCCGCTTGAGCGCCGCGGGGGCGGTGCTGCTGGACGAGGCCCACGAACTGCTCGACCGGGAACAGCGGCTGCGCACCCTGGCCCACCGCGCCGCCGACGGCGGCCTCGGCACGCTCCGCACGGGCGTACCGCCCGACACCACGGCCGCCGTACTGTCCGCCCTGCTCGCCGCCTGCGCGGCCCACGCTCCCGGGCTGTCCGTGGACCTCCAGGAGGTCACCACCGAGGAGCAGACACGGCTGCTCTCCTCCGGCGGGCTGGACGTCGGCCTCGTGCACCATCCCGTCGACACCACCGAACTGCGGCTCGGACCCGAGATCTCGCTCGACCTGGGTGTCGTCCTGCCGCGTACGTCACCGCTGGCGAGGCTGCCGGAAGTGGCGCTCGGCGAGCTCTCCGGCCACGACCTGGTGCTCTTCCCGCGGGCCCACGCGCCCGGCTGGTACGACCGGATCCTCGACGTGTGCCGCGCGGAGGGCTTCGTACCCGGCCGGGTACGGCACGCGTCGAACCCCGAGTTCCTGCTCGCGCTGGTGACGGCGGGGCACGGCATCGCCTTCGATCAGGGGCCGGTGGCCCGCAAAGAGCCCCGCGTCGCCTGGCGGCCCCTGGCCGGCCGTCCCCTCACCCTGCGCATCAGCGGCGCCTGGCCCTCCGGCCGCGGCGCTCACCCGGCCGCCCGCCGCTTCGCGGAACTCGCGGCCGACGTCCTGGCCCGCGACCACACCGCGACCCCGTGGCGCGACGGCGTCCCTCGCCCACCGGACGATTCCCCGCGCCCGTGGTCGGTGGTCTACGGCTAGTACTCCGGTCCGAACAACCCGGCGGACGCCCTCGTCCGGTAGCCGCCCCGGCGTCCCACGACCCAGCCGCCGCCGACCGCACCGGGCACCCCTCCTTCACCGGGGGACGCGGTGCCGCCGACGGCGGAACCGCGCACGCCACGCGGGCTCCCACCGCCTGTCGCCCGGCTCCCCGCGCCGGCTTCCGCGTTCACTCCTCACCCTCCTGGACGCGGACGGCGTGTCCTCTACGTCCCCGCGTGGACGTACGCCGCCCAGACGTGCGGGCGGTCGGGGGCACGGCGGCGCAGCTGGCGGACCGTGTCGTGCAGGGCGTGGGCGGCGCCGGGGGTGTCGGCGGCTGTTGCACGGCGGTAGAAGTCGCGGGTCATGTGGTCCGCGTGGGTGCTGTCGATCTTCCACAGGGTGCCGACCGCGGTGGGGAAACCGGCCAGCAGGAAGGAGCTCGTGATGTGGATGGCCTCGTCCGTGAGGCGTTCGGCGGCGCGTGCGGTCCCGCAGGCCGCCAGGAAGGCGAGCTGCGCCGAGCGCGGGCGGGCCCGGCAGATCTCCAGGACCGAGACCGTCTCGCCGCCGGGCAGGTGCAGCAGGGCGCCGGAGGGCTCCGTCGGGTCGGTGGCCGCGTGGCAGCCGAAGTGGGCCCACGAGGCATCGTGCAGTGCGGCGAGCACCGCCTGCCGGGTGGCCGCCGGGCCGACCAGCGGCTGGGGTGCGCCGAGGAGTTCGGCGGCGTGGGCGGCGGCCGCCGCGACGCCGGGGAGGTCGTCCTCGGGCGCGGCGACCAGCAGGGCGTTGTCGTGGCCGGCCGCACCGCGCTGCCGGGCGCGGGCCCGGGCGTACGCCAGGGTCCGCAGGCCCGGTGCGTACGACGACACCACGGTGTCGAGTGCGGCGCCGCAGCCGTCGAGCGCGCAGTCGGGCGCCGTGCACTGGGCCGCGTGCAGCGGCAGGGTGCTGAAGGGCCCGGTCGGGACCCACCAGATGCGTGGCCACTCGCCGTGCCGGGGGACGGGGTCCGCCGACCCGACCAGCTCCAGCACCGGGCGCACGATCCGGTGCCACGTCCACGCCAGCGTCTCGCGGACCGTGTCGCCGGCGGCGACGAGCCGGAGCGGGGACGGCCGCGACGTGCCCTGCGCGTTGACGGCGTCGACCGCGTCCCGCAGCCTCCGTGCCGTGTCGGCGATCTCGTCGGCCCCGGGGTCCAGCGTCAGGGCGGTGATCGACCGGTGCGTGACGACGAGGGCGTGGCACCAGCGTCGGCCGTGGTTGAGGATCACCACGGGGCCGTCGGCCGCGAGGGCGCGCGACTCCTCGGCGGTGAGCGGGCGCAGGAACCCTTCGAAGCCCGGCCGGGCGCGGATGCGCCGTACGACGTGGTCGAGTTCGTTGGATGCGCGCAGGCCGGCGAGCCGGGCCCATTCGGCGTCACCGGCGGCGGGTGCCCCGGGCCGTGCTTCGAGCTGTTCGGTCAGCCGCTCGAACTCGTCCGCCAGCGCGGGGTGCGCCGAGCGCAGGTCGCCGGTGTCGGCGCGGGCCTCGATCCGCCGGGCCAGCAGCAGACCGCGGCCCCGCTCCAGCAGTTCGACGGCGCGGTCCACGTCGGGGCCTTCGACGGTCCACTCCAGGGCGCCGGGCTCGGGCGGGGTCCGCCCCGCCTCGGCCGCGCGCACCACTTCTTCCAGGGCCGCCCGGCGGGCGGAGATCCGGGCGGTGATCTCGCGCTCGAAGACGCGGGCGAGGACCAGCTCGACGATCGACCGGATGTCCCCCTCGAACGTCGACAGGCCGTGCTCGGCGGACGCCTGGTCGCTGCCCCGGTCGGTGATGCCCGCCATGGCCTCGACGCCCGCTTCGAGATGGGCCAGGGCCAGGTCGACCCGGGGCCGCGGCCCGCGCAGCGCACCGGCCGCGGCGCCGATCTCGCCGTGGGCCCGCATCCACACCGGGATCCCGGGGTCCCGCCACGCGTCGGGGTCCGCGGTTCCGTCGAAGCGCGCCCGGACGGGCGCGAGGAGGGTGGCCAGGAAGTCCTCGTGTGCGGGAGGCACGCCCGGAGGGCGGGGGGCGCCCGTGGCCGTGGTGACCTCCGGGAGGCGGCCCCGGCCGATGACGTCGAGGAACATGCGCATCGTGGCGCCGATGTCGTCCGGTGCTCCCTGCGGCGCCTCCTCGGAGAGGACGCGGCTCAGCTCGTCCGCCTCGGCCAGCAGGGCCTTCGCCCGCTCCGGTTCGGTGACGCGGAGCGCGACGGAACGCTGCGCGAGCGCCCGGGCGAGCGTCATCGCGGTCATCGGCCGCATCGGGTGCCCGGCGCAGCACTTGGCGAAGGTCTCCCGGCACTGGTCGACCACGGCGTCGTCGAGGTCCGGGCGGGGTCCGCCGCCCGGACCCGTCGTCTCCACGAGGTTGATGTAGGCGTCGCCCATCAGGTCGTACCAGGGACGGCCCGCCCCCTCCCCCGCGGGCGCGGCGCGGATGACGTCCCGCATCCTGCGGGCGATCTGCCGGGCCCGTTCCAGTTGGGCCGGTTCGTGGCCGAAGAGGTAGTTCTGCAGGGCGTTGTGGAGCTCGGTACGGGCCGACAAGAGCTCCCTGTCGGTCTCGGACATCGTCGGATCGCCGGGCCGGGGCTCCCCCTCGGCCACCGGCGTGCCGGGTGCGCCCGCGGCCGAGGCGAGCAGGGCCGCCGCCTCGCGCGCGCCCTCCGCGTCGAAGGTGACGGTCGACAGGGTGGTGAGCGCGGCCGCGAGCATCCGGAGGAACTCGGCCGGCAGGTCGGCGGCGTGGGAGCGGGCGTAGCGCAGCAGCTCGACGGTCTCCGCGAGCAGGGCGGGGTCGGCGCGGCCGGCGGAGCGGGCGGACAGGGCGCTGCCGAGCGCGGCGGCGAGGTAGGGGCGGACGAGGACGTCGTCCTCGTCCAGCCCCTCGAAGATCTCCCGGATGATCCCGATGTCGGCGTCGAGGGTCTCGGGGTCGTCGAGGCGGACGTCGCTCAAGCGGATGAGCTGTTCCACCAACGCGTGCGTCTCGTCGTCCGGGCCGCCCGCGCCCTCCCCGCCGCCCGTGGTGACCGCCATGACGGCGACGGGCAGCGCGACCTCGAACAGGCCCCGCCGCAGCAGATCCAGCACCGGGAAACCGTCCGGGGCGCCGGCCGCCGCCGACCCGGTCAACTCGCGGGACTCCGCCGCGAGCAGGTCCGCGCGGGCGGGCGCGGTGCCGCGCAGCGCGCCCGCCCGCAGCCCGGTGAGCGCGGCCAGTACGGCGACGTAGGCGTGGCGGTGCGGCCGGTCGGCGGGGAGGGCCGCAAGGGCGGTGCGGTAGCGGGCGATCCGTTCGTCGGAGGAGTCGTCGGGCTCGAAGCCGGCGGCCAGGTCGACGAGGTCGAGGTCGATGTCGACCGGGTCGCCGTCGCGTGCGGCGCGCTCCCGGGCCCGCTCGGCGAAGCGCCGGAGCAGCGGTTGAAGCCGCTCCCGGTCACCCGGCTCGTCGCTCCGGCTCAGCTCCTCCACCTCCCGGTAGGCGGCGAGTGTCTCCCGGACCTCGTCACTCAGCACACCGACGGAATCGAGCAGTTCCATGGCCTCGAGGGCGGCCGTCTCGTCCTCGCGCTCCTGCGCGAAGGCCGCGAGCGCCCGGCCGAGCACGGCGGTGATGCGGGGGTGTGCGGGATGGCCGTCGGGAGTGTCGGCCAGGGCCGCGCGCAGTCGTCGTACGGCGCAGGCGATGCGGCCCGCGTCGTGCTCGGCCGTGCCCGCGTCGGCGATGGCCGCGCCGACGCGCAGGTCGCGTTCGCCGGGCCAGGAGAGGGGCTGGGCGTCCAGCCGGCGCAGGAAGCGCAGCCCTTCGGCGGTCTCCGGGGTGAGCGCGCCGTCCGGGGCGTCCGCGACCAGCCGTTCGACGAGGGCGAGCCGGGGCGTGCCGAGCAGGCGTGCGGCGTCCACCACCGTACGCAGGGTCACCGCGGCGACGGTCCGCGCTCCGTCGGGGTCGAACAGGTCCGGTCCGGCGGTGGCGAGCCGCGCGCACACCGCCCGCCCGTACCGGGCCGCCGCGGCCAGCCCGTCCGGCTCCGCCGCCCATTGGAAGCGCGTCAGGTGGAGGTCGTGGGCGTGGACGGCCAACTCCACGAATCCTGCGTGGTCCTCGGGCCGGACGTACTCGAACGAGGTGTCCGACCAGGCGAGGGCGGCCTCCAGGGCAGTGGCCCCCGCCTGCCGCGGCCCGTTGACCACGGCGTCGGCGTACGCCGAGCTCACCAGGTGGGCGAACCGCGCGTCGTGGGACGGGTCGGCGGGGTCGAAGCCCTCCTCGAGGGCGTCGGGAAGCCGGGTTTCCTCGGACACGCGGGGGCGCAGGAAGCCGAACGTGCCGAACACGACCATCAGGTTCTGTGCCGCGTCGGGGTCGTCGGTGCCCTGGTGGCGGAACCAGAAGGTCCAGAGGACGGCGGCGACCGAAGCCAGGTCGACCTGCCCCTCGGGCGAGGGCGCGGCCTCCCGCAGCAGGGCCAGCGCGTCGGCCACCGCGTCCTGGTCGCGCAGGGCGGCGGGGTCGCGGGCGTTCTGAGTCGTGACGAGGCGGGCGACCACTCGTTCCCGAATCTCGGACATCGTTCTTTACATTAGTGTGACTGACTGTCAGAGCGCATGGGTTCCGGGGACTTTCAGGGAGGCCACCGTGGGGGACGGGCCGAAGGCGCGCAGGGTGTACGAGAACGCCGTGGAATACCTGTGCCGCAATGTCGAGGAGCTGCGTCCGCTGGTCCCCTCCGCCGTCTGGGAGTCGGCCTTCCCCGTCGTGCGGGACGCGGACCCGGCCGGCACCGAGTGGCGGGACGCCGTACGCGTCCTGCACGACGCGGTCGAGTCGGCCGGTGTCCCGAACGGGCTCGGTCTGCCCGCCACCATGGGCGTGGGCGACTGGCCGGGCGCCCCCACACCGCAGTCGGTCGGCTGGGTCTGCCCCACACGTCGCTGCGCCCGGGTCGAACTGCGTGACGGAGCCCCGGCGCCGGCCCCGGCCTGCGATCTGGCCGGGGGACCGATGCGCCTGGTGGACGGCTGACGGCTGTGGGCCTGCTCATCGAGCTGCAGAAGCGCATACCGGACGGCTGGTTCCTGCGCCGCCTCCTGCCCGCCGCGCTGTTCGTCGTGGTCGCGGTCGTCGGCGGCGGGGAGCTGGGCCACTCCCACTGGAACGACGTCGCCCTCGCCCGCGAGCGGATCGCCGACGCACTGCGTGCGGGCGGCGGCCTCTCCGCGGACACCGTCGCCTCGCTCGTGCTCTTCGCGGTGCCGGTGGTGGGGGCCGCGTTCGCGGTGCCGTACGCAGCGGCCGCGGTCGGGGCACTGGCGTCCGGGGCCTGGCCGTGGTGGCTGCTGCCCGTGGGCCGACGGCTGAAGGCGTGGCGGATACGGCGCTGGGTGGAGCCGGACACACTGGCCGGGGAGTCCGTGCGGGCACGCGCCGCGGGCCGCGCGCTGCGCGCCGACCGGCTCGACGCACGGGCGGCCCGCGCCAGAACCGCCGGGCGGCCCGAGTCACCGACCTGGTCGGGCGACCGGCTTCGCCTCACCGAGGCGAACATCGCAAGAGAGACGGGCGGCGACGTCGTCAGCGGCTGGACCGCGCTCCTCCTGGGGACCGCCGATGCGCCCCGCGCCGCACTGGCCGAGGCCCGCGACGCCTACGACGCGGCCTGCGAGGCCCTCTCCTGGAGCGTGGCGTTCACGGTCCTCGGCGCCTGGTGGTGGCCCGCGGCCCCGATCGGCGGCCTCCTCGGCCTGGCCTCCTGGCGCTCACTGCGTCACGCGGTGCAGGCCCTGTGCCGCACGACGGAGGCGGCGTTCGTCCTGCGCGACACGGACCAGCCGCCCGCCCAGCCCTGAAACCGCTCCCCGTCCGCACCTCACGGTTCCGGCGACGGCTGTTCCGACTCGGGTCACCGGGCCGTCCGCGGGAACGCCCGGCCGCCCTGGACAGGAGCGGGTCGTCCGTCCGGCTCCCGGAATGCGGCTTTCGACGGCCTGCTCGACGGCTGCGCGCAGCGGCTCCACCGTCGAACAGGCCGGTCACCCGTGGCGGCTCCGGATCGCGGACGGCCCTGAACGGCATGCACGTACCCTCCAGGGCCGTGATCATCGAGTGGGCCGGCGACGATGTCCCTCCCGCGGCATCCTCTTCGTGGACCGTGCCCCCGATCTGGCCCACGTCGATCTCGACGGCCGGGAAGCCCGGGCCGGCGACCATGTGAATGACCGAGCGAGGTTCGGGCCGCTCACCCCAAGGACGGCACACATGACGTCGATCGATCCGGACAGGGCGTGGGCGGACAAGAGCCTGCCGGAGATCCTTGCCGCCCCCGCTCCGAAGACGCAGCACCGATCGTGACCGAACTCGGCCTGGTCGCCGCCCTCCCGACAGCGTCACCGTCCAGGGCGACGAGTCGGGCCGCACCGTCGCCGCAAGACCAGGGCCTGCCCAACGATCCTGCCGGGCAAGGCGGTTGAGGTTATCGACAGGCTGCGGAGAGTCGGCTGCCGAAGACACTCAGAGGGCCGTTCGGGCAAACCGATCGCCGATACTGACGCGAAGTGGCCCTCCCTGCTGCCACGTGGGCGGGAGACCTGCACCCGTGTCCCCCGACGAGCAGTCCCCCTGTCCGCCCGATGCCGCAAAGGAACTGCCCCCGCATGACCGCCCCCGTCACCGCCGAGTCCCAGCCCCCTCGCTCTCCTCGCCCGAAGGCCGTCCGGATCGTCACCGATGTCCTGCAACCGCGCAACGTGCTGCTGGTCGGGCTGACGGGGTTCGGCGCCCTCACCCACACCGGTCCCGCCGGCGCGATGTGGGGCTTGTTCGCCTCACTGTGCGCGGGCGTGGTGCCGGCCGGGTACATCGAGTGGGAACGGCGCCGGGGCACATGGGGCGACCGCCACGTCGTCGACCGGCACCAGCGGCCCCGCATCTTCGCCGTCATTCTCGCGTCGATCGGCATCGGCATCGCGGTGATGGAGGGCGGCGGCGGTCCGACCGATGTGGAGCACGCCATGATCGCCCTGTGGGGCATGACCGTCGTGCTGCTGACCGTCAACGCGGTCTGGAAGATCTCCGTCGATGCCGCGGTCGTGTCGTCGGTCGTGGCACTTCTCGCGTCCTTCCACTCACCGTGGTGGCTGCTCGGCTACGTCCTGGTCGTCGCCGTCTGCTGGACCCGGGTGGCCCTCGCCTACCACTCGGTCGCCCAGACGGTGGCCGGCGCGTCACTCGGCGCGGCGGCAGCCGCCGGTGTCCGACTGCTCTCGTGAGCCCCCCGGCGGCACCGGCCTTCCCCGGTGAGGCCCTTCGGAAGAGCCGAGGCCCGCGATCAGGACATCGCCCTCCGGGAAGCGTCGCCGCCTCCCGGCCGGAGAGCGCGGGTCCGGTTCTCGTCGTCCGCCCCGTACGGCATCCGCCCCGTACGGCGGCTCGTCCGGCAGCGCGAACGCCGCTGTCCGGCCGAGTGCGAAGACGTCGGTCGCCGCCGTGACCTCGTCCCGGACGTCTGCTCAGGAGCCATGGGCCGGGGCGTGCCTCATCGCCCCGGAACGTCGTGTCGTTCGCTGCCCTGCCGTGCGGGCCGGACCGGGACACCGTGGTCGCGGTGGCGGGTTCCGCGAGTGGCCGTGACGGCGACGGCGACGGCGACGGCGAGGGACAGGGCGACGAAAGTGAGGGGAGTGGCGGCGGTCAGCCAGAGCGGGACCGCGTCCCGGCCCTGAGTCCAGAGGAGAGCGGCGGTGGTCGTGGCGGCGGCCAGACCGCCGGCCAGGACGGCGGCGACGAAGGCGGTACGAGAACGCTCGGGGGGACCGGACCACCCCAGTTGCGCCCAGAGGCGGGCTGCTTCGCGTGCGCCGCGTCGGCGGTGGACGGCCGCGCGGGCCCACAGGCCGGCCGTGGCGGTCACGCCCGCCAGGGCCGCCGCGCAGGGCGGCCACCAGCTGTCGGTCAGGAGGAGGAGTACGGCGACGGCGGCGGCCGTGCTCCAGCCGCTGAGGCAGGCCACCGCCCCGGTGCGACGGGAGGCGGGCCGGTCGGCCCCGGTCCTCAGGTCGGCGAGGGCCGGCAGGTACCAGACGGAGCCGGCCGCGGTCACCACCGCCGTGCCGAGGGCCAGGACGGGTTGGGACATGGTCAGCGCACCGCCTCGAGGGCCGCGATCTCCGGGTGGTGGAGGTCGAAGGCGGGGGATTCGGACCGGATGCGGGGCAGGGAGGTGAAGTTGTGGCGCGGGGGCGGGCAGGAGGTCGCCCATTCGAGCGAACGGCCGTAGCCCCACGGGTCGTCGACCTCGACCTTCTTGCCGTACTTGGCCGTCTTCCAGACGTTGTAGAAGAACGGCAGGATCGACATGCCCAGCATGAACGACCCGATGGACGACAGGGTGTTGAGGGCGGTGAAGCCGTCGGCGGCCAGGTAGTCGGCGTAGCGGCGGGGCATGCCCTCGACGCCCACCCAGTGCTGGACCAGGAAGGTGAGATGGAAGCCCACCGTGAGCGTCCAGAAGGTGATCTTCCCGAGCCGCTCGTCGAGCATCTTGCCGGTGAACTTCGGCCACCAGAAGTGGAAGCCAGCGAACATCGCGTACACGACGGTGCCGAAGAGCGTGTAGTGGAAGTGCGCCACGACGAAGTACGAGTCGGAGAGGTGGAAGTCCAGCGGCGGTGAGGCCAGGATGACGCCGGTCAGGCCGCCGAAGAGGAACGTGACGAGGAAGCCCGTGGCCCAGAGCATGGGCGTCTCGAAGGACAGGCTGCCCTTCCACATGGTGCCGATCCAGTTGAAGAACTTCACCCCGGTCGGAATCGCGATCAGGAAGGTCATGAAGGAGAAGAACGGCAGCAGCACTCCCCCCGTGGTGTACATGTGGTGCGCCCACACCGTCACCGACAGGCCCGCGATCGCGATGGTCGCGCCGATCAGGCCCATGTAGCCGAAGATCGGCTTGCGGGAGAAGACCGGGACGATCTCGGAGATGATGCCGAAGAACGGCAGCGCCAGGACGTAGACCTCCGGGTGGCCGAAGAACCAGAACAGGTGCTGCCACAGCAGCGCGCCGCCGTTGGCCGCGTCGAAGATGTGGCTGCCGAACGTGCGGTCCATCTCCAGGGCGAACAGGGCCGCCGCCAGGACCGGGAACACCATCAGGACCAGCAAGCCGGTCAGCAGCACGTTCCAGGTGAAGATCGGCATGCGGAACATCGTCATGCCGGGAGCGCGCATGCAGATGATCGTGGTGATGAAGTTGACCGCACCGAGGATCGAGCCGAAGCCGGACAGGGCCACACCCATGATCCACATGTCGGAGCCGATGCCCGGCGAGTAGAGCTCGCTGGACAGCGGGGCGTACAGGAACCAGCCGAAGCTGGCCGCTCCGTCGGGGGTGAGGAAGCCACCGGCCGCGATCAGCGAGCCGAACAGGAACAGCCAGAAGGCCAGCATGTTCAGCCGCGGGAACGCCACGTCCGGGGCGCCGATCTGCAGCGGCATGAGCCAGTTCGCGAACCCGGTGAACAGCGGCATCGCGAACAGCAGCAGCATGATCGAACCGTGCATCGTGAACGCCTGGTTGAACTGCTCGTTCGACACGATCTGCAGACCGGGCCGGGCCAGCTCCGCACGCATGACGAGCGCCAGCACACCACCGACGACGAAGAACACGAGCGCGGAGACCATGTACAGCGTCCCGATCCGCTTGTGGTCGGTGGTCGTCAGCCAGTCCACCCACGACGCGCGCGTTGTCTCCGGCGCGGTGTTCCCGGGGCGCCCGAGCGCCTCGCCCGCGCCGGGGGCCGCGGCGTGCGCACCCGCGGCCCCCACCTCTTGTATCTGCCCCTCGGCCACCGCCGGTGCCCTCTCCTTCTGCTCACGCGCTCCGCTCCTGTCCGTACGTGTTCGGACAGGCGTCGGCGAACCGGGAGATGCCGAGTGGACGGGAGTGGACGCGACGTTTCCCGGCCGCTGCCCCATGATCCCCGCCGGGGTACGGGGGCCGAACAGGGCCGAACAGTCCCCACTGTGCGCCGGACAAGGGGACCAACGGCCCTGATGTGCCCGGCACCCGGAGCGCGTTCGGCCTTGGCCCGTGCGGGAAGAAGGGGATCGCCCGTCCGTGCCGGCGTGTGCGGCCTGCGATGTCGGCGGCCCCGTGACCAATCCAGGGTCTCCGTGGGAACGGATTACGCCCGGACATGTCCCGACCGTGGAGGCCCTCGGTGCAAGAAGCAGTACATATCGTCGGAAACCCCTCGGCGGGGCCCGACCTGCAGGAACTGGTGAGCCGGGTGGCGCTGGGGGACGAGGAGGCATTCGCCGGTGTCTACGACGCCGTGGCGGGCCCGGTGCTGGGGGTCGTGCGCGCCGTGCTGCGCGATCGGGCGCAGTCCGAGGAAGTGACGCAGGAAGTACTGGTGGAGGTGTGGCGGACCTCTCCCCGCTACCGTCCCGACCGCGGGACGGCCATCAACTGGATCCTCACCCTGGCGCACCGCCGGGCGGTGGACAGGGTGAGGTCGGTGGACGCCGCGTCCGCCCGGGACCACAAGGCCGCCCTGCTGGAACGGCTGCCCGAGTACGACGAGGTGGCCGAGCACGTCGAGGCACGGCTGGAACGGGAGCAGGTACGGCGCTGCCTGCGCACGCTGACCGACCTGCAGCGCCAGGCCGTCACCCTGGCGTACTACCGGGGGCTCACCTACCGCGAGGTGGCGGAGGCGCTGGCGCTTCCGCTGGGGACCGTCAAGAGCCGGCTCCGCGACGGACTCATCCGGTTGCGTGACTGCCTGGGGGTGACCGCGTGACGACCACCGACCTGCACCGGCTGACGGGCGCCCACGCCCTGCACGCGTTGTCCGACGAGGAGAGCGTGGCGTTCGAGCGTCATCTCGCGGACTGCGAGTCGTGCGCTCAGGAGTCGGCCGAGCTGAGCTCGACCGCGGCCCGCCTCGGCCTCGCCGTCGCCGTCACACCCCCGCCGGCACTGCGCGCCCAGGTACTGCGCCGGATCGCCACGGTCCGGCAGCAGACGCCCGGTGCTCCCGCCCGGGCCCTCCCCGTCCGGGTCGGCCTACGGGCCCGGACACTGTCCAGGTGGACGCTTGCCGCCTGCCTCGCGGCGGCCACTGCTCTCGGCGGGACGGCCGTGTGGCAGCACCAGCAGGCCGAGGACGCCCGTGACCAGGCGCGTCGTGCCGTGCGGGCGGCGGACGAGATCGCCGCCGTACTGGCCGCGCCGGATGCCAAGACCCTGGCGGCCGGCGCGGCCGGGCTGGGCAACGGCGCCACCGGCACCGTCGTCGTCTCCCCCAGCCGGGACAGGGCCGTGTTCGTCGCCTCCGGGACGGCCCGTCCGCCCGGCGGGAAGGTCTACCAGTTGTGGTTCGACGACGGCGGCACCATGCGGCCGGCCGGTCTGATGGACCCCGGCCGCAGCGACCAGGCCGTCCTCATGCAGGGCCCCGTCGACAGGGCGTCGGGCATGGGCATCACCGTCGAACCCGGCGGCGGCTCGAAGCAGCCCACCACCGACCCCGTCGCCCTGATGTCCCTCCCCACCTGAGCGAACGCCCCGACCACGTCGGAGAGGCCTGACGGCCCGGATGCCGGACCGTCAGGCCTCTTCGCGTCATGGCGCGGCGCGCTCCGCTCCGTCCCGCCCCGTTGCAGCACGTCCCGTCGCGTCCCGTCGCGGTGCAGCACGTACCGTCGCGTCCCGTCGCGGTGCGAGCGACCGGTCCCGGGTGCGGCGGGGCGGGACCGTGCGACGGCCGAAGCCCTGCCTCAATACGCTTCAGTACGCCTCAAGGCCGCGGGCGTTCCTTGTTCTTTCTCCGTAGCCGAAGTCGGCACGGATGGGTCGGAGAAGAAAATTCCTCCGATCGTGGCAGCGACCAATCCGGCCGGCTTTCGGAACCGGATTCCCCGCGTGACTGAGACCGAGAGGCACCCACGAAGCCCGCGCAGGCCGATACGGCTGCCGCTGGGCGCGCTGAGCGGCGCGTTGGCGGGTTTCGCCGCGCTCGCGGTGGCCGAGGCGGTGGCGGGAGCGACGCGTCCGCAGGCCGGTCCCGTCGTCGCGGTCGGCGGTGCGGCGATCGACCGCACACCCGCCGCCGTGAAGGACTGGGCGATCCGTGATTTCGGCACCCACGACAAGCTGGTTCTCCAGCTGGGAATTCTCGCGGTGCTGACGCTTTTCGCACTGGTGCTGGGAATCGCCGCACTGCGGTTCCGGCGCGGCGCGGCGGCCGGTGTGCTGCTGTTCGGTGCCGTCGGCGCGCTCGCGGCGACCGGCAGGCCCGACGCGAGCGGGGCCGTCGACGCCCTGCCCTCCGTCGTGGGCGCTGCCGCCGGGACCGTGCTGCTGTACGTCCTCGTGGGCCGCCTCGCACCCCGGGGCCCCGTGCCTGGCACACCACCGCACGGTGAGGAGGCACGGCCGCACGGTGAGGAGACACGGCCGCACGGTGAGACGTGGGATCGCCGCGGCTTCGTGATCGCGGCGAGCGCCGCCGCGGCCGCGACTGCCGGAACCGGTCTGCTCGCCCGCTCCCTGAGCGGGGCCGGCGGCCGGGACGCGGCCGTCGGCCGGAGGAACGTGGTGCTGCCCGCGCCCGGTTCCCCGGCCCGGCCCGTGCCCAGGGGCGCCCAGCTGCGGATCCCAGGAATCAGCCCCTTCGTCACGCCCAGCGGTGACTTCTACCGCGTGGACACCGCCCTGGTGGTGCCCGAGGTCGACGTGACGGGATGGAGTCTGCGCATCCACGGCACGGGCGTCACCCGGCCGGTCACCCTCTCCTACGACGGCCTGCTGCGGCGCGAGTTGATCGAGCGCGACATCACGCTCACCTGTGTGTCGAACGAGGTCGGCGGCCCCTATGTCGGCAACGCCCGCTGGATCGGCGTCCGTCTCGCCGACCTGCTGGCCGAGTGCGGAGTGGTACCGCCCTCGAAGGGCGGGCCGGCCGACCAGCTGGTGGCCCGATCCGTCGACGGCATGACGATCGGCACCCCCGTCGAGGACGTACTGGACGGACGCGACGCCCTTCTCGCCCTGGGCATGAACGGCGCGCCGCTGCCCTTCGAGCACGGCTTCCCGGCCCGCATGGTGGTGCCCGGCCTCTACGGTTACGTCTCCGCCTGCAAGTGGATCCAGGACATCGAACTCACCACGTTCGACGCCTACGACCCCTACTGGGTCGAGCGCGGCTGGGCCCGCGAGGCGCCGGTCAAGACGCAGTGCCGGATCGACACCCCCAAGCCCTTTGCCCGCCCCTCGGCCGGCACGGTCATGGTCGCCGGGGTCGCCTGGGCGCAGCACCGCGGCATCGACAAGGTCGAGATCCGCGTCGACGACGGTCCCTGGCAGGAGGCCCGGCCGGCGGCGGAGGCCTCGCGCGACACCTGGCGCCAGTGGTCCTTCCCCTGGAAGGCAACCAAGGGCGGCCACACCCTCACCGTCCGCGCCACCGACCGCACCGGCGAGACGCAGACCGAGAAGCGCACCCGCACCGCCCCCGACGGCGCCGACGGACGGCACTCCGTCGTGGTCACCGTCGAGTGACTCCCCCACGGATCCCACGGTCCCCCCTGACCGACCCGGACTTCCCGGACTTCCCGGACGCCCCGGCCCCGGACTTCCCGGCCCCCGGCCTTCCCGGCCTTCCCCAGTGCGGCACCCCGCGGCTCCCCAGGGCACCCACTGACACCCCGAGCCACCTTCCCTCCACCCATCCAGACGCGGCTCCGGCCGCGACCGACCACAGGAGAAACTCATGAGCAACCGTGCCCGCCGTACCGCCGTCGTCCTGGCCGCCGCGGCCGTACTTCCCCTCGCCCTGAGCGCCTGCTCCGACGACAGCGGGGACACCGCGAAGGCCGGTTCCTCCACCGAGGCGTCCGCCTCCGCACCGGTCTCGGACGACGGCATGAGCGGCTCCGGCGCGTCCCCGGCCGGCCGGCCCTTCGGTCCGGCCTGTTCCTCGGTCCCGAAGGACGGCGCCGGTTCCTTCGACGGCATGGCCCAGGACCCGGTGGCCACCGCCGCATCCAACAACCCCGCCCTGTCCACACTGGTGACAGCGGTGAAGAAGGCCGGGCTCGTCGACACGCTCAACAACGCCCGGGACATCACCGTGTTCGCGCCGACCAACGACGCCTTCGCGAAGATCCCCGAGGACACCCTGAACGAGGTCCTCAACGACAAGGCCCAGCTGACGAAGATCCTCACCTACCACGTCGTGGGCCAGAGGCTCGCCCCGAAGGACCTGGAGAACGGTTCCTACGAGACGCTGGAGAAGTCGAAGGTCACCACCTCGGGTTCCGGTGAGTCCTACACCGTCGACGACTCCGCCAAGGTGGTCTGCGGCAGCGTCGAGACCGCCAACGCCGAGGTCCACATCATCGACACGGTCCTGATGCCCGCCAAGTGATCGACCGCTGTCCCGGGGGCACCACTTCGGTGGTGCCCCGACGGTACGGGCGGCCGGCGGGGACCGGGCAGACAGCCGGCCGGGCCGGGCCGGGTGTCGGACGACGTCCGCGATCCGGCGCACGCCCGTGCGGACAGCGGCGGCGAACCAGGGAACGGCTGTCGGCTATCGGCCGTCCGCCGTCCGCCTCTCGCTCTGTCACGCCGGGTCGGACAGTGCGAACGCCCTCCGGCTGTGGTGCAGCAACTCCCGTACGGCGGCGGGGTTGTGGTCGCTCTTCCAGATCAGGGCGAGCATCGCCGGTGTGTCGGCGTCGTCGATGAGGCGGGCGATGAGCCGGTCACCGCGGCCCGCGGCCATCGACTCGCTGAGGACGGCGACACCGAGCCCGCGGGCGGCGAGGTCCGCGACGGCGTCCGCCGCGCCGGCCTGCAGCGCGATCACGGGCCGGAGGTCCTGTGCGGCACAGGCCAGGTCGAACGCCGTGCGCAGCCCCGTACCGGAGGGCATGCAGACGATCGGATGGGCGGCCAGGTCGCGCAGCGCGACCCGTGGCTGTTGCGCCAAGGGGTGCCCGGCCGGGACCGCTGCCACGAGCCGCTCACTGAGGATCGTCAGCGCCTCCAGCCCGTCCGGGGCGGCGGTCGCGGTTCCGACGAGGGCCAGGTCGACGGTGCCGGCGCGTACGCCCTCGACGAGCCGGTCGGAGTTGTCCTCCAGCAGAGCGATCTCCACACCGGGATGCGCCCGGTGGAAGGCGGCGAGGGCGTCGAACAGCGGGGTGACCGTGCAGCCCAGGACCATCCCGACCGTGAGCCGGCCCCGGAGCAGGCCGGTGACCTCGCCCACCGCCCGGCCCACCGCCCCGGCCGCGGCGAGCGCGGCGCGGGCGGGGCCGAGCGCGGCCTTTCCCGCGACGGTGAGGGTGACGGCACGCGACGTCCGGTCGAACAGCTCGGCGCCGAGCTCCCGTTCCAGCCGGCGGATCTGGGCGCTGACCCCGGACTGGCTGATGCGGACCCGCTCGGCCGCCCGCGTGAAGTTCCGCTCCTCGGCGACCGCGACGAAGTACTCCAGCTGCCTCAGTTCCATAACCATGGATTCTAGTTGCCAGCAGATCCATCTGTTGGACTTCTGGTCGGCAAGCGACCACGCTGGAGGCATCGAAGTCCGAGCGAGGCCAGGAGGCATCCATGCCGGAAACACCGGGGCACCCGCACGAGGACGGGTCCGCGTACGCGAAGGCCATGCGGCCCGAGGACATCACCCGCCTGTTCGTCGAACGGTCCAACGCCGGTGACGCGGCCGGAGTCGCCGCGCTCTACGAAGAGGACGCGGTGATGGCATACCCGCCCGGCGACCGGACGGTGGGCCGGGAGGCGATCCGCGCCCTGTGGGAGAAGGTGCTGGCCCACCGCCCCCGCTTCGAGCCGGAGCAGCCGCTTCCGACGCTGGTCAGCGGCGACATCGCCCTCACCTCGACGCCGCCGGGGGACGGGGCGGGCGCCCGCGCGCAGGTCGTCCGGCGCCAGCCCGACGGAAGCTGGCTGCGCCTGCTCGACCAGCCCGAGTTCGTGCCGCCCGCCCGTTGATCCCTTCGGCTGCGTGACCACGCCGCCCGGGCGCCGCCGACGGACGCGGCTCTCGGACCTACGCCGCCAGTCCCGTGTCGACGACGCAGCCGATCTCGACGAGCTGGCCGGGGAACGTCAGCTCGCTGACACCGACGACGGTGCTGACCGGGTGGTGGCCGCCGAAATACGCCCGGTTGCCCGCCGCCACCGCGTCGGCGTTCCGCAGCAGGTTCACCACGTACAGCGTCTGCGAGACGATCTGGTTGCGGGTGACGCCGTAGTGGTCCAGAACCTTGTCGATGTTGGTGTAGGTCAGCCGGAGCTGGGCTGCGAGGTCCTCGGCGTGCCGGAACGCGCCCTCCTCGTCGAGCGAGAGCTGACCGGACACATGGATCAGGCCGCCGGACCTGATCGCCTGCGCATAGCCGAAGTCGCTCTCGGCCGGGACGTCGTGGTGGAAGACATCGGTAGTGGCCATCGTGCATGTCCTTCCGGTGCGGTACGCACTCGTGCTCTCTTGCGGTTACTCAGGCACTGTAGGAGAGTCAGCACCGACCTGGAAGAACGCACTTTTCGGTGACTGGGGAACCGTATGGGAACCAAGCAGTACACGGGCTCGCCCGAGGACGCGGACCTGAGGCGCGCGGACTCCCTGGCGCGGGAGATCTTCTCGGACGTCGCCAACAAATGGGCCCTGCTGATCATCGAGGGGCTCGGTGACGGGACCCTGCGCTTCAGCGAGTTGCGGGACGCGGTCGAGGGCATCAGCCACAAGATGCTCACCCAGAACCTGCGCATGCTGGAGCGCTACGGACTGGTCGAGCGCACGGTGCACCCCACCGTGCCGCCTCGGGTCGAGTACACCCTCACCGAGCCGGGCCGGGCCCTGCGCGCCATGGTCGACGGCATGTGCGACTGGACCCACCGGTACCTCGGCCACATCGACGCCGCCCGCCACCGCTTCGACACCTGACGGCACCGGCCGGGATCGTGACGGCGCCTGCCGGGATCATGACGCCGGGGGGCGGCGCGCGACGCCCCGCCGCTCAGCCGGCGAGGTCCGGGCGGCCGCCGCGGCGCAGTACGCGGGCACACCAGCCGATGACCGCGGCGTTGACCAGCGCGCCACCGGCCACCGCGCCGATGAACGTCATGGCACCGCCCGGCAGCCCGAACAACACCAAGCTGACCGGGGCCGCGGCCAGCAGCGGGATGATTCCGGCGAAGGACGCGTCCTCCCCGGCGCCGGCGACGGTCACCACGACGGCCCACACGAGCAGGGCGGCACAGATCCCGAGGTAGACGAGGGCGAGGACATCACCGAAGAAGACGCGGCGCAGCCAACGGGAAAGGGATCTGACAGGCCGCGCGGGTCTGGCGGATCGGCCGGAATCGGTCATGGTGGTGGGTCTCTCGGTGTCAGAGGCGTCGGTGGCGTCAGAGACGATCGGGGGGCGGACGGGGGTCAGAGGTGTGCGCCCGGCGGGTTCGGGTGGGCGAGGCCGACGTCGTACGCGAGGATCGTCGCCTGTACCCGGTCGCGCAGTCCGAGCTTGCGCAGCAGCGCGTTCACGTGGGACTTCACCGTGCCGACGGTGATGCCGAGTTCGGCACCGATCTCCATGTTGGTGAGTCCGGACGCCACGAGGGTGAGGACGAACCGCTCGCGCGCGGTCAGGCTGTCCAGCTCGTGGTGGCCGCTCGCGGCGTGGATCCGGGTGGGCTCGCCGGACGCGTAGTGGCCGATGAGCCGGCGGGTCGCGGACGGGGAGAGCACGCTCTCGCCCGAGGCCACCACCCGGATGCCCTGGAGCAGTTCGGAGGGGTGCACGTCCTTGAGCAGGAAGCCGGAGGCACCGGCACGCAGCGCGTCGAAGACGTACACGTCGAGGTCGAAGGTGGTCAGCACCAGGACACGGGGCGCGTTCTTCCTGCCGGTGATGATCCGGGTGGCGGCGATGCCGTCCAGTTCGGGCATCCGGACGTCCATCACCACCACGTCGGGTGCCAGTTCCTCCGCGAGCCGTACCGCGGCGGCACCGTCGGCGGCCTCGCCGACGACGGTCATGTCCTCCTCGGCGCCGATCACGGCGGCGAACCCCGCCCGTACGATGCCCTGGTCGTCGACGACCAGCACCTTGAGGCTCATCGTTCTCTCTTCTCCTCGTCCCCCTGCTCGGCGACCGGCGCGCCTGTGGCCTCCGGGCCCGGGGCGAGGGGCAGCCGGAGGCGGACGGTGTCCGCCGGGCCGGTGGTCACCGTACCGTCGAGGGCCGCGACCCGTGCCGTCAGCCGTTCCCGTACGAGGCCGCGGGTGGCGCCCGGCACCCCGGTGACCGTGAGTGTCAACGAGCCGTCGTACGCGTCGAATTCCAGGAGTGCCGGCCCCTCAACGCTCGCCGCGAGCACGGTCTCCGCCGCATGGTACGCGGTCAGGTCCACGGCGGTGGGGAGTCGGCCGGGCACCCGGTCGGCCAGCCGTATCTCCACGTCACGGCCGGTGGCCCGGTACTGGTGGGCGAGCAGGTCGAGGGCCTGGAGGGTGGGCTGCGGCCGCCGCGCGGCCTCCGTCCCGCCCTCCCGGACCGTGTCGAGGAGGGAGCGCATCGCGGCCAGTGCCTCGCGGGCGCGTTCCGCGGTCCCGTCGAGCCGGCCCGCCTCCGCCTCCGTGACCATGTCGGCGGTGCGTGCCAGCACGGTGCTCTCCAGCCCGGCGGCGATCCGGCGGCGCTCGGCCCACGCGTCCCGGACGGCCTCCTCGGTCCAGGCGGCGAGGCGTTCGTCGCGCGTGCCCCGCGCGGCCCGGTCGCGCCGGCCCCGCAGGGTCCCGCCCCGGTGGGCCGCGCCGGCCGCCACGGACGCCCCGGCCGTCGCCAGCGCGGCGACCGTCCAGGCGGGGACCGTCGTGCCCCGGTCCAGGACGGCGGCGGTCGCCGCCGCCGCGTGCACCACCACCGCCACGGCCGAACCGGCCACCGCGGTCGCCGCGGCGGGCCCGCTCCCCGCAGCCGCCGCGGCGGGGCGGAGCCACCGGGGCGGGCGTGGGCGGTTCCCGGCAAGGACCGGACCGGCGGCGGTCCGGGCCGCGTGTGCCGCGTGGGTGGCGAGCGCCCCGCAGGTGGCGAGCATGCTCAGCGCCGGTGGCAGCACGGCCGGCCCGGTGTAGTCGCCGACCGCCATCGCCACCGGCCACAGCGGGGCCAGCGCGAGCAGGGCGCCCGTGGCCGCGCGGGGCGCCCGGCGCAGCCACAGCAGCGCGGCCGCCTGTGCCGCGGCGAGCAGGGCGAAGAACGCGCCGGCGGACACCGTCGACCCGCTCGACACGTCCTCCGACCTGATGATCATTACGGGGAGGAGCGGTTGCAGGACGAGTCCGGTCGCGGCCGTCAGTTGCGCCAGGCGGTAGCTGCGCGGGACGGACCGCTCGACCGGGGCGGCCGTCCGGCCGGGCAGGACCGCGGCCACCTCCCAACCGCCGTCCGCGGTCGGGCCGCTGGTCAGCGTGCCTCCCGCCTCCCGCGCACGGGACCGCAGGAAGGCCGTGCCGCGTCCCCCGCCGAGGTTCGCGCCGTGCGCCGTCGCCCCTGCCGGCGGTGCCGAGCTCGTGACCACGACGTCCGTACGCGTGTCGCCGTACCGGCACCGCACCCTCGTGTGCGCGCCGGGGGCGTGCCTGGCCACGTTCGTCAGCGCCTCGCGCACGATGCCGAAAGCCGCGTCGGCGACGGCGCCGTTCGGCAAGGGGCCGATCTCGTGGTCCACTTCCCGGCCCAGCCCGCGGAACCCCTCGACCAGGTCCCGCAACCGCTCCTCCGACGACGGCAGTTCCTCGCGCGAGGGCGAGGGCGACCGTACCGACCCGAGCGCCCGGGTGACTTCGTGGCCGGTACCGACGGCGAACCGGAGCGCCTCGTCGGCCAGTTCGGGACGGCTCTCCCGAAGCCCGAGCGCCGCCCCCGCCGTGACCACCACGGCTGTCAGATGGTGGGCGCTCACATCGTGCAGCTCCCGTTCCATGCGCTGACGTTCGGCAGCCGGAAGCCGGTGGCGTTCGGACTCGGCGCGTTGCAGCAGCCGTCCGGCCGCTTCCCGTGCGCGACGGGTCCGCCGCGCGAACAGGCCGGCCCCGCAGGCAAGGGCGTACAGCAGGGCGGTGAGGACGAGGTCGAGCCCGTCGTGGTCGCTGAGCCCGTGCAGGCTGATCCAGTACAGGACCTGCCAGGCGGCGAGCGCGACCGTGCACAGCAGGGCGGTGAAGGTGTCGCGTTCGGCCGCCACGGTGAACAGGGCCAGTGCGACACCCGCGGTCCCGAGTACCGCCATCGCCCCGATGGGCAGCGGACCGGCACCCAGCGCGCAGGCGGCGGCGACCAGGACGAGGGTGGTCACCGGGCGGGTACGGCGCAGGGCGAGCGCGGCCGTCACCGGTCCGGCGACCAGGATCGCCACGAGAAGAGCGGACGCGGTCGGGACGGTCCCGCGCACCAGTGCCGCCCCCGGCCAGACCACGGCCTGGGCACAGATCAGCAGGACCGGGAGCAGCCGGTCGTCGGTTCGCTTCATGAGACGCCAAGGCTATGTCCGCAGGTGGGCGGCCCGACTCCGGCTGGAGGTGGATCCCCTTCTCCTACCTGGGTTACAGGAGCGGTGATACCCGCCCGGTGGAGACCGCACAGCCTTCTCCGTCTCCGGTTGCACGCGGCAATCGTCCGCCGGCCCGAGGACCGAGGGGTGCCCCCGGCCCTAGTCTCGATCACATCGGGAAGCGGCCCGCCACCGGCTCCACCAGCGGTTTCCGTTCCGTCCAGGACGCGGCGTACCGCTTTCCCGCGGCCCGGTCCGGCAGGTGCGACCACACCTGTTTCCGCGCAACCAGCCAGGCACATCCAAGCGAATTCAAGTGGATTCAAGCGGATTCAAGCGGATTCGATCACATCAGGGGGATTCACCATGTCCAAGCGCGTTCTCATCGGGTCCTTCGTCGGTGCCCTCGTCGTCGGCGGAGCCGCCGCCGGTTTCGCCGTGGCCTCGAGCCCCACGAAGCCGTCTCTGGAGAACAGCTCGGCCCGCTACACCGCTCCGTCCGGCGACAGCGCGGGCTCGTTCTCCTTCACCACGGACGTGAGCGACGACTCGGGCATCCAGAGCCTCCACGTCCTGCCGTGGCCCGCCGATTCGGAGCTGGACCCGACCGAGAAGGAGCTCCGCGACGCGGAGGAGACCGCCACCTGCCGCACGACCTCGGACGAGACCTCCCGCTGCACCTACGCGCTGAAGGTCACCGAGGTGGAGGCGGCCGCGCTGGAGGCGGGCACCTGGAAGGTCACGGCGCTGGCGACGGCCAAGGACGGTGACACCCTGTTCGTGCCCTCCGCCGCCGCCTTCGAGGTCGAGCGCTGATCCGTCGAGCGCTGACCGTCACGCGACGGCCGGGCACCCGGCCCCCGGCAGGGCCCGGCCGCGCACGGAACACGGCACCGACGGCCGGCCGGGCTCAGTCCAGGACGTGCCGCAGGTAGGACCGCGGGTCGGCCAGGTAACGGCGCCAGTGCTCGACCAGGGCGAGTTCGTCCCAGGCCGTCCGGCGCATGCCGTGGTCGCCGACCTCGACGATGTCCGCGCCGGGCAGGGCGGTCAGCAGCGGAGAGTGCGTGGCGCAGATGACCTGGCCACCACTCTTGACCAGCTGGTCGACATGGCCGAGCAGCTCCAGGCACGAGGTGAACGACAGCGCCGCCTCCGGCTCGTCCATCACATACAGGCCGGGATGGAGGAACTTCCCCCGGAACGCCGCGAGGAAGCCCTCGCCGTGGCTGACCGAATCCGGTGCGAACCCTTCCCGGTCCAGTGCGTCCAGCGCCGTCTCGGCGCGCAGGAAGAAACCCTTGCGGGCGTGCCAGCTGCCCAGCATGTGGCGTCCGCGCGGTGCCGCGTCGAAGCGGATGCGCTCGCCCAGCACCGACTTCGGGCGGTGACTGGCATACCGCCAGTCGTGCGAGCCGCCCCAGGAGTCCAGCCCGAAGCCTTCGGCGAGAGCCTCGACCAGGGTCGACTTGCCCGAGCCGTTCTCACCGACCAGGTAGGTCACCGGCGAGGTGAGGTGCAGACCGTCCGCCAGGAGCCCCCGCACACAGGGCACGGACCACGGCCATTCCGCCTCGTCCTCGTCGGGCAGGACACCGGATACGTACGCACGTTCGACGATCACACCCCGAGTTTCCCATGGAGCCGGGAGTAGTGAACTGTGGAGGGCGGTAGCAAGCGGCGCTCGCAGGCCCATACTGGAGACAATGACAAAGCCAGTTGCACCGAAGCGCATTCTGCCCACCAGCCCCTTCAAAGCCCCGGTCGCACCGCCGCCCAAGCACTTCGCGGTGGGTGACCAGGTCACGCACGACATGTACGGTCTCGGCCGGGTGATCGGCATCGAGGACGGAATCGCGGTACTCGTGGATTTCGGTTCGGCGCAGGAACGGATCCTGAGCCCGTACGCCAAGATGAGCAAGCTGTAGTTCCAGCCGTAGCTGTAGTCCCAGCTGGGGCCGAGGCTGCCGCCGCGACCGACGTCGCAGCCGTGGCAGCGGCTCCAGGACCGCCGGGCCCGGTCACGACACGCAAGACCCCTTCATGGCCCCGCACCGAATCGGAGACCTCTCATCGACACGACCTCGCTGTTCTCCGCCCCGGAAGGGGCGCCGCGCCAGGCCACCGCAGCGTCCCCCCGTCCGGAGGCGGACCCCTTCCAGGCCCCGGACTTCGGGGAGGACGAGAGCTTCCTGTTCGAGGAGGCGCAAGCATCCTTCCCGGACCTGGACACAGGTACGCCCCACCGCAAGGCGCGCTAGGCCGCAGCCGCGTGAACAGGCACGACAGACCCCGGACTGCGCGGCAGCCGGGGTCTTCGTCGTGCCACGGGCCCGGTTCCCCGGCCGGACGTCCCGGCTCCCGCACCCGACTGCCGCTGTGCGGTTCACCACTCTCCTTCGTGAGCCGGCCCTCGGCGGGGCCACGGACACGGGCTCCGGGGCGGATGCCGGGACAGGTGCCGGGGCGGTTACCCGGGCGGCTCAGGGTTCGATGTGCAGAGGGTGGGACTCGGTCACCTGGTCCACCTCCGAGACCCTGATCGTCGCCTTCATCGTCCAGGTGCCCGGCAGGGGGAGGTTGAGGTCGCTGGTGGCCCAGTAGCCGCCGCGGTCGGTCAGTCCGGCGTCGATGGGGCCGATGTCCTTCTCGGCGAGGGTGAAGGAGAGGCGGAGCTCCGGGATCGAGTCCAGGGCACCGGCGGGGCCGAAGGCCACCGCCTGGATGCCGTTCTCCCCCACCCGGCCCGGGTCCAGGGTGATCTGCACACTGCCCTTCCCACCGGGGACGTCGAGGGCGTACGGGATCGTGACCACCGTCGCCGCGGGCAGTCCGGCGACCGGGGCCGTCCCGGTCGCCGCGGCCTCGGCCTCCGCTCGGGCCGGAAGGGTGCTGGTCAGCACCGTCGTGACCAGCAGCACCACGACCGCCACCACCGCTTCCACCAGAACGGAGACGCGCAGGGCACGGCGGTAGCGGTCGAGGGGCGGCTCGTTCGGGTCGGACGGGTCCTGGACGGAGGGCGAGGCAGGGGACGGAGCGGGGGACGGGGAGTCCGGGGCGCCGTCGTCGGAGGCGGGCAGCGCGGGGGCGGTGGGCGGTGCCTTGTCCGAAGTGGCGGAGGCCACCAGTTCCGGGATCCGTTCCCGCACGGCCGCCGCAGCCGTCTCCACAGCCTTCCCCTTCTCCTTCTTCCCCTCCGTCTCCGTCTCCGTCTCCGTGGGTGAGGCCGCCGTCGCCAGGCCGAGCGTCAAGCGGCGGGACAGGCCCGCCGCCAGCAGCAGTGCGGCCGTCATCACGAGCTTGACGGCCAGGGTCCTCCCGTACGACGAGTCAGCGAGCGCCGACCAGGAGCCGAGGCCCCGCCAGGACTGGTAGACGCCGGTGACGACAAGGACCGTCACCGACAGGAAGGCGAGACGGGAGAAGCGGGTGACCGTGGCGACGGGCGGCGGGGTGTCGGCGCGGAACAGGACGATGAGCAGGGCCGTGAGGCCGCCGAGCCAGCAGGCCATCGCCAGCAGGTGCAGTACGGACGACGTCATCGCCACCGGAACCTGGATACCGGCCGAGGCGTGCTCGGCCGACGCCCACGTCAACGCGAGGGCGACGGCCAGGACGGTGCCCACGGCGAACCGGGCGGGCGATGTCCGGCCGTCCGGCCCACCGTGGTCCCGCCGCAGGCGGGACGGTCGGGGCAGGCGCAGGAGGACCGCCGCCGCCAGTACCAGCAGGGCGAGCCGGGTCAGCAGCGCGATGCCCGGCCGCTCGGTGAGGACGCCGGTGAAGGCCGAGAGGTCGAACGCGGTCGCCGGGGACGTTCCGTTCTCGTACGGAGCCCGCAGCACGAGGAGGACCGCGGTGGACGTCAGCAGCGTCCACCAGCCCGTGACCAGCGGCGTCCGCAGCGGGGCGGTGTCCGGCGGCCGGCACAGGGCCGCGAACGCCACCGTCCCGATGAGCAGCGCGGCGGCGATGTACGCGAGATAGCGGCCGGTGTCGTAGAGACTCGCGGTGATCGGGTGCTCCGCCGGGGTCGCGGGCGCCACCGGTGCGGTGGGCGAGGGCGCGCCGATGGAGAAGGTGAAGGCGCCGGAGACGGGGTGGCTGTCCGCGGAGACCACCCGCCAGGCGACCGTGTAGGTGCCGTCGTCGAGCCCGTCGGGCAGGCCGATGCGTGCCGTGTCGGACCTGCCGTCGGCGTGCTCCGGCTCGCCCAGCGGCACCCGGTGGTTGTCGGGGCTGTAGATCCGGAACGAGTCGTCGAGCAGGGCGACGGACTCCGTGAAGGTCAGGGTGACGTGCCGGGGGGCGGACTTGACGACGCTTCCGTCCCCGGGGTCGGCTTCGCGGAGCGCCGCATGGGCGCTCGCCGGTCCGGCGCTGCCGAGGAGGAGCAGGACCAGCACGGTGCCCAGCAGCACCAGCCCTTGAAGCCGCCGGACTCCGCGACCGGTCGTTGTGCGATCGAACGTTCCGGGACCGGCCGTTGTGCGATCCGTTGCTCGGCGGCCCGTTCCGTCGCCCCACCCGCCCGCACCCCGCCCGCCCGCACCTCGTCCGCCACCGTCGCCCGCCGCCCCGCTGCGCCGTCGCTGCACGTCGTTCCCACCTCCCGGCCGTCCGGCTGTCCGGCACTCCGGCCGTCCAACGCCCCGGCCATCCGGCACTCCGGCTTCAGATGGGGTACGGACGGGAGGCGTGGAATGCTCACCGCCCCGGCGGGACGACGACCCGCCGGCCGGTCGGCATCACCTGTTCCCGAAGGCCGTCTCCCTTGCGAGGAAGGCGAGTTGGGCCTTCTTCTCCGGCAGGTACACGTCCGGCAGATCGATCTCGGGCAGGACGACCTCGGGGCCCGCCGTGAAACCCTGCCGCAGGAAACGGGCGACCGCCTTCTCGTTGGCCACGTCCGGGTCCACCACCACGCGCCCGCGGTCCAGGCCCAGCAGGACGAACCCGACCATGACGGTCAGCAGTGCGCCGGTCCACCCGGGACGCGCTCCCTCCGGGCCGGCCGGAGCGAGCAGCAGGTGGACGCCGATGTCGCCGGGCTCGACGGGGTAGCAGTCGCCGACCCGGTCGGCCTCCGGCTCGTACGTCTGGAGCAGCGCGGCCGGCTCGCCGTCCTTGACGACGAGGTACGCGTGGTGGGTGTCGAGCGTGTCCATATGGGCGTAGATCTCGGCCACTTGCTGCTCGGTGAGGCCGTTCATGCCCCAGAAGACGGCACGTTCGCCGCTCACCCAGCGGTGCAGGACGGCCGCGTCCGCCGCCGGTTCGAGCGGCAGCACGCGTACGGAACCGAAGCCGTCGGCCACGTGCTCGTGAACGGCCGCGCGGGACACGTACGGGTCAGACATCGGTCTCCTCCTGAAGCTCATCGGCCCCATAGGCCCCATCAGTCCCATCGGTCCCATCGGTCCCATCGGTCCCATCGAGTCCATCGAGTCCATCGGTCTCCTCATGAGTGCTCCGGCCCCGGACCACGTCCTCCCTGCGGAGCCCGTCCCAGTCGGTGACGACCGGGACCAGGTCCCCCGCGAGCCACAGCGGCAGCTGGTCGCGGTGGTGGGGTGAGCCCGGGACGCCCGAGGCGCCGAGCGGCACCACCCAGCGGCTGTCCTCGCGGCGGGCCAGGTCCCAGACGTAGCGGGCGGCCGGACCGCGTGCCGCGAGGTCGGTGAGGCCGGGCACCGAGGAGGTGCACAGCACGCAGTCGTGGTCGCCGGACAGAGCGGGTTCCTCGTACGGCGTCGTGGGCGGCAGGGCCCGCCAGGGCGCCAGCCGGTGGGTGTCGCCCCAGGTTCCGGCCGGTGGCCGGGCGGCCACCTCCTCCAGCGCCGCGCGCACCGCCTCCGGACGGTCGATGCCGTACACCTCCTTCGCGGTCAGGAGGTGTTCGAGTGCGTAGCCGATCCGCGGGACCAGCGCGAGCCAGGGCTGGAACACCTCCGGGTAGGCCGGGGGCGCGGCCAGCCGGGCGAACGCGGGGTGCCGCGCGAGTTGCCGTACGAGCGCGCCGCGCACCGCCGCGTGGAGCGCCGCGCCGGTGCTGTCCGCGTCCATGTGCCGGTCCCAGTCCAGCAGCCGGTCGCGCAGGCCGGCCGCCGGACCGGTCAGATCGTCGAGGGCGGCGGCATGGTCCAGCAGGGCGGCGGCGGAGGCGAGGTGGGTGTCCGTGTGGATGGCCGGCATCTCGGCGGCCGACCAGCGTTCCCGCCGGGCGAGCAGCGCGGCGATACGGTCGGCGCGGTGCGGCGCGGCGAACTCGACGCCGAGGGGAGCCGCCGGGCCGCGCTGGTTCGCCATCACGGCGATGCCGTCGGTCAGGCCGGCGCGCGGCGACTCGTGCCACCCCTGCCAGTCGTGGCCGGGCTCCCACGCGGGCACCGGACGGATCCGGTTGGCCTCGGCCCGTACCGGCACCCGGCCGGCCACCCGGTGCAGCGTGCCGCCCTCGGTGTCGGCGGCCTGGACCACGTTGACCGGCTCCGCCCACAGGTCGAGGGCCCGGTCCACGTCGGCGACCCGGCGGGCCCGCAGCAGCGGCAGCAGGGCGCCGAAGCCCAGGTCGCCGGTGACGCGGGGCGGGTAGCGCAGGGCGACGGCGACCGGGGGAACGCCGGGTTCGGACACACCGTCCTCCAGACCCTCGGGGCCGCCGATGATCACCGGTCCCCGGTCGGTCTCGATCACCTCGACCTCGACCGGGTCCTCGCCGGCGACCTCGATGGTCTCGGTGTGCCGGGCGGCCCGGTGCCAGACACCGTCCGGACCGAGCGCCTCCACACCTTCCCCCGAGCTCTCGGCTCCTCCCCCATCGGTGCGGCGCAACTGCTCCCGGTACAGGTCCTGGTAGTCGGCCATGGCGTTGGTGATCGCCCAGGCGACCGAGCCGGTGTGGCCGAAGTGGGCGATACCGGGGACGCCGGGCACGGCGATGCCGACGACGTCGAACTCCGGGCAGGACAGGCGGATCTGCTGGTAGACACCGGGATCCTCGATGAAACGGTGCGGGTCTCCCGCGATCACCGCCTGCCCGGTCACCGTCCGCTCCCCGGCGACCAGCCAGCCGTTGCTTCCGGAGGTGCCGGGACCGTCGGCGGCGAACAGTCCGACGGCGTCCCGCCCGAGACACTCGACGACCTGCTCGCGCCAGAGCTTCGCGGGGAACCCGGCGAACAGGATGTGTGTGGAGAGCCACACCGCGAGCGGCGTCCAGGGCTCCCAGCGGCCGGGCGTGAGGGCGACACGGGCGAATTCGGGGGCGGCGAATCCGGGGGCCGCGGCGGGTTCCGGAACTCCGGTGGACTCGGGAACCGGGGAGGGACCGGAAGCCGGGGAGGAATCGGAGGCCGGGGAGGGGGAAGCGCCCGGGGCCGCCAGCCCTTCGTTGACCCCCTCCACGTACGCCCGGAGCCACTGCCCCGTCTCCGGGTCCCGCCGGTCCAGCTCGGCGAGGCAGCGGCGGGCCGTGTCGGCCAGACGGACACGGCGGGCGAAGCGGTCCCAGGGAAGGGCTTCGGGGCCGAGGAAGGACGCCGAGGTGCCCTGCGCCCTGTGCCGTTCGGTCTCCAGCTGCCAGGCCCGGTCCAGGGCGGTGACCCGGCCCTGGAGACGGGCCAGTTCGGTGGCGTCACCCGCGCGCAGATGCGGAATGCCCCAGGCGTCCCGGAAGATCTCGCCGGTCACTGTGCCCCCCATTCACTTTAGGTTAGGCTCCCCTAACCAAGCCGTGGCGGAATCGTACGCGAAAGGTGAACGGGCGATGGGGCAGGGGCGGGGCTGGGAGGGCGCGGTCCTCAAACTGATGCGCGCCAAGGACTTCGAGTTCACGGTGACGCGTGCCGAGGACGTCACCCCCGACTACCGGCGGCTGCGCTTCACCGACGGCGGCATGCTCGCCACGACCGGCGTCCACCCGACGATGTGGGTGCGACTGTGGTTCGACAACGCGGGCAAGCCGCACCAGCGGGCGTACACCCTCGTCGACCCCGACCCGGCGGCCGGCACCTTCGGCCTGGAGTTCGCCCTGCACGAGGGGTGCGCCAGCGACTGGGCGCGAGCGGCGAAGCCCGGGGACACCATCGGGGCGACCGTCCAAGGGACGGGCTTCGACATGCCCGCTCCCGCCCCCTCGCACGTCTTCGTGGTGGGGGACCCGGCCTCCCTCCCGGCCGTCAACTCCTTGCTGGGCGCCCTGGGATCCGCGCCGGCGACCATCTGGTTCGAGGGCGCCCTGCACGGGCTGCCCTGCCTGGCCGACCCCGAGCGGCACGAGGTGCGCGAGGTCCCGCGCCGGGACTCCGGCGCCCACCTCGTCGAGCGGGTCCGGGCCGATCTGCCCGGCCTGCTGCGGGCCCACCCCGACCCGTACGTCTGGGTCGCCTGCGACACCGCGACCACCCGGACCCTGTCGGCGTTCCTGCGCAAGGAGCTGGGCGTGCCCAAGCAGCGGCTGCACGCCCTGGGGTACTGGCGCACGGGCTGACCCGCGGACACGCCGATCACCGAGGCATGAGCGTCACCCTTCACCTCGTCAGGACCCCGGCCCCGACCCTGCCGCCGAGGCCGCCCCCGACCCCGACCTCAAGGAGGTCCGGCACGGCGTGGACACCGGCGAGGAGCTGCTGAAGCGGCTGGAGGACCCGCCCGGGTTCGGCCGGCGGAAGGTGCGGACCTCCCTCACCCGTTTCCGCTTCATTCCGTTCCGGGATGTTTTTTCCCGTGTCGTACTCCGCCGCCATGGCTGCGCCCGGAACGTCTGGGCCGGTAGGCTTTCCGTGTGATCTTCAAGCGCATCGGAAACGGCCGGCCGTACCCCGACCACGGCCGGGAAAGCACCCGGTCGTGGGCGGACGTCGCGCCGCGCCCGGTCCGCCTCGATCAGCTCGTCACGACGAAGCAGCAGCTCGACCTCGAGACCCTCCTCGCCGAGGACTCGACCTTCTACGGCGACCTCTTCGCGCACGTCGTGAAGTGGCAGGGCGATCTGTATCTGGAGGACGGGCTGCACCGCGCGGTACGGGCGGCGCTCCAGCAGCGCCAGGTGCTGCACGCCCGCGTCCTCGATCTGGGCTGACACTCCCACCCGCAGGCCGGTTGCCCCACCGGCCGGTGCGCGGGCGACTCCGGACGACGTGCGGACGACGCGCGGACGACGTGCGGACGGCTCCGGACGACGTGCGGGCTGCTCGGTCGGCGTGCGGGTGACACCAGTCAGTACACGGAGGGCACCGGTACGTCGCCGATCCCCTCGATCCCGCCGGACGCACCTCTTTCGGCCCAGGGTTTGACCCTTTCGGGTTGGACTGCGCGCTATCGAATGATCATCTGGTAGGCATAGTTGCCGGAGCGCATTACGCTGCGCCCATGAGCATGCTGACTCCTCCCGGCATGGGCGGCCAGTACCAGATCCGGGGTGACAAGTACCCGCGGATGCGCCGACCCCGACGCCGCGGCAAGCTCGTCGTCCTGGCCATCACCTCCGTCGCGGCGCTCGGCGTGGCCGGCTGGGGCACACTGCAGCTCTTCGACGTCTTCACCGGTGGCGGCAACCCCGCCTCCGCGGTCGGCGTCAAGGCGGGCTGCGCCACCAAGGCGAGCCCCTCGCCCAGTCCGAGCCCCAGTGCCGCGCTCCCCGGGCCCGGCCGGATCACGGTCAACGTCCTCAACGCCACGACCAAGTCGGGTCTGGCCAAGAAGACCGCGGACGAACTGAAAAAGCGTGGCTTCAAGATCGGCGACGTCGGCAACGCGGCCGAGGAGTACGACAAGAAGGTCAAGGGCACCGGTGTGCTCCTCGGCCCCGCGTCCGCCCTCAAGACCTCGCTGCCGGTACTCGGCACCCAGCTCGCCGACGCCGAACGCCGCACCGAGGTCTCCCGCAAGGGCGTCGAGATCGACCTGATCATCGGCGACGCCTTCACCCGGCTGACGGCCAAGGCGGACGCCGACCGGGCCCTGGCCGCGCTGAACGAGCCCGAGCCCGCGCCCACCACCGCGAAGAACAGCTGCTGACGCCGGAGACAGAAGCAGAAGCAACAAGCGGGAGCGGGAGCAGAGGCGACCGCCCCCGAGCTCGAGGCCGGGCCTCGAGGCCGGAACTCGGGGGCGGTCGCTTCGTCCGAGGTCATCCGCGGTCGTCCGCGGTCGTCCTGCGAACGGGCGGCCGGTCCGGCACCGCCGTCCGTCACCGCCGTTCGTATGTATGCGTAGTGCGTACCTACGGCGGACGGCCTACTCGGCCGCCCCGTACATCCGGTCCCCCGCGTCTCCGAGACCCGGCACGATGTAGCCCTGCTCGTTGAGGCGCTCGTCGACCGACGCCGTCACGACGGTCACCGGGGTGCCGGCCAGCTCGCGCTCCATGACCTCGACGCCCTCGGGAGCGGCCAGCAGCACCACCGCGGTCACGTCGTCCGCGCCCCGCTTGATCAGCTCCAGGATCGCGGCGACCAGCGTGCCGCCGGTGGCGAGCATCGGGTCCAGCACGTACACCTGACGCCCGGAGAGGTCCTCCGGCATCCGGGTGGTGTACGTCGAGGCCTGCAGCGTCTCCTCGTTGCGGATCATGCCGAGGAAGCCCACCTCGGCGGTCGGCAGCAGCCGGACCATGCCGTCCAGCATGCCGAGACCGGCCCGCAGGATCGGCACCACCAGCGGGCGCGGGTGGGAGAGCTTGACGCCCGTGGTCCGCTCCACCGGCGTTTGGATGTCGACCTGTTCGGTGCGCACGTCACGCGTGGCCTCGTAGGCGAGGAGGGTGACCAGCTCGTCGGCGAGACGGCGGAAGGTCGCGGAGTCGGTGCGCTGGTCGCGCAGCGTGGTGAGCTTGTGTGCGACCAGGGGGTGGTCGACGACGTGGAGACGCATGTCCCCACATTAACCGGGCAGGACCGGACCCGGATCCCCCGCACACGGCAAGCCCCACAGCCCGCCGCCACTCCTTCGCTGGCGTCAAACCGGCCGTCCGGGGGAAGGTGGGAGGGACGGACTGGGGTGATGAAGCAATGCCTGAGCGGAATTTCCGAGACAAGCCGTCGGCACGCGAGACACCCGGCGGCCTGCGCGGCGCACCAGGCGCTTCAGGCACGGCCGGCGTGGCCGGCGTGGGCCGCACGGCCCGCGCGTCGGAGGCCTCCGGAGTGTCCGGGGTGCCCGGCATGACCGGACCGCCCGGCGCGGACGAGACCGACGCCGAGCGGCGGCGGCGACGCGCCCGGTTCCTGCGCGAACTCGCCGAGGCCCGGGAACTGCGCGACCGGGTCCAGCCGCGCCGCGCCAAGGCGGCCCGGCTGCGGCACGCGATGCGCATGCGGACCTTCCGCTGGTAGGAGGCCCACGGCCTCCCAGGACGGGACGCTCATGGTGAACGGGATGTCGCACACACGGCAGGAACAGGCCCGGCTGCGGGAAGATCGCGGCCCATGCGGGTGTTTGCCCCGTGGTCGTACGAGCACGGCAGTCCGAGCCGCGTACGATCCGCTGTGGCAGCGGCGAGCGCGCCGACGGGTCCCGGGCAGGCTCCGGGGGGACACTCGGCGGGGCGGGGTCAAAACTGCCGGACACAGGGAACCGAAGACGTCCCCTGTCGGCCTTGTTTCTGCCACGATTCCGAATGGGCGGGGCTCGTAGAGCACTCCTCGTCCACACACCTCCGCCGGGGGGAATCCCAACCGGCACACCTAAGACCAGTGGGAGAGTCACGGTGTACTTCGCCGCACTGCTCGCGCGCACCGAAGACGGGTGGGAAGCGAGCGACACGGAGCTCGACGATGTGGAAACCCTGTCGGATCTGGCCGACCTGGCCCGGGAAGCCGCCCCCGACGAGGACACGGTGCTCGTGCTGATCGAGCAGGAGGACGGCTGGTTCGGCGTCGTCCGCGTGGACGGCGAGGACGACCCTCGTATCTACGTGTCCGACGCCGCGGCCGCCGCCCGCAGCAGCTACGGGGAGATCCTGCTCACCGACGAGCTGCTCGGCCGGGAACCCGGGGCCGGCGGCCCCGACCTGGACGCCCTCGACCTCGACGGCACGGAGGACGGTGAACCGGACGACGCCGGCACCGGCGAGGACGGCGCGGCGGACACCGGTTCCGCCGAGTCCGTGCCGCACGGGCCGGTCGGCGACGCCCTGGTCCTGGACGACCTGGGCGTGAGCGAGAAGGACCTGCGCTCGCTGTCCGGGGACGCCCTCGGCGAGATCGCCGAGGTCCTGGGCGCCGCAGAGGTCCTGGAGACCGTCCGCTGACCGGGCCCACTCCGCCCGATCCGGTGCACGACCCGGTGCGCGACTCGGTGCCCGACCCGGTGCGCGATCCCTGGCGGGCCGCGATGCGGCTCGCCCTGGACGAGGCCGAGCAGGCCGTCCGGGGCGGGGACGTACCCGTCGGCGCGGTCGTCCTGGCACCGGACGGCAGCACGGTACTGGCCTCCGGGCACAACGAACGCGAGGCCGCCCGCGACCCCACCGCGCACGCGGAACTGCTCGCCCTCCGGCGGGCCGCCGCGACACTGGGGCAGTGGCGGCTGGCCGACTGCACCCTCGTGGTGACACTGGAGCCCTGCACCATGTGCGCGGGCGCGATCCAGCAGTCCCGGGTCGACCGGCTCGTCTACGGCGCCCGGGACGAGAAGGCGGGCGCGGCCGGCTCCCTCTGGGACGTCGTCCGCGACCGGCGGCTCAACCACCGGCCCGAAGTCGTCGAAGGAGTGCTCGCCGAGGAGTGCGCGCGCCTGCTCACGGCGTTCTTCCGGGACCGCTGACGGCGGGGCCGCCACCTCCCGAATACCGATTTCAAACCATCGCACCGCGTGCTGTAAGGTCTCTCTCGGTAGCGTGTCCGAGCGGCCGAAGGAGCTCGCCTCGAAAGCGAGTGTGGCGCAAGTCACCGAGGGTTCAAATCCCTCCGCTACCGCAGGTAGACGAAGGGCCCCGTCCGTTGGACGGGGCCCTTCGTGATCTTCCGTCTCAGTTTCCGTCTCAGTTGGGTGTATCGCGCCCTCCAATCATCGACCGAGCGATGAGGCGGAAGGTAGCCAGCGGCGAGCTCAGATCTAGCTCTGAAACAACAGAATCGGGTTCGAACCCTGGGCCGGGCGGACAAGATGCCCGCCATGAAGCGTGTATCGAAGGCCGTCGGCCTCTCCTTGCTCGTTGCCGCCGGGGTCCTCGGTTATGGGTTGCTCCTCTGGAAGGGGCCCTGGATCTTCGACGGATCGCACGTGCGGAAGCGTGACCTACAGCCCGCCGACGGCGTCGTCATCACTGGGTTCCGCACCATGGTCATCGCTATCGGCGCTGGCATCATCGCAGCTGTCGGCCTGCTCTACACGCACCGGAACCACAAGCTGGCCCAAGTCCAGTTCGAACACACCCAAGAGCAGTTCACTTTGGCGCAGGAGCAGTTCAGGCTGGCCCAGGAGCAGTTCAAGCAGAGCCAGGATCAGTTCACCTACGAGCAGGAGAAAGACAGGACTGCGGCCAAGGGGGAACTAGAGGCGCGGGCCACGGAACAGTACGTCACCGCCATCAGGCTGCTCGCCAGTGCTAACCCCACGGAGCGGATCGGAGGCATCTACAGTCTGCAACGGATTGCGAACGACTCCGATCGAGACCGTCCCGCTATCCGGATGATGCTCGAAACGTTTGTCCGTAATCGCAAAGAGGTGATCGACGAGGAGCGCTTCGGGGACAAGCCGATCCCGGCTTCGGAGCTGTCGTATGGCAACGACCACGATGTCGCGCTCGAGACACTGAAGCGCTTGGCGATGTAACCACCACCGCGTGACGGAACCCCAGCGGATAGTGAGGGAGCCCAACAGCGCGGGATGAGTGTGATCAACTCCGCATACGTGCGAAGGGGCAGCCCGAGGCGGGCTGCCCCTTCGTCTCACCTCATCCGGCCGGCACGAGGACCCCGGTGAGTCCGTCATCATCGTCGTCCGGACCATCGCCATCCGGCTTCCAGATGAGCTCGTCGACCTGCCGGGCGATGTTGGTGCGGACCGTGTCCACCATGTGCTGGTACCGCGCGGCCATGGCCGTGGACGACCAGCCCATGAGCCCCATCACGGCGCGCTCGGACACTCCGAGGATCAGCAGCACTGTGGCGGCCGTGTGTCGCGCGTCGTGCAATCGGCCGTCTCGAACCTTCGCGGCGGCAAGCAGCTCCTTCCAGTCGTCGTAGTCCGTTCGGGGGGACGTGCCGCGTCCCGTCTCCGTGGCGAAGAGCCACCCTTCCTCCGTCCACTTGTCCCCGGCCGCCACTCGTTCGGCGTCCTGTCGCTTCCTGTGTGTCCGAAGCAGATCCACAAGCTGTGGAGGAAGACCGACCGCACGGCGGCCGGCGCGGGACTTCGTGTCGGCCGTCTCGGGGTTGGTCCGCTTGCGCTGCGGGCAGTACCCGGCCTTCCGACCGCAGGTGTCACCGCATCCGTGGGCGTAGCGGGGGCGCCGGCGGCTGCGACGGACCATCAGCACTCCCCCATCCAGGTCAACATCGGTCCACTTGAGACCGAGCGCCTCGCCCTGGCGGAGACCGAGCGAGAGAGCGATGGCCCATCGCGCTGAGTTCCGGCGCTTGTCGGCGGCGCGCAGCAGCCTGCGGACCTCTTCGACGCTGTACGGCTCGATCTCGTCCTCCCGTACGCGTGGTGCCTTGGCGAGCCGCACAGGGTTCTGCCCGAGGTGCCCGCGCCGGACCGCCTCATTGAGCGCGGTCCGGAAAGTCCGGTGCGCCTGGTGGGCGGTCGCGGGCTTGCTTCCCTTGGCCTGCATCGCGGCATAGAACGTCTCGATGTGCTCGGGCTTGAGCCTGTCGAGACGATGGGCCCCGAGTCCGGGGATGAGGTGCTTCCGAACGGCCGCGCCGTATCCCACCATCGTGTTCTCGTTCACCCCGAGCGGAGCAATGTTCTCGATCCAGTGCGTGAGCCACGCCTTGACCGTCCAGGGCTTGCCCGGCTTGCGTACGGTCTTGGCGTCGCGCTGCCGCTCCAGTTCCCGAACGGCTTCCGCCACCTCGGCGCGGGTCTTCCGCTCGACGTGGCGGCGGTCCGGCTTGCCGTCGTCACGAATACCGACCGTCACGCGGCCGTGCCACTTCCCATCCTTGCCGAGATAGATCGAGGATCGGCCGTTGGGCTGACGGGTGCGCTTGTTCTTCTCTTCCACAGTCGTGGTCGTCCTCTCAGGCGGCAGCCGCGGTCGGCCGATTGGCCTCACGGAGCCGGGTGACGTAGTCGTGCAGTGCGGCGGGCGGGACCCTGCGGAGACGGCCGACGGCGACGGATTCCAGCTCTCCGGAGCCGACCAGTCGGAAGCAGAGGGTCCGGCCGATACGGAGCCGCCGGGCAGCCTCTTCGACGGTGAGGAGGGCCAGCGTGGGGTCAGCGAGCGCATCGAGTTCGGGCGATTCCATGCGATGGACTCCTTGCCGGGGGCAGGGAACGGCGCCCTGCCCCCTCCGGTCAGAAGTGCTACATCCGCTACATCTGCTACAGAGCAGGTCAGGGGCCTGTTTCGTGTAGCAGATGCGCGGCATGTAGCAGATAGCTGCTGCTACGGGGCGGCGATGGCCGCGCCGGGCGTAGCGGTTTCTCGGGCCGTGTAGCAGATACCAGGGACCTCTTCTGCTACGGATTCACCCCCGCTGACCTGGGCTGTAGCAGATGTAGCGGATGTAGCGGACTTTCCAGGGGGTGGGGGGCAGTAGCGGGCCCAGGCGTCGGCCAGGTCCTCGGCGTAGTAGCCGCGCGGAACCGTGCCGCCCGGGGTCCGAATCGGCCGGGCCTTGACCGGCCGGTTGGCCGACGTCATGTAGCCACTGAGCAGGCGCCCAAGTCCGCGCGGGGTGAGCGGCTTGCCGCCCATATCGACCCACGGGGCGTCATCCATCGCGGTCAGGCACTCGATGATCGCGGCGGTGGGCATGCGGTCGATGCCACAGAACACCGTGTCGCGCAGGTCGGTCAGCAGCCGGATACCGAGCGAGGATTCGTCGTCCTGCGCGGCAGCGGTGACCAGCTCAAGGCAGGCGGCGCGGGCCCGGCCGGGCCAGTCGCCCCCGGCGGCGTCAGCGACGGCGAGCAGCGGCTCCCACACGTCGGCCGGCCGGTCGGTGACACCCTCGGGCATCTCCGGCCACGCCCCGGTCAGGGGCTCGCGCACCTGGTCGGCCCAGCGGGCGAGCCGGTCCCGCAGGGCGTGACCTTCCTTCTCGTGAATGCGCTGCCGGTAGGGCTGCACCCGCTCGTTCGGTGCCCGGCGGCGCATGCGGATGATGACGGAGCGGGTCAGGATCGTGTCCGGCAGCGACCCGAGTCCGGCGACCGCGACCGCGCAGTAGGACGGGAAGGGCTGCACACTCTGGTTCGAGCCGTCCCCGACACACCGGTAGGTGACACCGGAGCGCCGGTGCCCGGCGTTCAGAAAGCCGCGCAGTTCCTCGTTTTCCCCGGCCTTGGGGCCGAACACGGTGTCGATCTCGTCGAAGAGGATCGTCGGCCGCCCGTCGGTGCCGGACACGGCCCGGAAGAGTGCGGCCGGGGAGGCGTTCACCGCCACCATCGGCTGCGGCACGAGGGTTTCCACGATCTCCAGCGCGCGGGACTTCCCGGACCCCGGCTCGGGGGAGAGGAACGCGAGGCGGGGGGTGGAGTCGAAGGCATCGAGCAGGTGGGCGTGTGCGTCCCACAGGGCGACGGCGACGTAGGCGGCCTGCGTGGGGAAGACGTTGAACCGGCGGTGGAAGGCTTCCACCTCGTTGAGCAGCGCGGCCCCGTCGATGGCGGTCGTCATGCGGCGGCCCTCCCTTCCTGGGGGTTGCGCAGCGGGCAGGTGTTGCGGTGGTCGGTGTGGTCGGCGATCAGGGCGAGCACGCGGCGGTGTCCGACGGCGCTGCGGTCCCGCCCGCACGCGCACGTCGACGTGGCGGTGGGCACGGCGCCGCGCGGTGCGGTGATGTGCAGCCACGCCACGGGGTAGCGGCCGTCGCCACGGCGCGGGTCAGGGCGAAGGGCAGTTCGGACGCCCTTGCGGGCGGCGCCTGTCGGCTCGCCCACGGCCGGCCGGACGACGCTCGGTTCGGCGGCGCGCGGGCCAGTGGCGGCGGGGGGTTGGCCTTCCAAGCGGGGGCGGTGCCGGGTGGTCATGCCGCCTCCCGGGGTCGGGCGGTGCGCAGGGAGCTGTCCAGAGCGCTGCGGATCGTGGTCCGGCACTCGGCAGCGGTGAGCCCCACCGCCTCTCCAGCCCCTTGGAAGGCCTCCTCTGCCACATGCCGGGGGAGGTCGCCCCACGCGACGAACCGCCCCACCTTGAACGCGCACCGGTTCAACGTGACGTTGCGCAGCCCGTCCGGCGCGCCGGCCACCACCGCGCACTCGGCTTCCAGCGCGGCCACGGCCGCCCGGCTCCCGTCCACCGCCGGGAGCCGCAGCGGACCCACAGGCCGCACGGGGGCCGGTTTCAGGATGGTGTGCAGCCATCCGGGCAGAGCGACGGCCACAGAGCCGCACAGGGCTTCGTACGCTCCAGCGGGCAGGGTGCTGCCAGCGGCGACGACGTAGCCGCCCCACGCGCGAGTGTCGACCGAAGCAGCCACGGTCCCCGCCGTGTTGGCGAGCCGGGCGCCGTCCGGGGCGGTGAAGTACAGGTGCGTTCCGCCGCTCGCGGTCCGGGTCCGGTAGGTGGCCGGGACGGCCTGGCCGGCGCGCTCGCAGAGCGCCCCGAAGGTTGCCGCGCCGTCAGGCGCGTCCGAACTGCTGTTGTCCTTGGGCACGTCCAGGTCGACGACGACCAGCCCGGACGGGCCGGTGGCGATGCCGACGTTGAACGGGGCGCGCGCCCAGGCGGCGCGGATGCGGTCGGGGTCGGTGGTGGCGCGCTGTTCCCACTTGCGGTGCCCGCCGGCGCACGGCCCGGTGCCGGTGCAGGTCTTCTCGCCGTGCAGGGCGGGGCGCTTGGTGCCGGGGCGGAGCGGGAAGACGTGCCAGCCGCGTGCGGCGGCGTTCAGGGCCGCGCGCAGCAGCGCGGCACGGGGGTCTTGGGTCATGCTGGAGGTCTCCAGTTCCTTGGATGGGTGCTGGTTGGCAAGGGCGGCCCCGGACTTTGGCGAGACGGGGGCCGCCCTTGGCGTGGCTAGTGGTGCGTGGCCCAGTGGGCGTACTGCTGACGGACGTAGTGGCGCGGGTCGCAGATCACGAGCGTGTCGTCCAGGCCCATGAGGTGGCGGGCGGCCTCGGTCGCGGCGCGGGCCATGTCGTCGGTGTCCCGGCCGTCGACGGTGAGTGCCATGCGGTCCAGCACGGCGGCCTTGCGCAGGAAGTACTCCCGGTCCAGGCCCTGACCGATCGGGGTGCGCGCGCTCGCCCGGGTGGTCCAGCCGATTTCGCTGCTGATGCTCGGGGCGTCGGCGTACGCCTGCTCGGGGGTCGGCCACGAGGGTTCGGGCGTGCTGCGGTGGTCGGCCCGGAAGTAGAGGCGGTTCCGTCGGCCGTCGCGGGTGGGGTAGACGGTCGCGGTGCCGGTGGTGAAGGTGCGGTCCAGTGCGGCGACGACGTGCTCGGTGTCGGCCGGGTCGCAGATGATGCGGATGTCGAACACGGATCTCTCCTTCTGGCTGGTCAGCCGTGGAAGTGGTTGCGCTTGAAGACGGCCTTGCGGATGTGCACCGTGGTGGCGCCCTGGTCGCCGGTGCCGGTGAAGATCTGGACGGCGATCCAGCCGCCGAAGATGACGGCGGCCAGGATGATGAGCTGGGTGATGAACGCGGTCAGTGCGGCGATGAACGAGGTGAGCAGCAGCAGTCCGCCGCAGACGGCGAGGAAGCCGACGCCTCCGAGGGCGACGTTCACCGCGGTGCGGGAGACGGCCGGCTTGACCGCGACGGGTGCGGGCTGCGGGTGCTCGATGGCGTAGCCGGTGACGATCCGGCCGTCCGGCAGGACGATGCTCGCCACCGCCGGGACCGTGCCCGGCTGCACGGGAACGAGCGGCGCGGTGACCGGGACGGCGGGGGTGATGGGGGTGGGCTGGTGGACTTCCACGGCCCGCTGTGCGGGCACGCCGTGGGTGTGGTCGGGGTACATGCGGAATCCCTTCCGGACATGGGTCAGGGAGGCGAAGACACCCCCTGGCGGGGGCGTCGTGAAGGGGGTTTCGGGGGTCTGACCTGGGGTGCCTCCCTGCCTCCCTGACGGATCATTGATGCTGGTCAGAGCCAGGGAGGCGGGTCAGGGAGGCGGTCAGGGAGTTCTCCCTGCCTCCCTGACCGTGTGGGGGTCGGCTCCCTGTCATCCGTCGGCGGAAGCGGAACCCTCGGTGTCGCGGTTGGCGAGGGCGCGGGCGACGCGGTCGCGGCCGACGACCATGCGCCCGTCGGACTTGTACGGCTCGGCGCCGGCGTCCTCCAGCACGCGCTTGAGGTCGCCCGGTGTCCACGTGCCGTAGGCGTCCTCGCTGAGCGCGGACAGCCGCTTGAGCACGTCGGCGGTCAGCACGCGGGAGGCGGTGCCCAGGACGGCGGCGATGTCGGCGAGCGGGTCCCGCTCCTCGCCCCGCTCGACGGCGTGCAGGGTGGTGACCCCGTCGCGCAGGGCCTTGGCCCGCTCCGCGATCTCGGTCGCGGTGTCGGTGTCGATGTAGTGCGTGCGCACCGTGATGGACGCCTGCCCGGCGGGGATCTCGATGCCGTCGGAGGCGACGACCAGGGTTCCCTTGTCCAGGCCCTGGCGCAGCAGGTGCGGCGCGGCCCCGCCGTCGACGGCCTTGTCCCCCAGCGCCATGCGGGCCTGCGACTCGGTGCCCAGGGCGAGGGAGGCGCGGGTGTGGGCGCCCTCCCGGACGAGCTTGGGAAGGTTCTGGTCGGTGGGGTCCTGGGTGCCCTGCCACAGCAGCACGTTCACCGCCCGGCCCTGGTTCTGGATCTTCCGGCAGGCCATGAAGTACCGGGACTCGTTCTTCTGCCCGCCGTACGGCCGCTTCTTCTCGTCCTTGGCGGGGCACATGAACGCCACCTGCGCCTCGTCGACCAGCAGGATCAGCGGCGGGAACACGGTGCCGGACGGGGCCTGGATGCGGCGGTTCATCTCCGTGACGCCGTCCTCCACCATCTCGGTCGCCTCGATCACGTGCTCGTCGGTCGGCCCCTGGATCAGGATGGTGGCGAGCCCGTCGAACATGGCCCAGTCGCCCACGCCCTTCAGGTCGGCGATGCGGAATTCCGTGCTGCGGTCGAGGGCGAGCCACAGGGCGAGCGCCCGCAGCGCGGCCGTCTTGCCCTGGTTGGACAGGCCGGTGACCAGCAGCATGCGCTGATACAGGCTCAGCAGGGCGGCGTCCCCGCGCAGGTCCTGTCCCCAGGGGGCGCGGCCCTTTGCATAGTCGGCGGTCAGCGACTCGTCCGTGGTGAGCGGGGACGGGCCGATCGGCTCGTCCAGCGCCCCGGAGTCGGCGATCCACAGCCGCACGGTGCGGGCGGCGGTCGGGAGGGTGATGAACACCTCGTGCTCGTGCCTCGTGAGGTTCTCGGCGAGCTTGCGCCGCTTGTTCTGCACCTCCACGGTGGACACCCCGGAGGGGAGGGTGACGTCAACCTCCACGCCGCATCCGGCGATGCGGATGGGTCCGAGCATGGAGGCGCCGGCGTCGCCCATCTCCTTGATGGCGTTCTTCAGCGGAGCGATGCCGAGGTCCCGCAGGGCCTTGACCACGATGGACGGCGTGATCGGCTCCCCCTCACCGTTGCGGACGTTCGCGGGCAGCGCCCACGCGGGGGCGGCCTGCTGGTGCCGGCCGACGCCCCACAGAGCGAGCAGGGCCAGGAACGGGCCGATCGAGATCAGCGGGCCCCACACCACCTGCACGATCCGGATCAGCAGGGCGATGAAGTCGATGGTTGCGGTCAGCGGGGTGATGACGTCGCCGACCTGGCCGGTGTTGATGGCCATGACGACTCCGAGGGCGACCAGGACGCCGATGCCCATGCCGGCGCCGACGGCGGCGCCCTTGGCGGCGTCGAGCGGGGAGTGCAGCAGGTCCATGCGGCGGCGGTGGCGGGCGTCGCGGAACCGCTGCCCGCGCTCCTCCCACTCCGCGGCCGCTTCCATGTTCCCCGCCGCTTCCGCCGTGCGCATGTAGCGCTCGTAGCGGGCGGCGGTCCGGCCGTCCCAGGTGCGGCGGGTCACGATCCGCGCCCCGCCGGCCACGTAGAGGCCGTGCCGGGCGGCGAACCGCACCGTGCCGATGGTGCGCTCGTCGGTGGCGAGACGCTTGACGGCCCGTCCGGAGCGCACCCACAGCGGTACGGGTGCGGGCGGTGCCGGGTCGGGGACCACGGTCAGCGTGGTCACGGTCGCGGTGTCGGCGGGCGGGTCGATGTGCTTGTGCAGGTGAACGACGTTGTCACCCATGACGGGAAGGCTCCTGACTACCCCGAACGGGGCGGGAAGACGAGAGAGGGGCGCCGGCCGGGCAGGGGCCGGCGCCCAGGGGTCAGCGGCGGTGGCCGTTCTTGTGGGCGCGCAGTGCCGCCTTACAGGCCGGGCACTTGCGTTCCGGGCCGTCCCCGACGACCGGAGCGGGGATCACGTGGCCGCAGATGGCCCGGGTCACGCCGAACACCAGCGGCCCGCAGTCCGGGCAGTGAAAGTGCGAGATCAGGGCGGGCGTAGCCCTGCCGGCGGTGCGCGGCACGCTCACCACCACCCCGACGACTTCTTGGGCACGAGGTAGGGGCAGCCGTTGACCATGTGGTCCACGCACTGCGGGCAGTCCTCACGCGGCTTGAGCTTGCGGTGTATGCGCCGGTCGTGGGCGTGCTGCCAGCACTGCGGGCACTGGCCCGGCGGCGTCTTGGTGGCGGGCACGCTCACCACCACCCCGACGACTTCTTGGCGGCCTTGTCGCGGGCGGCCTCGGTGACGATGCGCTGCCGCTCGGTCTGCAGGGCGGTAATCTCGGCGATCAGCCGGGTCTCCGCCGCCGTCCAGGCGGTGTCCATGGCGTGTTCGGCGCGGCCGGTGCTCTCGCCCCGGTGCAGCCGGTAGCCGCCGGTGACGGCGGCGCCCGCGATGGCACGGCGCTCGCTGCCGTCCAGCGGCCACAGCTCCCGCCGTCGGACGGCGTCCAGCTTGCGGGTGGCCTGGTGGATGGCGCGGTCCAGGCGGCGGGTGTCGGGCTTGCCCATCTCAGGCACTCCTTGGGAAGTCGCAGGGGTCGGGGTAGGCGCAGGGCACGCAGGTGCCGAGCGCGGCGGGGATGACGTATCCGGCATCGCACCCGCAGGCCGGGCAGGTGCGGCGTGCGCGGTTGGCCTTGGCCAGCGCCGCGCGTTTCGCATCCGTCATCGGCCTCACCGGCTTGGCCCGGTCGATGTGGTACAGGTAGGCGACCAGCGGGCCCCGGCTCCGGCGTGGCCGCTCCAGCTGGGCGGCCACGTCCTGCCCGCCGGGCCGCAGCCCCTGGGCACGGAGTTGGCGGCGGGTGGCGTAGCCGTCCGGGGCCAGGCGCCACCGGAACACCGGCAGCGCGGCCATCACGCCGCCTGGTCAGCAGCGGCGGCCCGCTCGGCCAGGAGCGTGTCCCGCAGCGTGCGCGCGTTCGCCGGTGACGTGCGCAGCGTGCGGCGGATGCCCTCGGCGGTCACCCTCGCGTCGGGCCAGTCGGCCGTGACCGTGCGGGCCTCCTCGAGCAGTTGAGCCGGGGTCCGGGCCGGTCGGCTCGGCTTGGCCACGGCCGGGATTCGGCCCGTGGCCCGGCGGGGCCGGGTCGATTCAGCGGCCGATGTCCGCCGCTCGATCGCGGCGACCGGATCGGGTACCCGCTCCAGCGATACGGTGATCGGTTCGGGGGTCGATTCGGGCAGGTCAGCCATAGACCGTTCGCGATCGACCCCGGTCGATTCCTCCGTGTTCGCGACCGGTTCGGTGGCGCCCCACACGGGGAGCTCCCAGCGGGGTGTGACGCCCCTCGTCACACTGGTCAGCGCCCTTCCGGTGTCCTTGCCCTCCCGTGCCGCCTCCAGCGTCGACCACGCCTTGGCGAGGGCGTCGGCGGTGGTCGCCTGGACGCGGGCGACGCGGGCCCCGGCCTCCGTCACGGCCGTCAGCCGGGTCTCCTCGGTCGCCGCCTCCGCGCGCAGTCGGGCGCGGGCCACGGCCGCCTCGTCGCGGGCCTCCTGCTGGATTCCCGCGATGGAGTCGAGCGCGTCAGGGGTGAGCGCGGTCTGCTCCCACAGGCCGTGCACCAGCCACAGCGCCTTGGCCGCGATCGGTAGCCAGGCCACGGCCAGCCACGCGCCGGCGGAGTGCTCGGCGGTCAGCGCGTGGGCGATCAGGACGGCGGTGGCGATCAGGCCGAAGGACCAGCCGACGGCGGTGACCGCGCGGCTGTGGTCGCCCTGCGCGGCCAGGCGGCGCTCATAGGCGAGGGTGGCCAGCCATCCCCCGTCGATGCCGACCCCGACGACCAGCGCGACCGGCCACGGCATCGCCGTGCCCAGCCACATCACCACCACCGCCAGGGTGAGCACCATGGACACGGCCGTCATGGCGACGGCGGGCAGCACGGTTTTGGCCTTCATGCCGCACCCCCCGTCAGGGGCCGCACAGCAAGGGCCGCGATCAGCAGGACCGGCGAGCCGGCATCCCGCCAGTCCTCGGCGTCCTCCGACCAGCTCCACTCCGCTCCGGGCAGGGGCTCGAAGCCCAGCGCGGCCAGCGCGGCGGACCGCTCGGTGCGCGTCGGCACGGGCAGCACCCGGCCGAAGGTGTGGACCGGCCAGCGGTCCGTACACACGTACAGGTGCCAGTCCCGGCCGCCGCGCAGCGACAGCTGCGCCCGCAGCGGCGCGGCCAGCGGGTCACGGGTGCCGGTCATGCCGCACCTCCCGGCAGGCTCGCGCCGGTCGTGCGGTTGACCAGCGCGACCCGCGCGGCCAGCGCCCGGCGGCGGGCCCGGCGGATGCGGCGCGCGTCCAGCTCGGTCGGCGTGCGGTCCAGGGTGACGATGTGTGCGTCGAGCAGGTCGACGTCCGCCAGGATGACGGGCATCTCCCGCTTGATGGCGTCCAGTTCCGCGTCCGTCGGCTCCATGAAGTCGGCGAACGCGGTAACAGCGTCCTGAACAGTGACGATGTGGTTCATGGGTCGTGTTCTCCCTAGCAGGCGGCAACGGCCCAAACAGCGGCCCCGGTGTTCGAGCACCGGGGCCGCGCGCCGTTGAAGTCGGTAGGTCCGGCTCCCCTCGGCGCTGCTCGTACGAGACGAGCAGCGGAGGCAACCGGCCGCGGCGCAGAAAGCGCCGCGTGGATGGTGGTCGTACGGGTGTCTCCTTCGGGAACACGGGCTCCCGTTTCAGGCGTATGGAGAAGTGACCTTTCGGTCTAAGCCCTCCGGTTGACCAGGGGTCCGGGTCCCTCGGCCCGCTCTGTCCCGGGCCCCTTGGCGTCGCGGTTGGAAGCGCGATGCCCTCTACTGATGAGCAGCCCAAAGAAGACCCCTCAGGTGTTGCTGAGAACCGCGACCGAACCGAAGCCCGATGTGGTACCTCTATTACAGGTACCGCATCGAGTTCCGTCAAGCTTGCCGACGGGTTCTCCGTGTCTCGCGCCGGGACTTCTTGGCGCACCATCAGAATCGGTGCAGGTGAGGGGCGTTGTTTACCCCGCACATAGACACCTTGGGCTGATCTCGTTACCGTCAGGAAGTCCCTAGACGTCCCACCGGGGGTAGAGATGTCCAACGAGCGCTTAAGGTCTGCTCTCTTGGCTCAGGGCATGACCGTGCAGGATCTGGCAGACGCGATCGAGGTCAACCCGAAGACCGTCGAACGCTGGATCACTCAAGGGAAAGTCCCGTACCGGCGGCATCAGTACGCGACGGCGTCGCTGCTCAAAGTCGATGTGACGACGCTGTGGGAGGACTCCCGCACGGTCGAAAGCGCCTCCGACCTGAGCAAGGCTGAGATCGTCACCATCTACCCGCACCGGCACATGGTGCCCGCCGGCCTGTGGCGTGAGATCTATGGGCGGGCCCAGTCGCACATAGACGTTCTCGTCTACTCCGGGCTGTGGCTGTCGGAAGACCCGCTGTTTCATGACCTGCTCAAAACCAAGGTGCAGGCGAACGCCCAGGTGCGCATCCTGCTCGGGGACCCGAGCTGTGCAGCGGTCAAGCAGCGCGGCATAGACGAGGGTCACCAGATCATGGACGGCAAGATCCGGAACGCGCTGATGAACTACCGTCCGCTGTTCGCCAGCCATCCCGACATCGGGTTCCGGCTGCATGACGCGACGCTCTACAACTCGCTGTTCCGGTCCGATGACGAGATGCTGGTGAACACCCACGTCTACGGCATCGGTGCGTACCTGGCGCCGGTCCTTCACCTCCGGCGGCTGCCGGGCGGGGGCCTCTTCGACACCTACGCGAATAGCATCGAACAGACCTGGGGAGGCGCGCGCCAGGTGACGGAACACGACCTCACGGGAGCCTGACCATGGGACGCATCGACTATCTGCACGACCCTGACGCACCGCCGGCCAACTCCGTCGTGCCGTCCGTCGTCGCGTTCGTCCAGAACGACGCGGGCGAAGTGCTGGTGATCCAGCGGTCCGACAACGGCCGGTGGGCGCTCCCCGGCGGCGGGCACGACGTGGGCGAGTCCATCAGCGACACGGTCGTGCGTGAAGTGTGGGAAGAGACCGGAATCAAGGCCGAAGTCGTCGACGTGTCCGGGATCTACACCGATCCCGGACACGTGATGCTGTACGACGACGGCGAGGCGCGGCAGCAGTTCAGCATCTGCTTCCGCGCGCGGCCGGTCGGCGGTGACGTGCGTACGAGCAGCGAGACGACACAGGTCCGCTGGGTTGCCCCAGCGGACCTGACGGACCTCGACATCCACCCGACGATGCGCCTGCGCATCGAGCACGCCATGGACGAGACGCGCGTCGCCCCCTACATCGGCTGACGCTTCGCGGCGGCGACCCGCTCCAGCACACGGGCGGTACTGGCCAGGATCTCCGGTTCAGCGCGACGGATGAACGTGCCGATCAGGCTGTCCGACCCGTACCGCCCGGCGATCTCGTTCACGCGATCCACCGGGTTGGTGGGGGTGCCGTCCGGTGTGGTGTTCATGTCGCAGTAGCAGAGGGCATCCGCGAGGTGCGGGCGCTCGCGGGAAAACTCGCTCTCCAGCTCGTCGCGCAGTCCCCGTGCCTCCGCTTCCATCCATGCGCAGGAGTGGTGGGCCACCAGTCGGATCACCCGCACGTCGGCTTCGGTGTTGTCCCTCAGGTAGCGGGCACCGTCCAGCGGATGGAAGCCGGTCTTCGCAAGGTCCGGCGAGTACCCGATGTCATGGAGTACCGCGGCGGCCTCCAGCAGCTCGGCATCCTCCCCGAGGATGAGAGCGATCGTCCGCGCTCGCTCGGCCACTCCGAGCGAGTGCTTCCACCGGCGCGGCAGCGGTTCGGCCAGTAGCGACTCTGCGAGGGGGTACGCCCACTCCGTCAGTCCCGATGCACTCACAGCTTGGGCCCCTCCTCTTTATTCGGCACCGTCAGTACAGTGCGCTGCTTTCCTTGCCGCGTCGCTGACAGCAGTCCCGCGGCTTCGAGCTTGTCCAGCGCTTTCGCCACGGTCGGCCGGGAGACTCCAAATCGGGTGGCGAGTGTCGAGGTGCTGGGGAACGACTTCCCTACGGCGATGCCGTCCGTCGTGATCACCTCGGCAAGCCGCTCGGCCAGTGGCCGGCGGTCGATGCTCTCCCCCTCTTTGATCACGCGCCACCGGCCGCCGGGCACGGGTTCAGCCACCCCTTCTTCCCTGAGCACGTTGAAAGCCCGGAGCACCACGCCACGGGAGACCCCGTACCGCTCCATGAGCGTCGCCAGGGTCGGCAGCTCCGTCGTCTCAGGCTCTGCCACGATCTCAGCCTTCACGGCGTCCGCGATCTTCACAAAGGTCCCCCGAGGGCTGGTCTGCTGCGACACTCGCTCTCCCTCTCCGTCTGCCGTCGTCGTCTGTGGTCAAGACTCCCACGGCCCTTCACAAGGGCGACAGCATGAGCACGGGGCCGCCGGTGGCCCGTTTCCTCCGTCTCAGTTTCCGTCTCAGTTCACCTCCGTACGTCGGCGTTCATCGCCGTTCACGCGTCGCGAGCGCCCCCGTCGGGGGAACTGTGGTGAACGGCGGCGGACCCCGCGAGCGAGCCTCTGATCAACAGGAACAGACCTCGAAAGCGAGTGTGGCGCAAGTCACCGAGGGTTCAAATCCCTCCGCTACCGCTCCTGAAGGGCCCCGTCGTCAGACGGGGCCCTTCGTGCGATCATGGGCCCGCCCGGCAGCAAGGGTGACGCCTGTGCACAGCAGTGACGCCTGTGCGCAACAGTGACAGGGGAGGGCCGCGATGGCGGTGAACGCCAAGAAGGTCGCCGTCTACGTCCTCGTGGTCTTCGCGCTGTATGTGATCATCACGGATCCCGCCACGGCGGCCGACTACGTCCAGATAGCGTTCGAGGGCATATCCGACGCCGCGACCGCCGTCGGGGACTTCATGACGTGGCTCGCCAACGGAGGAGACTGATGATCCGCCACCTGGTCCTCTTCAGGCTGAACGAGGGCGTGGAACGTGACGATCCACGCGTCGTGGCGGGCGAGGAGGCGTTCCGCTCGCTCGAGGGCAGGATCCCGGAGATCCGCTTCTGGGAGTGCGCCTGGAACATCAGCGACCGGCCCATCGCCTACGACTTCGCCATCAACTCGGCGTTCGAGGACGCCGACGCGCTGCGCCGGTACGTGGAGCATCCGGAGCATCAGGCGGGTGTCGGCCTGTGGCGCGAGTTCGCCACGTGGGTGATCGCCGACTACGAGTTCTGAGCCTCCGCCCCGGCAGCCCCCGTCGCAATGACGGGGGCTTTACGCATGATCGGCACGACTCGCCCTCAACACGGAATATGCGGTGCTTGCACACGGTGAGCATGTCTTGTGATGCTATGACCGCTTTTGACGGATGAGTTGACCGATGAAGAGGTGGCGTTGACCGTGTCGGCCAGTACTGCGCCGCCCCAGGACCAGGTGTCCGCCCTGACCCCGGCTCCGGCTCAGTCCCCGGACACCCCGGCTGTGCCCGCCGGTCCGCCCTCCACCGCACCACCGCCGGCCGCCCTGTCACCCGCCAAACGCCGGGGGGCGGACACCCGGGCGCTGACCCAGGTGCTCTTCGGCCAGCTCAAGAACCTTCAGCCGGGCACGCCGGAGCACACCCGCGTACGCGCCGCGCTCATCGAGGCCAACCTGCCCCTCGTGCGCTACGCGGCCGCCCGCTTCCGCTCCCGCAACGAGCCGATGGAGGACGTGGTCCAGGTCGGCACCATCGGGCTCATCAACGCCATCGACCGCTTCGACCCGGAGCGGGGCGTGCAGTTCCCGACCTTCGCGATGCCGACCGTGGTCGGCGAGATCAAGCGGTACTTCCGCGACAACGTCCGCACCGTCCACGTGCCGCGCCGGCTGCACGAGCTGTGGGTGCAGGTCAACAGCGCGACCGAAGACCTCACGACCGCCTTCGGGCGCTCCCCGACGACCGCCGAGATCGCCGAACGGCTGCGCATCACCGAGGAGGAGGTGCTCTCCTGCATCGAGGCCGGGCGGTCGTACCACGCCACCTCCCTCGAGGCCGCGCAGGAGGGCGACGGACTTCCCGGACTGCTCGACCGGCTCGGCTACGAGGATCCGGCACTGGACGGCGTCGAGCACCGTGACCTCGTCCGGCACCTGCTCGTCCAACTCCCCGAACGGGAACAGCGGATCCTGCTGCTGCGGTACTACAGCAACCTCACCCAGTCGCAGATCAGCGCCGAACTGGGCGTCTCCCAGATGCACGTGTCCCGGCTGCTCGCGCGCAGCTTCCAGCGGTTGCGGTCCGCAAACAGGATCGACGCGTAACTCCTGAGCGAATCGCTCACCAGTACCTTTACTTGCTCTTCTGGCCTGAAACGGCGTCAGACCCCCTGTTTACAGGGCTGATTCACCACATCGATGTCGACATGTCACTACAGCGCGTTGCCGACATGTGACATTCTGCCGGAAGCGCGTTTGCCGAAGCTCCGGCTCCGGTATTCAGGTGAAGGCTGCGTTCCTCGGACAGGAACGTCCGCCGCGACCGTCCCGCGACCCAAAGGGGGTGGCATGTCCGCAGACCAGGGCAGCTCGAAGGTGCTCACGCTCGCGGAGAGCGAGACAGCTCCCAATGCTCTCGACGTACTCGGCCCCATCGACGACGTCCCGGCCCTCGCGGCCGCGCCCGCTCCAGATCTTCCGGAAACACCGGACACAGCGGCCATCGACACCCGCACCCTGTCCCGCTCCCTGTTCCTGCGGCTCGCCGCGCTCGACGAGAACAGCCCGGAGCGCGGCTACGTCCGGGACACGCTGATCGAACTCAACCTCCCACTGGTGCGGTACGCGGCGGCCCGCTTCCGCTCGCGCAACGAGCCGATGGAGGACATCGTCCAGGTCGGCACCATCGGGCTGATCAAGGCGATCGACCGCTTCGACTGCGAACGGGGCGTGGAGTTCCCGACGTTCGCGATGCCGACGGTGGTCGGTGAGATCAAGCGGTTCTTCCGCGACACGTCGTGGTCGGTGCGCGTGCCGCGCCGGCTCCAGGAGCTGCGCCTGGCGCTGACGAAGGCCGGCGACGAACTCTCCCAGAAGCTCGACCGCTCCCCGACGGTTCCCGAACTCGCCGCGGTACTGGGCGTGTCCGAGGAGGACGTGGTCGACGGGCTCGCGGTCGGCAACGCGTACACGGCGTCCTCGCTGGACTCCCCGGCACCCGAGGACGACGGCGGCGAGGGCTCGCTCGCGGACCGCCTCGGCTACGAGGACACGGCACTGGAGGGCGTGGAGTACCGGGAGTCGCTCAAGCCCCTGCTGGCCAAGCTGCCGCCCCGGGAGCGGCGGATCATCATGCTGCGCTTCTTCGCCAACATGACGCAGTCACAGATCGGCGAGGAGGTCGGCATCTCCCAGATGCACGTCTCCCGGCTGCTCACCCGGACCCTGGCCCAGCTGCGCGAGGGCCTCATCTCGGACTGAGACACACCGATCGCCGGCAGCCATCGGTTCTCACCGTCGGCCACCGGCTCGGACGCGGACCCACGGCCGCCGGGGCGCCCCTCACGGGCGCAACGGCGGCCTCCGCGTGTCCTGTCGAGCTCTGCCGGGCCCTGTCTGTCGGGTCTGTCGGGTCCGTCGGATCAGCCCAGCGCCAGCCAGGCCACGGCCGCGACGATCGCCACGGCGACGACGACACCGATGATCAGACCGATACGGGGACCGCCACCGCTCGTCGTGGCGGCCTGCTGCCCCTGAGGGGCCTCGTCGACGAACGCGCGGAACATCTGGGTGCTGCCGGCGGGGTCGTGGTTGCCCTGCGGGGGCTGGGAGTTAGCCATGGCCCGAGACACTAGCGAACTGCCTGCGGAGGCCCCAAGCGGGGGCGCCCTCGGAGCGGCCGCGCAGGGGCGCGCACGGGGGACGCGAGGGGTGCGTATGGGGCACCCGCGCGGGTGCACGCCCGGCTCGGCGGCGCGGGTCGGGGGCGGCCCGCAGGCACTCCGCCGACCGCAGGAGCGTCACCGGAAGGCCCCGCCGCTGGTCCGGAGTAGCCGACGCCCCACCCCACCTGCGCGTTTACGATTTACAATACTTGCCTTTGCCAAGTTTTGAGACCCTCGGACCCCCTTTTTGTTTGCTTTCGGCAACCATCCACTTCTATCGTTGCCCTAAGCAACGAATGGGAGGTGTCATGGCCGAGCAGGCGCAGTACGAGGAACTGGTACGGCAGCTCAGTGCCTTCAGCGCGGTGAAGCGGGAGTTGCGCCGGAGCATGCCGGCCGACTTCCACAGCGGCTCCGCCGGCGTGCTGACGGCCCTCGGCCGCCACGGCGCCATGCGCATGAGCCGGCTCACCGAGCTGCTCGCCGTCGACCTCTCGGTCACCAGCCGCCAAGTCGCCCAGGCGGTCGAGCTCGGCTGGATCGAGCGTTCCCCCGACCCGGCCGACAAGCGCTCCCGCATCCTGCGCCTGACGCCCGCGGGCCGAGTGCAGCTCGACGCGTTGTTCCGACGGGCCACCCAGCTGCTCACCGAGCGCCTGGACGACTGGTCCGACGACGAGATCGGCCTGCTCGCCCAGCTCATGTCCCGGCTCCGGGACAGCTTCAGCGACTGCCGGCCCACGCCCCGCGCGACACCACCGCCCAGTCCCGCGCCCCCTGCGGCCCCCGCGCCGCCCGAGGCGGCCGCACCCCCCGCGGCCCCGGGACCCACGGCTCCCCGCGCCCCCCAGGACACCGATCCCACCCGTACACCCGCAAACGCGTAAGAGAAGGAAGTCCATGGCAACGACCACACCGACTGGTGTGCGGGCTCAGGCCGAGCGCGGGGGGAACTCCTCCGCGAGCGGCGCTCCCATGTCCCACCGGCAGATCCTGGAGGCACTGTCGGGCCTGCTGCTCGGCATGTTCGCCGCGATCCTGTCCTCCACCATCGTTTCCAACGCCCTGCCCGAGATCATCACCGAACTCGGCGGCGGCCAGAGCGCCTACACCTGGGTCGTGACGGCGGCGCTCCTGTCGATGACCGCGTCCACGCCCCTGTGGGGCAAGCTGGCCGACCTGGTCAGCAAGAAGACACTGGTCCAGACGGCCCTGGTCATCTTCATCGTGGGCTCCGTGGTCGCCGGCATGTCGCAGAACACCGGCATGCTGATCACGGCCCGGGTCATCCAGGGCCTGGGCGCCGGTGGTCTGACCGCACTGGCCCAGATCATCATGGCCGCGATGATCTCCCCCCGGGAGCGCGGCCGCTACTCCGGCTACCTGGGCGCGACCTTCGCCGTCGCGACCGTGGGCGGCCCGCTGGTCGGCGGCGTGATCACGGACACCTCGTGGCTCGGCTGGCGCTGGTGCCTGTACGTCGGCGTGCCGTTCGCGCTGATCGCCCTGATCGTGCTGCAGAAGACCCTGAAGCTGCCGGAGACCAAGCGCAAGGTGAAGGTCGACTGGACCGGCGCCTTCTTCATCACCGCTGCCGTCAGCCTGCTGCTGATCTGGGTCACCTTCGCCGACGACAAGTTCGCCTGGGTGTCCTGGCAGACGTACGCGATGGTCGGCGGCGCGCTGCTGCTCACCCTGGTCTTCCTGTTCGTCGAGACGAAGGCCGCCGAGCCGATCATCCCGCTGCGGCTGTTCCGCAACCGCACCATCACGCTGGCCTCGGTCGCCTCGCTGTTCGTCGGTATCGCGATGTTCGCCGGCACCATCTACTTCAGCCAGTTCTTCCAGCTGGCCCGGAACGAGTCCCCGACCATGTCGGGTGTCCTCACCATCCCGATGATCGGCGGTCTGTTCGTCTCCTCGACCGTCTCCGGTCTGATCATCACCCGGACCGGTAAGTGGAAGTCCTGGCTCGTCACCGGCGCCGCGCTGCTGACCGCCGCCCTGGGGCTGCTGAGCTCCATACGCTACGACACCCCGTACTGGCACATCGGTCTCTTCATGGTGATCATGGGCCTCGGTACCGGCATGATGATGCAGAACCTGGTGCTGTGCACGCAGAACCAGGTCGACCCGAGCGACCTCGGCGCCGCGAGCTCCGTCGTCACCTTCTTCCGGTCGCTCGGCGGCGCGGTGGGCGTCTCGGTGCTCGGCTCGGTCATGTCGACCCGGATCAACCACTACGCCGAGGACACCATCGGCTCGCTGAGCCCGCAGGAGCAGGCCGCCGCCGCCCAGTCGGCCGACTCGGGCGAACTGCCGAACATGGACCTGCTGCCCGACGGCATCCGCACCTGGCTGGAGAGCGCCTACGGGCACGGCATCGCCGACATCTTCCTGTACGTCGCCCCGGTCGCCTTCCTCGCCTTCCTGGTGACCCTGTTCATCAAGGAGGTCCCGCTGCGGACCTCGGGCGCGCTGGCCCAGGCCACCGAGTCGCTCTCCGCCGCGCCGGTTCCGGTGGCTGCCGGGACGACGGACGGAACCACCGGCGGGGCGGCCGAGGCCGACACCACCGACGTCCCGAGCCGGTCCGGCTCCGCTTCGGCCGCCGCCGCCGGCGGCGGCGGCGGCAAGGACAACGGCCGCACCGGCCGCACCGGCCCCACCGGCCCCGGCAAGTAGTCCGGACTCCTTCTCCTTCGGACCACCCGACCCCGGCCCGCGGCGGGCGGCGCGCTCTTAGCGGAGGCGCGCCCCCACCGCGGGCCGGTCCTCTTCGCCGGGTCCTCTTCACCGGCCCTGCTCACCGGTACTCCTCCCGGGTCTTCGCCCCCCAACGGCCGGGTGAGGCACCCGGCGTCGGTCCTAGGCTGGCGCCATGGCACCGAACACCCGTGTCTCCCTCGACGAGTTGCTGGACTTCGTACGGCCCCGGCACCGCGCGATCCTGCTGACCCGGCGGGCCGACGGAAGCCCTCAGGGGTCGCCGCTGACCTGCGGGGTCGACGACTCCGGCCGCATCGTGGTTCTCCACCTACCCGGAGCGCGCCAAGACCCGCAACGCCTGGGGGGCACCTCCCAGGCCCTTAAGGCACTGGGGGAGGGACGCCCGCGTGAGCCTGATCGTCCTCAGCGACGAGTGGAACGGCCCCTGGGTACAGATCGACGGCACCGCCGAGGTCGTCGACACGCCCGAGTCGGTGGAGCCGCTCGTGGAGTACTACCGGAACATCGCCGGCGAACACCCCGACTGGGACGAGTACCGGGCCGCCATGGTCAAGCAGGGCAAGTCGATCATCCGGATCACCCCGGAGCGGTGGGGCCCGGTGGCGACCGGCGGCTTCCCGGCACGGCTGGTCGAAGGAGAGTAGTGGGCGGGCGGGGGCCGGTGGCTCCCGGTGTCACCGGCCCCCGCCCGCTTGCTGCCGACCGGCTGCCGACCGGCTGCCGCCGACTGCCGCCGACTGCTGCCGACTGCGGAGTGGTCGTCAGCCGTCGGCCTTCCGGGTGAGGTCGTAGAAGGTGGCCGAGCCTGCCGTCACCTCCTTGAAGTTCTCCTCCACCCAGGACGTGATCTGCGAAGAGGTACTGGAGTCAGCGGAGGTGTCACCCCCGCCCATACCTCCGCCCATGCCGCCCCCGGAGACGAAGTAGTGGATCCTGCCTTCCTCCACGTACTGCTGGAACTGGGCCAAGGTCGGTGACGGGTCGGTGCCGTTGAATCCGCCGATCGCCATGACGGGACCACCGGTGGCGAGTTGGTAGCTCGCGGCGTTCTGGGCGCCGATCGCGGCGGCGACCCAGGTGTAGTTCCCGGCGTCGGTCTCCAGGAGTTCCTTCGCCTCCGAGTCGATGCTCGTGCCGCCGAGCAGTCCGCCCATGCCGCCCGCATCGCCACCGCCACCGCCACCCGGCATTCCGTTCTCGGCACTGCCACCGGTGCCGTCCTGCTGGTTCTGGCCGGGCTGTCCCTCTTGACCGTCCTGGCCGTCCTGGTTGCCCTGACCGTCCTGGTCCATCGGTCCGCCGCCGGGGAAGCCGCCGGCGCCGCCGTTACCGCCGGCGCCACCGCCGGGCGGGGTCTGACCCTGCCCGCCCTGCCCGCCCCCGCCGGGGAAGCCTCCGCCCCCACCGGGACCGCCGCCCGGACCACCCCCGCCGCCCCTGCTCGCGCCCGCCGGACCGGCCGTGACGATGGAACCGGTGTGACCTTCCTGCACCGTGCTCAGCGTGTACGCCGTCGGACCGGCCAGCGCCGCCACCAGCGCCAGCCCTGCCACCGCGAGCGCCAGGCGGTGTCCGAGCCTGCCCACGAAGATCAGTCCGAGTGCCGCGACCAGACCGCCGACCAGAACCGGCCACTTCAGCCAGGGCAGGTAATCGGGCGTGCGGTTGAGCAGCACGTACCCCCAGGCCGCCGTGGCCGTCGTGGCGGTCGCGAGGCCGAGCGAGGCGGCGACCGAGCGCCGCCTCTCCCACAGCGCGGCCGACCCCATGCCGACCAGAGCCGCCAGATACGGCGCGAGGGCCACCGTGTAGTACTCGTGGAAAATGCCGGCCATGTAGCTGAAGACGACGACGGTCACCAGCAGCGAGCCGCCCCAGACCAGGAACGAGCCGCGCGCCAGGTCGGTCCGTCCGGCCTTACGGGTGAGGACCAGCCCCGCGATCAGCAGGATCAGCGCGGCGGGCAGCAGCCAGGAGATCTGACCGCCGGTCGATGAACCGAACATCCGGTCCCAGCCGGTCTCGCCCCATTGCCCGCCGCCGGTACCACCACCGGGACCACCGGCACCTCCGCCGCCGACGCTGCCGGTCTCCTCGCCGTTGAGCCGGCCGAGGCCGTTGTAGCCGAAGGTCAGCTCCAGGAAACTGTTGTTCTGCGAGCCGCCGATGTACGGGCGCGAGGACGCGGGCCACAGCTCGACGACCGCCACCCACCAGCCGCCGGAGACGACCAGCGCGAGGGTTGCCCACGCCAGCTGCGTCATCCGCTTCCTCGGCTTCACCGGGGCGCAGACGCCGTAGACCAGCGCGAGGGCCGGGAGGACGAGGAACGCCTGGAGCGTCTTCGCGAGGAACGCGAAGCCGATCACGGCGCCGGCCCACACCAGCCATTTCGTACGGCCGTCCTCCAGGGCACGGACCACGAGGTAGCAGGCGAGGGACATCAGCAGCGCCAGCATGGCGTCCGGATTGTTGAACCGGAACATCAGCGCGGCGACCGGCGTCAGGGCCAGCACGGTGCCCGCGATCAGACCGGCGGCCGGGCCGAAGCGGCGGCGCACGGCCGCGTACACGACAGCGACCGTGCCGACGCCCATCAGCACCTCGGGCACGAGGATCGCCCAGGAGTTCAGGCCGAAGACCCGCACCGAGAGCTCCATCGGCCACAGCGAGGCCGGGGGCTTGTCCACGGTGATGGCGTTCGCCGCGTCCAGCGAGCCGAAGAAGAACGCCTTCCACGACTCACTGCCCGCCTGTACCGCCGCCGAGTAGAAGGAGTTGGCGTATCCGGACGCGCTCAGGTTGTACAGGTACAGCAGCCCGGTCACCAGCAGCAGGCCGAGGAGGGCCGGGCGCGCCCAGCGGGGGTCCTCGGGCCTGCCGCGCCACAGTCTCCGGGCGAACGGCTGCCGCGGTTCACCCGCCGCCGGAGCGGGAGCGGGGCGGGGCGGCCCCCAGAGGGCGGGGTCCGCCCCGGGACTCGTGCCGGAGCTCGCGCCGGGACTCGTCTGATCGGACTGCGTGCTCATCGAGGGTCCCTCGGGTCGATGTCGGACGGGCCGGAAGTACGGGGCTGGGCGGGCGGGCCGGACGGGCCGGAAGTACGGGGCTGGGCGGCCGGGCCGGACGAGTGGGAGACATGGGAAGCGGGGGAGGCGGGAGAGGCGTGGGGCCCGGCGGGCGTACGCACCGGCTGCAGCCGCATGGTCGCGTCCCGCCAGGAGCGGCCGCCGTCGAAGGCGTCCGAGGCGTCAAAGGGAGGCACGGCCGGTACGTCGCGACGATCGTGAGGGCGCCGGGAACCGGGGTGGCCGCGGTCCGGGAACACCCATGCCCGGAACAACAGGAACCGCAGCACCGTCGCGGCGAGGTTCGCGGCGATCAGGACCGCCAGCTCGGTGGAGTGGGCGGGATCGCCGGCCGCGGCGTCGAGCGCGGCGAGCGAGCCGGAGGTCAGCACGAGGCCGATACCGAAGACGACCAGCCCCTGCGCCTGGTGCCGTACCGCGCCGCCGCGCCCCCGCACCCCGAATGTGAGCCGGCGGTTGGCGGCCGTGTTGGCGACCGCCGAGACCAGCAGGGCGAGCCCGTTGGCCGTCTGGGAGCCGGTGAAGGTCCGGAAGCCGCTGTAGAGCAGCAGATAGAAGAGGGTGGACAGGACGCCGACGACGCAGAAGCCGACCAGTTGCCGTGCCAGCCCCTGCGGTACGCCCGTCAGGTCGCGGTCGCGCGGGTCGTCGCCGAAGGGCCTGGTCAGCCGGTCCAGTGGCAGCGAACCGGTGACCAGGGCCCTGCCGACCCGCCACACGCCCTTGAGGTCGTCGGTCGCCGTCCGGACGATGTGCACGGTCGAGTCGGGGTCGTCGACCCAGTCGACCGGCACCTCGTGGATCCGCAGCCCCGCGCGCTCGGCGAGCACCAGCAGTTCGGTGTCGAAGAACCAGCCGCTGTCCTCCACCAGGGGGAGCAGCACCTGGGCGACGTCCCGGCGGATCGCCTTGAAACCGCACTGCGCGTCGGAGAAGCGGGCCTGGAGCGAACCCCTCAGGATCAGGTTGTACGAGCGGCTGATGAACTCCCGCTTGGCTCCCCGCACGACCCGTGAACTCCGGCTGAGCCGGGAGCCGATGGCGAGGTCCGAGTGGCCGGAGATCAACGGGGCGACCAGCGGCAGCAGAGCGTTCAGGTCGGTGGACAGGTCCACGTCCATGTAGGCGAGGACGGGGGCGTCCGAGGCCGACCAGACGGTCCGCAGGGCCCGGCCCCGCCCCTTCCGCTCCAGCCGGAAGGACCTCACCTCCGTGAGGCTCTCCGCCAGCCCCGCCGCCACCTGCGCGGTGGTGTCCGTGGAGGCGTTGTCCGCGATCGTGATGCGGAACGCGTAGGGGAAGGTGCGGGTGAGGTGCTCGTGCAGTCCGCGGACGCACGGCCGGAGGTCCTTCTCCTCGTTGTAGACGGGGATCACTACGTCCAGGACCGGCGTGGCGGCTCCGTCGACCGGGAGGTGTTCCCGGGCCGGCAGGTGCTCCCACGCCGGCTCAGTGCCGGAGGAAGAGTCGGTTCGCATGGGACCGACTCTTCTCAAGTCCCCTGTTCCACTCGTGTGTCGAGGCTGTGCCGCGCCTGTGAGTACGCCGGTGGGTACGGGGGCGGACACGGCGCGGGCGCCGGCCGGGGCGCCCGCGCCGACTCCGGTGCGAGCACGGGGTGAGGGGTGGGAGCGGGGTGGGGGGCGAGGGCGGGCAGCCGGAGCGTGAACACCGTCCGCCCCGGCGCGCTCTCGACGGTCACGGCACCGCCGTGCGCGGTCGCGACGGCCTGCACGATGGCCAGCCCCAGACCGGTCGAACCACCACCCGAACCACCGGGCGGACCACCGGCCGAGGCGCTCGCCGAACCACCGGGCGAGGCGCTCGCCGAACCACCGGGCGAGGCACTCGCCGAACCACCGGGCGAGGCACTCGCCGAACCGCCGGGCGAGCGGGTGCGCGCCGAGTCACCGCGCGCGAACCGTTCGAAGACGTGCGGAAGCAGCGCCGGCGGGATGCCGGGCCCGTCGTCCGCCACCTCCACGCACAGCCAGGAGCCCTGCCGCCGCACCTTCGAGGTCACGGTGGTGCCCGGCGGGGTGTGGTGGCGGGCGTTGCCGAGCAGGTTGACGAGCACCTGCTGGAGGCGGGCCGCGTCGGCGTGCGCCGTGGCGGGTTCGTCGGGCAGCTCCAGCCGCCAGTGATGATCCGGGCCGACCGCGCGGGCGTCGCTGACGGTGTCCACGACGAGCGGTACGAGGTCGGTCTCCTCGAACTGCAGGGGCCGCCCGGCGTCCAGACGCGCGAGCAGCAGCAGGTCCTCGACGAGCAGGGTCATCCGGTCCGCCTCGGACTCGATCCGCCGCAGCGCGTGCCGGGTGTCGGGGCCGACCTCCTCCCGTCCCCGCCTGGTGAGTTCGGCGTAGCCCCGGATGGAGGCCAGGGGTGTACGCAGCTCATGGCTGGCGTCGGCGACGAACTGCCGTACCCGCATCTCGCTCGTCTGGCGTGCGTGCAGCGCGCCGTGGACGTGGTCGAGCATCCGGTTCAGGGCGGCGCCGACCCGGCCGACCTCGGTGTGCGGATCGCACTCGGCCTCGGGGACCCGCTCCTCGAGCGTCACCTCGCCGCGGTGCAGCGGCAGTTCGGAGACCCGGGTGGCGGTGGCGGCGACCCGGCGCAGCGGACCGGTCGCGACGCCGACGAGGACGAACCCCGCGATACCGGCCGCCACGAGCCCGGCGCCGGTGACGCTCACCTCGACCAGGATGAGGGTGCTGATGGTGTCGTCGGTGTTCTCGGTCGGCAGCGCGACGTAGAACGTGCCGTTCCGGCCACTCAGGTACTCCACTCGGTACTCGCCCAGGCCGGGGAGTTCCACGGTGTGCGGCTTCCCGTCGCGTGGGACGGCCGCGAGGGCGGTGAGCTGGGCGTCGGTGAGCAGCGCGGCCTCGGGCGTCGTGAACCCGTCCTCCTCCCTCGAGTCGCTGACGATTCCTTCGGTCACCCGGCCGTCCTCGACGGTCGCGCCGACGGTGCCGATCCCCTGCGGGCCCTTGACGACGAACTCGAGCGGGCCCTGTTCGCCCTGGGGCCGCAGGGGCGGCCCGCCGCCCGCGGGCCCTCCGACGGCACGCATCGCCACCTCGTGCAGCTGCCCGTCCAGTTGCTCGTACAGGTGCGACCGCAGGGCCAGCGTCGTCACCGTGCCGATCACCGCGCACACCACGGCGATCAGGACCACGGACGCGACGACGAGCCGGGTCCGGAGCGTGCGCGGTGTGCCCGCTCTCCGCCGTGGACGCGGCCGTCGCCGTCCGCTCACGACACCGCGGGCTTGATCAGGTATCCGGCACCGCGCCGGGTGTGGATCATCGGCTCCCGGCCGGCGTCGATCTTCCGGCGCAGATACGAGATGTACAGCTCGACGATGTTCGCCTGCCCGCCGAAGTCGTAGGACCAGACCCGGTCGAGGATCTGCGCCTTGCTGAGCACCCGCCGCGGGTTGCGCATCAGGTAGCGCAGCAGCTCGAACTCGGTGGCGGTGAGGTGGATGTCCACCCCGTCCCGGGTCACGTCGTGGCTGTCCTCGTCGAGCGTGAGGTCGCCGACGACCAGCATGGACTCCGGCCGGCGGTCGGCCGCGCCGGAGCGCCGGATCAGACCGCGCAGCCGCGCGACGACCTCCTCCAGGCTGAACGGCTTGGTCACGTAGTCGTCCCCGCCGGCGGTCAGGCCCGCGATGCGGTCCTCGACGGCGTCCCTCGCGGTGAGGAAGAGGACGGGCATGTCCTGCTGCTCGCGGCGCAGCCGCCCGAGCACGGACAGGCCGTCCATGTCCGGCAGCATCATGTCCAGGACGACGGCATCGGGCCGGAACTCGCGCGCGGCACGGACAGCGCCCTGTCCGTCGGCCTCACTGCGGATCTGCCAGCCCTCGTAGCGCAGGGCCATGGACAGCAGGTCGGTGATCGACTGCTCGTCGTCCACCACCAGCACGCGGACGGGGCTCCCGTCCGGCCTCAGCAGTTCGGTGCGCCCCTGGGGCGAGGTCGTGGTCATGCCCCACACCCTCGTGGGGACCTCTGAGAGTGCCCTTTCCGAAATCTGTGTTTTCCCTGAGAAATCCTCGGGCCGCTCCTTCGGCGGCCCGGACGCTCTCGTCAGCCGACGGCGCCGCTTCCCCCTCCGTTCCCGTTTCCTCCTCCGTTCCCGCTTTCGTCTCCGTTCCCGCTTTCGTTCCCCCGCAGGCCGAAGAGGCGGGCCGCGTTGTCGTGGCACACCGCCCGCAGCCATGCGGACCCGAGTCCGAGCCGCTCCAGGGCCTGGAGCTGGTGGAGGTACGGGTACGGGATGTTGGGGAAGTCCGTGCCGAGCAGGATCCGGTCGCCGAGGCCGGCCAGCCGGGGCAGGGCCCGCCGGGGGAACGGCGCCATGCGCTCGGCGAAGTCGGTGAACGCCATCGTGGTGTCCAGCCGCACCTCCGGGTAGCGCTCGGCGAGGTCGAGGAAGTCCTCGTACTCGGGCATCCCGAGGTGCGCCACGATCAGCCGCAGCCGGGGGTGCCGGGCCAGTACCCGTGCGATCGGCTCGGGGCCGGTGTACTTGCCGGGCGCGGGCCCGGAACCGCAGTGGATCACCACCGGGACGCCCGCCTCGGCGAGCACGCCCCAGGCACCGTCGAGCAACGCGTCGGCCGGATCGTACGCCCCCACCTGCACATGCGCCTTGAAGACCCGTGCCCCCGCTTCGACGGCGTCCCCGACCAAGCTCTCGGCCCCGGGTTCGGGGAACAGCGTCGCGGTGTGCAGGCAGCCGGGCGTCCGGCGGGCGAAGTCGACCGCCCAGCCGTTCAGCCACCGCGCCATGCCGGGCTTGTGCGGATAGAGCATGGCCGTGAAGGCGACCGCCCCGAACTCCCGCAGCAGCTCGGCCCGTTCCCTCTCCTCCTGCCGGTAGGTGATCGGCCACTCGACCCCGCCGGTCAACGGCCCGAGCGCGTCGAAGTAGGCCCACACCTTGCGCAGCACCCGCTCCGGCATGAAGTGCGTGTGCACGTCGACGAGCCCGGGAAGCCCGAGCCCCTCCCAGAAGCGCCGCACGTCGGCGGCCTCGGCGCGGACGGATTCCGTGAGGTGATGGCTCATGCCGCCACGATCACCCGTGACCCGGCTCCCGGTCCACCCCCTGCCGCCAGGACGGGCCGACACACCGGACGGCCGCCGCACGGGTCACCAACGCCCCGGCCCCGGCCCCGCGAACGGATCAGAACAAGCCGTCCTGCGCTCCCGCCCTCTCCCCGGCCCCCCTGAGCGCCTTGAGCGTCTTGAGGGCCTTGACCGGCACGTCGAACTCCCTCCCCTCCGCCGGAACCAGCCCCCATCCGGGCAGGAACCGCGTATCCAGCACCACCACGCCGCCCGCCGTCGCCAGATGCAGATCGGGCCCGGCGGCGGCCACCAGTTCCCCGCTCACCGCACCCCCGGGAACCAGTTCGCCCACTTCCCCGAACGCGGCCGGCGCCCCCGCCAGCCCGAACACCTCGACATGGTCGACGGGCCGGAACACCTCACGGCCCAGCGACTCCGGCCACCCGGCCAGCGCGACCGCCCGCCCGTGCAACTCCGCCAGCTCGGCAGCCCGTTCGGCCTCCGTGCCCGGAAGTACCGCGCGTACCGCCCGTTTGTCCGCGTAGGGAATCCGGTCGGGCACCCGGAGTGCGGCGCGCAGCAGCTCCTCGGTGCGCCGCGCCGCCATCAGCGGCCCGGTCCCCAGCCAGCTGAAGCAGACCGCCCCCTGCTCCAGCAGCCGCGCCGGGCCTCGCGCCACACCGGTGATCCCGACCTTGACCATCCCGGGCCCGAACCAGGCCAGATAGACGCGGTACGGCCGCGGATCGTCCGCGAGGGTGTCGGCGGCCACGGAGTGCGCCCGGTCCAGCCGCGCGCACTCCTCGCACCGCGCTCCCGTGCCTCGCCCCGGCACCACCGCGCCGAGCGGACACGCATGCCCCCGCGCCCCCACGCATGTCCTCACGCCCCCTTCCACGACCGCGAAGGCCACCCGTTTCCCCCAGGTCAGCGTGCTGTGCAGCCCGCCGTCCCACGCCAGCACGGGACCGCTTGCCGACCACCGCAGCCCCGAGCATCTCCACACCTGTGCCATCTCCGCCGAGCGTAGAGGTCGCCACTGACAACGGGTCGCGCCAAGCCTCAGCACACGGAACCACCGGCACCCACGGCGCCCGGATCCCCAGCACCGTCCCTCGGCACGGGCACGGGCACGGGGACGGGGACGGAGACGCGGGCGCCGGATTCCGCCGCCGTGGTCCGGTGCCGACCGCGGCCCGCCAGCCGGCACCCCAGGCACTCCGGGTGCCCCAAGCACCCCAAGCACCCCAAGCACCCCAAGCACCCCAAGCACCCCGGGTGCCCCTCCCCGGCATCGGGGTCCCCGACCCGCCAGTCCCCCTGCTCCCTCGGCCGCCGTCCTGTCGGCTTGCCCCACCCGGCCAGGTGCAGCACCCAGGTGACGAGGCGCGCGGCACGGCATCCGAGGTGCCGAGCACACCCGGGGGTGCCAACCTGGATGAGGAGACACACCGCTCGGGGACCACTCGGGGCAGCCGAAAGGGCGAGCACATGGCGAGCAACGTCGGTGGAACACACCAGCAGCGGACCGGATGGGAGGCCCAGAGCGCCTGGGCGACGGGCTGGACCGGGGCCGCAGCGGTCCTGATGACGTTCGGCGGGATCATGGCGATCTTCCAGGGCATCGCCGCCATCGCCGAGGACGACGTCTTCGTCACCACCCGCAACTTCACCTACGCGTTCAGCCTGACCGGCTGGGGCTGGATCCACCTGATCGTCGGCGCTCTCATCCTGGCCGCAGGCCTCGCCCTGTTCACGGGAGCGGCCTGGGCCCGCGCCGTGGGCGTCGCACTGGCCGGACTGAGCATGATCGCCAACTTCGTGTGGCTGCCCTACGCGCCGGTCTGGTCGATCGTCCTCATCGTCATCGACGGCTTCATCATCTGGGCCCTGTGCTCCCCACGCCGTGAGACGACGCCCCAGACCTAGGGACGTCCTTCCGCTCCAGCACTCCTCCCCACCCCATGGACAGCAGCCGCACCCGCGAGCCGGCCACGGCACGGAGGACCCTGTGGCGCTGGCTCGCCCAGGCCGCCGCCGCGACCGTCCTGGTCACCGCCTACTTCCTGCTCCCCCTCGACGGCCTGGGCCCTCGACGCCCCGCCCTGAGCTGGACGCTCTTCGGCCTGACCCTGACGCTCATCGCCGCTCTGCTGCTCCAGCAGATCAGCCACGTCATCTTCGATCACCCACACGCCCGGCCCGGACTGGTCATCCCCCTGCTGATGAGCCTGTCCATCCTGGCCTTCGCCACGGCCTACCAGGCCCTGGCCCAAAGCCCCGGCGAACTCATCGGCCTCGACACCCGCCTGGACGCCCTGTACTTCACGATGGTCACCCTCGCCACCATCGGCTACGGCGACATCACCCCGCACGGCCAGACGGCCCGCCTGGTCACCATGCTCCAGATCCTCTACACCTTCATCTTCCTCACCGCGGCGGCCACAGCCCTGAGCCGTCAGCTCCGCACCGCGCTCCTCCGCCGCAGAACCGACCACCACCACAAACCCTGACCCCGCCCGAAGCCACGGGACCGGACCTCGGCCAGCCCTCGCCCCATACGGAAAGAGCCCCGCCGGTTCAACCGGCGGGGCTCTTGTCTCTGTGCACTCGGCAGGATTCGAACCTGCAACCTTCTGATCCGTAGTCAGATGCTCTATCCGTTAAGCTACGAGTGCCTGTTTTTTCAGTTTTCTCGCCGCTCCCGGCCCTCTGCGGGCTCGCTCGCGGCGACAGGAAGAACATTACATGACCGCCGCCGCCATGTGAAATCCGTTTGCCCCACCCCTTGCGACCTGCGGAAACGGCGGCGGAAGGCCGGGCATACGGCGAAGCCCCGGCCGAGTGGGCCGGGGCTTCGCAATCGGTGCGGAGGCGGAGGGATTTGAACCCTCGATGGGCTTTAAGGCCCAAACCGCATTAGCAGTGCGGCGCCATAGACCGGACTAGGCGACGCCTCCGTGCACAACCTTCCGCGCGCGAGCGCGGTTCAAGTGGTGCGTGCCGATGATGACACAGCCGTGCGTGGTGTCACCAATCGCCCCCTACGGTACTAGGCACGACGGCCGCAGAGCAAAGTCCTTCCGTCGGCGTGTGGCGGGCCCGTCGTCGCCTCACCACGAGGACGTACGGGCGTGTGACCGGGACAGTGGTGGCGGGCCGGGGGGATCGGGGGAATGAGGAGGACCGGGGCGACGAGGCGGACCGGGCGGGGCCGGGGCCGGTCCGCGTGGAGGTCCCGCAACGGTTCGGGCCGTGGCGGGGCGGGGCGGGGCCGGTGTCGGCCGGCGGCGGCGTCACAGCACCGTCACGTTACGTGCGACCTCGGTCTCATCCGGCGTCGCGAGCGCAACCCCAGCCCTTAGACTCCCTCCGGTGACACGTTGAGGGCCGGTCGGCAAGATGGCCCGACCGGTCGGCACATCGCGGAACAGGAAGGAAGCGTCTCGTGAGCAGCAGGCCATCCCGAGGCACTGCTCGCCTCGCAGCCATACTGGACGCGCTTCCCGACGCCTTGTTGCTGGTCAACGCCAACGGGACGGTCGTCAACGCCAACACCATCGCCCTCGAGGCCTTCGAGACTCCGGGCACCGCTCTGGTGGGGCGCGGGCTGCTCGACCTGCTGCCGGAGTTCGACTCCAAGCTCATCCCCGGTTCCATGCGCCGGCCCGACCACATCGACCCGCGGGCCCGTACCAAGCCGACGCGGATGGTCGCCCGGCGGACCGACGGGGCCGAGTTCCCGGTCGAGGTCACCAGTGCGAATCTGGAGACCGGCCAGCAGGCCTACGACACTTACGGCTACACCGGTGACGAACTGCTGATGCTCGTCGTACGCGATCTGTCCGGCACCGTGGACACCGAGGCCGAGCTGGCCCGTTCGCAACGGCAGACCGAGATGATCCTGCGGGCCGCCGCCGAGGGTGTCGTCGGGACGGACACCGACGGGCGGATCGTTCTCGTCAACCCGGCCGCCGCCCAGATACTGGGTTACCGGGCCAGCGATCTCGGCGGGCGGGAGCTGCACACCCTCGTCCTCCATTCGCGCGCCGACGGCTCCCCCTTCCCCTACGACGAGTCCCCGCTCGCCGACACCCTGCGCTCCGGGCGCAAGCACCGGGTGCGCGGCCAGGTGCTGTACTCCAAGAGCAACGACAAGGTGTCGGTCGACCTGACGACCGCGCCGGTGCGCGACGGTGATCAGCTCGTCGGCGCCGTCATGACCTTCACCGACCGGCGTCCCTACGACGCGCTCGTCAAGGAGAAGGAAGAGACCGAGCGACAGCACGCCGAGGAACTGGAGCGGATCGCCGAGGAGCACGCCTCCGAGCTCACTGCCCTGCGCCAGGAGCAGGTCCGCGAGCTGGAGGAACTGCGCGAGGCGCACACTGAGGAACTCGCCGCGAACGAGGAGCGGTACGCCGCGCTCGGCGAGCGGGAGAAGGACCGCTTCGAGGCCCTCGCCGGCCGGCACGAGCAGTTGCTGACCCTGCTCGGGCAGTCACTGCGGGGCCCGCTGGAGGAACTGCGCCGCGACCTGGCCGCACTGGCCGCGGACGACGCCGGGCAGCTGTGGCCCGAGGCCAACCAGGTGCTCCACCACCTGTCGGCCGGCTACTCCCGGATCACCACCCTCATCGACAACGTCCTCGGCTTCCAGCGGCTCGACGCCGGGACGGGCGGCATCACTCGTACGAAGGCGATGCTCGACGCCGTCGTCGCCGCCGGTGTCGACGGGGCCGTGGAACTCATCGGGCCGGGCCGGGTCCAGTTCGCCGTGCACGCGCCGCCCATCGAGGCCGAGGTCGACTCGCGGCTGCTCGCCACCGCCCTCGCGCATCTCGTCGCGGATGTCGCGGGCGTCGACGCCACCGGCAGCAGTCCCGTGTCGGCGGGCGGTTACCTGGACAACACGGTCGTGGTCGCGGCGGCACAGCGCGGCGAGGTCGTACGGATCGAGGTGCGCGGGCCGTACAGCGGCGGCGATCCGGTGCACGAGCCGATCGTGCGCGGGATCGTACGGGCGCACGGAGGTGTGCTGCAGACGCACGAGGTGCCGGGAATGAGCGGCAGCGCGTTCGTCCTCGAGGTGCCCATCGGAGCCGGTGCGGGTGCCGTCGCCGCAGGTCAGGCGAGTTCCCAGCTCGCGTTGCCCGCCGGGGTGCCGGCGGGCGGGGCGCCGGTCGAGGCACCGGTGCCGGGAGTGGTGCCGACCGAGGAGGCCGCCGCTGTCGCGGGCGGTCAGCAGGGTTCCGGCGGCGGACGGCGCAGGGCCCGGCGGTCCTCGGTGGACGCCTTCCTGGAGAGCGAGGTGCCGGGGCCGGACGACGCTTCCGGCGCCGGTACGGAGACCGCGGCGCCCACCGGACGGCGCAGGCGCCGGGCGGCCTCGGCGGCCGCGGAGCCCGCGCAGATTCCGGCTCAGGCGTCCGGTGAGGACGCGGTGGCGGTGTCGTCCGGCGGGACCGGACGGCGGCGCGGCCGGCCGGCCGAGAGCGCGGAGTCCGCTGCCCCTGCCGTCCCGGGCGCGGTCGCCGGTGCGATCGGTGCGGCCGGCTCCGTGGGCGGCGTGTCCGAGGGGGCCGTTGTCACGGCCGCCGAGTCCGCGGCGGGGTCCGCCGCCTCGAACACCGGGCTGGGCGGGACCGTACCGCCGCAGGGCGTACCCGTCCCGGCGGGGGGACAGCGTGCCCGGCAGGTCTCCGGTGAGCAGCACGCCCTGCCGCCCGCGCTGCCCGCGGTGGGCAGCGGGGACGGAACGGCCGGTGCCTTCCAGACGCAGGAGCAGGAGCAGGGTCAGCAGACTCAGACGGCCGGGCGACGCCGGCGTGCGCTGGCGGCGGCCACCGAGCGGGCGGCGGCGCAGGAGGCCGCGCCCCGTACGGTGTTCGCCCTGCCGCCCGCCGAGGCGGACCAGGGAGAACAGATCGGGGCCGCCGGAGCCGTCAGTGCGGTCGGACAGGGCCAGGCGCAGGGCTCGGCGCCCATGGTGGTGCCCGGACCGGCCACTGCCGGTGACGCGCTGATCGACGGGGGGCGCCATGACGCCGTCCCGCACGACCAGCCCGACGATCACACCCCTCCGCAGCCTCATCCCACCAGCGCCCCGACGGGCCGCCGTCGGCGGGCCGCGGCCCAGCCTGCCGAGCAGGGCACGGTCCCTTCGCCGGCGCAGGCCGCCCAGGCCCAGGCACAAGCCCAGGTGCAGGCACAGGCACAGGTTCCGGGGGGTGCGGCCGGAGGTACCGCTCAGCCGGTTCCCGCACCGGTGGCGCCTGTGCCGGGGGCCGTCCCGGAGGGCGCCCCCGTACCGCCGCAGGGAACGGCCCTTCCGGCGGCCGTCCCGCCGCAGGGCGTGGCCGGACAGGGACAGCTGCCTCAGGCGCAGGTTCCGGCACCGGCGGCGGCGCCCCACGATCAGCTCCAGTCGGCCCCCGCCGGGCAGCCGTTGCCCCAGCCGGCAGTGCTGCCGCCCGCTGCCCAGGCGCAGGCGCAGCCCGTCGCTCCGGTGGCGGAACAGCCCGTTTCCGCGGCCCAGCCGTTGCCCGCCGAGGCCGTGCCCGGTCAGGTGGCTCCGGCCCGGGGCACTCCGTCCGCGCAGCCGCCGTGGCCCGCCGCCGGTGACGCCTCCGGCGCCGGAACTCCCGTGCCGCCGCAGGGTGCTCCCGTTCCGCCGAACGGCATGCCGATGCCGACACCCGCGCCGGCCACCCCGCTGCCTCCCGAGAACGCGGCGGCACCCTCACAACGGGCCGCTCAGCCGCTCCCCGTCGAGACGTCGGCCCCGGTGGCTCCGTCGGCCCCGTTCACTCCATCGGCTCCGGTGGACCCGAACTCGACCCAGGGGCGTGCGTTCAGCGTGCGCACGCTGGGGCAGGGTGTGCCGTTCACCCGGCAGGCCGCCCAGGTCCAGCAGCCGCTGCCGTCGGCCACACCTCCCCCGCACCAGCCGGGCGGCTCGGGCCGCCGCCGCAAGCTCGGTACGCCCCCCGACCCGGCCGCGGGCCAGGAGCAGAGCGCGCAGCCGCACGCGACGGCCGGATCCGCCCTCACCCAGCGGCAGGCCCAGGCAGCGACCCAGGCCCCTCGCGCCCAGGCACCCGCCCGACCCCAGGCGCCGGCACAGACCCCACCGCCCCAGCAGCCCCAGCAGCCCCAGCCTCAACCCCCGTCGCAGCCCCAGGCACAGCCACAGCCTCAGTCGCGGCTCACGCCGACGACCGAGGGAACGGGACGCTCGTACGCGATAGGAGCGCCGGACGCGGACGCGGCCGAGGGACCCGAGCCGCTGGACGGTCCGGGCGGGGCCGTCGAGGTGGCGGACCCTCCGCGTCCGCAGCCGATGGACGACGAACTGCCGCCGGAGCCCCTGGACAACCCGCGCCGGCTGCTGGTGTGGCCCGCGCCGGACGTCGCCACGCAGCAGGCGTTGAGCGACCGCGGCTACCGGCCGGTGATCGTGCATTCGCGCGAGGAGGTCGACGCCCAGATCGCGGCGTTCCCCGCCGCGCTGTTCGTGGACCCGCTGACCGGTCCGATCACCCGTACGGCGCTCCAGTCGCTGCGGACGGCGGCGGTGGCCGCCGAGGTGCCGGTGCTCGTCACGGCCGGGCTGGGGCAGGCCTCGCGCGATGCCGCCTACGGCGCCGACCCCGCCGTCCTGCTGAAGGCCCTCGCGCCACGGGACAGCGAGCAGCATCCACCGCGGGTGCTGCTGATCGAGGAGCACGCGGAGATCGCGCTCGCGCTGACCGGGACGCTGGAGCGGCGGGGAATGCAGGTGGCGCGGGCCGCCGGCGACGCGGACGCCGTGGCGCTCGCGGGGCAGTTCCGGCCGAACCTGGTGGTGATGGACCTGATGCAGGTACGTCGTCAGCAGGCCGGAATCGTGGACTGGCTGCGGGCGAACGGACAGCTCACCCGGACCCCGCTCGTCGTCTACACCGCCGCCGTCGACCAGGGGGACCTGCCACGGCTGGCCTCCGGCGAGACGGTGCTGTTCCTCGCGGAGCGTTCCACGAGCGACGAGGTGCAGGACAGGATCGTCGACCTGCTGGCCCGCATCGGCACCAACTGAGCCGCGCCGCGCCCGTACCGAGGGAACCGCGCCCCGGGCGCACGACGGGCCCCGCGTGCGGCCGGCCTGGTGACCGGTGTACGCGGGGCCCGTCACAGCGTGTCGGAGGGCGTCGAGCGGGTCAGAGCTGGGTGATGTCCAGCGTGCCCTCGGCGTACTGCCGGCGCAGCACTTTCTTGTCGAACTTGCCGACGCTCGTCTTCGGCACCGACTCGATCACCGTCCAGCGCTCGGGCAGCTGCCACTTGGCGATCCTGCCCTCGCCGGCGAGGAAGTCGCGCAGGGTGTCGAAGTCGGCGGTCGAGCCCTCCTTGAGGACGACCGTGGCCAGCGGGCGCTCGCCCCACTTGTCGTCCGGGACCGCGACGACGGCGGCCTCGGCGACGTCCGGGTGGGACATCAGGGCGTTCTCCAGCTCGACGGAGGAGATCCACTCGCCGCCGGACTTGATGACGTCCTTGGCCCGGTCGGTGAGGGTGAGGAAGCCGTCGGAAGAGATCGTGCCGACGTCGCCGGTCTTCAGCCAGCCGTCCTCACTGAACTTGTCGGCGGGACGCAGGGGTTCGGCGTCGGTGCCGTTGTAGTAGGCGCCGGCGATCCAGGGGCCGCGCACCTCCAGCTCGCCCGCGGACTCGCCGTCCCAGGGGAGCCGTTCGCCGCCGGGGCCGGTGAGCCGGGCCTCGACACCGGCCGGGAAGCGGCCCTGGGTCAGACGGTAGACGAACTCCTTGTCGGTGCCCACGGCGTGGGCCGGCGGGCGGGCGATGGTGCCGAGGGGGGAGGTCTCCGTCATGCCCCAGGCGTGGCAGACCCGCATGCCGAGTTCGTCGAACGCCTCCATCAGGGAGGGCGGACAGGCCGAGCCACCGATGGTGACCTGGGTGAGGGAGGAGACGTCGCGCGGCTTGGCCAGCAGTTCGGCCAGCAGCCCTTGCCAGATGGTGGGGACGGCGGCGGCGTGGGTCGGACGCTCGCTTTCGATCATCTCGGCGAGCGGCACGGGCTGCAGGAAGCGGTCCGGCATCAGCATGTTGACGCCGGTCATGAAGGTGGCGTGCGGCAGACCCCAGGCGTTGACGTGGAACTGGGGGACCACGACCAGCGAGGTGTCCTCGTCGGTCAGGCCCATCGACTGGGCCATGTTGACCTGCATCGAGTGCAGGTAGATCGAACGGTGGCTGTAGACCACGCCCTTGGGGTCCCCGGTCGTGCCCGAGGTGTAGCACATGGCGGCCGCGGCACGCTCGTCCAGCTCGGGCCAGTCGTAGGCGGTCGGCTTCCCCGCGATCAGGTCCTCGTACTCGTGCACCCGCACCTGCGCCTGCGCCGCGGCATCCGTCAGCGCGGAGCGGTCCCCGGCGCCGGACACGACGACGTGCTCGAGCGACTTCAGGTGCGGCAGCAGGGGGGCGAGCAGCGGGATCAGCGAACCGTTGACCAGGACCACCCGGTCGGCGGCGTGGCCGACGATCCACACGAGCTGCTCGGGCGGGAGGCGAAGGTTCAGGGTGTGGAGCACCGCGCCCATGGAGGGAATCGCGAAGTACGCCTCGACATGCTCGGCGTTGTTCCACATGAGGGTGGCCACGCGCTCGTCGCCGGACACTCCGAGGTCCTCGCGCAGCGCGTGCGCCAGCTGCGCCGCGCGGGCGCCGATCTCCGCGTAGGAACGGCGGTGCGACTCGCCGTCGCCGGTCCAGGTGGTCACCTGTGACGTGCCGTGGATCGTCGATCCGTGGGCCAGGATCCTCGAGATCAACAGCGGTACGTCCTGCATCGTGCTCAGCACGGCGTCCTCCCGGGCGACATTGCCTACGCGGCGGTAACGGATGTGCTGATTCTGCGCACATACCGCGCGGTATGTCACTAGAGGAACGGATGATCGATCACGTATCGCGAAACGACATTTCGGTTCAGGACCGAACAAGCCCCAGCTCAGCGTCATCCCGCAGCTTGCCGAGCGCTCGCGACACGGCTGATTTCACCGTACCCACCGATACGCCGAGCACCTCGGCCGTCTGGACCTCGCTGAGGTCCTCGTAGTACCGCAGGACGACCATGGCGCGCTGTCGCGCGGGCAGCCGCATGATCGCCCGCCACATCGCGTCGCGCAGCGCCTGCTGCTCGGCCGGGTCGTCGGCGGCGGACACCGGGTCCGGCTCGGGCAGCTCCTCGCAGGCGAACTCGTCCACCTTGCGCTTGCGCCACTGCGACGTCCGGGTGTTCAGCAGCGCCCGGCGCACATAGCCGTCGAGCGCGCGATGGTCCTCGATGCGCTCCCAGGCGACATACGTCTTGGCGAGCGCGGTCTGCAGCAGGTCCTCCGCGTCGCTCGGGTTCCCGGTCAGGGACCGGGCGGTACGCAGGAGCACCGGCTGGCGGGCCCTCATGTACGACGAGAACGACGGGTACGGGAGGGTCTGCGTCACTGGAGCAGCGGCATTCGAAGCGCTGGTGCAGACGGGTGTGGTCATGGCTCAACGCTATGAGCGGGGCACGTTCGGCAAATCGGCCACAAGTCCCGAAGCCACGTCCCTCTCAGGTTGTAGGGGTAGTGCCTGCTCCACCTCCTGAGGGTGGAGGAGCGGTGGAGAGCCACTGCGGGTTCACCCCTGGGGGAAACACACCGGCACCTCGAGGCCTCGCCCGTTCCCGGCGCGACACCGGCTCCCTCCCGCCCCCACCCGTCCGCCACAAGGATCAGCCCGAGGCCGGCACGCCCCCGCCCGCGTCCCCGCCCCCCGCTCTTGCCACCCTCGCCGGCCCTGCCGCCCCTGGGGCCGGTTCTCCTTGCGCGGCCGACGAGGCCTCCCGCCCCTCGCACGGCTTCGGCCGCACCTCGACAAGCACATCGGCCGGCCACCCCGGCTCCTCCCTCGCCTCCGGCTTCCCGCTCACACAGCCCCTCACCGCCGCAGCACCACCTCCCCCTTGCGTCCCCCTTGCGTCCCCCCTGCGTCCCCCTTGCGTCCCCCTGCGTCCCTCCGAGAGATCCCCTGATCGCCCGTCGGGTATCACCTCCTCTCAAGGCCGCCCCCCGCAGACGCACGCACACGAACCGGCCGCCCCCGCCCCGGTCAACAAGCACGGCCCCGCGAGGCGTGTGCCCGGCGGCGCCGAAGCACCGACGTGCACACGCCTTGCACCCCACAAGGCACACCCCACACGCCGTCAGGGGGCCGTCGGCCCCCTCACCTCACCACAGCGGGGTGAAGTTGATCGCCACGTTGTCGTTGCCCTGATTGACGGCCGTGAACGCGGAACCGTTGACCTGGGCGGTGTTGCTCTGGTTCGAGGCACCGGAACCGACGGCCTGCTGCTGCGTGGTGGCCGAGTTGCCGAAGTTGTCCCCGCCGACGCCGCTGCCGACCACACCCGCCGTGGCACTCGCAGCCGTGGCACTCGAACCGTTGTCCGCGAAAGCGCCGTTGTCCGCCGCCGCAACGCCGGTGAAGAGGGCTGCCGCGAGCGGAAGAGCGGAGACGGCGGCGATGACGCGGACGGTACGGATGCTTGCCATGTTGTGTTTCCTCCAAAACCAAGGACGCACCGGTTCATGACCGTGTGTGCCCGATCTACGGCTGTCACCAGGGAAGTTGGCCGACCGCCCCGGGCTGCTCTCGACGTCGCAAGATCAAGCTTGCCCACCGGATCCCCGTGAACCACCCCTGAAGCCGTCATTCGCACGCAAGCGTGAGGACAAGTCGATAAACCCCCACTCACCCCCCAATCCACCCCCTCCCTCCGGCAAGGAACCCTCCGCGCCAAGCCCCGCAAGAGGCGAAGCGTTCCAGCACATTTCTCGCCAACCACCCGAACCCCGGCGCGTCGCCTCGACCCCCTCTTCCCTTATTCGAACATGCGTACGAAAATAGAGGCATGGCCACCACCGACCGGCAGGCCACGACACTGGCCCTCGCACACGCCCTGTCAGCCGCCGAGCGCGGACTGGCCGTCATCCCGCTGTCCCGGACGAAACTCCCCGCACTGCGTTCCCCGCACCGCGACGGAACCGATCCCGGTCCCGGCCCCACCACGCGCTGCCGCGGCGAGTGCGGCCGCTTCGGACACGGTGTCCACGACGCCTCCACCGACCCCGCCCGCATCCGTGAACTGTTCGCCGCCGCCCCCCGGGCCACCGGTTACGGCATCGCCTGCGGCCTGCCCCCGCACCACCTCATCGGCGTCGACCTGGACACCAAGACCGACAACGACTCCTCCGCCGCTCTGCGCGAACTGGCCCTGCGCCACCTGTTCACGATCCCCGCCACCATGGTCGTCCTGACCCCCAGCGGCGGCCGTCACCTGTGGCTCAGCGGCCCGCCGGACGTCGCCGTCCCCAACTCCGCGAGCCGACTCGCCCCCGGCATCGACATCCGGGGCGCCGGCGGCTACCTGGTCGGCCCCGGCTCCCGCACGGACCACGGCACGTACACCACCGCCCCCGGTACCGCACACCTCGTCCCCGCCGCATGCCCGCCCGCCCTCCTGCAGCTCCTGCTGCCGCCGCCCCGTGCCCACCACCCCACGCCCCCGCCGGCCGGCGGCCATGGGCAGGGGCTGGTCCAGTTCGTCCTCGCGGCGCACGAGGGCCAGCGCAACACCCGCCTGTTCTGGGCGGCCTGCCGCGCCTACGAGGACGGCATCGGCCCCGCCCTGGCGGTCCCCCTGCTGGAGGCGGCCCTCAACACGGGCCTGTCCGAACGCGAGGCCCGCGCGACGATCGCCTCGGCAGCCCGCATGACGGGCCACCACCCCTGACGGCACCACACGGCCCGCCCCCTCTCCTCTCCTCCCTTCTCCCCTCCGCCCCTCCCCCAGCCCTTCTCCGCCCGACGAAAACCGAAAGCCCCGAATGCACCACCGCCCTAGAGTGCCGACCATGTCACTCGCGCGCGTCGTCCTCGCCTCGGGCCGCTCGGTCGACCTCTCCGAGCTGCGGATGTCGTCGACGTACGGCGGCATGCTCGAGGGCTACCCGTGCAAGCCCCTCAACGACCGGAAGATCACCTCGGCGCTGCGGTCCGCCGAAGACGCCTTCCCCGGAACCCCGGTCCACCTGGTTCCGCCCCCGCGCGAGCGCCCCGACCAGTACGCCGGCGCCTTCGGCCCCGTGGAGGTCATGCCCGCCGTGACCTGCCTGGGCCACTTCCGCTCCGAGGCACTCGACCCGGCCCACGACCGAGCCCTGTACCGCTCCCGCCTCACCGTCGTCTGGTTCCAGCCGGCCGCACACGTGCCGTCGGGCCACGACACGGAACCCGTACTGCGGGAGGTGTCCTGGGAGCAACTCGCCCAGGACATCGAGATCTGACCACCCGTACCGCACACATCGCGGAAGGCCAAGGAACCTCAATGAGCACCCCCGACCCGAGCACCCCGGAGCCGAGCACCCCCGGCCTCACCGCTTCCGGTTCCTCACCCGTCTCCCGGACACAACTCCTGCGCTGGCAGTTCGACCTGACCTGGTCGCTGTTCGAGTACCACCTGGAGCGGCTGGAGCCGGACGATTTCCTGTGGGAGCCCACCCCTCACTGCTGGACGCTGCACCGCTCCGCCGACGGAACCTGGGAACCGGACTGGGCCGAGACCGAGCCCGACCCCGTCCCCGTCCCCACCATCGCCTGGGTCAGCTGGCACATCGGCTGGTGGTGGAGCGTGACCCTGGACCACACGCGCGGGCGACAGCCCCGGGAGCGGGCCGACATCACCTGGCCCGGCGAAGGAGCGCCGACCGTCCAGTGGCTGCGCGGCCTGCGGACGGAGTGGCAGACGGTCCTGGACAACCTCACCGACACCGATCTGGACGCCACGGCCCCGTTCCCCTGGCCGGGCGACCCGGCGCACACCGTGGCCCACACGATCGCCTGGGTGAACACCGAACTCCTGAAGAACGCAACGGAAATCGGCCAGCTCCGCCTGCTGCGAGCGGCCTCCTGACCGCAGAGAGCCCGCATGCCCCGGCTCAGGACAGAGCCGACGGCCCCTTCGCTCCCGACGCGCTTCTCGGCCGGCCGGACATCGGTATTGCCGGCCTTCCATGCGTGCGGTCGTCACGGTGATTCGCGCAGGCCGATACGGCACATCCCTTTGTGGCTTTCCCGTTGCCGGCATGCCGCCTGATACGATCCGTGATCGTCTCGTCACCCACTGTAAGGGTATGGAAATGATTCGTCGCACCGCCATTGTTCTCGCCGGCCTTGTCACCGCGGGACTCTTCGCCATGGGTACCGCAGTGGCCGCACCCACGGACTCGGCACCCCAGGAAAGCTCACAGGGAAATGCTGAGCTCGGCCCTGCGGGTGGCGTTCTCGGCTCCCTCATCGGCGGCGTCAAGCAGACATTGGGCCAAGGCCTCTGACGCCACCTCGGCAGCACCGAAAGCGGTGGCCGAAAATATTCCGGATCCCGCGTGCGCACGCATTGCCTCACCCGCGGGAGTGCTATCCGGAGCCATTCCGGTGCGCCGCCCAAGGAGAACGCCACTGGTCTCCCAGCGTTGACCATTCCAGCGCCCGCCCCGCCCCACCGGGTGGCCAGGTGACACGCCCACCGGGCAGCGCCTTGTGGGCGTGGGGCACCTCGTGGCGCTCTTCGGCTGACTGTGCTCGAGCTGCCGAAAAGCCCTCTTCCATGCCGGCGCGTCGGCCAACTCGCTCAATCCGTCACCCCGTTCGCAGCAGACCGATCACGCCAACGGATGGAACAGGTGGTCAGGAAGCCATTGTGGGGCGAGTCCCCCCCCCAATCATGGCTCACCGTCGGACTTCAACGGACAGGCCCACAGACCGCCCGACTCGCCATCGACTTACGGGCCATGATCACTCGCCCCAAGGCAGCTCCACCAACCGCACGTGATGGGCGGGGGGCGGGGCTGAGCGCCCGTCGTCCAATTAAAGGCGGCCCGGATTCCGGAAGCGGAATCCGGGCCGATGTCTTCATCCGGGCCGATGTCTTCATCACGGCGTTTCGGAACAGTCCTGGGAATCATGGGAATCAGCGGCGCAACACACTCACCACCGCCTTGGCGAATCGACCGAGAGGTGGAAACAGCGCGGCAGGAGCAGCGTTCGCGCCGGCGTGGACGCGTGGGAAGTGTTGCGCCGGGCAGTCGCTCCGCAATCGACTCGGAAGACGACGTGATCGTCCCACCAGGGGCCCACAGAAGATGGTTCGCCCGTCACGGAACAGTCCGAGCCCTCGGGGCACGGGCGGCGTCGTGGAACCCGCCGCTCCCCACGAGATCGTCCGCAAGGTGCCGGTCGGTCGCCGGCCGGCCGCATCCGGCGCCCGTCGCCGATGTCCTCACACGGTCGTCCGTGCGTGCCCCGGACCGTGCCCCTTCCGCGCCCGGTCGAGCGGAGACCACGGGCAGAGACGGTGAGCAGCGGGCAGCAGGCAGCAGAACGGCCCCTGACCGTAGGACCTGGCCAGGGGTCGTTCTCACTGCTCATCGCGCGGAGGCGGTGGGATTTGAACCCACGGTGACATCGCTGCCACGACGGTTTTCAAGACCGTTCCCTTAGGCCGCTCGGGCACACCTCCCCGCGCTCGCCGGATGATCGGCGGCGCGGGGACAAGGGTAACGGGTCGGTGCGGCCGGGGTGGGGTCAGCTGTCGCCGACGCGGGAGCCCAGGGTGAGTTTCGTGGTCTGTTCCTTGCCGCCGCGTTCGTAGGTGAGGGTGACCTCGTCGCCCGGCTTGTGGGTCCAGATCTCGCCGATCAGGGTCGGGCCGGAGTCGATGACGCGGTCGTCGAGCTTGGTGATGACGTCACCGGGCCGCAGACCGGCCTGGTCGGCGGGACCGTCGGGGTCGACCGACTCGGAGCCGCCGGCACCCTGCTCGGTGATCTTCGCCCCGCCCGTGCCTTCCTCCAGGGAGACCGACGCGCCGATCTTGGCGTACACCGGCTCGCCCGTCTTGATCAGTTCCTGGGCGACGTACTTGGCCTGGTTGATCGGGATGGCGAAGCCCAGGCCGATGGAGCCGGACTGGCCGGTGCCGAAGCCGCCGTTGCTGGTGGACTGGATGGCGGAGTTGATGCCGATGACGTTGCCCTGGGCATCCAGCAGTGGTCCGCCGGAGTTGCCCGGGTTGATCGAGGCGTCGGTCTGCAGGGCGCTCATGTACGAGGCCTGGCTGCCGGTGCCGTCGCTGGAGGCCACCGGGCGGTTCTTCGCGCTGATGATGCCGGTCGTCACCGTGTTGGACAGGCCGAACGGGGCGCCGATGGCGATCGTCGAGTCGCCGACGGCGACCTTGTCGGAGTTGCCCAGCGTGAGGGGCTTCAGGTTCGAGGGAGCGTTCTTCAGCTTGATGACCGCGACGTCGTAGCCCTGGGCGTGACCGACCACCTCGGCGTCGTACTTCTTGCCGTCCGGGAAGGTCGCCGCGACCTTCCCACCGTCCACGGCATCCGCCACCACGTGGTTGTTGGTGACGATGTGCCCCTGGGTGTCGAACACGAACCCCGTGCCGGTGCCGCCCTCGCCGCTGCTGCTCTCCGCCTCGATGGTGACGGTGCTCGGCAGCGCCTTGGCGGCCACCGCCGCGACCGTGCCCGGGTCGCGCTTGACGTTGCCGCCGCTGGTGGACGACGAGACGGTCGTCGAGCCGTTGCCGTCGTCGTTGTTCTTGGCCAGCGTGTAGCCGAGGCCGCCGCCCAGGCCGCCGGCGACCAGTGCGGCCACCAGGACGGTGGCGACCAGGCGGCCGCGCCTGCCGCCCTTCTTCGGCGCCGGCTCCTGGTACGAGGAGCCCCATCCGGCCGCACCGCCGCCGGCTCCCTCACCGGCGCCGCCACCGTCGTACGACGGGGTGCCCGGCGCCGGGGGCGGGGGCCAGGAGGCGTCGGGCGGGGAGGCGGCTCCCGCAGGGGCTCCCACCGGGGCTCCCGGCGGAGGGCCGACGGGGGGCTGGTCCTGGGCGCCGTAGCCTCCCTGGCCCGCGTGGGCGGCCGGGGCGCCGTGTCCGGCCGGCTCGCCGTATCCGCCGTGGTCTCCGCCGCCGCCGTATCCCGGGTAGGGCGACGCACCGTGGCCCTGTGCCGTACCGGGCGCGTTCGGCGGGACCGGGGGCAGGGGGGTCGTCGGACTGCCCCCGTCCGGAGCCGGGCGCCCCGGATGCGCCTGAGCAGCGGGAGCGTCCACCGGCGTGGGCGGTACGGACGGGGCCGGGGGTACCGATGCGCCCTCGTTTGTGCCCTCGTTCTCGGTGCTCACAGCTCTCTCTCCTCGATCCACGGCTGTTGTTCCAGGTCGCACTCGGTCACGCTCATTCACGCTCGATCACGCGTGTCGACGAGTCCGGCGCGCTTCAGCTGTGCATGTCTCTTTGTATGACGTCAGCTTTTCCCATGGGCCGTCAGGGCACCATAAGCCGTTCCTGTGGGTGCGAGACCATCCCTTACATAGGGCATTACTCACTAAGGGTGCACCAATCCCATGCCTCCGGTCAGGCGTCCGCGTCGCCCACCCCCTCGACACCCATGCGCTCGCACAGGTACCCCCACGCGATGGCACCATGACGCCGTGACCCCTGCACGTCAGCGCCCGCCCCAAGTCGTCGCCCACCGCGGAGCCTCCGAGGACGCCCCCGAGCACACCCTGGCCGCGTACCGCAAGGCGATCGAGGACGGTGCGGACGCACTCGAATGCGATGTACGGCTGACCGCGGACGGCCATCTCGTCTGCGTCCACGACCGTCGCGTCAACCGTACGTCCAACGGCCGCGGGGCGGTGTCGGCGCTGGAGCTCTCCGATCTGTCCGCCCTGGACTTCGGCTCCTGGAAGACCCGTGACCCACTCGGGGGACGGGCCGAGGAGCCCGACTGGGAGTACGGGCCGGAGGACCGGGAGGCGACCTCCGTCCTCACCCTGGAGCGGCTGCTGGAGCTCGTCGCCGACGCCGGCCGCCGGGTGGAGCTGGCGATCGAGACCAAGCACCCCACGCGGTGGGCAGGGCAGGTGGAGGAGCGGCTGCTGCTCCTGCTGAAGAGGTTCGGCCTGGACGCGCCCGGCACCCCCGAGGAGTCCCCGGTACGCGTGATGAGCTTCTCCGCGCGGTCGCTGCATCGTGTGCACGCCGCCTCGCCCACCCTGCCGACGGTCCACCTCATGCAGTTCGTCTCGCCCCGCCTGCGTGACGGGCGGCTGCCGGAAGGGATTCCGATCGCGGGGCCCTCGATCCGGATCGTCCGCAGCCACCCCGCGTACATCGAGCGCCTGAAGCGGTCCGGCCACCAGGTGCACGTGTGGACCGTGAACGATCCCCGGGACGTGGACGCCTGCGTCGGTCTCGGGGTCGACGCCATCATCACCAACCGCCCCCGCGCGGTGCTCGACCAGCTCGGCCGCTGAGCGGGACGGGGCGGGCCGGCCATGCGGTCCGCCCTGCTCGGCGCAGGGCCCTTGACCACGGCCCCCCTCTCGTTCCATCCTCACATCTCGGCCACATCGACTGAATCCAGCCATCCGACTACGAGGAGTGCTCCGGCGCATTCGGTGCGTGCTCGACTGTTTCGAGTGCGTCACCGCACACGGATGGGCCGGTTTCCGGTTCAGGCCCATGGGGCATTCACACCGTGGCGTGGGGCAAAGGAGGTTTCGGGGGTGGCGTTGGTGGTGGCACAGGAGGTGCCCACGTCGTCGAGCATGGCCGTACCCCATGGCCCTGCGGGCGTGGGGAAAGCGAGGCGCCGCATGCGCCTGCAGTTGCGCGACGGCGGCGTGGCGGACACGGTCATCGACGATGCCGTACTGATCCTTTCCGAACTGCTGAGCAACGCGTGCAAACACGGCAGACCCCTGGGCGACGCCCCGACCGGGGACGGTGACGTCCGCGCGGCCTGGCAGGTGGATCCCTGCGGCCGGCTGGTCGTGGAGGTCACGGACGGCGGAGGCCCGACCCGGCCGGCACCGGCGACCCCGTCGGTCACCGCGCACGGCGGCCGGGGGCTGAACATCATCACGGCGCTGGCCGACGACTGGGGCGTACGCGACGAGGTACCGGGCGAGGTCACGGTGTGGGCCGTCGTCCACGACGACGTGCACGACCCGGACGCCGGACACCGGCGCGACGACTTCGCCACGCGGGTGACGGCGCCCTCGGTGTCCGAGCTGTCCGGCCTGGAGTTCGCGGACGCCTTCGAGCGCTTCGACTGACGACGCACGCGCGGTGATCCCCCACGACCACTCCGCGCGGTCGTCCACCGTCGGCCGCTGGCGGCCACGGGCGGCCACCGTCCGCCGCCTCACGGTCGCATCGCGGCCGCCTTGCACGGGCCCCGGTCCCGTACGGACCCGGCCCCGTACGGCTCGCGCGTCACCCACGGTCGGCATGTTGTCCACAGGGTCCCGTCAGCCGCGTCGTGACCGACTAGGCTCCCGCCCGTACGAGACGAGCCGTAACCGGGAGACACCCACGATGGCCAAGAAGCGCCCTCAGACCAAGGCCAAGCGCCCGCAGCTCACGGACGGAGAGATCCCGGTCGTCGGCGCCCGCGAACCCTGCCCCTGCGGCAGCGGCCGCCGCTACAAGGCCTGCCACGGCCGTGCCGCCGCGCACGCCGTGACCGAGCTGGTGCACCGCCCGTTCGAAGGGCTGCCGGGCGAGTGCGACTGGGTGGCGCTGCGCGAACTGGTGCCGGCGGCCACCGTCGAGCTGCCCCTCAAGGACGGCCTGCCCGAGGGTGTCCCGTCGGTCACCCTGGCCACCGTACTGCCGATGGCCTGGCCCGCGCTGCGCCGCGAGGACGGTTCGATCCTCCTCGGCCTGCAGAACGACACGTCGTCCGGCGACATCAGCCGCGACCTCGCCGACACCCTCCAGCGCGCGCTCGTCGCCGATCCGGGCACCCCGGTGCAGGCCCGCCGCGCTCCGGCCGACGGGCCCCGGCTGCAGGATCTCCTCGACCCCGAGGGCGCGTTCGAGCCGGTGGTGCACAGCGGCTTCGAGTTCTGGGTCCCCGACCCGGAGAACGCCGCCCCGGACGTGACCGCTTCCCTGGAGCGGGCCAACTCGGCGGCCATCCCGACCGTCAAGCTCTCGGGCGTGGACTCCGCGTACTGGTGCGAGACACCCGAGAAGAACCATCTGCGGTGGGTCATGCCGCACCCCGAGGAGCAGCTTCTGGACGCCTTGGCGCGGCTGCACGCGGCGGGCCGCTCCTCCCTCGGCGAGGGGACCCGTCTCGTGGGGTCCTTCCGCGCCCACGGACTCACCGTGCCGGTCTGGGACCTGCCCAGCGGGGTCGGCGCCGAGGATGTGGAGAAGCCGGCGGCCGAGTTCGCCGAGCGCCTCGCCCCGGCCCTGGCCACCGATGCCCCGCTCACCGCCGACGAGCGCCGCGCACGCGGCGGCCTGACCAACCGTCAGGTCACCCTCAGCTGAGGCACGGGCACGCTCCCCGGTCGCGCTGACCGCCCGGTCAGCGCGACCGCCCGGCCCGCATGTCCGGCTTGCTCCACAACTCCCGGCGGAGACAAGCCAGTCGGTGACCGGAAAAGCTGAGATCGAATTTGCTAACAGCCGATCTCTTGTTACCGTTCCCGTAGCCCGGTTGCTGGTGCATCCCCCGTCGCCAGCAACCGGGTCTTTCTGTGACCACTCTTCTTCACAGAACGCAGTCGCATGGCAACCAGCGGTCCCCACCGGCCGGCTGCTCCCCGGCACGACAGCGGCACGCGGCACGACAGCGGCCCGCGTCCGGCCCGGTTCCCGAACTCCGTGTCTGCGCCACCGGCGTGCAGTACCGCTCGAAGCCGCCCCACCGAGAGTCACCGCCCCGCCGAGGGTCGGGTGGGGCGCACGGAAACCGTGGAGCCGGCCAAGCCGCCGGACGCCGCGCGAAGACAGGAAGCACCGGACGCCGCACCCGCCGGCAGCCGCTACTTCTCGGGCGCGCTCACACCCGTACGGGTGAGGGCCTCGACCACGGCGTCCACCACGGCCTCGACATCGGGCACCCAGGGCGAGGCCGAGCCGGGCAGCGGCGCGCGCTCCCAGCGGACCTCCCCCAGGCCGGTGGAGGACGGGGGCAGGGCGAGGTAGCCGCCCTCACCGTGGAAGCGGAGGGAGCCGGGGACGAAGTCCTTGGCGTACAGCAGCTCGCCCAGCTGCTCCAGGGAGTACGGCTTGACCAGGATCGACCAGCGGTCCGCCGAGGCGACGACCGGGCCGAGCCGCATGCCGAGCCGGTCGAGGGCGTCCAGGGCCTGGGCGGCCGGCGCCGCGGGCAGCGAGACGGCGCAGGGCGCCCTGCCCCCGGTGGCCAGGACGACGGGCGCCGTGGGCCGGTTGCCCCACCACCAGCGCACCATGCGCGCGTCGGTGGTGGCGGCGAGGAGCCCGGGGTCGAAGGGATGGGCGCCCGGCACTGTGCATTCGGGGTCCGGGCAGCCGCAACGGGACCCGCCCTGCGGGTCCGTCGCCACACCCGGGAGTACCGGCCACTGCCAGTCCGAGGCGAAGGTCAGGGCTGCTTCGATCAGCTGGGGCCCACCGTCGCCTCGCCGGGACAGGAGCCTGCGTCGCCTTCCGAGGATCTCGCGCATGAGCGCTCGTTCCTTTCCGTTGCACGCCTGGCAACACCGTGGTCCACGTCACAACATGTGTCGATCACTGCACTGTGCGTACCTACTGTGCGTACCTGTTGGCGCATCACACCCCTGCATCGGGCAAGGGGAGCCCCCTGTGGGCCGAGCAAGGGCTGCCTCCGCGGCCGTGCCACCCGTACCGCATCGATCGGAAGCACGGGGTGGCGTGGGGGTGGCGAAGTCTGGCGTTTACCGTCGCGCGTGTTTCTCTCCGCCTCCGCCACGGGAGGATGGGGCACGGTCGTCGGTGGTTAAGACGCCCGGGTCCGTCGCCAGGTTCCCGGGTGATTCCCAACCACCCCTGGCCTTCTCCGAGTACGTACCCATCACGACCGTTGTGACGCTCCGTCGAGCGAGCCCAGTCGACCGCAATCAGCCTCCCCCTGAGGCAGTTTCAAGCCAAGTTTCATTTTCGGCAAGAGGGTGGGAGCGAGTTCCCTCCGGACTCCCTCCGGACCCACGGACACCAGGAATCCCGGCAGGACAATGCTGGACATCTCCTCACGAGAACGTGTACATGTGGAGACACTGCCGGCGACGCAGGACGACATGGGGGTTTGCGATGCTTTTGAGCAGTTCGTACCGGCGGGAAAGCCGGACGCCATGAACGCCCCGCACCCTCCGAAAGTGGCTGGAATCGATTCAACGGTTCCGGCCCCCGCACACACTGTCGCGTCCGTTGCTACGGGTACCTCCCCGACCGCCCCTGCAAACTCCCAGAACGCACCGGGCGCGCTTCTGCAGGACCGGCTCGCGGGATGGGTCTCCGACCTCACGACCCTCCACGAGCTGACCGAACGCCTGGCCCGCACGAACTCCCTCGACGAGGCGCTTCGGGAGCTGCTGCGCGCCGGCGCCGCCCTGGTGGGTGCCCGGCGCGGTCTCGTCGTCCTGGAACCCCCCGACGGTCGCGGTCCGGACACCACGATCGGGCTCGGACTGGCCCGCGCCGATCTCGGCCACATCGAGACGATCCCGCGCAGCGCGGTGCCCTACGGCAGGATCCTCGACGGACTGCCCGGCACCGACGGCATCGCCGTACCCGACCTGCTCGCCGAGAAGGGGCTCGACCCCCGGCACCGCGAGGTCGCCGCCCGCCTCGGCTATGCCGCGAGCTACACGCTGCCCCTCACCCCCGGGGCCGTGGCCGGCACGGACACCACGCGGGCGGCAGAAGCGGCGCGGCGCCTGGGCGCCGCGGTGTGGCTCTACGACGAACCCGCCGAGCCCTCGGAACGCCAGCGGCACCTCATCGGTCTCTACGCCCGGTACGCCGCCGAGCATCTCGCCCGCCTCCTGGAACTCGAGCGCGCGCGTGTGTCCATGACCACCATGTCCGAGGAGCTCCTCCCCTCACGCCTGCCCCGGATCCCCGGTGTCCAGCTCGCCGCCCGGCACCGCACCTCCCCGCACGGCGGCGGCGACTGGTACGACGCGCTGCCGTTGCCGGACGCCGCCCTCGGCCTCGCCGTGGGGTCCGTCACCGGGGCCGGACCGAGCGCGGTCGCCGCGATGGGGCGGCTGCGGGCGTCCCTGCGCGCGTACGCCGTGATGGAGGGAGAGGACCCGGTCGCCGTCCTGTCCGACCTGGAACTGCTGCTGCGGCTCACCGAACCGGCCCGGTCGGCCACCGCGCTGTTCGGCTACTGCGAACCCGCGCTGCGCAGGATCACGCTGGCCGGTGCCGGGCACAGTCCGCCGCTGCTGCTCGGCGAGCGCCGCACGGAGTTCGTGGAGACGTCGGTCTCGGCCCCCCTGGGCATGCTCGCCTGCTGGGAGGCGCCGAGCGTGGAGGTCCACGCGGAACCGGGAGAGACGGTTCTGCTCTACACCGACGGGCTGCTGCACCGTACCGGCGATCCCACCGACCGCGCCTTCGCGCGACTGCACGCGGCTGCCGCCGGGGTGCCCCAGGCGCTGCGGCGCGACCCCGGCGCGATCGCCGACCACGTCCTGCGCACCGTGCTGCCCGAGGGCACGGAGACGACGGACTCCATGGAGGACGTCGTCCTGCTGGCCGCACGGTTCGAGTAGCCGCCCGGACGGGACGGGGGAGACGGCGCCGGACGGGCGGGAAGGTGCCGGTTCGCGGCCGGCCGGGTGTCCGCCCCTGTGCGTGCGCCGTGCCCGCTCCCGTGCCGGCGGCTCGCTCCCGTCGCCCTCCGCGCGCCCTCGGTAACAGGCCCTTCCCCCCGGTGACCGTTTCGTCGGTAACCGTACGATGGAGGAGGTCCCCCGGCCCGGACGAAGCCGACACCCTGGGGGAGGTCCAGAGCTTTACCGAGGAGGATGACCGCTGTGGCAGAAGAGCTCCCGACCGCGTTCGACGAGGCCGCCGGTATGCCCGGCCCGGAAGGTCCGGAAGTCGCGGCGGACCGGGAGGCCGGCGAGGAAGAGCCCGTCAAGCAGCGCAAGAACGGCCTCTACCCCGGCGTGTCCGACGAGCTGGCCGAGAACATGAAGGGCGGCTGGGCCGACACCGAGCTGCGTGACCTCGAGCCGATCCCCCAGGCGGCGGAGACCGCCGCCCGCCGCGCCGCGCTGTCCGCGCGCTTCCCGGGCGAGCGTCTGGTCGTCCCCGCGGGCAACCTGAAGACGCGGTCCAACGACACCGAGTACGCCTTCCGCGCCTCGGTCGAGTACACCTACCTCACCGGCAACCAGACCGAGGACGGCGTCCTCGTCCTGGAGCCGACAGCCGACGGCCACCAGGAGACGATCTACCTCCTGCCGCGCTCGGACCGCGAGAACGGCGAGTTCTGGCTGGACGGCCAGGGCGAGCTGTGGGTCGGCCGCCGCCACTCCCTCACCGAGGCCGAGAAGCGGTACGGCATCCCCGCCTCCGACGTGCGCGAGCTGGCCGGTGCCCTGCGCGAGGCCACCGGGCCGGTGCGCGTCGTGCGGGGGTACGACGCCGGCATCGAGGCGGCGCTGACCGACAAGGTCACCGCCGAGCGCGACGAGGAGCTGCGCGTCTTCCTCTCCGAGGCGCGGCTGGTCAAGGACGACTTCGAGATCGGCGAGCTGCAGAAGGCCGTCGACTCCACCGTGCGCGGCTTCGAGGACGTCGTGAAGGTCCTCGACAAGGCCGAGGCCACCAGCGAGCGCTACATCGAGGGCACGTTCTTCCTGCGCGCGCGGGTCGAGGGCAACGACGTCGGCTACGGCTCCATCTGCGCCGCCGGCCCGCACGCCACCACCCTGCACTGGGTGCGCAACGACGGCCCGGTCCGCTCCGGTGACCTGCTGCTGCTCGACGCCGGTGTCGAGACGCACACGTACTACACGGCGGACGTCACCCGTACGCTGCCGATCGACGGCACGTACAGCGCGCTGCAGAAGAAGATCTACGACGCTGTGTACGACGCCCAGGAGGCCGGTATCGCGGCGGTGAAGCCCGGTGCCAAGTACCGGGACTTCCACGACGCCGCCCAGCGGGTCCTGGCCGAGCGGCTCGTCGAGTGGGGTCTGGTCGAGGGCCCGGTGGAGCGGGTGCTGGAGCTCGGTCTGCAGCGCCGCTGGACCCTGCACGGCACCGGCCACATGCTCGGCCTGGACGTCCACGACTGCGCGGTCGCCCGTACCGAGACGTACGTCGACGGCACCCTGGAGCCGGGCATGGTGCTCACGGTCGAACCGGGCCTGTACTTCCAGGCCGACGACCTGACCGTCCCCGAGGAGTACCGGGGCATCGGCGTCCGCATCGAGGACGACATCCTGGTGACCGAGGACGGCAACCGGAACCTCTCCGCCGCGCTGCCCAGGCGGTCGGACGAGGTCGAGGCGTGGATGGCGGCCCTCAAGGGCTGATCGCCGCTCGAGGGGTTGATGGACCGCTCGACGGGCTGATGTACGTACTGCGGCCGGTGCCCCGCGCGGGGTACCGGCCGCAGTGTGATCAGGTGCGGCGGGATCGGGTTCACCACGATCGGATGCACCGCGATCAGGTGCGGTGCGATCGGGTGCGTTTCCGCGCGCCCGCCGGCTCTCGAGCCGGTGGTGAGGTCACACCGCCATCAGCGGCGCGCCCTTGCGCCATTTGAGGATCTTGTCGAAGCTCACCACGGCGCCGCTCCGGTCGGGCTTGTTGCCGATGTGGACGTGATCGGCGAGCTCCTGGATGAGACAGAGGCCGCGGCCGTGTTCCGCGTCGTACGGCGCGGGGCGGGCCGGCGGGTGGGCGCGGCCGCCGGCCACGGCGGGAAAGCCGGGGCCCGCGTCGGCGACCTCGATACGGCACTTCTCGCCCTCGAGGTAGGCGGTCACCCGGTACGCCTCCGAGGACTCGCCCCGGGCGGCGCCCCCGCCGTGCTCGACGGCGTTCGCGCAGGCTTCGGTGAGGGCGACGGAGAGGTCGTAGGAGATGTCGGGGTCGACGCCCGCGGTCTCCATCGCGCCGAGAAGAAGGCGACGCGCGAGGGGCACGCTCGCAGCATCACGGCGCAGATGGAGTGACCACCAGATGCTCATGCTCCAGCCTCCCGGCCGCGGCTCGACATACCGTTACCTATTGCCCTGCGTACCCGCTTGTAAGCGTCCCGTTGACGTGATAACCCCCATATGGCGGGTGCGCCGTGGAGCCGACCGGTGTATATGGTGCACCTCGTACATAAGTGATCTCCCGGCCGTAGCTCTCCTTGCGGACCTGCCGTACGGCGGCCGACGGCCCAGTGCGATGATGAGCCCGCCATGACTGCCCCCCACCCGCACACGGTGCGCTCCGGACTCGGGCTCCGGATACTGCGGGCCGCGGTGTTCGCCGCGGTCTGTGTCGTGCTGGCCGGGGCAGGTCACACACTCGCCTCCCACGCAGCAGTTCCGCTGTGGACCCTGGGCGTCGGATTCCTCGGGACGTTCGTGGTCTCGGTACCGCTCGCCGGACGCGCGCGGTCCCTTCCGGGCATCGCCGTCCCGCTGGCGGTCTGCCAGACGGTGCTGCACACCCTGTTCGGCATCGGCCAGCACGGCGCCGCGACCCCCGCGAACGTGTCGTCGTCCGTGTCCGAGTCCCTGTCGGACACCTCGCTGATCGAGCAGGCGGCCCGGTTGATGTGCGGTGCCGGCACGGTGGCCATCAGCCCCGCGCAGGCGCAGCGCATCCTCACCGACGCCCGGGTCCACCCCGGCACGAGCGGTACGGGAAGTACGGCCGGCGGCACCCACGGGGGGCACGCCCAGGACGGCGTCCTGACCCTGGCCGCGGACCCCTCGTCCGCGGCCTCGGCGATGCCGCTGCTGCCGTCCCTGCCGATGCTGCTCGTGCACGTCCTCACGGCACTCGCCACCGGCTGGCTGCTGCGCCGCGGTGACCTGGCTCTGCTGCGGCTCACCGAACTGTCGGCGCACGGTGTGGCCGAGGGCGCCCTCGTACGGTCTCTCCGCGCGGCACTCGCTCTGGTGCGTGCCCTGCGCGCGGGTCTCCCGGGGGCTCCACAGGTGGCCCCGCGCCGGTTGCGCACCGTACCGGCCGTGCCGTCCACACCCCGTACCACCGCACTCCAGCACTCGGTGATCCGCCGGGGCCCGCCCCCGGCCGGTGCCGCACTCGCCCTCGCCGCCTGACGCGACCGGGCCGCCCCTCCACGACCGCCGGACCTCCGGACGGAAGGAGGGTGCCCGCATGCGCCATGGCACGGCACGCGCGTGTGCGTCCGCTTTCCCGCGTTTCCCCGCGCGCCTCCCGCGTGCTTCCCGCCTGCTCCGCTCGTACGTCCCTCGTACGACGAGCCGTCCGTGGCCCGGTCGCCACCGACGGGCCGGGACGTACGCGCCGTACGCGGTTCCCTCACCGTCAGTGAAACCCAACCGAAGCGGAGTGCTTCTGCCATGAAGGCTTCCCGTATCGCCGCCGTCGGCGCTGTCGCCGGTGTCGCCGTCCTCACCCTGTCCGCCCCCGCCTTCGCGCACGTCAGCGTGCAGCCCGAGGGCGAGGCGGCCAAGGGCGGTTACGCGGTCGTGGACTTCAAGGTCCCCAACGAGCGCGACAACGCGTCGACGACCAAGCTCGAGGTGACGTTCCCGACCGACCACCCGCTGGCCTCCGTGATGCCGCAGCCGGTCGACGGCTGGGACATCAAGGTCACCAAGTCCAAGCTGGACAAGCCGCTGGAGATGCACGGCAAGAAGATCGACGAGGCCGTCACCAAGGTCACCTGGACCGCCGACGGTGACGACGCCGGCATCCGGCCCGGCTTCTTCCAGAAGTTCCCGGTGTCTGTCGGCACCCTGCCCGAGGACGCCGACGAACTGGTCTTCAAGGCGCTGCAGACGTACTCCAACAAGGAGGTCGTCCGCTGGATCGAGGTGCCGCAGGAGGGCCAGGAGGAGCCCGACTTCCCGGCTCCCGTGCTCACCCTGGCCGAGGCCTCCGCCGACGGTCACTCGCACGGCGCGTCGGACGGCGCGGCCGAGGACGCCAAGTCCGACGGGAACACCGAGAACGCCTCCGCGGAGACCACCGCGGCGGCCGACTCCGGTGACGCGGGCGGTACGGACACCACCGCCCGGGTCCTGGGCATCGTCGGCATCGTGGTCGGTGCCGCGGGTGTCGCCTACGGCGTACTCGCCGGGCGTCGGCGCGCCGACGCCTGAGCCTTTCTCTGTTCAACGGCACGCACCGGGATTCCCCGGCCCGGTGGAACCCCGGTGCGTGCCGGAGCACCTACATTCTGGACACCATCATGCGCAAGAAGACCCTCACGGCGGCCCTGCTCGCCGCCGCCACCCTGACCCTCTCCGCCTGCGGCAGCGGCGACGGCGACAGCGGCGAGCCCATCGCCGTGGTCTCCGAGGAGGCCGGCGCGGAGAAGGCCTCCACGGCCCTCGACAAGCCGTTCGAAAAGCCGGACCTCGTCCTCACCGACACCCAGGGCAAGGAATACGACTTCCGCGCGGAGACCGCCGGCAAGCCCACGCTGATCTACTTCGGCTACACGCACTGCCCCGACGTCTGCCCGCTGACCATGAACAACCTCGCGGTGGCCAAGAAGCAGCTGCCCCAGGACCAGCAGGACGAGCTGCGGATCGTGTTCGTCACCACCGACCCCGAGCGGGACACTTCCGCCGCGCTCGGCAAGTGGCTCAAGGGCATCGACTCCCAGGTCGTCGGCCTCACCGGCGACTTCGACACGATCCAGGCCGGCGCCCGCACCCTCGGCATCTCCATCAACGCGCCGCGCAAGGACGACAAGGGCCAGGTCGTCTCCGATCACGGCACCCAGGTCATCGCCTTCTCCCCGAAGACCGACGGCGGCTACCTCCTCTACGGCGAGGACGCCACCGTCGAGGACTACACCGCGGACCTCCCCAAGATCATCAAGGGTGAGAAGCCGTGAGACGGCTTGCGGGGAGGCAGCTCCTCGGAAGGCCGCACGCCTTCGCGGCGGTGGCCGTCGCCGGGGTGCTGGCCCTCACCGGCTGCGGCGGTTCGGACTCGGACGGTTCGGGCTCGGGCCCGGACGGCGAGGCGGACCTGTCCGTCGGCTCCGCGTACATGCCGCAGCCGGTCTCGGACATGGCGGCCGGCTTCCTCGTCATCAGCAACAAGGGCGGCACGGCCGACCGGCTGACCTCGGTCAGCAGTGACGCCGCCGACCGCGTCACCGTGCACGAGACCGTCGACGGGGCCATGCAGGAGGTCGACGCGCTCGGCATCCCGGCCCACGGCAGCCTCGTGCTCGAGAGCGGCGGCAACCATCTGATGTTCGAGCAGCTGACACGGAAACCGAAGCAGGGTCAGAAGGTCTCCGTCGAACTGCGCTTCGCCCACTCCGACCCCGTCACGGTCGAGATTCCGGTGAAGCCGGCCACCTACACCCCGAAGCACGGACACTGAGGGAGAAACCCCCGTGACCCAGACCATCGCCCCCCGCGTCCGGATACTGGTGCTGCTGTTCCTGGCCGTCACCGGCGCGCTCCTCGCCGGGGCCGCTCCCGTCTCCGCGCACGCCGCGCTGACCGGCAGCGATCCCCGGCAGGGGGCGGTGGTCGACAAGGCGCCCGCCCAGGTCTCGCTCACCTTCTCCGAACCGGTCGCGGTGAGCGACGACGCCCTGCGCGTCCTCGACCCCAAGGGCGAACGGGTCGACAAGGGCGACCCGGCCGGCACGAGCGGCACCACGTACACCGTGCAGCTGCTCGGCGGGCTGCCCGACGGCACCTACACCGTCACCTACCAGGTGGTGTCCGCGGACAGCCATCCCGTCGCCGGCGCCTTCACCTTCTCCGTCGGGGCCCCCTCAGAGACCTCCGTCGAGGCCTCCGCCCAGTCCCCCGACGACGGATTGATCGGCTCGCTGTACAGCGCCGGACGGTACCTGTCGTACGCCGGGTTCGTGGTCATGGTCGGCGGGGCCGCCTTCGTGCTCGCCTGCTGGCGGCGCGGTTCCGGCGTACGGGCGGTGCAGCGGCTGGTCGTCTCCGGGTGGCTCACGCTCACCGCGTCCACCCTCGCACTGCTGCTCCTGCGCGGTTCCTACACGAGCTCCGGGAAGATCGGCGACGTCTTCGACCTGACGCTGCTCAGCGAGGTGCTGCAGACCAAGACCGGCGCGGCTCTCGTGTCACGGCTGCTGCTGCTCGCCGCGGCGGCGCTGTTCATCGCGGTGCTCTTCGGCGCCGCCCAGGAGCAGCGGAACGACGAGGAGAAGCGGGACCTGTCCTTCGGGCTCGCCATCGGGGGGACGGTCGTGGCGGCCGGGCTCGCCTCGAGCTGGGCCCTGTCCGAGCACGCCTCCCAGGGGCTCCAGCCGGGCCTCGCGATGCCGGTCGACGTCGTCCACCTGCTGGCCGTCGCCGCCTGGCTCGGCGGGCTCACCGCCCTGCTCGTCGCGCTCCACCGCGCGCCCGCCGACACCGCGGTCGACACGGCCGCCGTCCAGCGGTTCTCGCGGCTCGCGTTCGGCAGTGTGGTCGCGCTGGTCGTCACCGGGATCTACCAGAGCTGGCGGCAGCTCGGCTCCTGGTCGGCGTTCACCGACACCCGGTACGGGCAGTTGCTGCTCGCCAAGATCGGGCTCGTGGTGGTCATGGTCGGGATCGCGTACGCCTCCCGGAGGTGGACGGCCCGACTGGCGGAGCCAGGTGCGCCGGTGACGCTCCGGGAGGAGCAGAAGGAAACCGCGGCGGCGGTGTCGGCCACCAAGGGCGGGGCAGGACAGGAAAGCGCCGGAGCCACCACCGGTACCGGGAAGGGCGAGGCCGGTACGGAGAAGGCCGCAGCCGCCTCCGCTTCCGTCTCCGCGGCCTCGGCCTCGGCCTCGGCCTCGGCCGACACCGAACGGGAGAAGTCCGCGGCCGTCACGGGGCCTGCCGAGGTCCGGTCGAAGGAGTCGGGAGCCGGGGCGAAGACCGGGGCGAAGACCGGCGGGGACTCCGCGCGGGCGGCGCAGCTCGCCCGGCAGCGGGCCGCCGTGGCGACCGCCCGGGAGAAGCGACTGCGGGACGCCGACCCGAACCGCTTCGGGCTGCGCCGCTCCGTGCTCGCCGAGGCCGGTATCGCCGTCGTCCTGCTCGCGATCACCACCGTGCTGACCCAGACCGAACCGGGGCGCACGGAGCAGGAGGCCGCGAGGGCCGCCTCGTCGTCCTCGGTCCCGTCGTCGCCCTCGTTCGCTCAGGGGACCGGCGCGGTGACCCTGAACATGCCGTTCGACACCGGCGGCAAGGACGGCAAGGGCGTCGTCACCGTCGACCTGAGCCCCGCGCGCGTGGGCGGCAACGACCTGCACGTCTATGTGGAGCGGACCGACGGCAAGGCCTTCGACGTCCCCGAGCTCAAGGTCGCCCTCACTCTCTCCGCGAAGGACATCGGACCGCTGCCCGTCGTCCCCGACCGCATCGCCACCGGACACATGTCGGCGAGCGGAGTGCAGATCCCCGTGGCGGGCGACTGGACCGTCGAGGTGACCGTGCGGACCTCCGACATCGACCAGGTGACCGTCTCCAAGAACGCACAGATCGGCTGAACCACCATGGCTGACCAGTCCATTCCGGAGGCCCGTACCCCTGTGGCGCCGGAACCCCGGGAAGACGCCGCCCCACCCGTCGCCCGGGAGGGCATCTCCCGGCGCCGTCTGCTCGGCACCGCCGGGGCCACCGGGCTGGTGCTCGGTGCTGCGGGCGGTGCCGTGGGCTACGCCGCCGCACCGGCCGAAGCCACCCCGTTGTCCTCCGTGGGTGAGGGCCGGGCAATGTTTCACGGGAAACATCAGCCCGGTATCACCGAAGGGCTCCCGGCCCTCGGGCATCTCGTCGCGTTCGACCTCGCACCGGGCGCCGGGCGCAAGGAAGCGGCCGCCCTGCTGCGCCGCTGGTCGGACACGGCTCGGCGGCTCATGGCAGGCGAGCCGAGCGCCGACGGCGACACCGGTGTGGCACAGGACGCCGGCCCCTCCTCCCTGACCCTCACCTTCGGCTTCGGCCACAGCTTCTTCGCCCGCACCGGACTGGAGAAGCAGCGTCCGGTGGCTCTGGACCCGCTGCCCGACTTCTCCTCGGACCATCTCGACAAGACCCGCAGCAACGGCGACCTGTGGGTGCAGATCGGCGCCCATGACGCCCTGGTCGCCTTCCACGCGCTGCGTGCCGTACAGAAGGACGCCGGTTCGGCGGCCAGGGTGCGCTGGCAGATGAACGGGTTCAACCGCTCGCCCGGCGCCACCGCCCGCCCGATGACCGCCCGCAACCTGATGGGCCAGATCGACGGCACACGCAACCCCAAGCCGTCCGAATCCGACTTCGACCAGCGGATCTTCGTACCGGCGAACGGTGACCCCGCCTGGATGGCGAACGGCTCCTACGTGGTCGTCCGCCGTATCCGCATGCTGCTCGACGACTGGGAGAAGCTCGCGGTCAAGGAGCAGGAGGCGGTCATCGGCCGCCGCAAGTCCGACGGGGCGCCGCTGTCCGGAGGCACCGAGACCTCCGCGATGGACCTGGAGAAGACGGACTCCGCGGGCAATCTGGTGGTCCCCATCAACGCCCACGCCCGAATCACCCGCCCCGACCAGAACGGGGGCGCGGCGATGCTCCGGCGCCCGCTCTCGTACCACGACGGCATCGACGCGGACGGCGTGCCGGACGCGGGCCTGTTGTTCGTCTGCTGGCAGGCCGACCCGCTGCGCGGTTTCGTGCCGGTGCAGCGCAAGCTCGACCGGGGGGACGCGCTCACGCCGTTCGTCCGGCACGAGGCGAGCGGGCTGTTCGCGGCGCCGGGTGGCGCGGCGGAGGGCGAGTACGTGGGGCAGCGACTGCTGGAGGGGTGAGGCTCCCCCGCCCCACTCGCACACCACTCGTATGCCACTCGTATGTCACTCCTGGGAGGGCATCCGGGGATGCCCTCGGTGTGGGCCCATTAGGGTGAGGTCATGCCAGCGAGCTACGCGTATCTCGGCCCCGAGGGCACCTTCACCGAAGTCGCCCTGCGCACTCTCCCGGAGGCGGCCACCCGGGAACTGATCCCGTACGTGTCCGTACAGTCCGCGCTCGACGCGGTACGTGCCGGGGAGGCCGAAGCCGCTTTCGTCCCCATCGAGAACTCCGTCGAGGGCGGCATCACCACCACTCTCGACGAGCTGGTCGCGGGCACCCCGTTGACGATCTACCGCGAGGTGCTGCTGTCGATCACCTTCGCGCTGCTCGTCCGCCCCGGCACCAGGCTGTCGGAGATCAAGACCGTCAGCGCCCACCCCGCCGCCCAGCCGCAGGTCCGCAACTGGCTGAAGAAGCACCTCCCGGACGTCGTCTGGGAATCGGCCGCCTCCAACGCGGACGGGGCCCGGCTGGTGCAGGAGGGCCGGTACGACGCGGCCTTCGCCGGTGAGTTCGCGGCGGCCCGGTACGGGCTGGAGGCCCTGGAGACCGGGATCCACGACGCGGAGAACGCCCAGACCCGCTTCGTCCTGGTCGGACGGCCCGCACGCCCCGCCGCGCCCACCGGCGCGGACAAGACCTCCATCGTGGTGTGGCAGCGCGACGACCACCCCGGTGGTCTGCGCGATCTGCTGGGTGAGTTCGCCACGCGCGGCGTCAACCTGATGCTGCTCCAGTCCCGGCCCACCGGTGCCGGCATCGGCAATTACTGCTTCTGCATCGACGCCGAGGGCCACATCTCGGACCGCAGGGTGGCCGAGACGCTGATGGGTCTCAAGCGGGTCTGCCTTCAGGTGCGCTTCCTCGGTTCGTACCCGCGGGCGGATGCGGGGCCGGCCGAGGTGCGGGAGCCGCTGCCCGGGACCTCGGACGACGAATTCGCGTCCGCGGCGGACTGGGTGGCGCGCTGCCAGGACGGCCGGTTCTGAGTTTCCCAGTCCTATTAATCCTATTTACCGATTTTCGTTATCCACAGAAGTTATCCACAGGCCAACTTCTCGATCCGGGGACAAGTCGACAGCGTTGTGTCGTTCCGTCGACAAATCTCCCTACCGTCCATGATCGCGTTCACTCGCCCGGCGGGCACCTTTCGTCCACCCTTTTCCTCTCGTCAACCCTTTGGAGTGACCATTTTCTCACCGAAAGTGGAGGTAAGGGAGGGTTCGCGCCGGGAATCCTCGCCTCCGGTCACGTGCTCCGGAATGAGCTATTCCGAAATCCACAGACTTTCTTCACACCCTGTGGATAACTTTCCCCACCCTGTGGACACCTGTGGACAACCGGACCCCGAATCCCGGTTCCGCAAGGAATTCCAGTCAACGGGCAGCCCGTGAACTGACCCTTTCCAGGGAGTGGGCCACCCTCCTTGACCCCGATCGCCGCCGAGCCGGCCCCCGGAACGCCCCGTGGTGGACCCTCGGAACGCCCTGTGGCGACCTCGGCTCCACCTCATGGACACATTGCACAATTCCCTCATACGGGGCGCGAGCGACTCCGGTGGAATAGTGAGTCGTGGAGCGTCACCACGCACCGGTAGCCTTGACCGCGTGATTGACCTTCGCCTGCTCCGTGAGGACCCCGACCGTGTGCGCGCTTCGCAGCGCGCCCGTGGAGAGGACGTCGCGCTCGTCGACTCCCTCCTGTCCGCCGACGAACGGCGCAGGTCGTCCGGCGTCCGCTTCGACGAGCTGCGCGCCGAACAGAAAGCGCTCGGCAAGCTCATTCCCAAGGCGACCGGCGACGAGAAGGCCGAGCTGCTGAAGAAGGCCGGCACCCTCGCGGCCGACGTCAAGGCGGCCGACGCGGAGCGGGACGCGGCAGCGGCCGAGACGCAGGAGCTTCTGGTCAGGCTGAGCAACCTCGTCCACCCCGACGTCCCCGTCGGCGGCGAGGAGGACTTCGTCACGCTCGAGACGCACGGCACCGCCCGCGACTTCGGCGCCGAGGGATTCGAGCCCAAGGACCACCTGGAGCTCGGCCAGCTCCTCGGCGCCATCGACGTCGAGCGCGGCGCCAAGGTCTCCGGGTCGCGCTTCTACTTCCTGACCGGCGTCGGCGCGCTGCTCGAGCTGGCTCTGGTGAACGCCGCGATCGCCCAGGCCACCGCGGCCGGCTTCACCCCGATGCTGACCCCGGCCCTGGTCCGGCCCCAGTCCATGGCGGGCACCGGCTTCCTCGGGCAGGCGGCCCAGGACGTCTACCACCTCGAGAAGGACGACCTCTACCTGGTCGGCACGTCCGAGGTGGCGCTCGCCGCGTACCACATGGACGAGATCATCGACGCCGACCGGCTGCCGCTCCGCTACGCGGGCTTCTCGCCCTGCTTCCGGCGCGAGGCCGGTTCGCACGGCAAGGACACCCGCGGCATCTTCCGCGTACACCAGTTCGACAAGGTCGAGATGTTCTCCTATGTCACTCCGGAGGAGTCGCAGGAGGAGCACCGGCGGCTGCTGGAATGGGAGAAGCAGTGGCTGACGTCGCTGGAGCTGCCGTTCCGTGTGATCGACGTCGCCTCGGGCGACCTGGGGTCCTCCGCCGCACGGAAGTACGACTGCGAGGCGTGGATCCCGACCCAGGGCAAGTACCGCGAGCTGACCTCGACCTCGGACTGCACCGAATACCAGTCCCGCCGGCTCCAGATCCGCGTCAGGGAGGGCAAGCAGGTGCGCCCGCTCGCCACGCTCAACGGCACCCTGTGCGCCGTACCGCGCACGATCGTGGCCATCCTGGAGAACCACCAGCAGGCCGACGGCTCGGTGCGGATCCCCGAGGTGCTGCGTCCCTACCTGGGCGGCCGGGAGCTTCTGGAACCGGTTTCCAAGTGAGCACGCCGTTCCCGTACCAACTCGTCGCCACCGACCTCGACGGCACGCTGCTGCGTGACGACCACTCGGTCTCCCGCCGCACCCGGGACGCGCTCGCCGCGGCCACCGCGGCGGGCGCCGCCCACATCGTCGTCACCGGCCGCGCGGTTCCCTGGACCCGGCCCATCCTCGACGACCTGGGCTACCAGGGCCTCGCCGTCTGCGGCCAGGGCGCCCAGGTGTACGACGCCGGGGCGCACCGGCTGCTCACCTCGGTGACGCTGGACCGGCAGCTGGCCGCGGTGGCACTGGCCAAGATCGAGGCGGAGACCGGCCCGCTGCACCTGGCCGCGAGCCGCGACGGGCTGGACGGTGAAGTGCTGGTCGGCCCCGGCTACGAGGTGACGGGCCGACTGCCCTCGACGCCGCTCACGGACGCGTCGGACCTGTGGTCGGCCCCCCTGAACAAGCTGTACATACAGCACCCGACCCTCACCGACGACGAGCTCGCCGAGGCGGCCACCCGCACCGCGGGCGGTTTCGTCACCGTCGTCATGGCGGGCGAGGGCATCGTCGAACTGCTTCCCCTCGGCCTGTCCAAGGCCACTGGGCTTTCCCTGGCCGCCCGACGGCTCGGGGCGAAGGCCGCGGGGACGATCGCCTTCGGCGACATGCCCAACGACATCCCGATGTTCGCCTGGGCCGCGCACAGCGTCGCCATGGCCAACGCCCACCAGGAACTGCGGGCGGTGGCCGACGAGGTGACGTCCTCCAACGAGGAGGACGGGATCGCGGTGGTGCTGGAGCGGTTGCTGGGCTGAGAACGCGACGCCCGCTGAGCCGTTCGGGAACCGGAGGGCTCAGCGGGGCGGGTTCGACGTCCTGCGGAGGATGCACGAATCGAACGTGCGCGGGCTTGCGCCCGACCGCGGCTCAGCGAGCCGGTGCCTTACCTCTCGGCCAATCCTCCGGGTGGGCGGCCCACGCGGCTGATGCGCGTGCTCGAAGCGGCCGCCCCGGGCAGCTCCCCGTGGGGCGGACTCGGCAAAGGAGCAGGAACTACTCCGGAGCCCGCCGTCGGCTGCCCTGGCAGGAGCTGGACGTACTGCCGTGCATGGACATCGTCCCGCTCCTCTCCCGGATCACGGCACCGGACCTTCCCGGCGATGCGGACACCACCACTCTGCCCGCCGGGCGAGGCGGGTGCCACTCATTTAGGGCCTGGCGTCCGGACCACACCGAGGGCTTGGGATCGCGAGGTCGCGAAGCCTCGGGGCCGCGGGCCGTGAGGGCCCGGCCGCCCCGCCGTCAGCGGAACGCGGCCGGGCGGGCACCGCTGCCGGCCGTCGCGGCGCGCTCATCCCCGGCGGCGGCGCCACCGGCGTCGGCGTGCCTTGCTGAAGAACCACCCCGCCGGCGGCTCGTCGGAGCGCCAGGGCTGCGGCTCCGGCTCCTCGTGCCGCCAGCGTTCGGTCAGCATGCGGGCGCGGGCGGACGGCTCGGCGGTCTCCGCAGCACGGATGAAGGCGTCGTCCAGGACCACGTCATTCGGGACCACGTCGTCCGGGACCACGTCGTCCGGGGCGGGGGAGACACTGCCCTCGGCCTCGCCCCGGGCCTCGGCGTCCCGGTCACGGGTCCGGTGGCCGTGCCGGTGATCCGGCCGGTCGTCGGGCCCGTGCACGGGCCCGTGGACGGGTGGGTCGTCCGGCCCGTGAGCGGGCCGGTGAGCGGGCCGGTCCCCGCCCTCGTGCTCCCGCCGTTCGTCGTGCCCGGCCGTCCCACCCGCCATCGCGATCAGTCCTTCCGTCGGATCGTGAGCCGTAACCCTCGCTGTCCCCCGTGCTCGGTGTGCCGGAGCGGAACGAGGTGCGCGGAACGGGGCGAGGTCACTCCTCCCCGGCGAGCGTCAGCGTGCGCAGCTTCTGGCCCGCGTACCAGGTGGCCAGGACGGTGACGACGACCAGCAGGACCGTCGCGGTCGTGAGACCGACGTCCGAGGTGACCAGGTCACCGCCGGAGACCTTCTGGGCCACGGCCAGCGACCACTGCTGGATGCTCAGCGTGCGCGCGCCGGGCACCAGGGAGCCGAACAGTGCCTCCCAGACCAGCGCGTAGACCAGCCCGAACACCACCGCGTGCCGGGAGACCGTGCCGAGCAGCAGGAAGAGCGCCGCGTACGCGATGGAGGCGACCAGCGCGGCCACCGTGTAGGCGACGGCGATCTGCTGGCCGTTGCCGTTGAGGACGAAGCCGGCGATCAGGGTGGGCACCGCCGAGAAGACCATCGTCACGGCGATCGCCACGATCAGCTTGGTGTAGATGATCGTGGGCCGCTTGATCGGTTTGGACAGCAGGTACACCACCGAGCCGTCGTCGATCTCCGGGCCCATCGCGCCGGTTCCCGCGATGACACCGATGATCGGCACCATGGTGGCGAGCGCCAGCCCGCCGAGCACGTCGGCCGCGGTCTGGTCGTCGGCACCGGCGAGGACGCGCACCGCCACGGAGATCGCGATCAGCAGCAGGGGCAGGGCGCCCAGGATGAGGGCCCGGCGACGGCCGAGCAGGGCCCGGTAGGTGAGTCGGGCGACTGTGGGGTCGTACATGGTTCGGCCTCCTACGCCGCGACGAGATACGAGAAGACGGACTCGAGGGACTCGTCGGACGGCGAGACCGTGAGCAGGCGGATGCCGTGTTCCTTCGCGACCCTGGGCAGCAGGGACGTGAAGCGGGCGAAGTCGACGGCCTGGATGCGCAGGACGCCCTCGCTGTGGTCGACCTCGATGCCGGACGTGGACGGATCGGCGATCAGCGCGGCCGCGAGGGCGCGGTCGTCGCTGGAGCGCACCAGGTAGCGGTGCGGGCGGTCCGTCATCAGGCGGCGGATCTTGCGGAAGTCGCCGCTGGCCGCGTGCCGGCCCGCGACGACGACCTCGATGTGCCAGGCGAGCTGCTCGACCTCTTCGAGGATGTGGGACGAGAACAGCACGGTGCGGCCCTCGTCACCCATCCGCCGCAGCAGGTCCATCAACTGCATGCGCTGGCGCGGGTCCATGCCGTTGAACGGTTCGTCCAGCAGGAGCAGGGACGGCTCGTGGACCAGCGCGGAGGCCATCTTCACGCGCTGCCGCATGCCCTTGGAGTACGTGGCGATCTTGCGGTCCTGCGCGTACTCCATCTCGACCGTCGCCAGGGCCTGCTGGGCCGCCTTGGCGCCCAGTCCGTGCAGTTCGGCGTTGGCGACGACGAACTCACGGCCGGTGAGGAAGTCGTACATCCCCTCGCGCTCGGGGACGATGCCGATCTGCCGGTAGATCTTTTCGTTGCGCCACACGGTCTGGCCGTCGAGGGTGACGGTGCCGGTGGAGGGGGCGAGGAAGCCGCCCATCATGTTGATGAGGGTGGACTTTCCGGCACCGTTGGGGCCGAGGAGGCCGGTGACACCGGGACCGATGGTCATGGTGATGTCGTTGACGGCGACCACGTTGCCGAACCAGCGGGAGACGTGGTCGATGGAGAGCGTGGTCACAGGCCCACCTTCCGGTAGCGGCGCGTCAGAAGGCCGTAGCAGGCCGCGATCAGGCCGAGGGTGATGAGGACGTACACCACGCCCTCGCCGTTCGACGGTCCCACTCCGCCGGGGAAGGTGGTGCTCGCGCCCAGGAAGGCGGACTGCACACCGTCGATGAGGGTGACCGGCGAGAACAGGCCGATCCAGGCGATCGCCTGGGAGCTGTCCTGGACGTGCGCGATCGCCTGGAGGGTGGAGACCGCGCCGTAGGAGATGGTCAGCACGGCGATCACGGCGGCGATGCCGAAGCCGCGACGCGGGGTGACCGCCGCGATGACCAGGCTGATGCCGGCGAAGAGCAGGGAGAGCAGTGCCACCGAGACGAGTCCTTGCGCGAACCCCTTGGTCTGGTCGGTGAAGTCGAGTTCGGCCAGCAGCGCGCCCACATAGAGCACCAGCAGGGGAGTGGCCGTCAGGATGAAGAGGGCCGAGGTCAGGGCCGCGAACTTGGCGCGTACGTAGTCGGCGGTCTCGATGGGCCGCGAGAAGTACAGCGGCACGGTCTTGAAGCGCAGGTCGCGCGAGACGGACTGAGGTGCCTGCGAGGCGATGTACAGGCTGATCACGGCCTGCATGATGATCGCGTAGCGGGTGTAGTCGACGGGCAGTTCGTTCGTCTTGGTGGCCACGGCGACGGCCACCATGATGGCGGCGGGGATGCACATCACCACGAACAGCAGCATCGGCAGCACCTTGGACTTCGCCGAGCGGCCGAGGCCGTAGGAGCCGCGCAGGGACTGCGAGTACAGCGAGAGCCTGGCGTAGGAGCGGCCGAGGCGGGGGCCCTCGTAGGAGCGGTAGCCGATGTTGTGGATCCGGGTCTGGTCACCCGACGCCGGTGCGGGTGTCCGCAGGGGCTGCTCAACCGCCATGGCCGACCGCCTCCTTCCGCTGCTCGCCGTTGCCGTGGCCGGCCCCGGTGTCCGTACCTGTACCCGCGTCCGTGCCCGCGCCGGTGTCCGTGTCGTTCGTGAAGACCTCGGAGATGTGGTGGCGGCGCTGTTCCATGCGCACCAGGCCGAGTCCGAGGTCGGCGATCACGTCCCGCACCAGGTCATAGGTCTCCTCGCCCTGGGCGGTGAGCAGGAGGATGTGTCCGGAGCCCGGCAGTCCGCTGCCGTCCTGGACGGACACCCCGCGCGCGTGGAGCGCGTCGCGCACCGCGCGGGTGCCGTCGGGGTGCTCGTCGGTGTCGGTGACCTCGATCGCGAGGGTCGTGGTGTTCTGCGTGAAGTCCGTGGTGGAGCTGGAGCGCAGCAGCTTGCCGCCGTCGACGACGACGACGTGGTCGCAGGTGCGCTCGAGCTCGCCCAGAAGGTGTGAGGTGACCAGGACCGAGATGCCGAAGTCGGTGTGGATGCGACGGATCAGGCCGAGCATCTCGTCGCGGCCGACGGGGTCGAGGCCGTTGGTCGGCTCGTCCAGGAAGACCAGGTCCGGGTCGTGCACCAGGGCCTGCGCGAGCTTCACGCGCTGCTTCATGCCGGTCGAGTAACCGCCCATGGGGCGGTAGCGCTCCTCGTACAGGCCGACATGGCGCAGGGTGTCCGCGGTGCGCTCCCGCGCGGCGGTGGGCGGCAGGCCGGACATGCGGGCCATGTGGACCACGAACTCGGTGGCCGAGACGTCCGGCGGCAGGCAGTCGTGTTCCGGCATGTAGCCGACCCGCTCCCGGATGGCGGCGCCCTCGGTCGCGACGTCGAGGCCGAGCACTTCGGCGCGGCCCTCCGTGGCGGGGGAAAGACCCAGAAGGATCTTGATCAATGTGGACTTGCCGGCTCCATTGGCCCCGACGAGTCCGGTCACACCGGGCCCGACGTCCATGGAGAGCCGGTCAAGCGCGGTCACCCTGGGGAACCGCTTGCTCAGGCTTTCGGTCGCGATCACAGTCACGTCCCCGACGTTAGTGACCCGCGCCACGCCGGTCGTCAGCCCGGAGAGCCGTCTTGGCATCCCCCTCTGGTTGTACGGGCCCGTAGGGGATCCTCCCCTCGGGGAGCTGCCCGCGGCCAGGAGTCACCTATTGACCCGGCCTCCGGTGAGCTGCCAGATTCGCCGGTGTCACGCTGCGGACACGGAGCGCAGCCTCCGGTACGGACATGTGGCACAGCAAGCGGGTGCGGACGCGGGGCGAGGTCGGCGGTACGGAGCGGAGGGAGAGTGACGGGCTTGTCCGGAACGGTGCTGCGGGGCGCGCGTGAGCGCCGGGTACGTACGGGTGGCGTCGAGCTGTGCGTGGCGGAGCTGGGCGACCCCGGGCGGCCGACGATCGTCCTGGTGCACGGCTACCCCGACAGCAAGGAGGTGTGGTCCGAGGTCGCACCGCGCCTCGCGGAGCGTTTCCACGTCGTGGCGTACGACGTCCGCGGCCACGGGCGGTCCACCGCGCCGCGTCCGCTGCGGGGCGGTTTCACCCTCGAGAAGCTGACCGACGACTTCCTGGCCGTCGCGGACGCGGTCAGCCCGGACGAACCGGTACATCTGGTGGGGCACGACTGGGGTTCGGTGCAGGCCTGGGAGTTCGTCACCGTCGGGCGCGGCGAGGGGCGGATCGCCTCGTTCACCTCGATGTCCGGCCCGTCGCTCGACCACTTCGGTCACTGGATCGACCGCCGGCTGCGGCGGCCCACCCCGCGCCGGGTCGGCCAGTTGCTCGGCCAGGGCGCCAAGTCCTGGTACGTGTACCTGCTGCACACACCGGTGCTGCCCGAACTGGCCTGGCGCGGCCCTCTCGGCAAGCGCTGGCCGGACATCCTGAAGCGGTTCGAGAACGTCCCCCGCACAGATGACGGGGACTATCCGACCTCGTCCCTGCCGTCGGACGCGGCGCACGGGGCATGGCTCTACCGGGACAACGTCCGGTCCCGGCTGCGCCGCCCCCGCACGGACGCCTACGCGCACGCGCCCGTACAGCTCGTCACGCCGCTGGGGGACGCGTTCCTGTCGGAGCGGCTCTACGACGATCTCGAGCTGTGGGCACCGCGGCTGACCCGTCGGACGCTCCCGGCGAAGCACTGGGTCCCGCGGACCCGCCCGGACCAGCTCACGACCTGGATCACCGAGTTCGTGACCTCCGTGGAGGCCGGCCGGACGGAGGTCACCGCCCCGGGCCGGTACGCGGACCGGTTCGGCGGGCAACTCGTCCTGGTCACCGGGGCGGGCAACGGCATCGGACGGGCGACGGCGCTCGCTTTCGCCGAGGCGGGCGCGCGCGTAGTGGCCGTCGACCGGGACACGGAGGCGGCGGTCCGCACCGCCGAGGAGGCCCGTTCGGCCGGAGCGTCGGCGGCCTGGGCCAGGACCGCCGACGTCTCCGACGCGCAGGCCATGGAAAAACTCGCCGAGGAGACCACCGCGGAACACGGCGTGGTGGACGTCCTGGTGAACAACGCGGGTGTCGGCCTGGGCGGCTCCTTCTTCGAGACCACCCCGGAGGACTGGAAACGGGTTCTCGACGTCAATCTGTGGGGCGTGATCCACGGTTGCCGGCTCTTCGGAGCGCGGATGGCCGGGCGCGGGCAGGGCGGTCACATCGTGAACGTGGCGTCCGCCGCGGCGTACCGGCCGTCCCGGGCACTGCCCGCCTACAGCACTTCCAAGGCGGCGGTGCTGATGCTCAGCGAGTGCCTGCGCGCGGAACTCTCCGGGCAGGGGGTCGGCGTGACGGCGGTCTGCCCCGGCATCGTCAACACCGGCATCACCTCCGGCGCGCGCTTCGCGGGTGCGGAGGCCGGGGAGGAACAGCGCCACAGGCAGCGGGCGGCCCGCCTCTACGGGCTGCGCGACTGTCCTCCGGAGAAGGTCGCCGCCGCGATTCTGCGCGCGGTGGTGCGGGACGAGGCGGTGGTACCGGTGAGCCCGGAGGCACGCGGCGCGTACGTGTTGGCGCGGTGGATGCCGAGGGCGCTGCGCAGGATCGCCCGGGTGAAGCCACCGGTGTGAGACCTCCGGTGCGGGGCCCCTGGGTGAGGCCGTGGCGAGGGCCGGCCCGAAGCCCGGGCCCGCGTCGGTCGGCGGCCGGCGGCTGGTGGCCGGTGGGACGGGGCCGTTCGGGAGCCGCCGGTACGGTTGTCCACAGGGCAGGCCGACTCCGCTGTGGATAAACAGACTTTGCTGTGGATCAAACATCCTGGGCAAAATCAATCGCGTGATTCGCGTCTCTCACGGCAGGCTGAGCGGATGGACGAAAGACGCACCGTGAAGGTGTCGAAGTACATGGCCAGACATCTGCGCCATCAGCCCGAGGCCATCGGGCTCACCCTCGACGAGGCCGGCTGGGTCGAGATCGACACACTGATCTCCGCGGCGGCCGCACACGGCTTCCGGTTCACCCGGGCGGAACTGGACCACGTCGTCGCCGCCAACGACAAGCAGCGCTTCGCGATCGAGGACACCCGGATCCGCGCCAGCCAGGGGCACAGCATCGAGATCGACCTCGGACTGCCGCCGGCCACCCCGCCGCCGTATCTCTTCCACGGCACCGTCGCCCGTCACCTGGCCGCCATCCGCGCCGAGGGGCTGCTGCCCATGGACCGGCACGACGTGCACCTCTCCGCCGACCGCGCGACGGCGACCCGCGTGGGTGCCCGCAGGGGCCGTCCCGTGGTGCTCTCCGTAAACTCGGCCGCCATGCACCGCGACGGCCATGTCTTCCGGGTGAGCGCGAACGGCGTGTGGCTGACCGGCACCGTGCCCCCCGGATATCTGCGGTTCCCCGAGAGCCACTGACGCAGCGGTTTCCCGGCAGCCGACGGCACCGCATGATCAGCGGTATGGACCATCTGCCCACCACCGAGGCCGCCGTCACCGCCCTCCGGACGCTCGCGGACGCATACGGGCGCGAGGTCGAGGTCACCCATGACATCGGCGCCGACCAGACGTCACGCCGCACCGCGGCGGGCGTGGGCGTGACCACCGACCCGGACGGCTCCCTCCCTCATGAGGCCTACGTCGAGTTCGGCGGCCTGCCCCGGGTCAGCGTGCGGCTCTATCCCGAGGACGACGCCCTGATCGACGTGGAGGGCGTGGAGTGCCCCGACATCCCCCGCGACGAAGTGCCCGCCTTCCTCCGCTCCGTCTTCGACGGCCTCGCCCATGTGCGAACCCGGCGCTTCCCCCCGGGCCGCTTCCTGATCGTGCCGCTGCCCGGCGACCGGACGCACAAGGAATTCATCCCCATGATCGTCTTCACGCCTTGGCTGAGTGCGCGTGTGCGGTGATCGTTGGATATGTGGCGACTGTTTCACGTGAAACACCTGGGCACCGTCGGGCACCGTCAGAACCCGGGCTCCCCGGCATGAGGCTGCGCCTGAGCGCCGTGATCCTCCCGTACCGCCGCCGGAACGAGGGCAGCCGTTCGGCCTGGAAGCGCACCGAGGAGCTCGGCTTCCACACGGGATACACCCGTGGTCACCCGTCGTGGCGCCCCTTCCGGGACGGTCCGCAGTCCGGCGCCCTTCCGACCCTGACCGGCGGCTCCGGCGGAACCACCAGAGCCTGTTGCGGACCGCCGGGCGGATGACCTCACGTGCCGGACGAATCCGTCACCGCGCCCGGGGAAGACTGGCGGGATGGGAAAGATCCGGGTCGGAACCTGCTCGTGGACGGACAAGGCGCTGGTGTCCAGCGGCTGGTATCCGACAGGCCGGCGCGACGCGGAGGGCAGACTGCGGCACTACGCCACACAGTTCCCGGTGGCAGAGGTGGACTCCACCTATTACGGGCTGCCCAGCACCCGTAACAGCCTTCTGTGGGCCGACCGCACCCCTGAGGGATTCCGGTTCGACGTGAAGGCGTTCTCCCTGTTCACCGGGCATCCGACACGGCCGGAAGCGCTGCCCGCCGAACTGCGCCCGGCCCTCGCACGGCAGCGGGGGCGGGCAGGCACCGACCCCGGACTGCTCGACGATGTGTGGGCCCGGTACAGCGCGGCCCTCGAACCACTGCGCGCATCCGGCCGTCTGGGGACGCTGGTTTTCCAGTTCCCGCACCGGCTCGCACCGGGGAGGCCCGCGGTGGAGTTCCTGCGCCGGTGCCGTGAGCGTGCCGCGGGATGGCCGATGGCCGTGGAGTTCCGGCACCCCGGCTGGTGGCACGAGGAGCACGTCGATGCGACGACCGCCCTGCTGACGGAGCTGGACACGGCTGCCGTGGCCGTGGACATGGTGCAGACGCTTCCCGCTTCCGTACCACCTGTCGTACGGGTCACCACCCCGGAACTCGCCCTGGTGCGCTTCCACGGTCGCAACAGCGCGTGGGGGACCGGCACCAAGGAAGAGAGGTTCCGCCACTCGTACACGCCCGAAGAACTCTCCGAGTGGACACCGCGCGTCCGCGAGATGGCCGAGCAGGCGCGGGAGGTCCACGTCCTGTTCAACAACTGCTGCGGTGACGCCGCCGTCCGCGCCGCGCAGTCGATGCAGCACCTGCTCGGTCTCTCGTAGGGTCGTCCCCATGCGACTGAGCACTGTGATCCTGCCGATCGACCGCTGGCGCGAGGGTGGCCACGACAAGTGGCGACGCGCCGAGGAGCTGGGCTTCCACGCCGCCTACATCTACGACCACCTGTCCTGGCGGACCTTCCGGGACGGCCCCTGGTTCGGCGCGGTACCCACGCTCACCGCCGCCGCGACGGCCACCGAACGACTCCGGCTCGGCACGCTCGTCACCTCGCCGAACTTCCGGCACCCGGTGACCCTGGCCAAGGAACTGATCTCTCTCGACGACATCTCGGGCGGACGCGTCACCCTCGGCATCGGCGCGGGCGGCTCCGGTTTCGACGCCACCGCGCTCGGCCAGGAGCCGTGGACCCCGCGCCAGCGGGCGGACCGCTTCGCCGAGTTCGTACCGCTGCTCGACCGGCTGCTCACCGAGGACTCCGTGTCGTACGAGGGCGACTTCTACGCGGCGCACGAGGCCCGCGGCATCCCGGGATGTGTGCAGCGGCCCCGGCTGCCGTTCGCCGTGGCCGCCACCGGGCCGCGCGGGCTGCGGCTCGCCGCCCGGCACGGGCAGGCGTGGGTGACCACGGGTGACCCCAGGCTGTACGAGAACGGCACACCCGGACAGTCGGTGCACGCCCTTCGCGGCCAGATGGAGAAGCTGGCCGATGCCTGTGCCGAGATCGGGCGGAGCACGGCCGAGCTGGACAAGATCCTGCTCACGGGCTTCACCCCGGACCGGGGGCGCCCGCTGGAGTCCCTGGACGCGTTCGTCGACTTCGCGGGCCGCCATGTGGAGCTGGGCTTCACCGAGATCGTGGTCCACTGGCCCATCCCCGACTCGGACTTCGCGGCGGACCAGAAGATCTTCGAGCGGATCGCCATGGAGGCGCCGGCCCAGCTGGGCTGAGCGGGCGGGCGGGCGGCGAGCCGGATCGATGCCCGTAGCCGATCCTCACCGCCCCGCCACTGCCGCAGCCTGGGCCGCCTCAACCGTTTCGGCAGCTCACCGAGAGCGGTAACCCCTCACATGTGCGGAGTGCCGCACGGTCGTGCGGGCTCATACGGGACAATGGCGGGGTGACCTCAGCGACCGCACAGCCCGAGACCCCGGGCTCCCCCCAGTTCTCGACCTCGCTCGAGCGGGGGGACAGCCCTGTCACCCCGCCGCGGCTCATCGCCACCGACCTCGACGGCACCCTGCTGCGCGACGACAAGTCGGTGTCCCCCCGCACGGTCGCCGCGCTGGCCGCCGCCGAGGAGGCGGGCATCGAGGTCTTCTTCGTCACCGGCCGCCCGGCCCGCTGGATGGACGTCGTCAGCGACCACGTCCACGGCCATGGGCTCGCCATCTGCGGGAACGGCGCCGCCGTCGTCGACCTGCACGGCGGTGCCGGTGCCCACCGTTTCGTGAAGGTGCGCGAGCTGGCCCGGCAGAACGCGCTGGACGCGGTGCGACTGCTGCGTGAGGCGGCGCCCGGCACGGTGTACGCCGTCGAGCAGACCTACGGCTTCAACCAGGAGCCGGCGTATCCGAAGCTGCACATGGAGATACCGGACGTCCGCGCCCCGGCCGAGGAACTGCTGGCGCCGGGCGGCCCCGCCTCCGACGAGCCGGTGCTCAAGATCCTCGCCCACCACCCGGAGCTCGACCCCGACGCCTTCCTCACCCTGGCCCGGCTGGCCATCGGCACCCGCGCCAACGTCACCCGTTCCAGCCCCAGCGCCCTGCTGGAGATCAGCGGTCCCGACGTGTCGAAGGCCAGCACCCTCGCCCTGTGCTGCGCAGAGCGCGGGATCTCGCACGAGGAGGTCGTGGCGTTCGGGGACATGCCCAACGACATCGAAATGCTGACCTGGGCGGGCCGTTCCTACGCGATGGGCAACGCCCACCCGGATGTCCTCACCGCCGCTTCGGGGCGCACGGTCGCCAACAACGAGGACGGTGTGGCCGTGGTGATCGAACGGCTGCTGAGCGGACGGCTGTGACCGGATCCGATCACCCGGTGGGCCGACCGCCCCGGGGGGCGACCACCTCGGGGGAGACGACCGCCTCGGGTGGATCCGGCGTGAACGGCGGAGCCGACCGGGCCCGGTGCGCGCTCAGAGTGTCAGCCCCCGTTGCGCCAGCCACGACATCGGGTCCACTGCCGAGCCCATCTCGGGCGTGACCCGCACCTCGAAGTGCAGGTGCGGCCCGGTGGAGTTTCCGCTGGTCCCGGACTGGCCGATCCACTGGCCGGGCGAGACACGTTCGCCCTGGTCCACGGTGACGGCGGCCAGGTGGGCGTACTGCGTGTAGTAGCCGCCCGCGTGCTCGACCACGATCTCGATGCCGAAGGCCCCTCCGCAGGACACCTTCACCACCTTGCCCACACCCACGGACCGCACCGGCGTGCCGATCGGCACCGCGAAGTCCTGGCCGGTGTGCCGGCTTGCCCAGCGTGCACCGCCGCTCCCGTAGGAAGCGGACAGCGCGTAGGTCTCCACCGGCACCACCCAGGACTCGGTGAACGCGGTCTCCGGCTGATCGAGCCGCACCGCCCCGCGGCAGGAACCGGCCGCCACCGAGGCGTCCGCCTGGCCCTGTAGCTGCCACCGCGCCGTCTCGAGCTTCTGCTCGATGCCGCTCTTGAGGGCGGCGAGTTCCTTGTTCCGCTTCTCCAGCGCCTTCCACGCCTTTTCCGCCTTCGCCTCGTTCCGGGCGAGCCGGGCCTCGGCACGGGCGTTCTTCTCGATCGCGTTGTCGAGGGTCAGGTTCGCCTTCCACAAGGCATGCTGACCACGCATCACCTTCTCCGGGTCGTCCGCGAGAATCATGTGCGCGGTCAGCGGCAGTCCGCCGCCGCTGCGGTACTGGGACCGTGCGATGCGGCCGAGGTCATCGCGCAGGGCCTCGGACTCCTGGCGCTCCCGGTCGAGCAGTTTCTCCAGCCGTCGCACCTCGGTCCGCTGCCGGTCGGCCTGGCGCCGGCCCTCCTCGTACTTCAGTGTCGCCGTGGCCGCCTCCTCGTAGAGCCGCACCACCTGGGCGCTGGCCCCGGCTTCCGGACCGTGGCCCGGAGCGTACGGGCCGTCGCCCTCGCCGTCGGCGGGCCGGGCGGCGAGCACGGCGAGCGCGCACAACGGGACGGCGACGAGCAGCGGATGACGACGGGCGAGGCGCATGACAGCGATCCTGGTTCCTGCCCCGGCCACGGTCCTGTTCATGTCGTACGCCTGGGGGACCGTACGACCCGGATGGACCAGCCATACCGCCGAACAGGGGCCCTTCCGATCGGGATTGGCACCCCGTCAAGCATTCTCGCGTCACGCAGGCCCCTCCCGGACGCGCCCGCCTCGTCACGCGCACCCGTCGTGCCCGGTCAGCCCGCCTCCACCAGCTCCACCAGCCGGTCCGACTCCGCCTCACGTCGCGCCATCCGCCGCAACGGTCCGGCCGCGGCGGCCAGTTCTCCGTACGCACCGCGCTGCACCACGCGTCCCTCGTCCAGCACGATCACCTCGTCCACCGCCTCGAGCCCGGCCAGCCGATGGGTGATCAGCAGCGTCGTACGGCCCTCGGTGGCGGCCAGCAGGTCGGCGGTGAGCGCGTCGGCGGTCGGCAGGTCGAGGTGCTCCGCGGGCTCGTCCAGCACCAGTACGGGGAAGTCCGCGAGCAGCGCCCTGGCCAGTGCCAGGCGTTGCCGCTGACCGCCGGAGAGCCGCGCCCCGTGCTCGCCGACGAGCGTGTCCAGGCCCTCGGGAAGACTGTCGGCCCACTCCAGCAGCCGGGCCCGGGCGAGCGCGTCGCGCAGTTCTTCCTCGGTGGCTCCGCGCTTCGCGAGCAGCAGGTTCTCGCGTACGGAGCTGTCGAAGAGGTGGGCGTCCTGCGCGCACAGCCCGACCAGCCCTCGTACGTCGTCGCCGTCCAGGGCGTACGCGTCCACACCGGCCAGCGTGTACGAACCGGCGCCCGGGTCCAGGAACCGCAGCAGCACCTGTGCGAGCGTCGTCTTGCCGGAGCCGGACGGGCCGACCACCGCGGTCCTGCGGCCCTGCTCCAGCGTCAGGTCCAGCCCGGCGAGCGCGTCCCGCTCCTGCCCGGCGTGCCGGGCCTCGAGTCCCTTGACCACGAGCGGGAACGGCGACGCGGGTGCCTGCCGGGGCTGCTCCGGCTCCTGTACGGGCGCCGGGGCGTCCAGGACCTCGTACACGCGCTCGGCGCTCTTGCGTACCCTCTGCCGGTGCTGCACGGCGAGCGGCAGCCCGAGTACGGCCTCGAAGGCCGCGAGCGGGGTGAGGACGACGACGGCCAGCGTCACTCCGTCCAGCCGGCCGGCGGCCACGGCCTGGACGCCGACGAGGGCCGCGGCCGTGACGGTCAGGCCCGAGACGAGCGCGGTGAGCCCGTCGCCGAGGGCGGTGGCGGTGGCGGCGCGCGAGGCGATCCGGGTGAGCACGCCGTCGGCCCGCCGGGCCTCGGCGGTCCGTGCGGGCAGAGCCCCGGCGACCGTCAGTTCCCCGGTCCCGGTGAGCAGGTCGGTGGCACGGGTCGCGAGGACTCCGCGGGCGGGCGCCAGCCTGCGCTCCGCGCGCCGGGCCACGGCGCCCGTGAGCAGGGGCAGACCCACACCTGCCGCGAGCAGCCCGACCGCGAGGACGGCACCGGCCTCGGGAAGCAGCCAGGCCGTGAAGCCGACCGACAGTGCCGAGACGACGACCGCCGCACCCGCCGGCAGCAGCCAGCGCAGCCAGTAGTCCTGAAGCTCGTCCACGTCGGCGACCAGCCGGGAGAGCAGATCGCCCCGGCGGACCCCGCGCAGTCCGGCGGGCGCCAGCCGCTCCAGCCGCCGGTACACCGCGACCCTGGTGTCGGCCAGCATCCGCAGGACCGCTTCGTGCGACACGAGCCGCTCGGCGTACCGGAACACGGCCCGTCCGATACCGAAGGCCCGGGTCGCCGTGACGGCGACCATCAGGTACATCACGGGCGGTTGCTGCGAGGCCCGGGAGATGAGATACCCGGATGTCGCCATGAGGCCCACGGCGCTGCCCAGCGCGAGGCTGCCGAGCAGCAGTGCGAGCGTGAGCCGCCCTCGGCGGGCACCGGACATGGCACGGACGCGGGCCAGCACGCCCCCCGCTCCGGCCTCCGCGACCGACTCGGCCGGCACCGGGCCCGCGAAGTCGGCGGGCCCGGCCTCCTCCACCCGTTCCCAGTCGAGTGCGGGCTGGACGTCCGCCCGTTCCCGGCCGGCAGCGAGGACGGTGTCACCGTGCTCGGGCAGCGGCCGGTCACCGGGCGCGGGCTCCGTCAGTCGCACCACGCGGTCCGCCACCGCGAGCAGCGCCGGCCGGTGCACCACCAGCAGCACCGTCCGGCCGGCCGTCAGGCGCCGTACCGCCGCCACGACCTCGGCCTCGGTGGCACCGTCCAGTGCGGCCGTCGGCTCGTCGAGCAGCAGCACGGGCCGGTCCGCGAGGAACGCACGGGCCAGCGCGAGCCGTTGCCGCTGACCCGCGGACAGTCCCGTCCCGCCCTCGCCCAGTACCGTGCCGGTGCCCTCGGGCAGCGCGTCCACGAACTCCAGGGCGCCCGCGTCCCGAAGAGCCCGGCGGACGGCGTCGTCGTCCGCGTCGGGCCGGGCCAGGCGCACGTTCTCGGCGACCGTCCCGGCGTACAAGTGCGGCCGCTGCGATACCCAGGCCACCTGGCTGTGCCACTGGACCGGATCGATACCGGCGAGATCCGCTCCCCCGATCCGTACCCGCCCCTCGGCCGGCCGCACGAAGCCCAGCAGCACGTTCAGCAGTGTCGACTTGCCCGCCCCGCTCGGCCCGACGAGCGCGACCGTCTCACCGGGTTCGACGGAGAAGGACACGGCCGACACGGCGTCCGCCGACCGTCCGGGGTAGCGGACGGTCACCCCCTCGAAGGACAGGGCACCCGACGGCACCGCCTCGGTCCCCGGCGCCGGCACGGGTGTCTCCAGGACCTCGAAGATCTCTTCTGCGGCGGCCAGCCCTTCCGCCGCCGCGTGGTACTGCGTGCCGACCTGCCGCAGGGGCAGATACGCCTCGGGGGCGAGAATCAGGATGAGCAGGCCGATGTACAGGTCCATGTCGCCGTACACGAGCCGCATGCCGATCGTCACGGCGACCAGTGCCACCGAGAGAGTGGCGAGGAGTTCCAGCGCGAAGGAGGAGATGAAGGCGATCCGCAGGGTCCGCATGGTCGCTCTGCGGTACTCGGCGGTGATTCGCCGGATCGACTCCGCCTGCGCCTTGGCCCGTCCGAACACCTTCAGCGTCGGCAGCCCGGCCACGACGTCCAGGAAGTGGCCGGACAGCCGGGACAGCAGCTCCCACTGCCGGTCCATCCGGGACTGGGTGACCCAGCCGATCAGCATCATGAAGGCCGGGATGAGCGGCAGGGTGACGACGATGATCGCGGCCGAGACCCAGTCCTCGGTGACGATCCGTGCCAGCACCGCCACCGGAACGACCACCGAGAGCCCCAGCTGGGGCAGATAACGGGAGAAGTATCCGTCGAGGGCATCGACCCCACGGGTCGCCAGGGCGACCAGAGAGCCGGTCCGCTGCCCGGTCAGCCACCCCGGGCCGAGTGCCGTCGCCCGCTCCAGCAGCCGGCCCCGCAGCTCCGACTTGACTGCCGCGCTCGCCCGGTGCGCGGCCAGCTCGGTGAGCCAGCCGACCAGGGCACGGCCGACCGCGACACAGGCCAGAAGCACCAGGGGAGTGCCGAGGTCGGCCACGGTCATGCCGTGCTGGAAGGCACCCACCACCACCTCGGCGATGAGCATGGCCTGAGCGATCACCAGCACCGCGCCGATGACGCCCAGGGCGACCACCGCCACCAGGAAGAGCCGTGTGGCGCGGGCGTAACGGAGCAGTCGCGGGTCGATTGGTTTCACGTGAAACACACCTCAGTGCACGGGATCGGCTATGTGCTGGGTGCCGATCCGCTTGCGGAAGACCCAGTACGTCCAGCCCTGGTAGACCATGACGAGCGGCGCGGCGATGACCGTGAGCCAGGTCATGATCTTCAATGTGTAGTCGCTGGAAGAGGCGTTGGTGACGGTGAGACTCCAGTCCGCATCGAGAGTGGACGGCATGACGTTCGGAAAGAGCGTCAGGAAGAGCATCGTCACGGCGGCCACGATGGTGACGCCGGACAGAGTGAACGACCAGCCTTCGCGCCCCGCCTGGTTCGCCGCCAGGGCGGCGACCAGGGCGGCGACCGCGACGACCATCGCGACCAGGCTCGCGCCGTCACCGCGCTCGATCTGCGTCCATCCCAGGAAGACCAGAGCGAGGACGGCGGTGGTCAGTCCTACCCGCAGGGCCGTCTGACGGGCCCGGCCCCGGATGTCGCCGACGGTCTTGAGTGCGGCGAACACGGCACCGTGGAAGGTGAAGAGCGTCAGCGTGACCAGACCGCCCAGCAACGCGTACGGGTTGAGCAGGTCCCAGACGTTGCCCACGTACTCGAACTCGGCGTCGAGCTTCACTCCGCGCACGATGTTGCCGAACGCCACGCCCCAGAGGAACGCGGGGATGAGCGAGGTCCAGAAGATCGCCGTCTCCCAGTTGCGTTGCCAGCGCTCCTCCGGCCGCTTGGCCCGGTACTCGAAGGCGACGCCGCGGATGATCAGGCAGACCAGGATCACCAGCAGGGGCAGGTAGAAGCCGGAGAAGAGCGTGGCGTACCACTCGGGGAAGGCGGCGAAGGTCGCGCCGCCGGCTGTCAGCAGCCAGACCTCGTTGCCGTCCCAGACGGGACCGATGGTGTTGATCAGCACCCGCTTCTCGGCGCGGTCGCGGGCGAGCAGCCGGGTGAGGATCCCGATCCCGAAGTCGAAACCCTCCAGGAAGAAGTAGCCGATCCACAGGAAGGCGATCAGAACGAACCAGACGTTGTGCAGTTCCATGACTCTGCGGCTCCCTCGGGCCTAGTACGAGAAGGCCATCGGCTTGTCGGCGTCACGGAGATCGCCACCGAGCTTCGTGGGCGGGTTGAGATCGGCCTCGGTGAGCTCGGGCGGACCCGCCTTGACGTACTTGGCGAGCAGCTTGACCTCCACCACGGCCAGAACGGCGTACAGCAGGGTGAAGACGGTCATCGAGATGATGACCTCGGCCTGGGACACTCCCGGGGAGACCGCGTGCCGGGTCTGCATCACGCCGTAGACGACCCAGGGCTGCCGGCCCATCTCGGTGAAGATCCATCCCCAGGCGTTGGCGATCAGAGGGAACGCCATGGTCCAGAGCGCCAGGAGCCAGTACAGCCTGCTGAGCCTCGCGCCCAGCGGCTTCTTCAACAACACCAGATGCGGCACCTCGTCCTCCCCGGTGCGCAGGGCGGCCGGCAGCAGGAACCTCTTCCTCGTCAGCCAGAGCCCCAGCAGGGCGAGTGAGAAGGACGCCATCCCGAAGCCGATCATCCAGCGGAAGCCCCAGTAGGCGACCGGCACGATGGGCTTGTAGTCACCGGGGCCGAACTGTTCCTGCAGGGCCTCATTGGTGTCGTTGATACCGGGCACGTGCGACTCGAAGTCGCCGTGGGCGAGGAAGGACAGGAGCCCGGGAATCTCCAGGGCGACCTCGTTGTGCCCCTTGTCGACGTCGCCGTACGCGAACACGGAGAACGGCGCCGGGCTCTCGCCGTCCCACAGGGCTTCGGCGGCGGCCATCTTCATGGGCTGCTGTTCGTACATGACCTTGCCGAGGGTGTCTCCGCTGATCGCGGTGAACATGCCTCCGACCGCCATGGTGACCAGGCCGAGCCGGAGCGACGTCCGCATCACCGAGATGTGCTTCTTGCGCATCAGGTGGAAGGCGGCGATGCCGACCATGAAGGCGCCGCCGGTCAGCGCGGACGCCGAGAAACTGTGGAAGACCTGGTTGAGCGTGGTGTTCTGGGTGAGCACCAGCCAGAAGTCGGTGAGTTCCGCCCGGCCCTTCTCCTCGTTGATCCGGTAGCCGACCGGGTGCTGCATCCAGGAGTTGGCCGCCAGGATGAAGTACGCCGACAGCAGCGTGCCGAGGGAGACCATCCAGATACAGGCCAGGTGGATCTTCTTGGGCAGCTTGTCCCAGCCGAAGATCCACAGGCCGATGAAGGTGGACTCGAAGAAGAAGGCGACCAGAGCCTCGAAGGCGAGCGGGGCACCGAAGACGTCACCGACGAACCGCGAGTAGTCGGACCAGTTCATGCCGAACTGGAACTCCTGCACGATGCCGGTGACCACACCCATCGCGATGTTGATCAGGAAGAGCTTCCCCCAGAACTTCGTCGCCCTGAGGTACTTCTCCTTCCCGGTACGCACCCAGGCGGTCTCCAGCCCGGCCGTGAGAGCGGCCAGCGAGATCGTCAGAGGAACGAAGAGGAAGTGGTAGACGGTGGTAATGCCGAACTGCCATCGCGCCAGCGTCTCCGGCGCCAGAGCCAGGTCCACGTCACACTCCTTACATCGCCTTGCATCGCCGTGTCACAACGACCGCTTGACCCCGTTCGTCCCCCACATCCGGGTGAAAACAGGACGCGCTTGTGAACGCGTTCACATTCACAAGCAATTATGACCTACTGCTTTTCAGATTCGGAAGGGGGGTCCACTGTGACGTCAACCCCTTGTCGGTAACGGTCGAAACACAGGAGTGGGGGGGGGGGGGGGGGGCCGCCGCCCCCCCCCCCCCCCCCCCCCCCCCCCCCCCCCGCGGCCCCCCCCCGGGGGGGGCGGCGCCCCCCCGCCCCCCCCCTAATGAGGTGAGG